>JBCAWO010000001.1:0-252805 GCA_038534515.1 Cyanobacteria bacterium J06554_1
TCTGAAGCTTTGCCCACACTAAATACAAGGGGACGGAAACCAGAACAAAACCTGGCTGAGTCGCTTCTATCCATTCCTTGCTCCAAACCCATTACATTGAGTTCTTCCTGCCTGGTAGAGTCAGTAATTCTGCAATTAATGCTGTGGTGTTTTAATGATGGGCTAGACATGAAGTTCAACAAATTTCGCCATGCCTTTAACCGCTAATGACTTGCTGTATGAAAATGCAGTAAAAGGTCGTATTGAGTGTGGGCAAAGCTTCAGATAACCAGTAAACCCTGGGGGTAGAGGAATAACAGAGTAAGCACTCGAATGCATCAGACCCAAAGGGATTGCTAAACTGAGCAGCTTGCTGCAGGCGGTAACACGCTATGACAGCCTCTTTGAGAAATATACCGGCAGAATTGTCAGCTGCTGAGCCATAGCCCGTGGATTAGAGCCAGATGAATGTGTAGCGTAGGTGACCTGGGCAGTGCGTCTGATATTGCCATTGAGATCGGGCTCACCAGAGGTGGTATCGATAAGCTGGATACCTATGCTTGTGACCAAAGTTTGTGTCCCCATTATTGCGTGATAGTCTGAGTTGTTTTCAACGGAGTAATGGGGATAGCGTTGAAGGGCCAAAATATCTGAGACTGTAGTTTATGTTTTTGACTGTCCTCACTACAGAGCTTTGATGTGGGGTAAATGCATTAAAAATGTTCACCTTGCAGGGCATTTAGCTAAAACCAAATGATGATAGACTTATGTCTATGAACCTTGGTTCTGTATAGATTTTATTCTATTTCTTGATTGTTCAATGTTATTGAATAGCTGTACTGAAATTATTGGGGCCAGTTGGCGTTTATAGATTCTTTTATATGGTAACTATCTGTTCTAGTTACCAATCCAATCTGCCTAATTTTAGTCTACCTAACAGATTTTCTGGCCTCGTTTTTGTTGTGGTTGGAAACATCTGGAAGAGCTAATCGTGAAAGCAGAGATTGTATAGCCTGCGATTGATTAAACCGTTTCAATAGACTCGACATCACATGAATACTTTTACCCTCATTTGGATTGCCTTACCCTTGTTTGTGGGATTTAGTATTTATCTTTTGCCCAAACTAGATCGCGCTCTGGCAATAACGGTTTCATTGATCTCGCTGGGCTATGGTCTATGGCACGTGCTCAATTCGGCATCTGTGAGTTTACGGCTGTTAGATAGCTTTGGCATCAGCTTATTTATAGACGGTCTGAGCGGTTTCTTTATTTTGACCAATGCCGTTGTGACCACAGCGGTTATTCTTTACTGTTGGCAAAGCGAGAAGGGCGCTTTCTTTTATACGCAAGCGCTTATTTTGCATGGCAGTGTTAATGCGGTCTTTGTTAGCGCAGATTTGATCAGTGTCTATGTTGCGTTAGAAGTTATTGGTATTGCTGCATTTTTGCTAATTGCCTATCCCCGGACTGACCGTTCCATTTGGGTAGGGCTGCGCTATCTGTTTGTGAGTAATACAGCCATGCTGTTTTACCTGCTTGGGGCAGTGATGGTTTACCAGTCGACTAATTCGTTTGCCTTTGGTGGGTTGGCAAAAGCCCCAACGGAAGCGATCGCACTTATTTTTGTCGGTCTGTTGACCAAAGGTGGCATTTTTGTTTCAGGGCTATGGTTACCCCTGACCCATTCCGAATCAGAATCGCCTATATCTGCCCTGCTGTCAGGCGTTGTGGTCAAAACGGGGGTTTTTCCGCTGGTTCGGTTTGCCCTGATCGTGCCTGATATTGATCCCATTGTCCGTATCTTTGGGGTAGCAACGGCACTGTTGGGTGTTAGCTACGCTGTTTTTTCCCAAGATACCAAGCGCATTCTTGCGTTTCATACGGTTTCTCAGCTTGGATTTATCTTGGCGGCACCGGCTGTCGGGGGCTTTTATGCCCTTACCCACGGTTTGGTAAAATCGGCCCTTTTTCTGATTGCGGGCAACTTGTCTAGTCGAAGCATCAAAGTGCTGAAGCAAAATCCCATACCTACTTCCATTTGGGTCACGTTAGCGATCGCAAGTTTTTCGATCTCCGGCTTTCCCTTACTGGCCGGGTTTGGTGCTAAGGTGCTTACCTCGAAGAACCTGGTGCCCTGGCAAGTGATCGGCATGAACATTGCTGCATTAGGAACAGCCATCTCGTTTGCTAAGTTTATTTTTTTGCCCCATGCCCGCACTTCAGAACTCCCCACGGATACGGTAAAACCAGGCTATTGGCCGGCGCTGGTTTTATTGCTGGGTGGGTTAGTTCTGGCTAATGGCCTCTACTACGAAGCCTATAGTTTGAATAACGTGGTTAAACCGCTCGCGACCATTGCGGCTGGCTGGCTGGCGTACTGGCTGATTTTTCAAAAGCTGTCGATCAAATTACCCCGTTTGGCCGAGCAGTTTGATCATTTGATCGGTGCCATGAGCCTGATGTTAACCCTCCTGTTTTGGATGGTATTGGCATAATTGGCCTGGCCCGACCGTTCTAAAAACCATAGCTCCAGCGAGCATAGTAGCCCCGTGTATCAATGTGGGTAAATACGGTAGCGCTGGCTAATCCACCTTTTGAGCCCCACCAGCGGTTTAGCCGGTCGTAGACATCGTAGGGATGGATGCCAGGGGCTACAAAATCAACGGCGTCACCGTTTAGGTGGCGAGACCGGCTAGCGCCGCCCACACGTCGGTTGGTCACCGGGTCACGGTACCAGGAGTTAATGGTGATGGGCCGTCCCCCTAGTCGATTGCGCACTTCTTCCATTACCCGGGCGATGCGAATAATGCCGTAGACTACATTGCGATCAACTGGAATACGACTGCCGCCGTGGGTGGCTTCTCCCCAGGTAAAATGACCGCCGGGAATAATTGGGTTGGATAGATAGAAGTTGCCACGAAAGCCCGGCAGCTTAATGTATGGGCCGCTGGGCTTTGGTCGTGGGGTTTCGTTTTTGGGCTGGTTTTCTGGTTCGTTGCCCTCGATCTGAATATCGGGTTTATAGGCATACCAGATTAGTTCAGACCGGTTGTTAAAGCTGGGTTCGGCTAGCTCTAGTTTGACGTGATTAGCCTGGGCTAACTCGTGGCTTACTAGCTCCAGTTCGGTGGTGTTTTTGACAAAGACCTTGTCAGTATTGCTGAGCTTAGATGACAGCTGGGGCGATGTTTTGAACAGGGTGTCGCTGATCACGGTCAGGGTGATGGTATCGCCGACAATGCGAATGTCAGGCTTGTAGGCATACCAGACTGTCCGATTTTCAGGACCGAGGAAGGCGTTTGCGATCGCAACCCTCACATGTTGCCCGTCCGCTGGCAGGTAGGATTGCAGATAATATTCCGTACCGTTCGGGACAAAAACCTTTTCCCGCTCACTCAGCTGATTGGACAACACTGGCCGCTGCTTAAACAGAGTATCGCTCAGAATAGTGAGCTTAATATTTGTGTCATAGACCCTGACATCGGGTTTATAAACGTACCAGATAGTCTTATTCGCTGGCCCTAAAGGCTTAGCCAGGGTCACCTTAAGATGCCCCCCCTGCACAACATCTGAGCTAGCTAGGTCAAACTCGGTTCCATTGGGGACAAAGACCTTGTCCTGTCTAGATAGCTCGTTTGACAAACCCGGACGCAGCTTAAACTGCGTATCACTAACGACCTTGAGTTTTTTCATATACTTTCTGCACTCTGATTGTCAGATAGATATATAGACTGGCGCACGTTGTGCCCAGTTTAAAGCACAAGGCCGATAACGTATCAAAATACGTTGATTCGCCCTAAACCGTTCAATATTTCAGGGACAACGGCCGCTGGCCACGCGCCTTCTCCTCCGCGACCGTTCAGCAAAATAAATCGCAGTCCATAGCTGTGGTGAAATCCCTCAGCCTCTATCCACAAATGAGGGGTTTCTTGCTCGCAGATGATGTGCTCATTGGGCATCAGTTCGGTGGCCATAGCGGCCATGGTGTCTGCTAGCTGCTGTGCCAGCCGACGCAGGTCCTCAAACTCATGCTGTGTCAGTTCTAGCGCCCAATATTCACCACCCACTAGGGCTTTGAACGGATCACGGTCCTCATCCCAGCCCAGTCGCCAACCAGTCCCCTCCTTGACCATTGCCGTCATCGGGCAAAGCGATCCTCCAGGCCCCGTATCAGGTCATGACGCTGCTGGCGACTCAGCCTCTGCATTGCTAACTTGTCGGCGTTGCTAGCTACGATATGTTGCCCTGACTCTTTCCCATAGGAAACATCCAGGTAGTCCGCCATAGACAGCTCCCAATCGAAGTGATATTGGGCAGGTCGTATCTGGGTGTCGAGGTGGTACTCAATAAATCGACTCAGCAGAGTGGTGTTAGCCTGTTGGGCTCTGGGAATATCGGGATACTGACTGTATAGCTGATTTGCAATTGCGATTTCAGGCGGAGTCTGGGTCGCCATTAACGGCTCACCTACCTGCAAAATACTGCCAGCCAAAACCATCAGGGTGGTCAAGGTGGTCAAAAACCAAAACTTAAGCTGCTTACCCATACCGCTGAGCGTGAATGCGATGAATAGTTGAATAAATACGTGCTAGTTGTATATACCGACGAAAACTGGTCTGTCGGTGTAGGAAGCAGACCAGTTTTCCCACGGTAAGGGCCTACTCGCCAATAATTTCAGGCTGAGTTAGCTCATCAGACATTTCGACAATGGCGCGCAACACGGGCTTCATGCGAGACTCATCGATATTATCAAATTCTTCGAAACGACGACGCTGCGCCCGGTTTGCCACCTGAACAGTGATGCGGTAGCGATTAGATGCCGCACTAATTAAGTCCTCAGTGCGACGCATCATTTGGGTGGTATCAATGGACAGACGCTTCATCAAGTAATCCTCTATGGATGGGTCCTATAACCCACCTATACTAGCGCAGCTTTCCTCGAATCAGGACGCAGCAGTTTCCATTTATACCCCCCCTGTTTATTAATAAACTTTTACAATGATCACTATGTAAATTTCGCTGGCCAGCTTTAAATCCCATGATGCTTTGCCAGCGCCTAGTTAACTGACTACCCTGTTGTCCGATCAGAACCATGCCAGACACATTGACAAAACTTGCTTACCAAACCTTTCAGCAAGGCAAACAAGCCTTTGGGTTTACCCACAAAACTCTGGCCAATCGGTTACGTGAAGTTATCTCTCCAGTTGCTCCGGACAGCACGTCTGAAATTCCAGCATCGACGCTAGCGATTTTGAAACAACGGTTGGATGAGCTAACCGAGGTTGATTGGCAAGATGCCGCCGCTGGGGTATATCCCACAAGCTTGCTATTTGATAATCCATGGGATGACTTTTTCAAGTACTACCCCATGGTGGTTATGGATACTCCCAGCGTCTGGGATCGTTCTAAAAACAAAAAATATCAAGACTTTGGTGCCGATGTCAGTACCGACGGCTATCCCGATTATTATGTGCAAAACTTTCACCATCAAACCGATGGCTACCTGGGGGAGATGTCTGCAAATCTCTACGATCTACAGGTAGAGATTTTGTTTAATGGTTCGGCGGACCCCATGCGTCGTCGTATCCTGGCTCCCCTCAAGCACCATATTGAGCCAGTAACCGGTACACCTAAAGTTTTAGATGTGGCCTGTGGTACCGGGCGTACCTTGAAAATGATTCGAGATACTCTGCCGCAAACCTCACTCCACGGTGTGGATTTATCCCCCACCTACTTGTGCAAGGCCAATGATTTATTGAGCAGAGAACCCGGTACCCTGCCCCAGCTAATTCATGCCAATGCTGAGGCTCTGCCCTATCTCGATAATTACTTTGATGCCACTGTCAGTGTCTTTTTGTTCCATGAACTGCCTGCAGACGTTCGGCAAACGGTCATTAATGAGGCCTATCGTGTCACCAAGTCCGGTGGTGTGTTTGTCATCTGCGACTCCATCCAAAAGCTAGACACTCCAGAATTTACCCCCATGATGGAAAACTTCCCTAGCGTTTTCCATGAGCCCTACTATCGTCACTACAGCACAGACGATATAACCGCTCGTCTAGAGTCCGCTGGCTTTAGCGATGTAGAGGTGTCGAACCACTTTATGAGTAAGTATTGGGTAGCCAAGAAAGCATAAATTTGGGTTAGGTGTGTAATTTGATATCAATTTGATATCAATCAGTTAAGCAGCCCAACAAAAAGGGGATGGCCATAGCCATCCCCTTTTTACTTACTTATCGACAACTTCAGTGCATCTGAAGCATCGTTGAAACTTAAGCAGTAACTGCAACCTTAGCGTCAAGCTCACCAGCTTCGTACTTAGCCGCAAAGATATCAACGCCAACTTGCTTGATCTTAGTAGCGTTGCCAGCAGTACCAAACGCTTGGTAGCGATCAGAACAGACTTGCTTCATGTACTTGATGGAAGGCTTGAGGAAGTGACGAGGATCAAAGTTAGCAGGATCCTTCATAGCCGCTTCGCGGATAGCCGCCGTAATAGCCAGACGGTTGTCAGTGTCAATGTTCACTTTGCGAACACCGCTCTTGATACCCTTCTGGATTTCTTCAACGGGTACACCGTAGGTCTCAGGAATGTTACCGCCGTTGGCGTTAATCATGTCCAACCATTCCTGGGGAACGGAGGAAGAACCGTGCATTACCAGGTGAGTGTTAGGCAGACGCTTGTGGATTTCTGCAATGCGGCTGATGGCCAGGATTTCACCAGTGGGCTTACGGGTGAACTTGTAAGCACCGTGGCTAGTACCAATGGCAACAGCCAGGGCATCAACCTGAGTCTGCTGAACGAACTGTACAGCTTCATCGGGGTCGGTCAGCAGCTGATCCTTGCTGAGAGTACCTTCAAAACCATGGCCGTCTTCAGCTTCACCCGCACCTGTTTCTAGAGAGCCCAGGCAGCCTAGCTCACCTTCAACACTGGCACCGATGGAGTGGGCAACCTTAACGACTTCAGCAGTCACGTTAACGTTGTACTCAAAGCTAGCGGGAGTCTTGGCATCAGCTTCAAGGGAGCCGTCCATCATGACGCTAGTAAAGCCGTTGCGGATTGCAGAGTAGCAAGTTGCAGGGCTGTTTCCGTGGTCCTGGTGCATAACAACAGGAATGTGGGGATAGGTCTCGATAGCCGCCAGAACCAAGTGACGCAAGAAGTTTTCACCAGCGTACTTACGGGCACCGCGGGAAGCCTGCAAAATTACAGGACTGTTAGTCTCATCAGCAGCCTGCATAATTGCCAGGATCTGCTCCATATTGTTCACGTTATAAGCGGGAATGCCGTAGCCGTTTTCAGCGGCATGGTCCAGCAGCAGCCGCATAGGTACAAGCGCCATATAATCCTCCTAGTACTTTTTGCCGTTTTGGCAGCTTCGATTTAAAGGGTCGAATAGGTATCCCTACTCATTAATATTAGGTCACAACCCTAAGTTTATGACGAGTTGTTTCTGAAACCTGAGGGTTTTATTAAGGATAGCAGCCTGCAGGTGTCGGCTATGTACGACAAATGACGCCGCTTATCCGTTTCTTAAAAAAAACCGCGAAATATGCTTTGACCAGAAGATATTCTGATGTTGGGCTGGGTAAATATGGGTCGCCTGGGATTCGAACCCAGGACCAATCGGTTAAAAGCCGAGTGCTCTACCGCTGAGCTAGCAACCCGTGTTTGAGATGTTCTCTCAAGCACAGTTACTAACTATATCAGATAGGTTCTTTATTTGAGTGAATAATTGAGTTTGGCTACGAACTTTCTGAGGTCAAACCATTTCCATGCCCTGACCAGTGATTTTTTTGTGGGAAAACGGCGGAACGCGGTTTAGCTGGTGACCCGCTCAATATAGCGACCATCAATCAGAAAGGCCCCGCGCTCAAAGCGTACGGCCCAGTAGCCGCCAGATTTTTGTTCGAGAATGGTGCCCTCCTCACCCACGGTGACTAGATCCGGTGGACGCAGCATAGGCATAGGGTCGGCGGTCTTGAGATAGGGGGGCTGGGTGGTGACGGTGATGCGATCGCCCACTGCAAATAGCTTATCGGCCATGGAAAGAATAGGTGTCTATGGGTCTGATGTGCTGGTCTTAAGTCTGAGTTTGGGGGACTTGGTGAACCAGCGTCAACTCATAAGTACAGATGTTGGTCCATGGAGCATAACCCCATGAGTCACTGTTTGCCTTGGGCTATGGTGCCCATAGGAAAATTTGCCGTTGCTGATTTAGAGGATGAACCGATCGGTGAGATATGCCATAGGACAGTACCTCACCGATAAAATCATACCGAGGATCAGCAACGCCGAAATTTTTGTCGCAAACGTCTTAACCGGTGCCCAAAGCGATGCTTGCTGGTGGCTGAGGGGTGTTGTGTGGTTGGGTCAGGACGCTTGCTTTTTACCTTTTTCCATCCAGGGCTCAGCTGCGGCTAGGCGGCGTCGCCCTCAATGTAGAACATCAGCATCACCATGGACATGATTGGGAGTAACCAGCACACTACTGGGATCAAAATCCACGGTAGCCAGGACATTGTGTAAGTTCCATCCATGTTTTAACTCCTTCTAACTAAATATCTGGATAAATATTGGCCATTGGGCTAAGTCAGTTCACAAATCCTCTAAAGATGGCATCGACTGTGGTGAAGTGGTCGAGCAGTAGATATGCCATGTAGGCACCGCCTGTGCCACCAATAAAGAAACCCGCTGTAAATTCGCTCCAGCCCTCAGAGGTTTTTAACCTATCGGTGTCAATGGGCGTATTGTTTGCGCTACGGCAGTTGACAGCGCCGTAAACGCTCATGCCAATCGTGCCCAGCAAGACTAGCGATATGGCGGTGACAAACCCGGCAAAGTAGGGAGCCGGTCCATAGTCTCTGAGGGCACCAAATAGTATTTCGGGACCCACCAAAAAATACCCGTGGGCCAGACCTATTTCTAAGCCTCGCATCAGGGGAGATAGCCCTGGACGATAGGCGGGTAAATTTTGGATGAATGTGCGCACCAGGGCAGAATCGCTGATGGGTGTCGATAGATGTCCGAGCTCAGGATCGTTGTTATACGGTTTGATTAGCTCATTAGCCATGAATAGTCTCCAATAACACTAGGAATGCCTTAAAAAAGGTCCTGACCTAACTACCCCAGTGGTCAGGACCTTTATGAGAGACGGTGGAGGAGAGTCTCAATCCGTCTCAACCTTGGTTTGGGCAAAGAGAAATCGACTGTCCTAAGCAGATCTCTTTGCCCAGCGTGCTTCAACCAAACCTGCTTGAGGTTGAAGCAATCAGAAACGCAGCATAGGTAAAGATAAATCCGACTGCGAAATGGGTTAGACCCACCAGGCGAGCTTGGACAATTGAAAGGGCAACGGGCTTATCTTTCCACTGAACCAGGTTGGCCAGTGGTGTCCGTTCGTGTGCCCAAACTAATGTCTCAATTAGCTCTTGCCAATATCCTCGCCAGGAGATCAAGAACATAAACCCAACAGCCCAGCAGAGATGGGCAGCCAAGAAGATCCAGGCCCAGATAGCCAGGTTGTTAATGCCTGTGGGGTTATATCCATTGATTAACTGGGCGGAGTTGAGCCAGAGATAGTCTCGGAACCAGCCCATGAGGTAAGTGGACGACTGGTTAAACTGGGCTACATTTCCACTCCAGATGGCCAGATGCTTCCAATGCCAGTAGAAGGTTAACCAAGCTACGGTATTGAGCATCCAGAACATGGCCAGGTAGGAGGCATCCCAGGCGGAGATATCGCAGGTGCCGCCGCGGCCAGGCCCGTCACAGGGGAAGCTATAGCCAAAGTCTTTTTTGTCTGGCATGAGCTTAGACCCACGGGCATCTAGGGCTCCCTTAACCAAGATTAGGGTGGTGGTATGCAGACCCAGTGCGATCGCATGGTGAACCAAAAAGTCACCGGGGCCAATGGTCAAGAACAGTGAATTTGTTCCACTGTTAATGGCGTCTAACCAGCCGGGTAACCAAACATCAGCATGGTTAGGCCAGGCGGTTGTTGCAACACTGTTGGCATTGGAAAGTAGGGTATCGAACCCATACAGTAATTTGCCATGGGCTGCTTGAATCCATTGGGCAAAGACAGGTTCTACCAGAATCTGTTTCTCAGGTGTGCCAAAGGCCACAACAACGTCATTGTGCACGTATAGACCCAAGGTGTGGAAACCCAAGAACAGCGACACCCAGCTCAGGTGAGAAATAATTGCCTCTTTATGATCTAGAACCCGAGCGAGAACATTGTTCTTATTGGCCTCTGGGTCATAGTCGCGCACCAAGAAGATGGCACCGTGGGAAAAAGCTCCCACCATCAGGAATCCAGCAATGTACTGGTGATGGCTGTAAAGCGCCGCCTGGGTGGTAAAGTCCTTGGCAATAAAGGCATAGGACGGCATGGCGTACATGTGCTGCGCCACCAGGGAGGTGACCACCCCCAGGGCGGCCAGGTGCCAGCCCAGCTGGAAATGCAGCGAGTTGTTGTACGTGTCGTACATGCCTTTGTGGGCATCCCCCAGACGACCACCCGGTGGTCGGTGGGCATCCATAATTTCCCTCATGCTGTGACCGATACCGAAGTTAGTTCGGTACATGTGGCCAGCAATGATAAATAGGACTGCGATCGCAAGATGGTGATGGGCAATGTCCGTCAGCCAGAGCGCCTCTGTTTGGGGATGAAAGCCTCCCAAAAAGGTGAGAATCGCTGTCCCCGCACCTTCAGCCGTACCAAATACATGGCCTGCCGTATCCGGGTTTTGGGCATAAACACCCCACTGACCTGTAAAAAATGGAGCCAGCCCTGCCGGATGGGGGGGCGACGATAGCAGATTGCTCCAGGTTACCTCCTGGCCTCTTGCCGCTGGAACCGCCACGTGGATCAAGTGCCCGGCCCAGGCCAGAGAACTTACCCCAAACAGACCGGCCAAATGGTGGTTCATGCGAGATTCCGCATTTTTAAACCAGGCCAACCCCGGTCTAAACTTAGGCTGCAGGTGTAGCCATCCGGCAAACAGCATCACCGTTGCCAGAATTAGCATAAACATGGCCCCACCATGGAGTTGGTTGTTGGTGCGCATGCCAATGGTGTACCACCAGTGATAGACCCCCGAAAAAGAGATATCCACCGGGTAGTTGGCCCCTGCCTGGGTGTAGGCATCAACCGCCGCCGGGCCAAATTGCGGATCCCAAATTGCATGGGCAATGGGTTTAACATTGAGCGGGTCTTTGACCCACTGTTCAAAATTCCCTTGCCAAGCGACATGGAAGAGATTACCGGAGGTCCATAAAAAGATGATTGCCAAATGACCAAAATGGGAGGCGAAAATCTTTTGATAAAGATTCTCTTCCGTCATGCCATCATGGCTTTCAAAATCATGGGCCGTTGCAATCCCGTACCATAACCGACGCGTGGTCGGATCTTGGGCAAGGTCTTGACTAAACTTTGGAAACTTAGTTGCCATAGTGTTTCTGAGTCCTTCCCGTTATCCTAGTGAAAGTATCCGAGCATGGAAGAATGCCCAGGTTGTTGCAATCCCTCCGAGGAGATAATGGGCCGCGCCAACCGCTCGTCCTTGGGTAATACTCAGGGCTCTTGGCTGAATAGCTGGAGCCACCTTGAGCTTGTTATGGGCCCAAACAATCGATTCGATTAACTCTTGCCAGTAGCCTCGACCGCTAAAGAGAAACATCAGGCTAAAGGCCCAAACAAAGTGAGCGGCTAAAAACATCAGACCATAGGCGGCCAAAGGTGTGCCGTAGGAGTTAATCACCTGGGATGCCTGAGCCCATAGAAAGTCTCTCAACCAGCCATTGATAGTAATGGCGCTTTGGGCAAAATTACCGGCTGTTAAGTGACTCACCGTCCCGCTATCTGACACCGTGCCCCAGACATCGGACTGCATCTTCCAGCTAAAGTGAAAAATTACAATTGAGATGGAGTTATACATCCAGAACAAACCCAGGAACACATGGTCCCACCCCGATACCTGACAGGTGCCCCCTCGCCCTGGACCATCGCAGGGAAAGCGGAACCCCAGGTCACCTTTGTCTGGGATCAGACGAGAGCTGCGGGCGAACAGGACACCCTTGAGCAAAATCAAAACGGTGACATGGATGGTGAATGCATGGATGTGGTGCACCATAAAGTCAGCCGTCCCCAATGCGATTGGCATCATGGCCACTTTGCCACCAACGGCAACGACATCTCCGCCAAAGGCTGGGCTTACTCCCGCTAGGGCATTAGGGGCCGTGCCACCCGCTGCGATCTCATGGATGTGTTGGACCCACTGGGCAAAGATGGGCTGTAGCTGGATTCCCGTATCCGAGAACATGTCCTGCGGTCTGCCAAACGCCCGCATGGTGTCATTGTGGATGTATAAACCAAAACTGTGGAAGCCAAGGAAAATACAAACCCAGTTGAGATGGGAAATAATTGCATCTCGATGGCGCAACACCCGATCCAACAGATTATCAATGTGGGTTGAGGGCTCATAGTCACGCACCATAAAGATGGCTGCATGGGCACCTGCCCCCACAATCAAAAATCCACCGATCCACATGTGGTGCGTAAATAGTCCCAATTGCGTCGGATAGTCAGTCGCAATGTAGGGGTAAGGCGGCATTGAATACATATGGTGAGCCACCAAAATTGACAATGAGCCCATCCAGGCCAAGTGCCAAGACAGATTACAGTGCCAGGAATTGGTGAAAATCTCAGTCATACCCTTGTGGCCTTGACCGGTGAAAGGACCCTTATGGGCTTCCAAAACCTCTCTAAAGGTGTGACCAATACCCCAGTTAGTCCGGTAAAAATGTCCCGCAATAATAAACAGAACCGCCAGCGCGAGGTGGTGATGTGCCGTATCGGTCAGCCACAGACCGCCAGTTACCGGATTTAGCCCCCCCTTAAAGGTGAGAAAGTCCGTATAGGCGCTCCAATCAAGGGTAAAGAACGGCAGTACACCTTTAGCAAAGCTAGGATAAATATCCGGCATGAGTGCAGGGTTAAGAATCCACTCGTGGGGCAAGGGAATTGCTGCCACCGAGTCAATCAGCTTGCCCCCAATGGTCAATGGATGGCCGGCATCAATGGCATCCAGACAAGCATTGATTGGCAGAGACACATGGATTTGTTGTCCGGCATAGCCTAGACACCCCAACCCCAGCAGCCCTGCGAGGTGGTGGTTCATCATGGACTCTACATTTTGAAACCACTCCAGCTTCGGAGCCTTGCGATGGTAGTGAAACCATCCGGCAAACAGCATCAAGGCTGCCATTACCAGGGCCCCAAGTGCCGTGCAATAAAGCTGAAAAGAATTTGTGATACCGTTGGCGCGCCATAGTTGGAACAGTCCAGAGGTAATCTGAATACCCTGGAAACCACCGCCCACATCACCATTCAAAATCTCTTGACCAAAAATAGGCCAAACCACCTGGGCACTTGGCTTAATACCGGTTGGATTGGTTAGCCAGGCCTCAAAATTTGAGAACTTGGCACCATGAAAATACATGCCGCTTAGCCAGACAAAAACAACAGCTAAGTGGCCAAAATGTGCGCTGAATATCTTTCGGGAGATATCTTCTAAATCGCTAGTATGGCTGTCAAAATCGTGGGCATCAGCGTGGAGATCCCAAATCCAAGTTGTTGTCTTGGGTCCTCTTGCCAGCGTTCGACTAAAGTGCCCCGGCTTACCCCATCGCTCAAAGGTGGCGGGGGTAGGGGCGTCATCGACCACAACCTTAACTTTTTGCCCCGGTTCCGGGGGACTTATGGTCATCCGAACTCCTCTCCTTTTGTTTCGTAAGAAAACACGGAAAATTCAATCTTTTAACGATCTCTGCACAAAATCTGCACAAAGTCTCTTTGTCTGCACAAAATCTGCACAAAAGAGAAAACTCTGCCCAAAACAAGATTGCGTTATAAACTCGACAAAAACAATGGATAACTATCGCTGAAACCCCCAGGAATGAGTGCTTTCAGTAAAAGCTGTCAACTATTTCTGTCAGTTAATGACGACCTTTAGAACTCCCAGACATGCCTTTGGCAGCATGCCCATGAATTCTGTCATCTAATTCGGTTTTAGAGATTGATTAATGTCCGATATGAAGTGAGAAAAAACTCCGTTCTTGGATAATCCAAGAATCTCTCTGGCTCCAGGACTAAAACAAAAACGGAGCCTACAGATCTGAATAAACTCAACCTATAGGCTATGCCCCCAAGTGCGTTCATTTGAGTAGCATAAGTTAACCAAATTTACATGCAGACACACAATTCAATATTGTGTGCTCAGTTAATAATTTATAAAAATAAACATTTATGCTGTAAATCTTTGTACGTGGGGTCTGCGGACTATCCTCTCTGAGGCTAAACCCAGTGTTTCAAGTGTGGAATGATTGGTTTATGGCCGGATTAAAAATTGATAAATGTCTTGGTTTAAGGGTGAAAAGTCATCAGGCTGACAACGGCTGTGGGTGTCGAGCTATATTTCATAGTCTTTACTAATAGGAAGTGGTGATAGAGCAAACAATAACGTGGCGACAGCGGGTGCGCGCTGAGTTGGAAGAGGCGGAGACCTGGTTGGGGTTGGGGGTCAATATTGCGATCGCAACCCTGATCCTCACCTCAGCGGGGCTGTTTGTAGCTGAAACCTATCCCCTATCTGCCAGTGTCAGTGCTGCCCTAGCGCTGTTAGACCGACTGATCCTAATCGTGTTTGTCCTAGAATACGGCGTCCGGCTTTGGGCCGCCGATCGTCCTGTCCGCTATGCCTTTAGCCCCTATGCCATTGTCGATTTAGTCTCAATTTTGCCCGTCCTGGCCGGAGTCTTCGATACCCGCTCCTTGAGGCTAATTCGCTGGTTGCGCATTCTTAAACTAGCCCGATTTTTAGAGGAAGATCGTTGGCTCGGGCGCGAGGGCTTAATCATTGCTCGGATCGTTTTTACCCTATTCTCAATTGTTTTTATCTACTCAGGGGCGATCTACCAGGTAGAACATCCCATCGACCCCAGGATATTTAGCACGTTTTTCGATGCCATGTACTTTTCTGTGGTGACCATGACCACCGTGGGCTACGGCGATGTCACCCCTGTCTCCGAAGCCGGACGTACCCTCACCGTTATGATGATTTTGACTGGAATTGCCCTCATCCCCAGTCAGGTCGGTAGTCTGATTCAAAACATAAATCGGATCCAGGCGGTGAATACGGTTCGCTGTGAGAGCTGTGGGCTATCAAACCACGAAGCAGATGCGATCTATTGTCGACGCTGTGGGGCCAGGTTGCCGCAGGAGACGATCGGGTAGCTGGGGTAGACCGATCTTTAAGCTAAGGCGCTAAAAACGTCTTCCACCAGACGCTTTGCTTTTTGATCTAACGCAATCCAATTAACATCGCCCATTTCTAGATCCAACAGGCTGGTGTCTATGATGATGGCGCTATCTGGGTCGCTGTCCTCCACATTGCAGAGGCGATAGCACAGCTGCCAAACATCAATCTCCTGTTGCTGCTGGTCCTGCTTTTTAAGGCACAGGGTATACAGATGCTCTGGGGACGGCATTTGGGAAAGGGTGGCCTGAATCTGATCGTGCTCCTCAGGGGTAGCGGTTTCGAGCATTTCCTGGAGTGCTAAGTACTGCTGCTTTTGGTCAGCCGTTGCCTCGGTGGGCCAGCGCATGTCATCGCGATAGGTCCCCTGCCAGTCAGACACATCTAGCTGTTTACGAATATTGTCAATAATGCGAATCAGGGCAGGCTGCATCAGCACTTGGGCGTAGCGCTGGTCCTGCATGGTGGCAAACTGGGGCATGGGGCCAAGGCGGTACAGAGCAGAGATGACACCAGTTTAGGCGAATAGCCGCCCCGCTATCTTGATAGGGTGCGTCTACACCGAACGCACTTTATGCTTTAGCCACAGTTGCAAGATGTCATTGATCCAGCGAATTTCTGACTGAGTTAAGCCCAGGGCCGGGGCTGAGAGCTCATACTCTAGCTTGCCAATGGCGGTGCGATTGCAGCTCAGACGAAATGTAATGGTAGAGCTACCCGGTTGGAGGTCGATGTCTTCAATATCTTGCTTATAGGTGTTGATGATGTACTCTACGGGTCGGCAGGGAAATCGATACCCCAGCAAGATGATATCTGGCAGTAGTTGGATGCTGACCTGCTGCAAAAGCGTGGTCAGCATTGTTTTAAGGCCTCGATAGCCACAGCGCAGGCTCTGAACCCACCCCAAACCAACGGTCGCGGCCAATAGATATGGCCAGATGCCGCTTAGCTGTGGCCATAGGTGTTGAAACCCGTGATAACCCAACCACAGCCCTCCCATCCCGACAGAGATCTGGCATAGCGCTAACCAAAAACGGCCATGTTTCCAGCCCAGGGGTGGGAACACCACTTCTATTGTTTGGCTATATTCAAAAATTTTCAGTTCGGTATTTGCCGGAGCCATGCGTTCTAGAAGCGAGCGCTGAAACCGTTGGTTTAAGGTGATCAGAGACAGACGTTGGGGGGTATCAAAGATGTCATCTGCCTGCTCTAACCCCTGGAGGGCCGCCTGGGCTGAAATTGGTCGTTTGTGTTGTTTGGGCTGGGTCAGCCAGCGTAGCCAGGCCTTGAGGGGCCGGCTCATGTGCCCCAGTTCCTGGCCAAACAACATGCGTAGCCCCCGCTGGGGCAAGGTGTTGGGATGTCGACCGGTGGCTAAATGTACCAGGGTTGCCCCAAGACTATACAGATCGGTGGCGGGTCTTGCCCGGTCACCTAGCTGCTCTGGTGGGCGATAGCCCGGTGTGCCCGAGATCAAGATGGGGGCATCGGCGACCTGTGTCTCCTCTATCCGCTGAACCAGGCCCAAGTCCACCAGGTAGACCCGGCCCAGCGTAGAGCCATAGGGATTGTTCAGCACCAAGCTGCTGGGTTTGATATCGCGGTGAATGATCGTAGGCTGCTGGCTGTGGAGATAGTCAAGTATACCTAGGACCTGATGGGCCAACTTGCGGATGTCTTGCTCGCTAAATGGTCGTTGCTCGTTGATGAGGGCATAGAGGGACTGACCATCAACGTAGTCTTGCACCACCATCAGGCCACTGTAGCTGTGCTCGTTAATTTCAAAACTATCTAAGTAGGCGGGAATTGCCGGATGGTCTAAGGTCTTTAATACCGCTATCTCTTGGCGAAAGCGTTTTGTATCGGCGGGCTGGAGCGGGTCGTCAAAACACAGGTATTTGATTACCACCAGACGGTTGCAGCTGTGGTCATAGCCCAGCAGTGTTCTGCGTCCCAGTCGTGCTCCCAGGGTTTGTCGAATACTGTAGCGATCGCGGAGTCGCGGTGCCGGCTGCGATGTCGTCTGTTGTAGGGCGTTGGAAGAAGCCATGGACCTGTTGAATGTTCGCCTATCATCCATCAGCATGCCCGATTGAATAGCTGGGGTAGCGGGTTTAGAATGACACCCAGTGTTGAGGGATCTACAGGAGTTGCCATGGTTCAGCCCAGGGTTTTTATTGATGGTGAAGCGGGCACAACGGGCCTACAGATCTATTCGCGGTTGGCCCAACGAGAGGATGTCACCGTTGTTAGCATTGATCCGGCTAAGCGTAAGGATGTGGCTGAGCGGGCCCGGCTGATTGACTCGGTGGATGTGGCGATTCTCTGTTTGCCCGATGCAGCTGCTCGAGAAGTGGTGGCGCTAGTTTCAAGCCCTACGGTCAAAATTTTAGATGCCAGTACGGCCCATCGCACCGATCCAGATTGGGCCTATGGGTTTCCAGAACTGGCACCGGGACAGCGAAAGGCCATTGCCAAGGCGCACCGGGTAAGCAATCCGGGCTGCTACCCGACCGGGTTTTTAGCGGCGATCAAACCCCTGGTGGCGTCTGGATTAATTCCGGCCAGCTTTCCGGTGACGATTAATGCCATTTCGGGATATTCTGGCGGGGGCCGTAAGCTGATTGAGGTTTATGGCCAGTATGGCGGCGAGGGCGAACCGCCATACCCTTATGGGGTGTACGGTCTTACCTTTGGCCATAAGCATGTGCAGGAGATGCACAACTATTCGGGGCTGACCCATGCGCCCCTGTTTTTACCAGCTGTCGGGGCATTTGAGCAAGGCATGCTGGTGCAGATGCCGTTGCCGCTCTGGACCTTGGACAATCCGCCCACGGGGCAGCAGCTGTGGGATGTGCTGGCTAATTACTATGGGGCAGAACCGTTTGTGCAGGTTAATGCCCTGGGGGATGTGGGGGAACTGCGCGATCTCAAATTCCTAGATACTAAGGCTGCCAATGGCACCAATCAGGTACAGCTGTTTGTCTTTGCCAATGACGACACCCACGAAGCCCTGGTAGCCGCCCGCTTAGATAACCTGGGTAAAGGGGCCTCAGGAGCCGCTGTGCAAAATATGAATATCATGCTGGGGCTGCCGGAACAGACAGGCTTGCTTTAAGGTCGTTACCTACAGACAGTGGGAAGCAAAAAAAAGAGGAGTCGCTAACCACTAGCCACTCCTTGCTTAGAGACTTAATTATTCCCACTGTGGAAGACACGAATTCTCATACCGCGAGAATTCGTGGGGGAGAATGATGGCTCCCCTACACCCATGACCTTGAGAAGGTTGTTTGACCCTCAGTACCAGCTGTTGCCAATGTGGCTAAAAACTAGCGAGTTTGGAAAGTACCCATTTGGGTACTTTTAATAGCCGCATCTTTGGCGGCCGCATCTTTGGCTCAATGTCCGGAATGCCGAATGATCCTGGGGTAATGATCAAAAGCATTGCCATCATCAATGCGACAGCGTTGATCTACATCATCTGAGGATCAGCAGCGCTGACCGCCCATAGCGGCTCTAGGAGTTTATGTATACCTGATTACACCATGGTTTTATCCTCACCTAACGCCGCTCGCTTTAAGTTTGTACCCTGTGCCCATAGCTGGGTTGCCCTCCATCCTCAACCCAAGGGGGTGATTCAATTTATCGGTAGCGGTCTCTGGGGAGCCGTGCCAACGCTCACCTATCGTCATTTCCTAAAAAGTCTTTTTGAGGCTGGCTATACCATTGTGGCCATACCATTTCGGGTTGCCTGTCGCCACTGGTCTGTGGCCCTCGACCTTTTAGACGAGCACTACGCTGTACGGGTGGCAACGATTGAGGCAGCTATGGCCAGGGGCTACGATCCGACAGTTTACTTAAACCCTGCCAACTATGGATGGATTGGCCATGGTGTGGGGTGTCGATATGTGGCGCTGCTAGAGATATTAAGTTTACCCATGGAGGTGCTAGCCACTTATTTTCAGCAGCTAGGGCCAGAGCTAGACGAGAAACATCAACAGTTTCAACAAATTCGTCAGGGCTTATCCGCTCTTGGTGAGAGTTTGCGCCGGATGGAGATTCGGATTCAACAGCTGACTGGTAAGACGATGGACTACGGCCAACCCTCGATTAAGCATGAGGCGTCCGTATTAATTGCCCCGGTGATGACGGATTTGGTTGATGCCATTCCCATCAAATCGCTACGACGGTTGGTAAATCCGCTGATGGGAAGCTATCCCACCGTTGAACAAACCCATCAGCTGATTGAACACAGTCAGCAGTTTCATTTGACAGGGTTAATTCAGTTTGCGCGCGATCGCATCGCTGCCGATACCTGTCAGCGGTTGATGCAAGAACAGCCCCACATTCGGCGGCGGTTGCTAAAGGGGAGCCATTTGGAGCCCGTGGGTATTCGCATAGGGCCGTGCATCATGGACTTTAACCCCCTAGACAAGCTGATCCAGCCCCTGAGCTGTCGAGACCTGGAGTATAAATCCATCACTCTGCTCAATCGGTTGCGGACGTCGTCACCCCTGTCGCCCTGTCAGGCTGGCAGACGAGCCAGTGCCACCAGGCGCAGAGCGATGGCCGCTTAGGCATTAAGCCGTATTACCTTTCCTGTCTGTTAAGCCATTCTTCAGGATGCCGGTTAGCCAGCTAAACCCTATATAATTAACTGTTTAGGCGACGCGCTTTACGGTTGGGGTAAATGGATAGCTGGATGGATGATGAGATCGATTTTGAGGCGCTGCGATCGCAACTGTTTGATACCTATGAGCAGCAGGCTCCGTTGGGCAAAGCCATTGTCCAACTGCTATCGGTATT
Source organism: Cyanobacteria bacterium J06554_1 (assembly GCA_038534515.1). Taxonomy (GTDB): domain Bacteria; phylum Cyanobacteriota; class Cyanobacteriia; order Phormidesmidales; family Phormidesmidaceae; genus Leptothoe. The sequence continues at coordinate 20,110 of JBCAWO010000001.1, forward strand.
CTATGGCCCCACCAGTATTGCGAACATTACCACGGCCCTGAATGCCATTGGCATTACCACCAAAACAGGTAAAAAAATAACCCCAGCCAATCTCAGGCCCCAGATTACTCGACTGCTGGAGATCCAGCTCTTGATCTACGGTGGCGGGCACCTGCCCCAGTGCAATCCCCTCATTGTGGAAATGGTGACTCGTCAGGTCGCGACCCTGGACCTATTCGAACCCATGCTTCAAGGGGTAACCAACATCTTTCATCCTCGCCGTGGCTATGGCGGACGGGCTAATCGCGTACGCCATATTTGTCGCTCCAAAGATGAGCTGTATCGCGAAGCCCGCCTGGCGCTTTATCAGCAAGACTATGAGCTATTACCCCAGCTGTTTCTCGACTACAGCAACTACAACTACTACGCAAACCCTGTTGCCCTAGAAGATTTTCTTCTAGATGTGGCCAATAATCCCTTTGATGCCGATTGGCTGCGTACCTTGCCATCTGACTATTACGGCACGGTTTTGAGAGTGCTTTTGGTTGAATCAACCACGCTGTTAGCGCCTGCCGATGACCTGTTGGCCCAGCTAGAGGAGCATACCAATAACTCCAACGAACTCAGGGTTTTATTGGTGGAGCAATATCTATTACGCAACCGGCTGGCCGAGGCTGAAGCGGCCCTGGATACTGTTGTTGATGAGCCATCCCAGGTCTATGGAACGGCCCTGCGAGGTACCCTGGCCCTGATGCTAGGAGAAATTAATCTCTCCCTAGATTACTATGCCACGGCCACCAAACTAGCCCGTAAGCAGTTAAATAAAAAAGCTGTTATCGGCGGCATTGCCGGACTGTTTTACATGTTGGCCCTTCTCAAGTCGGGGCAGCCTAAGCACCTCAAACAGGCCATTGCAATCAGTACTCCCCTGATGCAGGGCTCTGGTTATCTCAGCAATACCTACCAGCTACTCCACGAACTGACTCTCTTGCACCAGGGGCAGCTGGCTGCTCGCCAGAGGCTATTGGAACTCATTGACTGTTATGGTGACGATGAGTCCGACAGTTTTGGCCTGTTCTTTAGCCTGCTATGTCTCTACTGGCTTGATGAAGATGAAGCTAGAGCCGTATTACCCCGTCCCCTGGCGCTATTTGCAGAGCAGGCACAGGAGGCCGGGCTGGGCTGGGTGGCCATGGAAGCCGCTGAACTTTTGAGCCGTTTGGCTCCTGAGAGTGACTATGCCCAATGGTGTGCCGGGCGTGCCAGCGTTTCTATTGTAGATACCCTGCAACCTCAGAGTACCTGGGAGCTGAGTCTAAAGGCGTTGACCAATGTTGCTGGCCCGGTGACGCGCAGCACCCCAAAAAGCGAACGCCGGCTGGCCTGGTTTTTAACCCTGTACACCAAGCACTGGATGCTGCAGCCCAAGGAACAAAAACTGAGTGCTAAGGGGGGGTGGACCAAGGGACGCGCGGTTGCCTTGAGCCGATTGGCCAAAAATGCATCGGAATTTGACTATCTCACCAACCAAGATCTGCAGGTCTGTAATCAAATTAAGTACGACTACTATTCCGGGTCTCAATACACCCTTAACCGCGATGCTGTTACCGCCCTGGTGGGGCATCCTCTGGTGTTTTGGGAAGACTCTCCTACGGTGCGTGTAGAGATTGTCTCGGCCACACCGGAGCTGATTATTGAACAAAAAGGTGATGGTTCCCTTACGCTGTTTATGGAGCCTGCCATTAACCCTGGCGACGGGATTACCCTGGTCAAAGAAACCCCGACACGGGTCAAAGTCCTGGAGGTGACCACCGAGCACCATCGCATTGCCGAGATCCTGGGAAAACGCAATCAGCTCACCGTGCCAGCGGCGGGACAGGAGCAGGTGCTGGCGGCAATTCAGTCAGTATCGAGTTTGGTGACGATTCACTCAGATATTGGCGGTGAGATGGACGATATGGAAACCATCGAAGCCGACGCCAAGCCCCACATCCATCTGATGCCTGCGGGGGCCGGTCTAAAACTATCGATGTTGACCAGACCCTTCCCCAATTCTGGCGCTTACTACCCGCCAGGAACTGGGCGTAAGACGGTGATTGCCGAGATTGATGGCAAACGCTCCCAAGCCACCCGCGATTTATCCATGGAAAAGCGACTGGCCGACGATGTGCAGCAGGCCTGTCCTGCCCTAAATGTGAGTGAATCAGCGGAGGGGGAATGGATCTTAGATGAACCAGAAACCTGTTTAGAGCTGTTGTTGCAGCTCGAGGCCGTGGAAGAAAATATTGTTTTAGAGTGGCCCGAAGGAGAGAAGCTCAAGATTCGCAATAAGGCCGGTATCGACGGCTGGCGGCTGCAAATTAAACAGGAGCAGGATTGGTTTTCGGTTAGCGGTGAGCTGGAGTTGGATGACGGTAGCGTCATGGATATGCAGGCGCTGCTGTCGCTGCTAGACCAAACATCAAGCCGGTTTGTCCCCATTGGGGACGGTCAATTTTTAGCCCTGACCCAAGCATTTCGTAAACGGCTAGATGAGTTTCGGGCCTATTCAGAGCGCCATGGTAAGGGGGCAAGGTTTCACCCCTTAGCTGCCTTGGCCCTGGAGGATACCTTGGATGAGGTGGGCCAGCTCAAAGCTGATACCAAATGGAAGTCCCATATTAAAAAGCTGAAGGAGTCTAAGACCGTTGCCCCAGAAGTTCCTTCCACGCTGCAGGCTGAGTTGCGAGACTATCAGCAGGAAGGCTTTCAATGGCTGGCTCAATTGGCCCACTGGGGGGTGGGTGCCTGTCTTGCCGATGATATGGGTTTGGGTAAAACTCTCCAGGCGCTGGCGGTGATTTTGCTGCGGGCCCCTGACGGGCCAACGCTGGTTGTGGCCCCCACCAGCGTTGGTGCTAATTGGATTAGCGAAGCCCAGCGATTTGCCCCCACGCTAAATGTGATGCAGCTGGGCAGTGGCGATCGTCAGGCGACGGTGGATCAGCTGAGCGGCTTTGATCTGTTGGTGTGTAGCTATGGTCTTTTGCAACAGCCTGATGTTGGCGAGCTGTTGGCGGAGGTTGAGTGGCAAACCATTGTTCTAGATGAGGCCCAGGCGATTAAAAATAGCGCTACCAAGCGTTCCCAAGCCGCGATGAAACTCCAGGGTGGCTTTAAGGTGCTAACGACGGGTACCCCGATTGAGAATCATTTGGGAGAGCTGTGGAATTTGTTCCGGTTTATTAACCCTGGGCTGCTGGGGTCGTTGGATAAATTTAACCAGCGGTTTGCTACCCCGATTGAGCGTCATCAAGACAAACAGGCTCGCTTGCGGCTGAAGAAACTCATTCAACCCTTTATGCTGCGACGTACTAAGGCCCAGGTGCTTGACGAACTGCCCTCGCGTACTGAGATTACGCTCCATGTCGAACTCAGCGGTGAGGAGAAGGCGCTGTATGAGGCCCTGCGGCGAGATGCGATCGCAAAACTCACCAATACCGACGCCAAAGCCGGTACCAAACACCTACAGGTCCTGGCCGAGATTACCCGACTGCGACGCATGTGCTGCAATCCAAAGCTGGTGGTGCCGGGGGTGGCTCCCACCAGTGCTAAGCTACAGCTGTTTGGGGAGGTGTTAGAGGAACTGCTTAGCAACCGCCACAAAGCTCTGGTATTTAGTCAGTTTGTCGACCACCTGACCATTTTGCGCAACTTCCTAGATGAGCAAAACATTACCTATCAGTATCTAGACGGCAGCACCCCAGCCAAACAGCGCAAGCAGCGCGTAGATGCGTTTCAAGCCGGTGACGGCAACGTGTTTTTAATCAGTCTTAAAGCTGGGGGGACTGGTCTCAACCTCACCGCTGCTGACTACGTTATTCACATGGACCCCTGGTGGAACCCGGCGGTGGAAGACCAGGCCTCGGACCGGGCCCATCGCATTGGGCAAACCCGTCCAGTAACCATTTACCGTTTAGTCACAAAGGGCACCATTGAAGAGAAAATTGTGGAGCTGCATAACAAGAAAAGAGACCTGGCCGATAGTCTTTTAGAAGGCTCCGATATTAGCGGTAAGCTCTCCACCGATGCGCTGCTACAGCTGATGAGCGAGGTTTAAGACGCTGGGTCTGCCATGGGGTACCCACTAACGACAAGCTGTGACAGCGCCAAAAGTTTCACACGTAAGCTTTTGTAAACGCTGGCATATAGTGGTTTTTACGGGTTCACAAGCAAATCTCAGCACGGACAGCTGATGAACTGATATAGTTTCTAACCGAATGGGCAATCTTTGCCGGATAACTGACTACATAGAGACCTGCATAGAGACCTGCTCGAGATCCATAGACGCTCATTAAACAAGATCCACAGACAGAGCGGAGGCCCATGGACAGATATCCAATCGCGCTTTAGTCTGTTGTCTATTCGTAACATCTCTAGACAGGTTACTAGACAGTTCGCCTCCTACCCGTTAACCCCAGGGATATGAAATCACTCCTCCGTAAAATTACGACATTGTCGGCTGTGGCTGCTGCCTTTGGTGCAACCATAACGTTGCCATCTGTTGCATCGGCAGCCCAATTTGGACAGCAGCCCATTGCCGGAGAGCGCGTTGTTGCCCTGGCAGAGCCCGTGAGCAATGGCCGATTTTACAAGCTGTTAATCATTGAACAAATTAGTTCGGTGAGGCGCTGTTGGGAGGAGCAAGCGGGTAATCCAGTTACCATTAACCCGCTGCTGCTGACGTTTGATTTTACGGGGATCTGCGGGCGTAGCTCAGACAGTAATGGATACTCCATTCGTATCGGTGGAGAAGACCTGGGATCGCGCTATCGCGTTCAGGTGGAAAAACGAGGGGATGCATTAGTTTTGGTGGCCTCCCCCAGCCCCTTGCAGCGAGGCTTGCCAAAGTTAGAATTGGGGCGCTCCACTGGCATTGCCGATGGCTTTGTCAAACTCGAGCTGGATGCCGGGTGGAGTATGGCTCGGCGGGTGTACAACGGTCAAACCCTTGGGCACATTTATCTAACCAACAACCAATCTTTAGACGCTGTGATCGCAGCCTCTGGGGCAGCGCCCGTGAGCCAGACACCGCGGCCCAGCCCGCTGCCCCGTCCGCCCAGCAGCACTCCCTTGCCCCGTCCGGGGAGCCCTGCCCCAGGAAATAATGCCAATGTTGACTACCAGGTAATTGTGCCCGGTGGTTCTAACATTTTGCGATCGCGGGTTAACTCTGTTGAGCCCGGTGCATTTCGCACCACGGTCAATGGTCAAGCGGTGATTCAAGCCGGGCGCTTCCGAGAACAATCCCGTGCTAGCGAGCTGCGTCAGCGTCTGGTACAGGCCGGTCTGGCGGCCCAAATTGTAGAAGCGGGCCGGGTGAGCTCCCCGACGCCCACAACTCCCACGCCGACAGCCCCTTCCGGGAATGTGGTTTACCAGGTGATTGTGCCAGGGAGTTCTAACATTTTGCGATCGCGGGTTAACTCCGTTGAGCCCGGTGCATTTCGCACCACAGTCAATGGTCAAACGGTGATTCAAGCCGGGCGCTTCCGAGAACAGCCGCGGGCCGATCAGCTACAGCGTCGTTTGCGGTCTGCGGGGCTAGACGCTCGTATTGTACAAACCACAAGTACCGTGGCCAGTCCGCCCACCAGCCCCACACCGAGAACGCCGACGCCAGCCGCGCGCCAGGGGGAAGTGCTAATTATGATCGATCCTGGCCATGGTGGTCGCGATCCGGGGGCCGTTGGCAACGGTCTGCAAGAAAAAGAAATCAACCTGTTTATCTCTCGCCGTTTGCAGCGCACCCTGGAGCAGCGTGGCTACCGGGTGGCGCTGACCCGCAATAGAGATGCGGAGGTAGATTTGCAACCACGGGTGGATATTGCCGAACGAGCAAATGCCACCATATTTGTCAGCATTCATGCCAACGCCATCAGCCTTAGCCGGCCTGAAGTAAATGGTTTGGAGACCTACTATTATTCATCGGGGCGAAACCTGGCGCGGGCAATCCACAGTAGCGTCCTGCGCAGTACCGACCTGCGTGATCGCGGCGTGCGTCAGGCTCGTTTTTATGTTCTACGCAATACTTCTATGCCTGCGGTTTTGGTGGAAACCGGGTTTATCACTGGTCGTGAAGACTCCAATCGTTTTCGTAGCAATGCTGCCCGCGAGCAAATTGCCGATGCCATTGCCCAGGGGATAATCGACTACCTACGCTGATCCGGTTTGGTCATGGGGTCTTAAGACTTGCAGAGATATCCCTTGTCCTAAGGTGCCTACTTGGCCAGTTCGGTAGAGCTAGCTAACGCTACGGTTTGGGAGCCATAGCGCAGGTCATGCTGACGGGCCAACCAGGCAGCTTGAGCCCAGCGTAAGCGTCCCACCAGGGGTAATATCCGCTGGGCGATCGCAACTTTCCAAGGTGAGGAGCGAATAATCTTTAGACCATTGGCTTCCCGCAGCTGTAGGGTTTGCGATCGCACCACTTCCGGCAGCCGTTCTTGCTGAATGGTGGCCAAAACTCCATCCGCCAGAGCCTGTTTTTCCTTTAAAGCCGGGACTAAATGATTGGCCGCAACAATGGCATCCCGCAGGGCCAAATTAATCCCCTGGGCCCGCACTGGAGACATGGGATGGGCCGCATCCCCCAGCAGCAGTACTCCTGGCCGCCACCATTGGGCACAGTTACCCACCACCACATTTAGCCGCACCGGCTGACTCACCGAATCTCGCTGGGCCAAAACATGCTCAGCCAGCCATGGGGGAGCCGGTTTAGCTGCCAGTGCTAGCCAGTCCGCATCGCCCAGCCGACCCAAGCCGCCTTTCGGCAAAATCAGCCCATATTGCAGCTGACCGTCCCATGACGTGTAGCAGCTAGCCGGATGCTGCTGGGCTTTGGCCATTAAATAAAACTGGCAGGTATCTTTCAGCGGTTCTGGCGCGGGTAATTTAAACCACAGCACATCGTACTGGTCAGGCTGTAAATCAATGGCCAAGCCCGCTTTTCTGCGCACCAGAGACCCACGACCGTCACAGCCAATGACTAAATCAGCCTCCATGGCGACCGTGGTCTGCTCGGTTTTTACCTGCACCCCGACAACACGACCATTTCCCCACAGCAAATCTTGCACCTGGCAACCAGCCTTAAATTCAAACGATTCATACTGGGCGGCCTTGTCCACAATGCCCTGGAGCAGGGCCGGTTGCGAAACAATGCTGAGTGCCGTATCCCCTAAATCGGGTTCAGGGATGACAAAGACCTCCTGTCCCCCCAGGTGAATATTCCAAGAGTCCAGTCGGCGATGGGGAATGGTTGCCAGCAGCGGTGCTAACCCCATCTGATGAAGCGCATCCATGCCCGCAGGCATGAGTCCCTCACCTCGAAAGACCCGTTCGAATGTGGTTTCCTGCTCTAGTAACGTGACCTGAATGCCAGCACGGGCCAATAACAGCGCCAGGCTCACTCCCGCTGGCCCAGCTCCAACAATAATGACGTTCATGGGGAATGCTCCGCGGTTTTTAGAAGATTGCCGGTGAGCCAGAGGTGGTGGAAATGTGTTGCGAGCTGCTATGGGAAACCGTCTTGGCCCTTACGGCGCGAAACATGCCAAATCGACAGAGGCCTGCCCCAAAGGCCAATCGCATCAATAGCAATGTGGGCACCTCCCGCAGGGATTTGAGCAAACCGGACACCCCAAACCGGATCAGGCCCTTAGGACGCACCACCCCTTGCCAAATCGAGTCTAGCCAGGACGGTAGGGTTTCCTGAGTCCAGTCTGCTGTCACCACGCTGCCTTGCACATAGCCGGTGGCTTCTAAATTTTCAGCAAAGCCTTCAATGCTGGCAAAGGCGGGATGGGACCACTGATCTAGCAGCTGCCGCATGACTGGCTTCTCCCAAACATTGAGGGGGATCTGGCGATCATCGCGCTGATTCCAGTCCGCCAGCACCAGCAGCCCCCCCGGCTTTAGCACTCGCATGAGTTCTCGGGCAAACACTGCTTTGTCTGGCATATGGGGGCCTGCTTCTACCGACCACACCACATCAAAACTGGCATCTGGAAACGATAGGGCCATGGCATCATCCACCTTAAACTGGGCGGTAACGCCAGCAGGTGTGAGCTGCTGCGCCCGCTGGACCTGTTGGGGGCTGATGGTTATCCCAGTAACGTCAAATTGGTAATCCCTGGCTAAAATTCTGCTGCTGCCACCGATACCGCAGCCTACATCCAGCAGCGTAGTGCCGGGTGTTAGTCCCTGCAGTCCGCCCCACTTCACCATCTCATGAACAAAATCTGCCTTTGCTTTAAGAAAATCCTTGGCACGGGGCGGAGACCCGTAATGGCCCAGATGAATATGTTCGCCCCAGTAAAACTCTAAGATGCCGTCTTCAGTCCACTGATCGTAGGACGTTGCCACTGAATCTGAAGACTGGTAGCGACGCGCTGTCAACAGATAGGCAGCTATACCGAGCACGGACAATGCCAGCAGGAGCTTGAACACAAACAGTAGAGTCATTACGGAAGCGGAGATGTGGTTATAGACGGTAAGTAACGCTGCTCAAGCACTGATTTGAGTTAATAGAACCCATAGCAATGCTTAAAAACGATACATTCCTTTACATCTTAACTTTGTAAAGCCGCTAGTAGTAGGTGAGACGGTAATTCCTAACCTGTGGGAAACCCTTATGTCTCGATCATGCCCACGCCATGGGCATAGAAATATTCTTTGGGCTTACATACCAAAGGACCATGCTGTGTATGGTGCTGCCGGGCGTTTACCACTCCTGGTTTTCCCGTGTATCTTTAACAGCTGCCATAAAGAAAACAACGGTGATAGGAATACTCAATGCCAGCACAACGCTGGTGGGGAGTACACCCAAGTCAGGCTCACCATAGGCCAGTTCAAATACAGAACCAACAGCTGCAATGGCGGTAATGCAGGTGCCAGCTAAAAATAAACCACTTTTGGGGGTCACGGTATTCTCCTGATAATGAAAAATAAGGTATCTGATTTAGATTCCGGTTTAGTAAAGGCGTTACATGTAACGCCCCTACCTAGGCAACCTTCCTAACATCATTAGCAGAAAACCCGCCCTTTTGAAGTTCCTGAGCCAGGGCGATGGCATTTTCTACTCGGTCAACAAACATAACGCCATTGAGGTGATCCATTTCATGTTGGATTACCCGGGCGAGTAACTCATCGGCCCTGAGTTTTTGAGGACGGCCATTTTCGTCTTTGAAGCTGACTTCAATGGCTGCCGGTCGGATCACATCTAAAAATACACCGGGGATGCTCAAGCAGCCTTCTTGTCCGCAGGCGAACTCTTTACTGTGGCGAATAATTTTAGGGTTGATCAACACCAGGGGCTGATTGGCCGCTTCTTCGGGGTCTGTATCGACAACTAAAATTTGTTTGTGGACGCCAACTTGGGGGGCGGCCAAACCAATGCCATCTTCGCTGTACATGGTTTGCAGCATTTGCTGGGCCAGCTCGCGAATACCGTCGTCTACCTTGGCTACGCGCTTAGTCGCTTTTCTCAGCACCCGATCACCCAAGTAGTGAAGGTCAAGGGGTGGCTTTTTTAACTTTTCTTTGCTGACTGAAATACCCACGGCTAAATTGATTAGGCTGATGAATCTAAACCTATCCTAGCAACTAGGGCTTCACCTCGTGCATGTTAGGTAAACGTACGCACATGTATACGTGAAAGTCATTGGGATAGTGGTTTAATCGGGCTGCTTGCGTTTTCTGTTCTGGCCGGGGAATAAGATTAAAACCAGCATGGGTAAGTTTTTTACTAAGGCCAGCTATCTGCTGCGGGAAACCCTCCTAGGACTGCAGCGTGGCGGCTGGATGAATTGGGCAGCGGTGAGCACCATTATGGTGCTGCTGTTTTTGTTTGGGATTAGTTTGCAAGCTACATGGCAGGTGGAAGGGCTGCTCAATCAGTTTGGTAGTCAGCTAGAAATTGCGGTTTACCTGGAAAGCGGTGTGGCGGCCGATAGCTTAAGCGCTCGCATTAGTAGCCTGAGCGAGGTGGCTGATGTGGTTACCGTGACTAAAGAAGAGGCCTGGACGCAGCTGAGCCAGGAACTAGGTATTGCTGACATTGCCGGGGCTACCGAGCAGCTTAAGGGCAACCCTCTGGTGGATGAAATTAAGGTCAAAGTGCGTACGTCTGAGGCCGTACCGACCGTGGCCACCCAGCTAGAGAATCTGCCCGGTGTGGACGAGGTGCTCTATATTACCGAAGCTGTACAGCGTCTGACGGAGCTAAATGAGGGCTTGCAGTACGTCAGTGTGGGGGTGCTAACGATTTTGAGCCTAACTGCGATCGCAGTTATTACCACCACCATTCGCCTAATTGTCATGGCCCGACGCCGCGAAATCGAGGTGATGCAGCTGGTGGGGGCGACATCCGTATGGATTTACATGCCATTTATCTTGCAGGGCATTACCTTTGGGTTGCTGGGGGCATTTATTGCCTGGGCTATGCTCGTTGGTACCCATCAATCGCTACAGCGGCTGTCGGCGCAACAGCCTGAATTTCTACAGTTTTTGGCCGTGGGGCTGCAGTTTACGCCGAGACAGCTAATTGTCTTGCCCGCAGCGCTGTTTGCCTTGGGGAGCTTAGTTGGCCTTTTGGGTAGTTTGGTGGCGGTGCGTAAATTTGCAATGCGGGCCTAAGCCTCGGGCCCTAAACCTAGGGATGGGGCATAAAAAAACTCCTAGCCCCTAAGGGCCAGGAGTGTGTAAACGTTTCGAGTGAAAGTTTGTTATTTATAAACCAGTGCCTAGTAGGCTAGACCCATGCTACGAGTGGTTTCAGCACCCAGGTAAACACGAATACTCAGAAAGTCGGTGGGGCAAGCGGTCTCACAGCGTTTGCAGCCAACACAGTCTTCAGTCCGAGGGGAAGACGCAATCTGACCAGCTTTACAGCCGTCCCAAGGTACCATCTCGAGTACATCTGTCGGGCAAGCCCGAACACACTGAGTACAACCAATGCAGGTATCGTAAATCTTGACCGAATGAGACATCGAAGGAATGCTCCAATATTATTAAACGGTTTCAGCTATATAGCGGCTTGGCTATGACCTTTAAATGAAATAGAGAAATAGTCTAAGGCAGTGTCCAGTAAGTACTGTGGATCACACCTTAGAAACACTATTTACATTAGCCAAAATTAGCCAAAAGAGTTCTCCAATCAAGATTCAGTCTATCAGTGCCGTTTTTAGCAAGCAGAGCAACATGTCAAAAGTTTATGGATTGTAATAAACCACATCTCTGTTTAAGTTGGTGATCTGCCAGCTAAGGAGACCCAAGCTTGCCGCTTGGATATGGTTTATCGATGTAGCCCATGGCTCAGGCTGTTATTTTTCTGGTCTTGTACATCCTCAAAATGCAACCGTAGGGTTCCAATATAGGGCGCACGCTTTCCTATAAGATGAAAAAATGTCTAAATTCAGACAGACGTTTTGGCGTCTTGGGTTGGTCCAGTCTGCATTAAGGACGTGTTCTTTGCTGTCGCTGAAAAGGAAAATTGGAGATTATGAGTGACGCTATTTTGGGAAAGGTTCAAGCAATTGTATCTGAACAGCTTGGTGTTGATGTAGCTGAAGTTAAACCTGAGGCTAGTTTTGCCAATGATCTAGGAGCTGATTCTCTCGATACGGTTGAGCTTGTAATGGCCCTTGAGGAAGAATTTGATATTGAAATTCCGGACGAGGCGGCTGAGTCCATCGGCACGGTTCAAGCTGCTGTTGACTTTATTAGTGAAAAGTCGCCTGCATGAGCGTCCCTGTTTGTTTGACAATCTGTTTTTTAATGCCTTGGGACCGTCCCCCTTGTGTCGATGACCATGACAACTACTGAAAAAAAACGCGTTGTGATTACTGGGATGGGGGCCATTACCCCCATCGGCAATAATCTGGAAGCCTATTGGCAAGGCCTGCTAGCTGGTAAAAGCGGTATCGGACCCATCACATTATTTGATGCGTCGAAACACAAATGTCGTATTGCGGGTGAGGTCAAGGGATTTGATCCGTTAGCACATCTGGATGCTAAGGATGCTAAGCGGACTGACCGATTTGCCCAATTTGCGATCGCAGCCAGTAAGCAGGCCCTAGTCGACGCCAGCCTCACCATCACCGACCTTAACGCAGAGCAAGTAGGTGTCATGATCGGTACTGGCGTGGGGGGACTCAAGGTCATGGAAGAACAACAGTCCGTGTATCTAAAGAAGGGCCCTAACCGCTGTAGCCCGTTTATGGTCCCCATGATGATCGCCAATATGGCGGCGGGTCTCACGGCCATTCACACTGGAGCAAAGGGTCCCAATTCCTGTGCTGTTACGGCCTGTGCCGCTGGGTCTAATGCAATCGGCGATGCCTTTCGTATTGTGCAAAACGGCTATGCCCAAGCCATGATCTGTGGCGGTACCGAAGCTGCTATTACCCCCCTGTCGTTTGCTGGATTTGCCTCAGCCAGAGCCCTGTCCACCCGCAATGACGATCCTGACCACGCCAGTCGACCATTTGATAAAGACCGCGATGGTTTTGTTATGGGTGAAGGGGCTGGCATCCTGATTTTAGAAGAACTTGAACACGCCCTCAGTCGAGGTGCGCGGATTTATGCCGAGATGGTGGGCTATGGCATGACCTGCGATGCTTACCACATGACTGCACCGGTTCCGGGCGGTGCTGGTGCCGCTCGCTCTATGGAATTGGCCCTTAAAGATGCAGGGGTGACTCCGGCAGACGTGAGCTACGTTAATGCGCACGGTACCAGTACCCCCGCTAACGACCCGACTGAAACCGCTGCCATTAAAACAGCCTTGGGTGAATGTGCCAAGACAGTGGCCATCAGTTCGACTAAGTCAATGACGGGTCATCTTTTAGGGGGCTCGGGTGGGATTGAAGGGGTGGCTGCCTGTATGGCCGTTGCCAATGACCACGTACCTCCCACAATCAACCTAAAAGAGCCAGATGCTGAGTGTGATTTAGACTACGTGCCGAACCAAAGCCGTGCCCAAACGGTGGATGTGGCCATGTCTAACTCCTTTGGTTTTGGCGGCCACAACGTCACCCTAGTTTTTCGCAAGTATCGTAGCTAGGGCTACAGCTTGGTAGGTATAATAACCTAACGGAAACATTAAATAATATGAAAGGTTTGCCTGTACGTTAGGCGACCGATCGTCCATGGACCTATTCAACTTGGTGAATGTGTCCATTGATCGCGGTATAGGCTTAGGCCGGTAGCTCTCCTTTTACTAAATTGGGTGGTTGGCTCACGTTTTTAGTGGGGGCATGAACTGTCACAATTAGAGTGGGTAGGTGAGTGGCTAAGTGCCTGCTCCAAACTGTTGTCTGTGGGAATGTTTTTGCCACATGGTTATGTGTTCCAAGGCTTTTGCCTGGAGTGCACAACTGTGTAGATTACGTACCTGTCCGTCTTTAGCACATGCTTTGGCCGATTGGGGGACCCGTTTGCGAGTCCCCATTGGCTATCACCATCAGCAAGGGTGCGTTCGTCTGCTTTGTTCACACCTGGACTGTACCGTCGTTTAACTACTTGGAAGACTATGGCTGTCGCAACCCAATCTCTTGAAACGCAGTGTATAAATGCCATTCGGTTCTTGGCCATTGATGCCGTTGAAAAGGCTAAATCTGGTCATCCTGGTTTGCCCATGGGAGCTGCGCCGATGGCGTTTGTTCTTTGGGACCAATTTATGCGCGTCAATCCCAAAAATCCTCAGTGGTTTAACCGAGATCGCTTTGTCCTATCTGCGGGCCATGGTTGCATGCTGCAGTATGCACTGCTGCACCTCACTGGTTTCGACAGTGTCAAAATCGAAGACATTAAGAACTTTCGCCAATGGGGCGCTACCACACCTGGACACCCTGAGAACTTTGAAACTCCCGGCATTGAGGTGACCACTGGTCCCCTGGGGCAGGGTATTTGTAACGGTGTGGGTCTAGCCATGGCCGAGGCTCACCTGGCCGCTCGCTTTAACAAGCCCGATTGCACGCTGGTGGACCACTATACCTATGTGATTTTGGGTGACGGCTGCAACATGGAAGGGGTGTCTGGTGAGGCTTGCTCATTAGCGGGACACCTGGGTCTAGGTAAGCTGATCGCCCTCTACGACGACAACCACATCTCCATCGACGGTTCCACCGACATTGCCTTTACTGAAGATGTCAGCAAGCGATTTGAAGCGTATGGTTGGCATGTTCTCCATGTGGAAGACGGCAATACTGATTTGGCTGCGATCGCAAACGCCATCGAAGAAGCCAAGCAGGTAACCGACAAACCCACCATGATCAAGGTGACCACCACCATTGGCTATGGTTCTCCCAACAAGGCCGATACCTCTGGCATTCACGGTGCGGCTTTGGGGGATGAGGAGATCGATCTAACTCGTAAGAATCTCGGTTGGGACCACCCTCCCTTTGTGATTCCTGAGGACGTGCTGACTCGTTTCCGTCAGGCGATTGAAAAAGGCGCTAGCGCTGAAGCTGAGTGGAACCAAACGTTGGCCACTTACCGCACTAAGTACGCTGACGATGCGACTCTGTTTGAGCGGATGCTTGCTGGTGAGCTGCCTGAGGGTTGGGCCGATGCACTCCCCACCTATGCACCTGGCGATAAAGCCATTGCTACCCGTAAAACCTCTGAAGCCACGTTAAATGCATTGGCTCCGGCTGTGCCTGAACTGGTAGGGGGGTCCGCTGACCTAGCCAAGTCCAACAACACCCTGATGAAGATCTCCGGCGACTTCCAAAAGGGAGCCTACGAGAACCGCAATCTGCGTTTCGGTGTGCGGGAGCATGGCATGGGCGCTATCTGTAATGGTATTGCGCTGCACAATTCAGGTTTGATCCCCTACTGCGCCACCTTCCTGGTATTTGCTGACTATATGCGGGCAGCGATTCGCCTATCGGCCCTGTCCGAGGCGGGTGTGCTATACGTCATGACCCACGACTCCATCGCCCTGGGTGAAGATGGCCCCACCCACCAGCCGGTGGAAACTATTGCGTCCCTGCGGGCAATTCCTAACCTCTATGTGATTCGTCCGGCGGATGGCAATGAGACTTCGGGGGCCTATAAGGTTGCGATCGCAAGTCGCAAAACGCCCACACTGATGGCATTCTCTCGTCAGAATCTGCCCCAGTTAGAAGGCAGCTCCATCGATGCTGTTGCCAAGGGTGCCTACGTCATTTCCGATGATGCCGACGCTGATCTCATTTTGATTGGTACGGGTAGTGAAGTTTCCCTATGTTTAGAGGCCGCTAAGCAGCTGCGCTCTGAAGGTAAAAAAGTGCGTGTTGTTTCCATGCCTTGTTGGGAACTGTTCGACGCCCAAGACGCCTCCTATAAGGAGTCAGTTCTACCCAAGGCGGTTACAAAACGCCTGGTGGTTGAAGCCGGTATCGAAATGGGTTGGGGCAAATACTACGGTGCCGAAGGTGACATGATTAGCGTCTCTGGTTTTGGTGCGTCTGCACCGGGCGGTCGCATCATGCAAGAGTATGGTTACACCGTAGATAACGTGGTTGCTCGCGCCAACGCTCTCTAGTCAATCATCAAATGGTGCCGGGCACTTTTTCCAAGTGCTCTGCGCTGCTTGTTCGATGGCAATCTGATTTCAAATCACTAACCATAAAAACCAAAAACCCCTGAGAAACCATGGTTTCTCAGGGGTTTTTGGCAAGAATTAGCCGTTGAAACTAAAGGCTTTCAGGGACACCCGTTGTATTGACTAACCTGACAGATGCTATGTAAACAGCAATTTATCAAATGTTTGAGCATCGCATTACTCAGCCGCTTCGCCCGGTGTTTCGGGTGAACTTAAACCTGAGGGGATAGTCTCAACAGCAGGCACACTTTCTTCAATGGGAACAGAGTCTACAGGCGTTGGCAACTCAGACACTGGGTTCCCAAGCCAGCCAGCACTCAGAATAACCGTAATCCCCATAAATAAAATAGTCAGAAGCCATGTGGCACGATTTAGAGCGGTTTCAGCACTCTTAGTGCTAGTGAACATCTGGGCCTGCCCACCCAAAGCACCCAAACCATCGCCTTTGGGGCTGTGAAATAGCACCAAGATGATCAACCCAATGGCAGACACTAGCCACACCACCTGTAAAACCGATATTACCATTGCAAATTAGTCCGACTGTTCTGTAAAGCGACGTATGGGCGTTCAAGGGATAAAACCTGAAACGCTAGCGCCAAACTATGGTACCTCAGGGCATGATGCCATGGCCAACCAACTAAAGCGATACCTTGACCGGTGTCCGGTTACGTTTCACGTCAATACGAGCTGGTCCAATCATGGACTTGCCCGTCATCTCTTTAGGCTGGGGTAGATTGAGAATTTCTAGAATCGTTGGTGCAACGTCTGCCAAGCAGCCATTTGGTCTCAGTTCAACGTCACAACCACGCCCTGGAATCTTTAATCGCTCACCCTCAACCAAAATAAATGGTACTGGGTTGGTAGTGTGGGCAGTCCAGGGTCGGCCCTCCTCATCCCACATACATTCAGCATTGCCATGGTCTGCAATGATAATTGTGGTACCCCCTGCTTGACCGATGGCATCGAGCAAACGACCCAATTGCACATCAACCGATTCAAGCGCCTGAATGGTCGCCTCCATATTGCCCGTATGGCCAACCATATCCGGATTGGCATAGTTAATAACGATTAGACTGTATTTACCTTTGCTAACAGCAGTGATGGCAGTGTCGGTGACAGCCTTGACCGACATGGCAGGGGCTTTATCATAGGTGGCTACTTGAGGGCTAGAGACTAGCTCACGATCTTCTCCATCAAAGGGGTCCTCACGACCACCGTTGAAGAAATATGTGACATGGGCATATTTTTCAGTTTCCGCTGTACGAAACTGCTTCAGCCCATGATTAGCAACGACCTCTCCTAGAATATTGCTCAGGTTTTGGGGCTCAAAGGCAACTTGTACAGGCATGGAGCCATCGTACTGGGTCATTGTGACAAAGTTCAGGGGGGCGATGGGTTGTCGGTTAAACCCCTTAAAGTCAGGATCTACAAAGGCTTGGGTGAGCTGGCGAGCCCGATCTGGTCGAAAATTGAAGAAAATAATGCCATCGTTAGGGTCAACGGTGCCGGGCGCTAAACGCACTGGTTCAACAAACTCATCAGTAATATCCTTTGCGTAGGAGGCTTGGATTGCTTCTAGTGCGGTCAGGTCAGCGACGATATTTGGCTCTGTCATCACCCTATAGACTTTCTCAACCCGCTCCCAGCGGTGGTCGCGATCCATCGCATAATAACGACCACTCAGGGTAACAATCTGCCCCACCCCACACTGCTCTATATGCTGCTCCAGTTTCTGGATAGCCGATTTAGCTGCTGTCGGTTGAGTGTCACGTCCATCCGTAATGGCGTGAATACACACATTCTGAATATCCTGGGCCTTGGCCATGTCCACCAGACCCAACAGATGATTCAGATGTGAATGGACACCGCCTTCTGAGCAAAGACCTACTAAGTGGAGTTTGCCGCCGTTGTAGCGTACCTGCTGACACACATTAAGCAGAGCCTGATTCTCTTGAATGGAGCCATCTTCCACTGCGTCCGAAATGCGAACAAGCTCTTGGGGAACGATGCGACCCGCGCCAATATTTAGGTGCCCTACTTCGGAGTTACCCATCTGACCATCGGGCAGGCCCACATCTTTACCTGACGTCTGAATCAAGGTGTGTGGGTAGGCAGCCCAGAGGCTATCGATGATGGGAGTCCTTGCATTTTTGATTGCATTCCCATTGTCATCATCACGATGGCCCCATCCGTCTAGGATGACGAGCACCATTGGAGAAACAGACTCCTGTGCCATACTTACAAATCCTTTTTGTGACTATGAACGACTGTGCCTAACATTTGCCTAGCGAGATCATATCACCCGCGCTTTCCCAATTATTAAGGTTTTCTTAATCATTGTTCATCAGCCGGGTAAGCAACTTACGGGGTCCTAAATAAAAAATATCAAGGAAAACCCTAGTATTTATCCGTAGTTAAAGATGCTCTGTAGTCATCACTGAACATGCATTATGACTATCTAAATAGATGCTATCAGCTGTTAAGAATTAACCAACATGCAGATCCTTGCTTTCTTCGAATTAAGTAATATCTAAAATGCTAGTGAGTGGATTAACCCACAGCAATAGTAGTGACTGTCAGTTGATTTAGCTGTTACCGATTTAGGGGATAAGCTGCTCAGTTAACCATGTTGGATGGCGACATATTCTGGATGAAAATCATTTCGATGGGCAGCAGCGCCAATCTTTATATCTGAGTAACCCTGCTAATAACCACTCACGAGTACTGACTAGGCCTGGTACTGACTAAGCACTATCTGCAGTAATCCTATGCAAACGTGCTCAACCTATACCTAAGTCTAGTTTGAGTTATTAAATACTTATCAGAAGTATAGAAAGCCTTTGGGAGCACAGCAAGAAAGTACATGATTTGTTGATAGCTGTCGGGCTTACGGACATGCTTTGAATCAGGCGCTAGCTTTTCTTTTTTGTAGAGGCTTTGGCTTTTTGCTTATCCTTTTGTTTTTGACGTTTAGCGGCCGTTTTAGCAGCCCGTTCGGCTTCTAGCTTTTCTAACTTGGCGCGCTCTTTTTCTTGGGCTATTTTTTCTAAATAATAGCTGTAATCGCCACGGTACAGGCGTAGTTCGCCCTCCCGGATTTCAACTATTTTATTGGCAACTTGGGAGATGAAAAATCGATCGTGGGAAACAATTAGAACAGTACCGTCATATTCTTTGAGCGCTGATTCCAACATCTCTTTGGCTGGTATGTCCAAATGGTTGGTGGGCTCATCAAGAATTAAAAGGTTGGCTGGGGCCAATAGCATTTTTGCCAGTGCCAAACGCGCTTTTTCTCCACCGCTGAGGGCTGTGACTGGCTTTCGCACCATATCGCCGCTAAATAGAAAACGACCCAGAAGTGTGCGCACCTCTTCATTTTTCCAAGTGGGCACTTCATCGTGGATGGTGGCCATTACCGTCTTATGAAGATCCAGGGCTTCGGCTTGGTTTTGCTCAAAATAGCTAGGAATAACATTGTGCTCCCCCAGGGTTGCGGCTCCTTCAATGGGCTCTTCTAGACCCATGATTAAACGCAGCAGGGTGGACTTACCCGCGCCATTGGGACCGACAAAAGCGATGCGATCGCCACGCTCAATCAGCAACTCTGCACCTAAAAATAGAATGTTGTCGCCATAGGTGTGGGTGAGTTCACTGATTTGAACCACCTCTCGACCGCTGCGGGGGGCCGGTGGAAACTTAAACCGTAGGCCTTTGACATCAGCAATGGGAGCGTCAACTAATTCAATTTTTTCTAGCTGCTTTTCCCGACTTTTAGCCTGGGTACTGCGGGTGGCGCTGGCTCGGAATCGATCGACAAAGGTTTGCTGCTTAGCAATTTCCTTTTGCTGGCGGTCAAACGTGGCCTGTTGAGCTACCTTTGCTTCTGCCTTTTGGGCGAGGTAAGCGCTGTAGTTACCTAGGTAGGTGGTGGATACCCCCCGTTCGGTTTCTACAATCTGGGTGCAAAGGCGATCGAGAAACTCACGGTCATGGGAAACAATCACCATGGGGGTGGTTAAGCTTTTGAGGTAGCTTTCGAGCCATTCAATGGTTTCTAGATCCAGGTGGTTGGTGGGCTCGTCGAGGAGCAGCAGGTCCGGGGCTTTAAGCATGACCTTCCCCAAGCCCATGCGCATCTGCCAGCCGCCGCTAAAGGAGCTGACTAGACGCTCGCCATCGTCGTTGTGAAAGCCCATCTCAGGCAGAATTTTTTCAATTTTTGATTCCAGACCGTAACCGTCTAGGGCCTCAAACTTTCTTTGTTCTCGGTCAAGTGCCTTGATGAGTTTATCTAGTTCATCTGGGTTGGCGCTTTCCATCTGAATGGGGATTTCCCCAAGCTTTTTCTGGACCGCATTGGCCTCTTCAAAGACGGTCCAAAATTCTTCGCGGACTGTGCGCCGAGGGTCTACTTCAAATTCTTGATTGAGATAGCCAATGTGCAGCTCATTGGGGCGGATGACGCTGCCGGTAGTGGGCTCAATCTCTCCCATAATGATCTTGAGCTGTGTGGATTTACCAGCTCCGTTAACCCCTACAAGACCAATGCGATTGCCTGGCTTTACTTCCCAGGTAACGTCTCGCAATACTTCGCCAGTGGGATAAACCTTAGTGATTTTTTCAAGACGCAGCATAGCGAGAGGGATTACCAACGTTGGATGTGTTCATAAACTTTAACAAATATCAACGTCCACTTTGTTGGCTGTCGGTTAAACCCTGGGCTAGGACTATGGAGGTATTTCACTGGAACCTATTGATTTAAGGCAATAGAGGAGCGTCGGCAATATTCTCTAGCCCGATAGATTCCAGTAGCGTTTGCCAGTTTTCAATGGCCTGGATGTCGTTAGGCTGGGTTTGCAGGTGATCGCTCAGGGCGCGGGTGGTGTCAAACCAAAGGCTATTTTCAGCTGCGATCGCAGCTCGGTCTAGTCCCTCACTATTGGCCAGGGCTTCTGCCAATATGGGGTCAGGCCTCAACAGTTCGACAAATCCTTCGGCTGTCATCACCGCGGCTGTATCATCGGGGCAGTAAATCTCAACGCTCCAGTAGTAATAGTTGTCGGTTCTGAGAGGGGCTAGACCCATGGCGTCAGGCAGCTGTAGGGTGGCAATACCTGCCGTTGAACTAGGTGCAAACGCTGTCTGATACACCGGCTGAAAGATGCCCTCGTCTTCATTCACCACTTCGTACAGATTGAACTCCACGTGGCTAGCATTGTTACTGGGCACATACCAGTGGAATGCGGGATATTGGTCTGTGGTGTATCCCAGGTCGTCGTCTGGAAATATAGATGTTAGCTGCGGAGCCTGAGGATCGATAATGCAGCTCGTGCTTGAAGGGGAGCGGGTGCCGCCAGAAACTCGGATGTTAGGAATACCACGGGGCGCTGGTTTATAACCAGGAAAGGCGTCGGCACTCGTAGCCATAAAAGTCAGCCCTAACGCCACTGGAGTTATGGTTGAGAAAATACTAAAAAGTTTCATGGGAACCTGGGATGCGTGAGGTTGGATTAATGCACTCAGATGACTAGGGGCCTTAGGGATAACTGTTCAAGGTAATAAATAAGACTCGAAACACCATGGATTTTGATACTAAGCGGACCCCAGGGCAATTGTTTCTAAATATGGGCGCTTTAGGGATCGTCCTAGCCGTACCTACAGGAGGATTTTTCGCTGAGGTACGGGCTGTAGAGCAGCCAGCGATTGTCAAATCTGACGCTAGGTCTTTGGGGGGTAAGCAAGAGCAGTCTGTCCCCAGCGAACTTGAGCGCTATGAGACGGCTAAGTTTAGTGTGGACTACCCCAGGGGATGGCAAGTGCAAACCCCAAGCGAAAATAGTGTGGCAATTGTCAGCATTGCCGATGGCGTCAATATGGCTATTCGCACCGATATTGTAATTCTCCGGGAAGATCCGCAGGTTGCTGTTCCTCAACGGCTAGATCAAATTGCAGCGGACGGACTGTCCGTACGGCGCTACTCTTTGGTCACAGTGGATGGGCAGTCGGGGCTACGTATTTGGTATGAGCCGGAAGCGGGTCAACAGGCTTTAGCAACATTTGTTGGTTATGGTAGTCAGCAGACGGTGGTGCTAACCAGTCAGTATGTGTCAGCTCCCATGGCTGAATCTCTGGTTACACAAATCCATGAATCGTTTGTGAATCATTCAGTTGCCCAAGCGGGTAATCCTGAATAGGCCCGCCGCTCATCTACTGCCGTCTGGTGTAGTAAGACACTTCTATGTCGGCACACCAGCTAGCATTGGTGTTCTCATAGAGAAAAACGGCATCTACCCGGAAGTAGCGCCCATCGTGAAAAATACAGTCACCAACCCGGGGAATAATGGGATACACCGCAAACCACAGATAGTCACGACTGGGCATATTTGTGTTGGTGGGCATAGGAATTTTGGCCAACACTTGGACCTTGTAGCCACTACCCGTATATCCAACGGAGGGAGGAGCTGACGGGGGAGTTGGCTGGCTGGTCCGTTTTCGTTTGGTGCTGGAACGAGATTTTTCAGCCGTTGGCTGAGATGAGGATTTTGTTGTTTTTTTGGTGGCTGGCTTGGTTGATTTTCTAGGAGGGGCTGCCGGTGACGGCGGGTCGCTCAGTTGCTCTGGCGGACTCAACGACAGATCTTTCGAGGACTTACGACGCTGCTGCGGTTTAGGGTCAGCCGAGGCAGGCTGCGTTTTTTTAGCTCCCTGCATAAAGGGATTACCAATAAACGGATTGCCTTGCGAATCGGCCATAGCGCCCCCGGACGTTATTGTGGCTAACGTAGCATAGGTTGTTGAATTTCATCGAGAAACCCAAATTTTCCCATCAGTAACGGAAAACCGGTGCAAAATATAGTCCATGGGCGAGTGTTAGCCTGCCTAAGCCTTAACGTAGATACGCTTCAGCATGCTTTATTCATCGGGTTCGCGTTCAGTCAATCTCACCTACTTAATTTTAGAAGCGTTGAGGATGTCCCCTGCGTCCATTCCTTATTATGTCAGCCAGTTTTTGGCGGAAAATTTTCCTGGGAAAGTCATTTTGGAGGGGGACAGCTACTACTTCGAACTACGTAAATATGCCGAAGAGGGACTGTGCACCACCCAGTCAATCAGTACGATTGAGCTACCGGCGGGCTATGCGGCTACCGCCCGTGAAACCGTGGTTTACAACCATGTGATGACGCTGTGGGATGCCAAAAAACTAAAGCTGCGCTATGAGCAAAAGAATTTCTGTTTTGAGGTGCAGTGGCAAGACCATACGCTAATGGTGCTACAGCTTTCCTGGCCCCAAAGTTATTTTGACGATTGCCGCTACTACTGGATTTTGGCGGATACTCAGGCTGTGGCCGATGAGTTTTTTGCCGCCGTCTGTCAGTGGAACTCCCAGGTCCGCGAAGAAGTGTTGGTATTTGAAGGTGGGTTTTGGCAAAAAAATCGTGACCTGTATGCGTCGATTAAGAGCGCCACCCTGGAAAACTTGGTACTGGCTGGCACCCTTAAGGAAGACATCTATGAGGATGCTCAACGGTTTTTTGACTCCCAGCCGCTGTATGCGGAATACAACGTGCCTTGGAAACGGGGGCTTTTATTTATCGGGCCGCCGGGAAATGGAAAAACCCATATGGTAAAGGCCTTGGTCAATTCCTTGGGGTATCCCTGCTTGTATATCAAGAGCTTTAAGACTCGTCAAAGCAGCGATACTGACAATATGCGTTTGGCGTTTAATCGGGTGCGGGAGGCGGCTCCCTGCATTGTAGTGATTGAGGACTTAGATGCGTTAGTCGATGATGAAAATCGGTCGTTTTTCTTAAATGAACTAGATGGGTTTGCCCTGAACGATGGGGTGCTGATGATTGCGTCAACCAATCACCCGGAGCGGTTGGATATTGCGATTTTAGAACGGCCCAGTCGATTTGATCGAAAATATCATTTTGAATCGCCTAAGCTGGCTGATCGAGTTGCCTATCTGCAGCTGTGGAATCAAAAATTGAAATCCGAAATGCAGCTATCGGCGGATGATATCGATGCGATCGCAACCAGTGCTGATAACTTTTCCTATGCCTACCTGAAAGAGCTATTGCTATCGGCCAGCATGGTATGGGTCCAGAAACGGACACCGGGAACCATGGCCACCATTATGGTTGAGCAGCTTGAGAAGCTCAGGACACAGATGCAGAGCCAGTCCTCTGAGCCTGCTGGCGCTTCTAGTGAGCATGGTTCCGCTGACATGAATGGGGTGGCCAACAGTGCCGTTCACGATGGGGCGACGGCGGAACCTTAAACGTTTTTACCCCTATTTCTGTAAATGACTTGCCAAGGCCCGTAGCCCTAAATAGTAGCTGCTTACTCCAAATCCACAGATTTGGCCAACGGCGACAGGGGCTATGTAGGAGTGATGGCGAAAGCTCTCACGCCTGTGAATATTACTCAGGTGTACCTCTACCGTGGGTAGGGCAACAGATGCGATCGCATCTCGGATTGCAATACTAGTATGGGTGTAGGCACCGGGATTAATCAGAATTCCCTGATGCTTACCAGCGGCAGACTGGATAACATCAACCAAATCGCCCTCATGGTTTGACTGATAAAAGCTCACAGTCAGACTCAAGCTGTCAGACAGAGCACTCAGAGCACGATTGATATCATCCAATGTGTCGCTGCCATATATCTCGGGTTCACGCTTTCCCAACATGTTCAAATTGGGGCCATGAACAATCAAAACACTATTCAATGAGCTACCTAAGAACTACACATCGAATAGTATCAAAGCAAACCAGCTGAAATAAAATCAACCGGATACTATTGATAATTTAAGAATGCAAATGTAGTTAGCTGTCTAACGTTGGCGACGACGGTCGTCAACTGGAATGGGAATTGCTTCTGGCTCCGGCTGCGCTGAAGGTCCAAGTAGCGAGTCTAGTACTCGGTTTACCCAGTTCTTCAACTTTTCCAGAATCTTACCAATATCCATGAGCCAGGCTGCTCCTAATCTCATCTGGTGCAGTATTGCGTACACCCATTATAGGTTCCACAACTATCAAATCAACCCGAAGTAAACTTCAGTTAACTTATCTGTGGGAGTATTCACCATGATAACGAATTGTCAGAAATGATCAAGGTCGTGGAATCCCCCTAGGGGCTATTGTTGTCTAGGTATTACCTAGTAAAGCCCGACGTAGGATATCTAACGCCGTATTACGGCTCATTAGGCGAATCCAGTCACGCCCCTGGCGACGCCCAAAGCGGCATTCGATATGGTGAGTTTCTGAAGGGTTCGCAATGCCGATGTACACCAGACCCACGGGTTTTTCGGAGCTGCCACCGCCAGGGCCAGCAATGCCCGTAATGCTCAGACCCCAGTCGGTATTGAGCTGTGTGCGAACGCCATGGGCCATTTGTTCTGCAACTGGGGCGCTGACGGCTCCCTGTTTAGCTAACGTATCCGCAGAAACGCCGAGCAGCCGTTCTTTGATGACATTGTCGTAGGAAATAATCCCACCCATAAAATAGGCAGAACTGCCCGGGACAGCTGTGATCATGGCCCCTAACCCTCCTCCCGTACAAGATTCAGCCACGGCCAGGGTCGCTTTGTGGGTTAGCAATAACTGACCCACGGCGTCGCCCAAGGTATCATCGTCTTCCCCAAAGCAGTCGATGCCGCCGATGGTTTTGAGCTGACTTGCAATCGGCTCAATCAGCCGTTGGGCTGCTGCTAGGGAATCGGCTTGGGCAGAAATACGCAGCTTAATGACACCGTCACTGGCATAGGGGGCCACGGTGGGATTTTCCAATTTGAGAAAGTCACTCACTCTGCTGGCCAGCCCCGACTCGCTGGTGCCCCAAAACTTGAGGGTGCGACTATGGATGATACCGTTGCTCCATCCCTGATCCTTTAGATAGGGAATAGCAGTGGTCTGCCACATGGTGTAAAGTTCTCGTGGCACTCCCGGAAAGGTCATGAGATAGAGGCCTGGACGAGGTTGCCACAGGATGCCGGGTGCTGTGCCCTGGG
This sequence comes from Cyanobacteria bacterium J06554_1, assembly GCA_038534515.1. Taxonomy (GTDB): domain Bacteria; phylum Cyanobacteriota; class Cyanobacteriia; order Phormidesmidales; family Phormidesmidaceae; genus Leptothoe. The sequence continues at coordinate 45,729 of JBCAWO010000001.1, forward strand.
GATTGGCTAAGACATCTGCACCCTTGGGGAGCAGAGCCTGTTTGCGATTGTTATCACCCATGGGGCGATTGCGTTGGGCGAGTTTAGCTGTAATGTCAGCTAGGACCGATTCATTTTCTACTAGGGGTACCCCAAAAAAGTCGGCGATGGTGGCGGTGGTGATGTCGTCAGGTGTGGGCCCCAGACCACCGGTAAAGATAATCAGCCGTGATCGCTCGCAGGCGATGGCAATGGCCCGCGCCAAGCGCAGGGGATTATCGCCAACAACGGTTTGGTAGTGGTGGGAGATACCCAGCTGGGCCAGCTGCTGGGCCAGGTATTGGGCATTGCTATTGAGGATGTCACCTAGAAGTAGTTCGGTACCCACACATATGATTTCTGCACTGCCGGTCATGATGGTTGGACTAAATTTGATGGGTTTGCAGGAGACAACAGATTAAAGAGAATTAAAAAAGCGTTGCTGATCTTCGGGATGATTTTATCTGCAAGATTCTGTCCTGTGGCATATCTAACCGATTGGTTCGTCCTCTAAATCAGCAATGGCAAACGAAAAGATGCCTGTGGCAAAAAGCCCTGTGTGGGTCGATGGTAAAGCATTTCTCGATAATTTGGCCTGTGTTGGTCACATGGGTGAGGACAATTTATCGTCCTTGAAAGCCTTAAGCGGCGTAGCCGATCCGAACTATGATTTCATCTGAAAGATTGCGGCCTGTAACAGCTTGGACAGGTCGCTTGAGCCGTTTACTTAGCAACGGTTAGACGGGCGCACCGATGGATATGGGATTGACCAGTAATGGAAACCGATAAGTACATGACCGCTCGCTCGGGATGGCCGAGATGGGTTTTGGCGCTGTTGCTGGGCTCTTGGGCGCTGCGGCTGCTAATTGCATGGTTGCTGCCGCCAGGGTTTGATGAAGCCTATTACTTTCTCTATACCCAACATTGGGATTGGAGTTATTTTGATCATCCGGTGATGGTGGCTGTGACAACTGCGATGGGGCCCTGGCTAACGGGGTATATTTCTCCTCTGACCCTGAGATTAGGAGCGCTAGGGCTGTATGGTCTGAGTACGGGGCTGCTTTATTTGACCGGTCGGCGTTTGTTTGGTGCAACCGTCGGTATGTGGGGAGTTGCGATCGCATCCCTGTGTCCCCTATTTGTTTTCAGCTTTGGCTTACTAGCTGCCCCCGATAATGGTCTGATTTTTTGGTGGTCAGCGGTCATGTACGTGGCGGTGTGGGAGTTTTTTCCCGTAGAAAACGCCTATCGACCCACCGCTAAGATTGCCCTGATTGGCTTGCTGCTGGGGCTGGCCTGTCTTAGCAAATACCATGGCTTTATCCTGGGGCTAAGTCTAGTGGGGTTTTGTCTCACCAGCGCGCGACACCGCCGGGCGCTCATATCTCCATGGACCGGATTGGCGCTGACGCTCTTTGCCCTCACCCTGATGCCGCTGGTGTATTGGAATGTCCAGCATGATTGGCTGTCCTTCGGATTTCACCTATCGTCTCGTTTTGATGGGGGCAGCAGCAGTCCTGGGTTTAATCCGCTAACCATGGCGGGGGTGTGGCTGGTGGGTGTGGCCTATCTCTTTCCCTCCCTGGGGTTTCCGCTGTGGTGGGTCAGTGGACGTAGCCTTTGGCAGATTGGCGATCTGCGGCAGCGATTTGTGCTGTGGCTAGGGCTGCCCATTGCCGCTGGTTTTACCTTCTTAGGTGGCGTGACCCACATTTATCCAGCCTGGCCTGCACCGGGGCTATGGAGCCTGAGTTTGCTATTGGCGCTGGCGGTGGCCAGCTGGTCGCCATCCACCATAAGACGGTGGCTCTTGAGTAGTGCCCTGGTGGTGGTGACGCTGCTGCTGTTTGCCCTTGGACATGTGGCCCTGGGTACCCTGCAACAACCGGGGGGTGTGGTCCAACTAATGCCCCCTGAGACGGACCCGACGACAACAATGATTGATGTGGTGCAGCTGCGACGGCGACTGCAAAAGGGGGTAACGGGAGATGCGATCTCATCCGTCGATTTTCTAGTCACCAATGAGTTCTGGCTAAGCGGCTACATAGATATGGCCATCAGTCCCTTAACCTCGGCCCCCGTTATGGCATTTACCCAAGACCCACGGGGCCATGCAGTGTGGTTTACCCCAACTGACTGGGTTGGAGCTTCAGGGCTGTTCATCACAATTGCCGACTATGACCAACATGAAATTCGAGCTACCTATGCCCCCTACTTTGAACGGTTTAATCTCTTAGAGTCTGTTGCAACTCAGCGAGCCGGGGCGACCACCGAGACGTTTTACCTCTATGACGTAGGAAAACTAATCACACCCTATGAGTATCCATACTAAATACGGCGGTTACTGCTGTTGTTGACCGAGGGAGGGGCGATACAAGCCTCACCCGAGTAGCAACTCATTGTCTGGTTGATTTGCATCGGCAGTAAGGCATCACGTCCATGGCCCTTCTTGTCTAGCATGGTGTCTGGCTCGCCAGCTGGTGTAGCTCAATAGAGCAGTCGAACCCAGCGCATAGACGATGCCACTGGGCATACCTGAAAAGGCCAGGGCCAGACTACCTACCCAAAGTGTTAGGGCATATATAAACAACACCGTAAACCGATGGGATAAGCCGGCGTTTAATAGCCGATGGTGCAAATGTCGCTTATCAGCCACAAAAGGCGACAGACCCCGACGCAGACGAGCCAAAATGACCGCCGACATGTCCAAAATAGGGACAGCCAGTATTAGCAGGTAAGGCAAAAATACTGCAGCCGTAGTCACCCCCTTGACCAGGCCAATAACCCCTACACCGGCCAGGGTGAACCCCATGTAGTAGGCACCCCCATCCCCCATAAAAATCTGCGCCGGGTTGAAATTATATTTTAAGAAACTCAGCGCCCCGCCTGCCAACGCCGCTGCAATGATCGCGGCTGCAGGCTGCTGCATAAACAGAGCTACCAACATCATGACAATGGCGGCAATGCCTGAAACTCCAGCCGCCAAACCATCAAGGCCATCAATCCAATTGATGGCATTGGCCATGCCCACAAGCCAGATAACAGTTATTGGCAAGCTCACCCAAGCGGCCAGCTGAACAATGCCCACACCTGGAATAGACACAAAAGCAATATCAACGCCTACATACCAAGTAATCGCAGCCACAATAGCCTGCATCAGCAGACGACTAATGGCAGAGAGCCCAAACAAGTCATCCAACAGACCAATCGAGAAAAATGCTAACCCCCCCAGGGTCACTCCCCAAATTTCAGCCTCGGGCTCATTAACCAGCTGCTGGCCTTGGGCATCCATAAATCCGCCCGTATTCCAGACAACCAATAAGGCCACCACCGTACCCAGAAAAATCGATACTCCCCCCAGCCTAACCATGGGGACTTTATGGACTTTACGTCCACCGGGCATATCAACTCGACCACTGTGCAAGCCAATTCTTTTGATGATTGGTGTGGACACCAGCACCACAGCGGCTGACAGGGTAAAAGCCAGGAGAGGATATATCTGAAACGGCATGGTGAAAGAGAATGAGGGAAGACGGCGCAGGCTATGAATTCAACACAAAGGGTTGGCAACACATGATAGTCACCGTCACCCTACCAGGTTTTTTAAAACTTTCAAGTCGATGATTATAAGGTTCAAAATACTGTTGTCCGTCTATCAGTGAAATTCATTAGATATATCAATATCTATACATGTTTAACTCGTCATGAGCCGCTGACTTGGTGAGGTTAATCAGGATGCATTTAGGACGAGCTAACTGACCAAACTAGAGCCTGCTTTTTGGACAGTTAGCTCAAAGAAGGCATACCTAAGCTAGTACGGCCTCTGTCGGATGGAGATGGGGATACAGGGGAAAGCGATTGCAGAGGGTGGCAACGCGATTTCGACAGTTAGCCTCAACATTACTATCCTCAGGCGACAGCAGCCGATCCGCAATAATGTTGGCAATCTCTTTGAAATCTTCAACTCCCAGTCCGCGGGTGGTCATGGCCGGAGAACCTAGGCGGAGACCGCTAGTTACAAAAGGAGATTCAGGGTCAAAGGGAACCGTATTTTTATTGGCGGTAATGTTGACCATACTGACCAGGGCATCGGCTCGTTTACCCGTCATCCCAACGGAGCGTAAATCTACCAGTACTAAATGATTGTCGGTACCATTTGAGACAACCTTAATGCCCCGTGTCTGGAGTTGCGTTGCAAGTGCCTGGGCATTAGCAATAACGCTGGAGCAGTATGTTTTGAACTCAGGCTTGAGGGCTTCTCCAAAAGCAACTGCCTTGGCGGCTACAACATGCTCTAACGGCCCACCCTGACTACCTGGAAAAACAGCTTTATCAAACTTTTTACCCAGGTCCAGATCGCTGGTCATAATCAATCCGCCGCGGGGGCCCCGTAATGTCTTATGGGTAGTGGTGGTGACAACATGGCAATGGGGAATGGGATTTGGATGGTAGCCGGTGGCAACTAATCCTGCAATATGGGCAATATCCGCCATCAGGTAAGCTCCTACCTCATCGGCAATGGCTCGAAACTTATCAAAGTGAATAGTTCGAGGATAGGCAGAATAGCCACAAATCAGCATTTTGGGACGATGCTGCAGAGCGATTTCACGGATGGCATCATAGTCGAGCTGTTCGGTGTCCTCACTGACGCCATACTGGACCACGTTGAACCATTTGCCTGAAAAGTTTACCGGGGAGCCGTGGGTTAAATGGCCGCCATGGGATAGATCCATGCCCATGATTGTGTCACCCGGCTGTAGTAAAGCCAAAAAGACGGCGAAGTTTGCCTGGGCTCCAGAATGGGGCTGAACATTGGCGTGGGCTGCACCAAAGAGCTGTTTGATTCTTTCAATCGCTAGGGCTTCTGCTTGATCAACAAATTCACAGCCACCGTAGTAACGCTTGTTGGGCAGGCCTTCTGCATATTTGTTCGTCAAGACAGAACCTTGGGCGGCCATGACTGCAGGGGAGGTAAAGTTCTCACTGGCAATGAGCTCTAAGTGATCCTGTTGACGCTGACGTTCACGCTCAATGATGGCAGTAATGTCTGGGTCAGTTTGGTTCAAAAAATCAAAATTAGTGGTCATGGGGATGGATGCTTTAGGTTGAGTGAACCTAGCTAAAAAAGAAGCTAGGAAAGGGAGTTTCTGGAATTCCTACTACGTTTCACCAGCAAACTATAGTACCGTGCTGCTAAGGAAGGTTGCTAACCCATTGTTTACAGCTTATGCCCACAGCGGTTTCAATCAACAGCTGTTAATTGAAACCCTTACAGGCAAATGTTACTTTTCTGTATCAGAATGTAACGCTTGAAAATCTATAATGGGGGCAAGAAACAGGGCTATGGGAGCAACCGTTGCTCCGAGGTACTAGTGAACACCTACTGTTTGTAAGGTGAATTTGATTTGTCATATTGTGGTAGCAAATTTAGCCATTGCTTTTCAACTCACCGCTAGACCATGACGCTTTTCGTTGAATAAGGACACCCATGCTGTTGCAACCCACCACCACTACCTCACCTGCGTCTATGTTGGCGTCTATAGACGAGTCCTACGAACGCTGCCGACAAATTACTGCTAAGTACTCAAAAACCTTTTACATGGGTACTATGCTGATGTCTGAAGCCAAACGTCGTGCTATTTGGGCCATTTATGTTTGGTGTCGTCGTACAGATGAGTTGGTGGATGGTCCCTCTGCCCAATTCACCACTGAAGCGACTCTTGATGATTGGGAAGAGCAGTTAGAGTCTGTTTTTTTGGGCAATCCCCAGGACGATTATGATGTCGCTATGGTGGATGCGCTAGAGCATTTTGCCCTGGATATTCAGCCGTTTCGGGACATGATCGCTGGCCAGCGTATGGATTTACAATGTTCCCGATATGAGACCTTTGATGATCTAAAGCTGTATTGCTACCGAGTGGCTGGCACCGTGGGGTTGATGTCTACGGTTGTGATGGGGGTTGACCCTGAATACAACACGGCACCCTGGGCAAAAGCGCTACCTTGTCCCATAGAGGAGGCCGTTGCCCTGGGAATTGCTAATCAGCTCACAAATATTTTGCGTGATGTGGGTGAAGATGCTCGCAGAGGGCGTATTTATTTACCGCTCGAAGATCTTGAGCTGTTCAAATATAGCGAAGCAGATTTGATCAATGGGGTTATAGACGAGCGGTGGCGGTCATTGATGCGTTTTCAGATTCAACGGGCGTTGAAGTTTTATCGGCAGGCAGAAGGTGGCATTAGTGTGCTCAGTCCAGACGCTCGCTGGCCCGTTTGGTCGGCCCTTATGCTCTATCGAAAAATTCTGGATGTGATTGCTGAAAATCAATACGATGTCTTTAATCGACGGGCATTCGTACCCACAGTGCGAAAGCTGCTGTGTCTACCCCCGGCGCTATTGAGGGCTCGGGTGCTTTAGGCGCTCGTCGATTCTCAAACGCCAGCAAAAAGGCCAGAGAATATTCCCTGGCCTTTTTGCTAATGGCTAATCAACGTAAGCGCGCTAAGTGGAGCCTAGGAAGCCGTAGTTTGGGCCGCGAGCATTTCTTTCAGCTTAGCTAAGTCAGAGGCCCAACGAGGATCTGGTTGGGTATTTTCTGGAGCTGGGGAGGTGTAATTATTGTTGCTAGGTTTACGTCCGCCTCCAGACGAACCATTGCGCTTACCGCCTCCTTTACGGCCGCCGGCAGCTGCGGGAGTACCTGCACCCTCATTCTCTTTGCTACGGGGCATAGCTTTCTCCACCTTGAGAGTAATGTCCTGTAGCGCTTGGCCGTTGTACTTACTGACAAGAGAATCTGCAATTTCATCAGTTTTGACAGTTACAAAACCAAATCCACGACATTTTCCAGTTTTCCGATCGGCAATCAGTTTAACTGAAACTATATTATCAACGTCTTCTGCAAAAACAGCCTCAAACTCCTCGCGTTCTAAGTCACGGGGTAAGTTGCCAATATATAAGCGCACTGACATGGAGATACCTCTTAAACAAATCTAAAAAACAGCTGCAGCGGGTGGGTAAGCGACTATGGCCAACACAATTCCGGAAATAAGAAACGTCCAGAACACAACTTGGAACTATGGCTTTGAATAATTCAACAAGTGACGAACCGCAGCAAAAACTAACTGGCCTTTCTAAGAGATTAACTAATTTGATGAGTCAAAGGCCCCAAAATTGGGCGGTTTGTTAAAATCATCTCTCACCCCTAGCAATGGTTATCAAAACAACTACTAACCACGTTCTATGCCAGAGGTCTCTCATTGTGTTGAATGAGAAATAGACCGTACCTCTACCTCCTCAAGGTATCACGCTGTCCGATTCCAAGCCAAGCGATCCAGTGGTTTTTTTGGTGAAGCTCTCTAAAGTTATGGTGGGATAGGCTAGCAATGCCTGTTAAGGCTACATCGTTATTTCTGTAGGTTTATGGAAAGACCTGAGATTAATCGGGGTGGTTGAGCTTGAAGCGATCCTAAAAAACATGGTGGTGAACTCAGTATCGAGTAGGTAATAAAAAACCAGCCACACTAAAGGACTGGTTTGCTGTGTTGAGAGTAGGAGAACCCGACGCCTAACGCCAAATTTACAAACTGGAAACTTGGCATGGGGCTGTCAGTGCTCTTTAATAAAAGTTAACACTTTGCGAAGATAGCTGCAATGTGGTGTGTTTATGTAGTGTTTGGCTGATTGATTCAGACGGTCTTAACTGCCTCTAAATATGAGCCACAGTCCGTAAAACAGGGGTAAAAGACTGACGATGGTCGACCACAGAGGATGATGAGCAAGTTTGATTTGATTTTGGTGAGTTTGGATTCGATCAATGTCAATCCACATGTGATGTCCGCGGCGAAACCAGCCAGTTATGTTGATGGGTTGATGTAACCAGTCTGCCAATCCGTTGATATTGCTTATGGGGCCTAGATAGCCGGTGTGGTGCAATTTGATGCTGCCATGGGTTGTGCCCAGTCTCCATTCTTGGCCTAGCCAGTTTGCCAAGGCTGGTCGTCCTGTTAGGGTACCGCTGATTTTGACTGGCCGACTATTGATGGGGGTGAGTTCGGGATCGGTTTGCCACTGGGCTAGCTTTGTTGCGTTGGTGGATGGCGAAGCGGCGGTCTCTGGAAAAAAGGGATTGATGCGTAATAGCTGGCCGGTGGCTGCGCCAATTAATGGCATGCTAATGAGAATACTACGGTCTTGATAGAGCCAGGCCAGTAAGGGGACGTCGAATCTGGTTGCGATCGCACCTAGCACCCACATCATTACCGACACACCCAAGCCCACTATCAAACCAGACCAAGCTCCGCCCTGTAGGAGTAGATTTTGCCAATCGTCTGGAGAAAATTCCCGTGAGCCATTTTTTAACCGTAGATGGGCAAAGTTAAGGCTCGGTTTGAGTCGCCAGTGACGTCCATAGGCCCCAAGGGTGTAAAGTCTGTCCCCTAACGGTGGGTGAGCCTGGTTGATCGATAGCCAGTGGCGTAGCGAGTTAAACGCTCCCCAGGCAAAGTATTGGCCAGATGCAGCTACTTCCCCCGGTCCCACCGGCAGCATCAAATCCAAGCTCTCCAACAGGGGTGGCGTATACCCTTGTTGAGCAACCGCTTCCGCCATAGCCGCCGAGAGCTTAGCTAACGCTCGCACCAGACCGTTAGGATTACCAGTCAGTTCGGCCGTAGTGCGATCGCGGTAGGGAGTACGGGTACGGGGCAAGCCGCATCCAACCTTAGCCAGCAGCCAAAAAATGCCATAGCTTACGGTGGATAGGGTGCCAGCAAAAACCTTACTGAGAGTTGGACGATTCTCACCCCACTGGGCCATGCCCCAATAGACCCGATGGCAGCCCTGGAGTAGCAGACCATGGGTAGATAATAAGACCCAGTCCAACGTTGACCAGTGACTTATTTCATAGATAATGACGGCGGCTAACTCATCGGCCTCTAATTGATCAAGTAACCCTTGGCTAACCACAAGACGGCCATAGCGAGGTCGCCACCCATAGGAAAATATGAGTGGTAGCTCGCTAGCCAGGAGTTGGATTTTTGGTAAAGGCCAGCGCCGCTTGGTACAGAGACGCCGCAATAGTTGGTTAGATTCTGGGCTATATGTCTCTAATTGCTCGCCCGTGAGGGTACTGGCAGGGCGCAGCAACCATGACCATAGCCAGGGGGCGGCAATGGTGAGCAGACCGAGGCCAATGATGACAGTCCACGTTTGAGGTCCCCAAAAAAAAGCGGCAGGTCGAAGATTAATGGGTAACAGCCGATCAAAAAACTGGATAAAGTCACGGACTAGGGTGACGGCTATTCTCACTAACCAGCGAACAACGAAAAAAAGAATGGGTATAGTGGTCAACTGAGCAAACCATAGACGGCCCATATTGACCTTTCCTAGAGATTTAAGGGTGCTGAGGCGAGTACCCTGGGGCCAAGTTTTGGGACCCTCAAGCGACGCCTGAGTTAGGTTTGAGGTTGGTTGTTGTTGTCTGTTGAAATTCCCTTTAACCCGTCTTTCTGGGGCGCTGATGACAACAGCACGTTGAGCCACTGGAGATGGGGAGGCGCTGTCGGTATCACTGCCGGTCTTACTGTCGGTCTTACTGCTGGGCTCACTGATGCTTGCTACCTCAGTAAAATTGGAGCCCTGAGTGCTATTGAGGGTTTGATAATGAAACAAAGAAGGTGGTCTCGGCTGACTGTTGGCAATGTCCTGGGCTGGGGAATTCGTAGACTTGCCATGGGCACCCTTCCCAGGGGAACTATGGGTAACAAACTGCTCGGAACCCTCCTGAGATGTAGTCTGTGCTGCAGCTGTGTTTTTTTTGAGGCCGTCGTCCGTCAGGGGAGCGATGGTTGTCGGGGGCGCTGGATCGACGGTTGACGAAGTCGCGCTGAAGGGGATAAATCCACTCCCTTGATGTATCTCAGCGTTGTTAACAGACTGTTCCACAGAGGGGGGGGCAGTGTCAGATGCTAACTGGTGTAGTTTATCGTAGGCCCATTGACGAATGGCTTGACTACGACTCTCCAACAAGGGCTTACATAAGATTTGGGCCTGTCTGTGATTTCCCTGGGCCTCATAGGTTTGAATCAGACCCATTTGGGCTTTGATGCGGTGGCTTGTGCTGATGTGCTCGGTCTGGCGTAGCTGTTGAAACGTTGCGATCGCACGCCCGTAGTCCTTTTGTTTAAGTGCAGCCAGCCCTGCTTTAATCAACTGTTCTGGCGATCGATCCAAATCCATACAGCTCTCCTCTGATGTCATTGATGGCAGTGCAGGGAACATGTGCCGCAATCTTAGCGCGAATGGTCGTCAGCGGACGATTTAGGTGAAGGGGTTAACATCTGTTCCACCAATCCATAGAGAGTCTCTTCAGACTCCCCTGTCAGCTGTCGCTCTTTGAGATCAATCAGCCCCGTTGCCAGCGTTTGAGCCCGCTTTTTGTAGACATTATTTGCGGCTAGAAGATCAGTAAAAATCTCTCGTTCAATCTGATTGCGATCGGCATCATCGGGCAGTGGTGTGCCATAGGCAACATTGTCGACCTCGTACTTTAGTAAGAAAATTAAAGCATTACAGCGATTTTGCAATAGGCTCTGGAGCTGTTTTGTGTCTAACTCTAGCCGCTCAAACCCGACCTGTCCCTCAATGCGTAACTCAACAATAGGCTGCTTTTCAAGAACTATTTGTTGTTGTTCAATGGCCCGATCTATGACCCTGAGGGCCAGACCTTCAATATCCTCTAACGCTTCTTGTCCCCGTAATTTGAGGGATAAGCGGGCGATGGGACGCTGTTGATAATCGGTTTCTAGCTGAGCGTTAACCTGCCCATTGATAATCTCCACAACCAACGCACCCCGCTTAAACGTTCCCTCCTCTACATTGTTAGCTTCAAGGGAACCAGGATTAAACACCCAATTATCAACGGTATAGTGCTTATGAATATGACCTAATCCAAGGTAATCAATCCCTGCTTCTTTAAGTGGTAATAAATCGCCATATCGTAGTGCTCCCGAATAGCGGGCGATTTGTCCTTCCAGGCCATGGTGAAACAGCAAAACTTGGGAGTCTGGACCAGGCGGTAATTCTGTTATGGCTGTAGCAATTTGCTGGATTGCCCTGGGGGCGGCTGCACCATACCAGCTTGACCCCAATACACGCACACCACAGTCAAGATCAATATAACCGCCGCGTTTGGTCTCCTCATCCCAGGGGGTATACATTGTTTCACCCTGACTGGGTTCGAGCAGTTTGAGTAATCCCCAGTCCGATAGGTAGCGCAGCCAGCTGGTTTTTGTCCCATAGGGGCAGTTATCGTGGTTACCTTCGATGGCAATTACTGGAATTCCGGCGGCTTGCATCCGTTGGAGACAAAGCTGAGCCTGGTTCAAAATAGCAGGCTGAATCATCCGATGCTCAAAAAGATCACCGGCAATGACCACAAAGTCTACAGCTGCCCCAATGGCGTGTTGCTCAAACACATCCCACAGCGTGTGGAAAAAATCTGTAGTGCGGACCTTGCTGTTGTAGCGGTCAAAACCCAAGTGGACATCGGCAACATGTAGAAATTTGGCCATGATCCAGAGAGACGTTATAGAGTTGGCGTTGCTGATCCTTGGGGTGATTTTATCTGCAAGATACTGTCAAATAGCATGTCTAACCGGTCGGTTCATCCTCTAAATCAGCAACAGCATAGAGTTTAACCTTGAGCTAAAAGGCCGCCAATTAAATAAGCAAAACGTCAGTTGATTTCCTGCTGTTCTGGTTAAACTGGCGTCTCGGCTTCAGCTGCCAATTGCTCTAGCTTAGCCTGTTGGTCTTGGGTAATGCAGGACTGCACCATAATCTCAATATCTCCTTCGAGAGCCGGCGCTAGACTAAAGTTTTGGCTCAAGCGATGGTCGGTGACTCGATTATCCTTGTAGTTATAGGTACGGATTTTTTCAGAGCGTGACCCGGTACCAACCTGGGAGCGTCGCATGTCGGTTACTTCTGCCTGTTGCTCCTGGAGCATCATTTCATAGAGCTTGGCCCGTAAAATTTGCATGGCCCGCTCTCGGTTTTGCAGTTGCGATCGCTCTTCCGTACAAAAAATTCGAATGCCTGTGGGTTTGTGGAAAAGATCTACCGCTGTCTCAACTTTGTTAACGTTTTGGCCACCGGCACCACCCGAACGAGCCGTACTCAAATCAATATCTTTTGGGTCAATTTTTACTTCCACATCGTCTACCTCAGGCATTACCGCAACGGTTGCTGTGGACGTATGGACACGACCGCTGGTTTCTGTGGCCGGTACCCGTTGCACCCGATGGACACCGGCTTCAAACTTCAGTTTGCTATAGACCTGGTCGCCTGTAATTTCTAAAATCGCCTCCTTGCAGCCCCCCATGTCAGCGACTGAATGGCTGAGAGTCTGCACTTTCCAGCCCTGGCCTTCCGAGTAGCGAGAGTACATGCGTAACAAATCTCCTGCCCAGATTCCTGCTTCATCGCCGCCTGTTCCAGCACGAATCTCCAACATAATATTCTTATCGTCGTTGGGATCTTTTGGTAGCAATAGTACTTTTAACCGCGTTTCGAGGGCTTGGATGGTTTCTTGAAGTTCCTTAACTTCCATTGTCGCCATTTCTCGCAGTTCTTCATCCCCAGCAGATTCTTTAAATACTTCCTGCGCTCCTTCGTAATCTGACTGAGCTTTTTTCCACTCGTTGTAGGTGTTGATAGTGTCTTCCAACGAAGCCCGCGCTTTAGCGATTTTCTGAAATTCGTCCGGGTCTTTAGCTACGTCCGGATCGGCAAGGCGGCGAGTGAGTTCTTCAAAAGTTTGGTCAACCGACTTCAGTTTGTCGAGGAGATATTGCTCAGCCATGGGATTTCAAATAGGTAAGCGAGTTAATGCTACTGGCAGGGGCCATATACAAAAACATCCGAGGGACATAGCAATCCCTCGGATTCAAAATGACGTTATTAGCAGCTAACCTTCGGTGCTTTCGTCGCTCTTTTGGCTATCAGACATACCGTACTTCCGTAAGAAGCGCTCCACACGACCTTCCGTATCGATGATTTTCTGAGTGCCTGTATAGAAAGGATGGTTGCCAGACCACACATCGACGTGTAGCTCGGGCTTAGTGGAGCCCACGGTCATGATTAACTTGCCGTCGCAGTAAACCTTGGCATCGGGATACCACTCGGGATGAATATCAGCTTTTGGCATTGTTCTGTTCCGGGTAGTGAAAGGGTTAAAAACTAAACACTCCAAACATTAGCGTTTAGAGAACTGGGAGGCTTTACGAGCCTTCTTCAAACCGTACTTCTTTCGTTCCTTACAGCGAGGGTCACGGGTTAGATAGCCTTCAATCTTTAAAGGACCACGATTAGCGGGGTCTAGCTCACATAGGGCGCGGGCCACACCGAGCTTAATGGCATCGGCTTGACCGGTCAGGCCACCACCACGAACATTAACTAAAATATCGTAGTCAGATTCTAGACCCAGGGTTTCAAGCGGAGCCTTGGTGGCCGACATGTAAGCGGCATTATTTTGGAGATGGGTTTCACCAGGCTTACCGTTGACAACAAGTTTGCCATCTCCAGGTACTAAACGTACACGGGCAACAGACGCCTTGCGACGACCGGTACCCCAATAAACAACGCGATCAGATTGTCCTTCCGACATGTGAGTATGCTCTCCTATAAACGCGACTAGATGGAATTACTTAGAGATTGATGGCTTCAGGTTTCTGAGCGTCGTGGGGATGCTCAGGACCGGCATAAACTTTCAAATTTGTAAACAGCTTGCGTCCAAGCGCATTCTTAGGCAGCATTCCCTTGACAGCTTTTTCTACTATGCGTTCGGGAATTCGACTCTGTAGCTGATCGAATGTCTCAACTTTCATCCCGCCGGGACGACCAGAGTGGCGACGATAAAGCTTTTGCTCACGCTTTCTTCCGGTGACAGCCACCTTCTCGGCATTAATTACAACGACAAAGTCACCCGTATCCATGTTGGGCGTGAATGTGGGCTTATTTTTGCCCCGTAAAATACTGGCAATCTCCGTGGCGAGACGACCAAGCCGCTTGTCGGCAGCATCGACGACGTACCACTTTTTATCGATCTCTTGAACGGGAGGAATGTAGGTCTTAGACATGCTTAGGCTCTGATATTAACGAACTGTAGGGGGAGACCGCCATTTTTGAGAGAGTAGCGGGCTTTATCTCTCCGATTGCAGATAACAATCTAAACAGCCAAATTCTTTGCGGTGGAGTGCAGCGTCAATCGTGGCTGGGTGTCAAACCACGTATCCGGTGCAAAAGGAAAGTGCTGATAACCTACCCGCAACAGGCAAAGTCCTTGGGGAGGCGCGGCGTGCTTTACCAGGTCGCGTCTTCCTGACTGCCAAAGTTCGGTAAAAGCAGCAGGGGCTAGGCGGCCTCGCCCTACCCTGACCAGCAAGCCCATCACCAGGCGCACCATGCCATAGAGAAAACCAGCAGCCTGCAGCTCAACCTGAACAAACGGTCCTCGCCGGAGGCACTCAGCCGCTTGCAACTCAACCCACGAATGGGCACGACTAGACCCCGCGCGATGAAACGCAGTTAGCTCATGATAACCCACCATGGGGGTTAATGCCGACTGCATTAGCTGATCGTCCAATGGTTCGTGGTAAACGTGCCAAGTGTAAGGACGAACAAAGAGATTTGGACAGGCATCAGTATAGATGGTGTATCGATATCGTCGCCATTGGGCCGAATATTGGGCATGCCAATCGTCGGGGACATGGGCTGAGGCACGAATTACGATGTCCTGACTCAACCGATGATTGAGAATAGCTGCCCAGCGATAAGCGGGGATGACTTTCGGGACATCAAAGTGCGCTACTTGAGCGGCTGCGTGAACGCCCGTATCGGTTCGTCCTGCTCCGTGAATGGTGATTTTTGACCCCAATACAGATGCGATCGCATCCTCAATCTCCGCCTGTACCGTACGCTCCTCTGGCTGACGTTGCCAACCACGAAAGTGGGTGCCTTGATATTGAATAACGATAGCAACCCTGTGGGTCCCTCTCTCGTTCTCAGACACAGCCTCTAACTGCTTAGCAAGGGTACGATTGGCCATTGAGAGTAAGGCTAGGTAAGCTCAATAATTGCCATAACAGAGTTATCACCACGGCGGCTGACTGTGCGTACAATGCGGGTATATCCACCCTGACGCTCTGCATAGCGAGTGGGAGCCTGCTCAAAGAGAGCGTGGACTAGATCTTTGTCGTACATGTAACCCATTGCTCGTCGTCGAGCAGCTAGGGTACCGTCTTTGGCTAGGGTGATCATCCGCTCAGCTTCA
Organism: Cyanobacteria bacterium J06554_1; assembly: GCA_038534515.1. GTDB lineage: Bacteria > Cyanobacteriota > Cyanobacteriia > Phormidesmidales > Phormidesmidaceae > Leptothoe. The sequence continues at coordinate 61,082 of JBCAWO010000001.1, forward strand.
GACCGAACAGCCTTGGCACGGGTCAGGGTAGTCTTAATTCGACCATGGCGAATGAGCTCAGTGGTCAGTGCTCGTAGCAAAGCACGACGCTGGTCAGCGGGTTTGCCCAGGTGGGGCGTACGGCAACGGTGGCGCATGGGGTCTCCTCAGTGTTAGCGCTATAGACAAGAAAAAACCGAAGCCTGGGGCTTCGGAAGGTGGCCTGAATATAATTCAAGGCCGAGAACCAGAGTCCTAAGACGACTTGGCTGGCTTCTCCATCGGCAACATGATGCCAAGACGGTAGTGCAACGCTTCAACGACTTCTTCCGCTGACTTCTGACCAAAGTTCTTGATCTCTAGGAGATCTTCTTGACTGTAGTCAAGCAAATCAGAGACTGAGTTGATTTGCGCTCGCTTCAGACAGTTGTAAGCCCTGACAGACAGCTGTAATTCCTCAATCGGAATTTGATAGGTTGTATCTTCTTCCTTAACATCCTCATCCCGTTTGGGCTCAAGGGTGACATCTTTAAGTGGGTTAAATAAATCTACTAAGATATCTGCTGCCTGGCTCATAGCCTGCTGAGGCGTTAGGCTCCCGTTGGTATTGACCTCCATAATCAGGCGGTCTTTGGGTTGATCCGCACCGACGATAGTCTCTTCAACAGAATAATTAACCTTGCGGACGGGCATAAAGATGGCATCAATCTGCATAAAGTCCAATGCAGTTGCTTCATCTCTATTGTTGCTAACGGCTCGATAACCACGACCATTCTCTACTCGAAATTCCATTTCGAGTGTGTGCCCCTGGGCTACTGACGCCACATAGTGGTCTGGATTAATCAGCTCCACTTCAGCCGGTAGCTCAAAGTGGGCTGCCGTCACCGTTGCGGGTCCCTGTACGGCCAAACGTCCAATTTGCGGCTGATTAGTATACGTCTTTAAAACAACCTCTTTCAGATTGAGAATGATGTCTAGAACATCCTCACGAACTCCTGGAATTGTCGCAAATTCGTGATTGGCTCCTGCCATGCGCACGGCAGTAATCGCGGCACCTTCTAGGTTTGAGAGCAGCACTCGTCTAAGAGCGTTGCCCACCGTAATACCCTGACTACGCTCAAGGGGCTCGATGACAAACCGACTAAACTGGCTCTGGTCATCATCGACAATTGACTCTACGCATTCAACTTGAAATTGTCCCACTGCAGTGGCCTCCCTTAGATAGCTATGACTGCTGGCTGATTGATTAGCTGATAGATATCAAATTTAGACACGGCGGCGCTTGGGGGGGCGGCAGCCGTTGTGAGGAATAGGGGTTACGTCTCGAATCAGGGTGATTTCCAGCCCCGCCCCTTGTAGAGCACGAATGGCAGTTTCACGCCCAGCACCCGGACCGCTGACCATTACTTCAACCTGACGCATGCCTTGGTCCATAGCCCGACGTGCTGCACTGTCAGCGGCAGTCTGAGCTGCAAAGGGAGTGCCTTTTTTGGCACCTTTAAAGCCACTGGACCCAGCTGATGCCCATGAAATAGCATCACCTTTCGTGTCTGTAATGGTCACAATAGTATTGTTGAATGTCGATTGGATGTGAACAACACCATTGGGGACATTCTTTCGGGATTTGCGTCCACCCGCGCGCTTGACGCCTTTTGCCATAGTTCGTGTATTCCGAAAACGTTAACTCTTCAAAACTTTTCTAGCTATCGACCAGCAACTATCTATTGATATGTTGCCTTGTCAAAATGCCTTTCCTGTTGTATCACGCATGTCCCCATTAGCAACCCGATTAAAGATCACCTGCAGATTGGCGTCATAGTTAGGCTCTACTTCTTACCAGGCTTTTTCTTGCCAGCAATGGCCAATCGCTTACCGCGACGTGTGCGCGCGTTGGTGCGTGTGCGCTGCCCCCGTACCGGCAGACCCATACGGTGGCGACGTCCCCGATAGCAGCCAATGTCCATCAGTCGCTTGATGTTCATGCTTTCCCAGCGTCTCAGATCCCCTTCGATCTGATAGTCGTTTTCAACGACTTCTCGCAGTTTGGCCACATCGCTGTCGACCAAGTCCTTGACGCGAATATCAGCATTGACCCCAGTCTTTGCCAAGATTTCTTTGGAACGGCTTGGACCAATGCCGTAGATATAAGTTAATCCAATCTCAATGCGCTTATCCCTGGGTAGGTCAACGCCTGCAATACGTGCCACCGTGCTTTCTCCCTAGTTTGCTGCCGTGCGATTATGCCATCACTGACTGTTCAGTGGAAAACCGCTAAGTTGAATATGAAAAAAATCGTTAAACCTGCTACAGCGACTAACCCTGACGTTGCTTATGCTTGGGGTTAGTACAGATCACCATAACCCGACCGCGTCGACGGATCACCCGACACTTGTCGCACATTTTTTTGACGGATGCCCGTACTTTCATGCCGAAAAATTTAATAAAACTTGCCTACAGAAGTGTAATCCTAGCAAACAGCTTAACAAGCAGTCAATTAATTTTTGTTGCGAATCATTGATATGTGCTTAAGTAGCTTCCTGCCTATCGATGCCTGTTTGAGGCTCTGCCATATCCTCTGAGCATAGTATGCGATATGTGATTCTAATTGATCGGTTTCATGCTTGATCATCAAAAAGCCTTGCTACTTAACTTGTAGCAAGGCTTTTTGATGTGCATGATCTGACGCTAATGAGGCTTGGGATTCTATGCTTCTTCGCGTCGAAGGGCCATCTCAACCTGCTTAAACTCTTGCTCAAGACGAGTTTTAAGCTTTGCTGGGATAGGGCGATTTGGATAGGAGCTGTAATGCCCTGCTAAAGCATTAAGAGCCGTTTGCATAGTTGCAAAGGAACTGAGGCTTGACGCGCCTGCAGTCCGTCGATAGCGAGCTGAAAAAGCGTTAATTTGCTGTCTTGCCTGGGTTCGAACCTCAGGTAAATTTGGGGCATCTGCAGGAAGTTCAATGGCAGTTCTAAGGGTTTCTACCACCGCTATTGTATCTTGGCGATAGTTGCCGCTTAGGCCATCGGCTCCCATGCCCTCACCACCGCAGCCGGTGAGACCCAGGACTGCCACTAGAGCAAATGCAAACAAGCGAGACAAAATGCGTTTCATAAACTTAGTTCCCAATTAAGATGGCTCCACTTTGGTATGCCTGGCCACTGGGCCTGTAGTGCTCATCTTATCGGAATGGGGTACGGAGGAGAAATTTTGGAAAGAATAGCTGGCAATCGAAGCTCTGACTAAGCGGGAAAAATGCGTAGTCGGCGGTTGGGCTCATCGCCGAAACTCAAAGACTTGAGCCTGTAGTGCTCAGCGAGTTCATGTTGCATTTTTCGGATTTTGGCAGAACGCGGAAGTAGCTCAACGGGCTGCCCTTTGGGAATGACAATTTGCTCAACAGCTAGTCTTGCTTCTTCAAGGGCTTCTAGCTCATCATCTTCCCCTTGACGGGTAAATAGGGAGAGGTCAATGGCGTCTGCTTGATCTCTGGGATCAATGTCGAGTAAGTGCTGTAGAGCCCTTGTGATTTGTGGAATGGTATTGGATTTAACGGTGTAGATGGGGAGCTGACGAGATTTGGCAATGGTTTTAAGTTTGGAGTGGTTGCGTACATGCGATCGCAACGCCAGCACAGCCTGTGCCACCCCTAACTCCTTAGTGATTGACACCGGTAACTTCAGCGTATCGATCACATGGTGCAGCTGTTCGCGGCTAATGCCATAGGGATAAATCGGTACCAGGTCTTCGCCATTGGGACCTACCGGTGTAGATAGCTCTAAATCCCCTGTATCTAACTGCTGATCCAACAGCGTTTGAAAGTCGTCGCTAGGTGTTGTGGGTAACGGTAAAGGGATGGGACCAGCGCGGCGAGAACGCTGGGAGGAAACGGGATCCATCTGACCGGTTTCTCGCCAACCTCGGCTGCCGGTACGCCGAGTTGTGCGGCGTTGACTGACGACATCTGGAAGCTCATGGGTAATAACCACCTTGCCACTGTCCCCGATGGTGCGGATCTGCGTTTCTGGAAGCCGGCCCCGCAGCAGATGGTCAACCGTTGTTGAAACATCTTCATGGACGACCCACCGCTGCCGCTCTAGCATCTCGATGGCCATGTCAAATGTAGGGGGTGCTTTGCGTTCCAATACGCTTTTTTGACTGCCCCGACGACGCGCTTCGTCATCCCCTAGGGTGACAGTTTGAATGCCACCAATCAGGTCAGCTAGGGTGGGGTTTTTGATTAGGTTTTCTAACTGATTACCGTGGGCTGTGCCCACCAGCTGCACACCGCGTTCGGCGATTGTCCGGGCAGCCAGTGCCTCTAGTTCGGTGCCAATTTCATCAATGATAATTACCTCAGGGGTGTGATTCTCCACGGCTTCAATCATCACCTGATGTTGGTGTTCTGGCCGAGCTACCTGCATTCGGCGGGCACGACCAATGGCCGGGTGCGGAATATCACCATCGCCAGCAATTTCGTTCGACGTATCAATAATGACGACACGTTTGTCTAGATCATCGGCCAGTACGCGGGCGATTTCCCGTAGGGCCGTGGTTTTGCCCACACCTGGACGACCCAAGAGTAAAATTGATTGCCCTGCTTCTATCAGGTCGCGGATCATCTCTACGGTGCCAAAGACGGCGCGACCTACTCGACAGGTGAGGCCAATAATAGTGCCACTTCGATTCCGCATGGCGCTAATGCGGTGTAAGGTCTTTTCAATACCGGCTCGATTGTCGCCGCCAAACATGCCGACACGCCCAATGCAATGTTCCAGCTCTTCTTTAGAGACGACCTGGTCTGAAAGGTAGGTCGCTTCTCCTGGAAATCTGGCTTCGGGTCGTCTACCCAAGTCAAGAATCACCTCAATTAGCCGATGGCGCTGGGGATGGTTGCTCAGTGGGTCACGCAGTGCTGCGGGCAAGATGCTAAGCAGCTGATCTAAATCGTCATGGATGGGAGGGGTGATGCTAGACGAGGCAGAAGTCGATTCCGGCGTGGGCTGATATTCGTCTGAACGAGCCATAGATTCGGAAGTTAAACAGAGAATTTAGAAACAGCTGCGGATGGGTAAATGCCTTAACCGCAGGTATGACGAAAGGTGTCCCCAGATGCATTTCCACATCTTGTGGAGATTTTATGGTGGAACTGCAGTAACGGCTGAGGTTTCCCCTGGATTATCCCGTGTTGAGATTTGTGAAATGAAAGATTCATGGGTGACGTCGGATTTGATCTGACTTACTAAGTTACGGGCCAAGCTAACTTGTTGCCACAGTTCCTGGGGATGATCTTCCAAATGACCGTCACCCAGATTTACTAACTGCCGTGCGTAGCTGCCATAGGCGACGCCATTGATAGTTAGGGGAGCAACCTGATCTTGATTGCTGAACTGATGAGGTCCTTGGAGCAGATTTAGCGATCGCAACTTATCTACCGTGTAATCATTCGTCCCGCCCGCCAGTTGAACATAGCCAGGTAAACGGGCGTTTAAGACCTTTTGCGCTAATCGAACAGTGGCACGGGTGGTCCCTCTGCCAATATCCCCACTCATAGGGCGACCGTCAGTCTGCCACAGCACATGTTGGGGCTTAGGTAACATCAAATAATAGAGCTGGGTTAAGTAATCAACGATGGCGTTGCTGTGGGGGGCACTATCAGGACAGCTAACGGCTACTAGCTGTAATTGAGAGATATAGGGAGCTAACTGTTGCCACAGGTGTTGAAATTCCGTCTGTCTACCAACTTTGGTATGGATTTCAACAGCATCTATATGAGGCAGTAACGTTGGCAAAATTTCATCTACGGCTACCGTGAACGCCTGCTCCTCAATCAGTCCGTAGGGACATACTGGCAAACAACGACCGCAGCCATAACAGCGTTCGGCAACCACACCTGGGCATGTAGCTCCTCTTTTTGACGATATGGTCGATATGGCATTTGCCGGACATACTCGCTCGCAAGGCCTAAGACAGTCGCTTGGACATCGCTGACCATCAAACCAAGCCTTTCGGAAATGAGGATCTTGCCCATCATTTAAGCTCACCATCAACCAGGGGCGCTGGCAGGGGCGCTGGTAGGGGCGCTGGGCCGCACTTGATGACGCCACTAACGTGGATGCAACGATCCCTTCCCATGCAGCGTTGACAACAGCTAAATCGGCGGCCACATCAATACAATCTGCCCCTGCGAGGCTGTACACCAGGGACAAATTTCTGATTTTTGAGACATCTTGGTAGCTAGCGCCGCAAATGAGCTTGAACCATTGACCAAGCCTTAGGGCCGCTAATGGGCTGTGTAGAGTAATCACCCACCTATGCTATCTAATCGGCAATGTAATCTGTGGCTTTTAGAACAAATGTTCTTATTCAGCTATGGCTTTGTCTGCATGCCTACGCCGACTTCACCGCATCTTTAAGGGGAAGCCACTTAAATGACCGGTCGCCTCCTAATTCAACAACTACCTTAATCCGAGGGTCCGAAGCACACAGAGATGCCAAAAATGAAAGCTCCTGGCTCGACAGTATGTGTCCTTCAATCAGCCAGAGCACAATCCCTTTCATCCCGGGAACCATTTTCTCCAGTCGATATCCCAGCACAGGCGGTATGAAATAACGCTCGCCAACCGCCGCCTGTCCCATATCCTTCTTGCCCAAATGGGGGGGGCGAACCCCATGGACATCCCCCAAATAAGCTGATAAATCTCCCAATCCACGGGCCGTCATATGAAGGCTTTCATAGCCCGCTGCCCGCATTCGTCGTTGATAGCGACCTTCAAAACCACCCTCCAACGGGACCCGTACTGCCAGTGCGCCGTTGCTTTCCAAATCGCGAACAAATCGATTGCCTAGTACAAGTAATCCCATAGCTTATGCAAACAGCGCCTATATGGTGGTTTATCATCTATACACATCTAATATATTAGAGCTGTTGATCGCTAACTTTCATAAAATCAGCCTGAGGTTTCTTCTGTCCCACCAAAGATCCGTCTGAATAAAGGCAGATGCTTCGGACTTAAATTAAAAAGAATGGACAAGTCTCCCAATTGTCTGTATTATTGTAGACCGCTGCCAAATTAGATACTAAGCGGTAACGCTGCTTAAGTCTAAGGCACGGTTTTGCAGGCCCAAAGAGCCCATTTTAGTACGATTCGAGTTGCTGAAATGCACATTTAAGCTCTGGCCAGTGATTAAGGTATTCAATCAAATACGGTTGAATTTCTAGGGATGTTTCAGATGCCTTGGCGTATCTGACTGCTTTCCTGGGCAACTGCTCCCGCTGTGAAAAAACAAGGAGCTCACCATGCTGGCTGCAATCATTGCAGTTTGGCTGAAATGTTTAGTCGGAGATTGATTGTGTCTGTCGGTATTCTCGGAACAAAGCTGGGAATGACTCAGGTGTTTGATGACACTGGCAATGCTGTGCCAGTTACTGTCATTCAAGCTGGCCCCTGCGTTGTTACTCAAGTTAAAACGCAGCAAACCGATGGCTACTGCGCCGTGCAGCTTGGCTATCAGGAAGTGGCAGAGAAAGCATTGAATAAGCCCGAATTGGGCCATCTTAGAAAGGCAGGGTCTTCTAACCTGCGTCACCTGCGTGAATATCGCGTAAAAGATAGCTCAACGTTTGAACTGGGGCAAACCGTAGCCGCAGATATTTTTGAGGCTGGTCAGCTGGTAGACGTTTCCGGCAAGAGCATTGGTAAGGGCTTTGCCGGTAACCAAAAGCGTCATAACTTTAGTCGTGGTCCCATGACCCACGGTTCTAAAAACCACCGTCTACCTGGTTCTATTGGTCCTGGTACAACACCTGGCCGAGTTTATCCCGGTAAGAAGATGGCTGGTCAGATGGGAAATGTGCACGTCACAGTGCGTAAGCTTTCCATTGTTAGGGTTGATAGCGAGCGTAATGTTCTGCTCGTTAAAGGTGCCGTTCCCGGTAAGCCAGGAGCACTGTTGAACATTGCCCCTGCAAATATTGTCGGCAAGAAGTAAGGGGGCTAAGAACTCATTATGGTTGATTGCGTAGTAAAAGACTGGCAGGGGGCCGATGCTGGTACCGCCACCCTCGATTTGAAAGTAGCTAACGAAGATAATGCTGCCCACATCGTTCATCGCGCCATTGTGCGTCAGATGCACAATGCTCGCCAAGGCACGTTGTCCTCAAAGACTCGTTCCGAAGTACGGGGTGGTGGTCGTAAGCCTTGGCGTCAAAAAGGAACTGGCCGCGCTCGTGCTGGTTCAAATCGCTCTCCTCTCTGGCGTGGTGGCGGTGTGATTTTTGGCCCTAAGCCGCGTGATTTTGAAGTCAAGATGAATCGTAAAGAGCGTCGCTTGGCTTTACGTACAGCTTTTCAGAGCCGGGTTGATGACATGGTCGTGGTTCAAAGCTTTGCCGAGCAGCTCTCTACACCTAAGACAAAAGAGGTGCTTTCAGCAATGGAGCGTTGGGGTGTGGAGCCTGATCAGAAGGTTTTGATGATTACGGCTGAAAAAAATGATGTGATTTATCGTTCTGTACGGAATGTAGCTAAGATTAAGCTCATTTTGGCCACGAACCTTAATGCTTACGACATCGTTCTAGCCGATCGGTTAGTAGTTACAGCGGCTGCGCTTGAGAAAATTCAGGAGGTGTACAGTGCCTAAGGCGATTGACTCCCGAAACTTGCCCGACATCATTCGGAAACCCCTTATTACCGAAAAAGCTACTTTAAATCTGGAAAACAACCAGTACACATTTGAGGTTGCTCCGAAGGCTACAAAGACTGAAATTAAAGCGGCCATCGAAGCCTTGTTTGAGGTCAAGGTAACTGGTATCAGTACCATGAATCCACCTCGTAAGAAGAAGCGTCTGGGTCGCTTTATCGGCTATAAGCCTACTTATAAGCGGGCAGTCGTTACCCTTGCCGAGGGCGATAGCATTCCCCTCTTCCCAGATGTTTAGAACCGACCTTAGCACTCAATTAGTTTGCAGATAAAATCATGGGAATTCGTACTTATCGGCCTCTGACTCCAGGTACTCGTGAGCGCAGTGTTTCTGACTTTTCAGAAATCACTCGGAGCAAGCCGGAAAAGAAACTGACGCGCTCAATACATCGTGCTAAGGGAAGAAACAATCGCGGTGTGATCACCTGTCGCCATCGTGGTGGTGGTCATAAGCGTCTCTATCGCGTTATCGATTTCAAGCGTAACAAGCGAGAGATGACGGCTGAAGTGCTCTCGATTGAATACGATCCAAACCGGAATGCTCGCATTTCCCTGGTTCAGTATGAGGACGGCGAAAGGCGTTACATCCTTCATCCTGTTGGGTTAGCCGTTGGGTCTACCATTGTGGCCAGCCCCGATGCTCCTCTGGAAATCGGGAACGCGTTGCCGCTCCATAAGATGCCTCTGGGTACCTCCGTTCACAACGTTGAGTTGTATCCAGGTCGCGGTGGCCAGATTGTTCGAGCCGCAGGTGCTTCTGCCCAGGTGATGGCTAAGGAAGGTGGGTATGTCACACTTAAGCTTCCCTCTAGTGAGGTGCGTATGATCCGTCGTGAATGCTATGCCACGATTGGTCAGGTTGGCAATGTTGAAGCTCGCAACGTCACCCTTGGTAAAGCTGGTCGAAAGCGCTGGCTAGGAAGACGTCCGGAAGTACGTGGTAGCGTTATGAACCCTGTAGATCACCCCCATGGTGGTGGTGAAGGTCGTGCTCCGATTGGGCGTAGTGGCCCTGTGACTCCTTGGGGTAAGCCAGCACTTGGCTACAAGACTCGTGATAAGAAGAAGGCTAGCACGTCGTTAATTGTTCGTCGTCGTCGTCGTTCTTCTAAGCGTGGTCGCGGTGGTCGTGATGCATAGGTGCCTACCTGACGGTGTAGGTTTGGCAGTTTACCTATTTCTTTGTTGTTCAACCGATTGTTTTTAGGCTGACTTAACTATGTCTCGCTCTCTCAAGAAAGGTCCTTTTGTGGCAGATCATCTGCTCAAAAAGATTGAAAAGCTCAATGTGAAAGGCGACAAGCAGGTGATTAAAACCTGGTCTCGTGCTTCCACAATTATTCCTCAGATGATTGGCCATACCATTGCTGTTCATAACGGTCGTCAGCATGTGCCTGTCTATGTAAGTGAGCAAATGGTGGGCCACAAACTGGGTGAATTTGCCCCTACACGCACGTTTCGTGGGCATGTAAAAAGTGATAAGAAAGCGCGACGTTAGGGAGGTTAGCCATGGTTGAAATAGATAGTAGTAATCAAGTTAAATCTGTCGCTCGCTATATTCGAATGTCTCCTCACAAGGTGCGTCGAGTTCTCGACCAGATTCGCGGCCTTTCCTATCGGGAAGCGCTGATTATTCTTGAGTTTATGCCCTATAGATCGTGCGAGCCGATTCTTAAGGTGCTTCGTTCTGCGGTAGCTAACGCTGAGCATAACAACGGTATGGATCCTGTTGAGCTTTACATCAGTGAAGCATTTGCCGATCAGGGCCCCGTTCTCAAAAGATATCGCCCTAGGGCACAAGGTCGTGCATATCAAATTCGGAAGCCGACTTGCCACATCACAATCGCAGTAGCTCCTGGCTCCGCTAGCTAGGTCCGATTACTTTTTTACTGTTAATTCTGTATAAGGAAGGATCTGTGGGACAGAAAATTAACCCAATTGGCTTTCGGCTTGGCATTACCAAGGAGCATGCTTCTTGTTGGTATGCCGACTCAAAGCAGTACCCTAGTCAGCTTCAAGAAGATCATATTATCCGTCAGTTTATTGAGAAGAGTCTTAATAACGCTGGTATTTCCGATATTAAGATTGCTCGCAAGGCTGACCAAATCGATTTAGAGGTTCATACTGCGAGACCTGGTGTTGTTGTTGGCCGTGGTGGTACCGGTATTGAATCGCTACGGGCCGGGTTGCAGAAGAAGCTCAAGGATAATACGCGTCAGATTCGCATCAATGTGATCGAAATTGCGCGTGTTGATGCTGAGTCAGCTTTGATTGCTGAGTACATTACCCAGCAGCTAGAGCGTCGTGTCTCTTTCCGCCGAGTTGTACGGCAGACAATTCAACGGGCCCAACGGGCTGGCGTTGAGGGAATTAAAATTCAAGTGAGCGGTCGTTTGAACGGAGCTGAAATTGCCCGTACTGAGTGGACTCGTGAAGGGCGTGTGCCGTTACACACTCTGCGTGCCAATATCGACTATGCCTACAAAACTGCTCAGACTACCTATGGAATTCTAGGTATCAAAGTTTGGGTCTTTAAGGGAGAAATCATTCCAGGGCAAGAGGATATTCCTCAGCCTGCTAACAATCAGCCTCGTCGTCGTCAGCCACGCCGACGTCAGCAGTTTGAGGATCGTTCCAACGATTCATAAGTGTATTTCTCTTTAACTGTTTAGTCTGTTTAAGCACCATGCTGAGTCCTAGAAGAACAAAATTTCGTAAACAACATCGCGGTCGTATGCGCGGTATGGCCTCTCGAGGCAGCAAAATTAACTTTGGTGAGTACGCTCTTCAGGCAACTGAGTGTTCTTGGATGACCTCTCGTCAAATCGAGGCTGCTCGTCGTGCGATGACTCGCTATGTGAAACGTGGCGGTAAGATCTGGATACGAGTCTTTCCAGATAAGCCGGTGACCATGCGTCCGGCTGAAACTCGTATGGGGTCTGGTAAAGGTAATCCAGAATTTTGGGTTGCTGTGATTAAGCCGGGGCGAATTCTTTTTGAAATTACGGGTGTGCCTGAGGAAATTGCCCGAGAAGCTATGCGCTTGGCTTCCTTTAAGCTGCCATTCAAAACTAAGTTCGTCGCCCGTGAAGGATTGGAGGATTAGGTAATGGCGCTTTCTAAGGCTAAAGAGTTAAGAGAGCTGAGTGATGAAGAGCTTTCTGCTGCGATCGCAACTACAAAACGAGAACTATTTGATTTGCGATTTCAACAGGCTACTCGTCAGATGGAGACCGGTTTTCATCAGTTTAAGCACGCTCGTCGTAAGTTAGCTCAGCTAATGACCATCGAACGTGAGCGTCAGCTGGTTGCCAGTGCAGCTAGTGCAGATGCGGCAGTAAGTAGCGACGAGCAATAGGAGTTGAACAGCTATGGCAGCTAAAGAGCTAACAGGGCGAGTTGTGAGCGATAAGATGGACAAAACAGTTGTCGTGGCTGTTGAGAATCGCGTTCCCCACTCGAAGTATCAAAAAATTGTCGTTCGTACTAAGAAGTACAAAGCCCACGACGACTCAAATGAGTGCAAGGCTGGGGATATTGTTCGTATCCGCGAAACCCGCCCCCTAAGCCGAACTAAGTGCTGGGTTGTTGCCGACGTCTTAGGCCGTTCTGAAAAAGTGTAGGGGAGCCAACTAAATGATCCAGCAGGAAACATATCTGAATGTGGCGGACAATAGCGGAGCACGTAAGCTTATGTGCATTCGTGTCCTAGGCGGTAACCGTCGCTATGCCAGCGTAGGTGATGTGATTATTGCCGTTGTTAAAGATGCCCTGCCTAACATGGGTGTGAAAAAGTCCGATGTAGTTCGTGCTGTGGTGGTGCGTACTAAGAAAAATCTTCGTCGCAGCAGTGGTATGAGCATTCGTTTTGACGACAATGCGGCTGTTCTAATCAATAATGACAACAATCCCAAAGGGACTCGGGTCTTTGGCCCGGTTGCCCGTGAGCTGCGAGACAGAAACTTTACCAAAATTGTTTCACTAGCACCGGAGGTACTGTAGTGGCTGACAAGCAACCTGTGCGCCATAAAATGCACATTAAAAAGGGTGATACCGTGCAGGTTATCACCGGTAAAGACAAGGGCAAAGTTGGTGAAGTTACGGCTGTCCTACCCAAGAAAAGTCAGGTGGTGGTTGAGGGGGTCAATATTTGCACCAAGCACGTCAAGCCTCGTCAAGAAGGAGAATCAGGACAGATCGTGACGTCCGAGTTTCCAGTTCACAGTTCAAATGTGATGCTGTATTCCAAGAAGGAGAAGGTGGCCAGTCGTGTTGGTCATACGTTTACAGACGACGGTCGCAAAGTTCGTATCTTGAAAAAGACGGGCGAAATCATTGATTAGCTTAATGTTTGTCCCTGACCAAGCCCAGGGAGAGGAAAGAGATAATGGCTGAACAGCTAAAGGATTTTTACAATACAAAAGTTGTTCCTAAGATGATGGAGCAGTTTGAGTACAAAAACGTACACCAGGTGCCCAAAGTACTCAAGGTTACTGTTAACCGTGGTTTAGGAGAGGCTTCGCAGAATGCTAAGGCGTTGGAGGCGTCAGTAGCTGAGGTAGGTGTAATTACAGGGCAGCGGCCTGTAATTACTCGAGCCAAAAAAGCGATTGCTGGATTTAAGATTCGTCAAGGTATGCCAGTCGGGGTCATGGTTACCCTCCGTTCTGAGCGTATGTACGCCTTCCTAAATCGTTTAATTAATCTAGTGTTACCCCGAATCCGTGACTTTCGCGGTGTAAGCCCTAGAAGTTTTGATGGGCGAGGTAACTACACTCTGGGACTGCGTGAGCAGTTGATTTTTCCTGAGGTCGAATACGACAAGGTTGATCAGGTTCGCGGCATGGATATCACAATCGTGACTAGTGCCAAGACAGACGAAGAAGGGCGAGCCCTTCTGAAGGAACTGGGAATGCCGTTCCGGGATAGCTGAGGTTTATACAAGAGAGAAATATGGCGTCTAACGATACGATTTCAGACATGCTGACGCGCATCCGAAATGCAAACCTTGCGCGGCATAAGACTGTCCAAATCCCATCTACTAAAGTTACCCGTAATATTGCCAAGGTTCTTCAGTCAGAAGGCTTTATCGGCGATACTTCGGAGTCGACTGAAGGCATTGCACGCATGATGACTGTAAGCCTGAAATATAAAGGGAAAATGCAGCAGCCCATCATTCGCAATTTGACCCGCGTGAGTAAGCCTGGTCTGCGAGTTTATGCAAGCTGTAAAGATCTGCCTCGAGTATTGGGAGGTATCGGTATTGCTGTCGTTTCTACCTCAAGTGGAATTATGACTGACAGAGATGCTCGTCACAAAGGTGTGGGTGGAGAGGTTCTCTGTTACATCTGGTAACGTATGACCTCACTTGTACTTAGTATTTGTTTTCAAGGCCGTTGCTGGCGGTTAGGGAAGGATTAAAAATGTCTCGGATTGGTAAAAAGCCGGTACCTGTACCTTCAGGTGTAACCGTGTCTGTTGATTCTCAATCAGTTGTTGTCAAGGGGCCTAAGGGAGAGTTATCCCTTGTATTGCCTGGAGAAGTCGACATTGCCCAAGAAGGGGAGCAGATTGTTGTGACCCGCCAAAACGACTCGCGTACCGCGCGTTCCTGTCATGGTTTGTCGCGTACCTTGATTGCAAATATGGTTGAGGGTGTTTCTAAGGGTTTTGAGAAGCGACTTGAAATCAAGGGTGTGGGTTATCGTGCCGCTGTAAAAGGTAAGACGCTCACCATGAGCCTGGGCTATAGCCATCCGGTTGAGTTTGAACCGCCAGCAGGCATTGAATTTAAAGTAGAAGGCAATACTAACGTAATTGTTACGGGTATTGACAAAGAATTGGTTGGCACAGTTGCCGCTAAAATTCGTGACGCTCGCCCTCCTGAGCCTTACAAAGGTAAAGGAGTACGCTATCTCGGTGAGATGGTCAGACGTAAAGCCGGTAAAGCAGGGAAGTAAGTGAGTTATGAAAGCTACGCGTAAACAATCCACCCAGCGTCGCCACGTACGCATTCGCCGTCGGATCAAAGGCACGGCTGAACGACCTAGACTGGCCGTCTATCGTTCTAACAATCATATTTATGCTCAAGTTATTGACGATTATAAGCACCACACCTTAGCGTCCGCCTCCACCGTAGAAGCTGATCTCAAGGGAGACGAAGGCGGTTCTAACAAAGATGCGTCAGCTAAGGTTGGTAAGCTGATCGCTGAGCGCTCATTGGCTAAGGGTGTAAAGCAAGTTGTTTTTGATCGTGGTGGTAAGCTTTACCACGGTCGAGTTGCAGCCTTGGCAGAGGCTGCTCGTGAAGCTGGTCTGGATTTCTAAGACTTCTAAAGGGGTTAAATCATGGCAAAGGAACGTCGTAAGGGAAACAAGAATAAAGAAAAGGAGTCAGAGTGGCAGGAGCGAGTGGTCCAAATTCGCCGTGTGACCAAAGTGGTAAAAGGGGGTAAAAAACTCAGCTTTCGCGCCATTGTAGTTATCGGTAATGAGAAGGGTCAGGTCGGTGTTGGCGTCGGTAAAGCCAGTGATGTTATCGGGGCAGTCAAAAAAGGCGTTGCCGATGGTAAGAAAAATCTGGTTGAGGTGCCTTTAAACAAGGCTTACTCACTGCCCCACCCGTCCACTGGAGAAGCAGGTGGTGCCCGTGTCTTTATGCGTCCCGCTGCTCCTGGTACAGGTGTAATTGCAGGTGGTGCTGTGCGTACTGTGCTTGAACTAGCAGGCGTGAGAAATGTCTTGGCCAAGCAACTGGGGTCTGACAATCAGCTAAATAATGCCCGAGCAGCGGCAAATGCCCTAGCCTCATTAAGAACATTCTCTGAGGTGGCTAAGGAACGGGGCGTTTCCCTTGAAAAGCTTTACGCTTAAGTCTGAAATAATTGAATTTATTAGGTTATAAACAATGAGACTAGAGGATGCTCAGCCAAAAGCCGGTTCAAGGCGTCGCCGTCGTCGCGTAGGTCGTGGTATCGCAGCAGGCCAGGGTGCCACCTGCGGTTTTGGTATGCGCGGTCAGAAAGCTCGTTCAGGTCGCCCTACCCGTCCAGGATTTGAGGGTGGTCAGCTGCCGTTGTATCGCCGAATTCCAAAGCTTAAGCACTTTCCCATCGTTAATCAGAAAGTGTTTACCGTTCTGAATGTTGCTCGTTTGGCTGAGTTGTCTGCCGGTTCGGAAGTAACCATGGCATCTCTGATGGACGCTGGAATCATTACGTCAAACGACGGCCCACTGAAAATTTTGGGCAACGGTGAACTGAATACTGCTCTAACGGTTAAGGCAGCGGCATTTACCCAAAGTGCTAAGTCTAAGATCGAGGCGGCTGGCGGCACCTGTGAAATCGTGGCGTAAGCCTCTAGAATGAGCATATATATGGCGGCTGTACTTTAGGTTTTTGCCTGGGTACAGCTTACGTTTAATTAGAATCTAAACTTATGGTTGTCAGTCGAGGAAAGACACCTAGCGCCCAGGAAACGTTTTTGCAGATGGCTCAAGCAGCTGGTCTGCGGGGACGTCTGCTGCTAACCCTAGGACTATTGGTGCTGGTGCGTTTGGGAATGTATATTCCCGTACCAGGGATTGATCGTGTCGCTTTCTCACAGCAGGTTGATGCTGGAGGCCTACTGGGATTTTTAGATATCTTTGTGGGGGGTGGTTTATCCCTACTGGGTATCTTTGCGTTAGGTATTTTGCCCTATATCAACGCCTCTATCATCATGCAGCTGCTGACGGCCGCTATTCCTCAATTAGAGGATCTTCAGAAAAATGAGGGTGAAGCTGGACGTCGTAAGATATCCCAAATCACCCGTTATGTATCGGCGGGATGGGCCGTATTACAGAGCACACTTTTAGCCAGTTTCCTGCTGAGTCCTTTTGCTAATCAGCCGGGTGTCCCTTTCATCATTGAAACTGCCGTCGCCCTGACTGCAGGTTCAATGTTTGTTATGTGGGTAGGGGAATTAATTACGGAGCGTGGTGTGGGAAATGGCGCATCGCTGCTTATTTTCCTAAATATTGTTTCATCACTGCCTCGACTGCTTGATAGCGCCGTAACAGTTGCCCAATCGCCGACGTCCTCACGTCAGGACGTGGCAGGTATTGTTGTTGTCAGCGTGGTCTATTTGGCAATGGTTGTGGGGATTGTGTTTGTGCAGGAGGGCATGCGCCGTATTCCGATTGTGTCTGCACGACGCCAGGTGGGCCGCAAGCTTTATTTAGAGAAAAGTAACTACTTACCTCTACGTCTGAATCAAGGCGGAGTGATGCCGATCATTTTTGCATCAGCTATTCTTGTGCTTCCACTCCAGGCTGCACCCTACATTGCTAGTACGTTATCTAATCCAGGTGTTTCGGATTTTGTAAACCGATTTTTGAGTCCGGGCTCGATTCCCTATAACCTGATGTATCTGGTTATGATTCTGTTTTTCAGCTACTTCTACGCGTCGCTGGTGGTAGACCCTGAGGATATGTCACGGAATTTGAAAAAAATGGGGGCCAGCATTCCAGGCGTTCGACCTGGTAAGGCTACGAGTGACTTTATTGGTAAGGTATTGAACCGGCTGACTTTCTTGGGGGCGTTGTTCCTTGGTATTGTTGCTGTGGTACCGAGTATGGTGGAAAGCGGTTTGCGCGTAACCGTGTTTCAAGGTTTAGGAGCTACCTCTCTGTTGATCTTGGTAGGTGTGGCCATTGATACGGCTAAACAAATTCAAACCTATGTGATCTCCCAACGTTACGAAGGCATGGTGAAAAAGTAGTGATAAGAGTAATTTTTTTGGGCCCTCCTGGGGCTGGTAAGGGGACTCAAGCATCTGTTCTATCTAAGGATTTTGACGTACCTCACATTTCAACTGGGGATATTCTGCGTTCAGCTGTTGCGGCTAAGACTGAACTGGGTCAAAAAGCTGAATCTTATATGAATGCGGGGGAATTAGTCCCCGATGATTTGATTCTGGACCTTATCCGTGAGCGTTTGAATCAAAAAGACGCCGGAAAGGGATGGATCTTAGATGGGTTCCCTCGGAATGTTAGTCAGGCCAATTTCCTGGATAAGCTGCTGGTAGATATCGAACAGCCCTGTGAGTGTGTTCTGAATCTAGAAGTTCCCGATAATGTCTTGATATCGCGGTTATTAGAGCGAGGCCGTAAGGACGATAATGAAGAAGTGATTCGTAATCGGCTAGAGGTTTATCGTCGGCAGACGGAACCGCTAATCGAATTCTTTCGAAGCCGCCAGCAGCTAGTGTCGGTCAACGGCAATCAGTCAATGGATTCTGTGGCTGCTGACTTAAAGCAGGTTTTGCAGGCCTAGTATACGGCGGGCAAAATTATCTATTCGTTTGATCTGTGGGACGATTCCCATTGGGTTTCATAGTATTTTGGGTATCGTTTGTTACGCTTGTAGCATTGGCTTAATGGAGTAATAAAGAGCTCTGTAAAAGGCTGGCGTTATGCCATGGCGGCCGTTAGATATCCTGAAACGCAGGATACTCCAGGAGTGGTTGGGCTTTATATGCCTAACTGTCGTGTATTTGATTGTTTACTGAGTTGAGGAATAGCTACTTGTCTAAGCAAGATTTGATTGAAATGGAAGGGACTGTTACCGAATCTCTTCCTAATGCCATGTTTCGGGTGGATTTGGACAATGGGTTTAATGTATTAGCCCATATCTCTGGGAAAATTCGTCGCAATTACATCAAGATTTTGCCAGGTGATCGAGTGAAGGTTGAGCTTACTCCCTATGATCTGACAAAGGGACGTATTACCTATCGTTTGCGTAAGAAGTAATTGAAGCAGTAGGTTTCAAAGGTTTGAAGTATCGAGCTTTGGCATAGCGCTTGGTTGCTTCAAGCGTTGAGAATGGTATCTAAAATTGGGTCTGGACTAAAGCGGACAACGTCCGCGCAGGGGAGTCCGGTTTTTTGTGATAGGGTTTGGATTGCAGTTTTCGCTACATTTTCATCTGTACCAAATGTATTCAACGCAATGCCTGCAATCTTGGGGGCTGTGAATGTTCCTCCTGCTGTAGCTATGGTTTGATATAGATGAATCACCTTCTGGATTGGCGGAATGACAAATTCTGGAAAGTGCTGAATGTGTCCTAGATGTATTTTGTGCACTAGTACGAGGTGAGTAGGTTGGGAGCCACGGAGTAGTGGCAATGTGGCAGTAGATGCTGGATTAAGTAGGGAGCCCTGACCCTCGACATATAGAATATCTTTGTCTTTGCTGTGGGTGAGTATTGCCTGCTCAACAGCTCCAGCGGCGAAGTCTACACGTACAGCATCAAGGGCTATGCCAGGAGCCCCGAGCATCAGAGCAGTTTGACCTGTGGCAATTAATTGAGACCGTAATCCTCTGGTCTGGGTGGCTTGGTTAAGTTCGATACAGGTGGACATTTTGCCAACGGCCATGTCAGTGCCGACGGTCAACACACGACGGCAGTTGAGATGGCGGGCCTTGCCTGTGCCCACCGAGATACCGGTGGGTTCTTGCCGCATATCCCAAATCCACTGATGGGGATAGCGGACCGGATCAAGATGTTGGGTGAGGCTAGGGTCGTTATTAAAACAGGTGTGTAGACCATTCATAATGCTCAGACCTGATGCGATCGCAATTCGCACGTCCTCTATCCAAGGGTCCGGCAAACGTCCTCCCGATGGCGCTAGTCCAATGGCTAACACGTCTGGCTTATGGGCTAGGGCCTCGCGCATTGTGGCGACGATGGGCACATTGCGGTCGATGCCAGTCAGGGCTTGAATGGGCTGTCCTGCGCAGGTTTCATCAATGACAACGGCGATGGGATTCTGGCTGTACCGCAGCAGGGCCAGACCAGTTTTACCCTTGGTCCCGGTGATACCGTTGTGGAGCAAAATGGCGACGCGATGGTGAGGTTGAAGATGCATGACTAGGGAAGCACTTGAGGTAAGGAAAGCCTTGAGTTGTGAATTATGAGTTTTACACCTTAGGAGTTTTTGTGCTGTGTAAAACATGTTGACTGGAATAATTCATAACTTAGTCAGCCACACTCAAACCCTAAACCCCTCCACCCAGGAGTGGATAGCCCACTAGACCCACCACTGCGCCTGCGAGAATCAGCTTCCAGGCGGTAATTCTAAATCGGATGATGGCTATGAGAGATGCGATCGCAACCACCACAGCTAAGATTGATAAAGACCAGGTTGCCTGAACAAATGTGGTTTGGCCCAGGGGCACGGCCGCCGCCATAATTGCCCCAACCACAGCCGGTTTAATGCCTTTGAGAAACGCCTGTACCCAAGGGTTTTTCCGTAAACGCACCAACACTGGAGCTGCCAGCATAATAAATAAAAATGACGGTGTAAAAATGCCGACAGCCGAAACAAACGCCCCAAAAAATCCGGCCATTTTATACCCCACAAAGGCGGCCGTCAGTACCACTGGACCCGGGCTCAGCTGACCGATAGCGACGCCGTTAATAAAGTCGGTGGTGGAGAGCCAGCCCAGCCGTTCGACCACCTCAAACTCCAGCAATGGAATAATCACTAACCCTCCGCCAAAGATCAGGGTACCGACCTTGATAAAAAAGATAAACAAAGGCCAGCCATAAGCGGTGATCCGTTCAGTCCCCCAAAAGTTAGGCTGCACCGTCGCCAGTAAACCCAAGGGCATAAAACTATTAAGACGTAGACCCCTGGGCCCATAAAGTCCTATCCCTAAGAGCCCCGCCAGTAAAAATAAAACTGGTGTGCTGAGATCGCTAAACGCACTGGTTAAAAAAGCCATAACAGCAATGGCCACCCCTACCCAGGTTTGAATAGATTTGCGGCCAAGCTTGTAGCAAAACCCTAGAATGATGGCAATCATCACAGGGGATAGGCCAAAAAATAATGCCAGTAGCTGGGGCAGCTGCTGAAATTGAAAATATACCCAGCTCAACCCCACCACAATTAAAAATGCGGGGGTAATAAAAGCCAGACCTGCTACCAACGCTCCTAGCCATCCGCCATAGACGTAGCCCGCATAAATTCCCATCTGAGTAGATGCTGGGCCTGGCAGCATCTCACATACCGCTAGGCCATCACTAAACTCATCGCTGCTGAGCCAACCCCGTTGCTCTACAGCTTCATCATTAATCATGGCAATGTGAGCCTGGGGACCCCCAAAGCCGATAGCACCTAGCTTTAGGAACAACCTGGCCAGTTCCCACAATTTATTAACCTGGGTATTCATAGAAAAAAACCACTCAAACAGGTTTCTTTGATAGAATAGACTCTATTGACCGATACGTTACGATAGACTACCGATAGCTGCAACGAGGATTCAACCCGTGATTCATGCAACGCTCCATCAACTCAAGGTGTTTGAAGCCACTGCACGCCACGGTAGTTTTACCCGGGCAGCTGAAGAACTCTATTTAACCCAGCCGACGGTATCAATACAAGTCAAGCAGCTTACAAAAGCTGTGGGATTACCGTTATTTGAGCAGATTGGTAAGCGACTATACCTAACCCAGGCCGGTAAGAAACTCCTGGAGACCTGCCAAGAAATTTTTCAGGGGCTATCCCAGTTTGAAATGTCAATTGCCGATCTTAAAGGCATGAAACAGGGCAAGCTGAGTATTGCCGTCATCACTACAGCCAAGTACTTTGTGCCTCGATTACTGGGGCCATTCTGTAAGCGCTACCCTGGTATCGATATTTCGCTTAAGGTAACTAATCATCAAAATATCCAAGAGCGAATGCTCCACAATAAGGACGATCTGTTTATCTTTAGTCAACTGCCCAGCCAGCCGGATCTAAAGACATATCCCTTTTTGGATAACCCCTTAGTGGTTATTGCTCCTACGGATCACCCTTTGGCGGGTAAGCAAAATATCCCCATTGATGCGCTAAATAATGAGCCCTTTATTATGCGGGAGCCAGGTTCTGGTACCCGCGAGGCCGTACAAAAGCTTTTTGCGGCTAACAATATTGATGTCAAGGTTCGCCTGGAGCTGGGTAGTAACGAAGCCATTAAACAGGGGATTGCCGGTGGTCTGGGTGTTTCGGTCTTATCTCAGCACACCATTATCTCGGAAGGTACCACAGGGGAATTTGCCATCCTTGACATAGAGGGATTTCCCATTCCCAGGCAGTGGTATGTGGGCCACTTGGCCGGTAAGCAGCTCTCCGTAGTGGCTGAGAGCTTTTTGAATTATCTGTTGGAAGAAAGTCCGGCCATGGCGAAGCGATTCTTGCCAGGGCTGGGGCAGCCGCTGTCGGGTAAAGAGGCTGCTGCCATAGTGGGATAATTTGTGATGAAGCTCTGACCTGTGATGTCAGAGATAGCTTTCATTAGTACGTTCGGGCGTCCTATTAGTGCGTTGAGCTAATTCGCCAATGGGGACCATACCTTACCCTAACAAATGTGACTAACGCAATGAAAAAACCCTTATAAGGATGAGCTTACGATGCTCATCCTTATAAGGGTTTTCTTTCTGTATGGCAGTGATTAAACCTGCTGCGCTGCTATGCTAATTCGTCTGAGAGCAAGCGGGTCTAAGTCAATCCTGATAGCAGAACCAACCCTAACACGGCTCCAAATACAATCAGTGCATAGAATTGGGCACGGCCAGTTTCCAGGTACTTCAGCCCTTCTCCAGTAATCAGGGTGAGAAAGCCGGTAAGGTTGACGATGCCGTCTACAAGCTTAATGTCCATGGTTAAGGCACCTTTGGCGACCTTGCGGCTGCCTTGGACAAAGACAACTTCGTAGATATCGTCGACATACCACTTGTTGAGGGAGAAGTTATAAAGCGGCCTGATCTTATTTGCGATCGCACCTGCATCAATCGTCTTCGTCACATACATCAGCACCGCCAGGGTAATGCCCACAATTGAGATTGCCACAGAGCTACCAGCCATGATCGCAAACTCATGCAAGTCTACTTCCTCGGCAAGCTCAGCCACAGTGACCACCTCACCAGGGGCAGAAATAAAGGCCTCAAAGTAGTTGCCAAATGGGGTACCCACTAGACCAATCAGAATGGACGGAACCGCCAACAAAATCAGCGGTAACGTCATCGATATCGGCGACTCATGGGGCTCAGATGCATGGTGATGATCGTCATGGTGTTCCTCTTCTGCCGTTGGCATTTCCTGAGTGCTCATGGCACCAGGGCCGAGGGAAGCCCCCATACGCTGCAGATTTTCAATGCGTAGCTGTTCCTTAACGTCTGCGTTCGTACCTTTGAACTCCCCTTCAAAGGTGGAAAGGTACATGCGGAACATATAGAAAGCCGTGATACCTGCCGTTACCCAGCCGACGGCCCACAGAACCGGACTGACTTGGAATGTGGAACCCAGGATTTCATCCTTGGACCAGAAACCCGCAAATGGAGGAATTCCGGAGATTGCCAGGGTGCCAATCAGGAACGTAACAGCCGTTGCTGGCATGTACTTCCGCAGGCCCCCCATGAGCCGCATATCTTGAGCGTAGGTTGGATTGTGGCCGACGACGCCCTCCATACCATGGATAACAGAGCCAGACCCCAGGAACAGCATGGCCTTGAAGTAGGCATGGGTCATCAGATGGAATAGGCCCGCGCTATAGGCCCCCACCCCCATGGCCATAACCATGTACCCCAGCTGGGACATAGTTGAATAGGCGAGACCTTTTTTAATGTCGTTTTGGGTGATGGCAATGGTGGCCCCCATCATGGCGGTAAAGGCACCCACATAGGCAATGGTGGTCATTACCAGGGGGATTTCCTCAAACACCGGGTACATGCGGCCAATTAGAAATACACCCGCTGCTACCATTGTTGCCGCATGGATTAGGGCGGAGATCGGTGTCGGTCCTTCCATGGCATCGGGTAGCCACACATGGAGCGGAAACTGTGCGGACTTAGCCATGGGACCCATGAACACCAAAATGGCAAACAGCGCCGCTAAGCTACCTGGAATACTGCCCACTTCTACCAGGTGAGTGAGGCGTTCGCCCATGATGCCAAAGTCGAAGCTGCCGGTAGCCCAAAATAGACCCAGCATGCCCAGGAGCAAACCAAAGTCACCGACGCGGTTAGTCACAAATGCTTTTTGACAGGCGTCTGCTGCCGGTTTGCGGCTGTACCAAAAACCAATGAGCAAGTAGGAGCACATGCCCACCAGCTCCCAAAATACATAAACCTGCAGCAGGTTGGGGCTGATGACCAGACCCAACATGGAGGAGCTAAACAGACTTAGGTAGGCATAAAACCGGACATAGCCAGGGTCATGGGCCATGTAGCCATCGGTGTAGACCATTACCAAGAAGGCCACCGTGGTTACGATCACCAGCATCAGTGAGGCGATGTGGTCGATGGTATAGCCCATTTGAATGGTAAAGTCGCCCGCCGAGGCCCACTCAAACATAAATGAGTAGGGCTCGTGGCCGTTCCATTGGCTCCAGAAAATGCCGAATGACATTACCATCGCCGCCCCAATCAGGCTAACGATAAATACTGAGCTTGGCGTACGCAGCTTGCTCGTCGCGTCGCTATAGCTAATCAGACCCACGCCGACAATGGCTGCCCCTAGGAGCGGCAGTACCGGGATGAGCCATGCATAAGAATAGAGAGCTTCCAAGGGTTCCATAATATTTTTATTGGTTGCCCGTCTGAGTTGGCAAAACCGCCTACATTGTGACACATGGGAGCTAGACTGTTCTCCCCCTTTATGAACACCTTTCTTGCGGAACGTTTATTTTTCCTTGAGCAGCCGCTCATTCTAAGGGCATACAACTCAAGCCTACTGAGGCCTTGTGTTTAATCTGTCTCTGAGTAGAGTTTGATCCTGAGAAAAAGGTTATTTTTTTGACGGGCGTTGGGGATTTGGGACTGTGTGATGGGGATGGGGGCTTGCTAAGGATGGGGATAAGGCTAAGTCGAATGGGGCGCTGGTTAAGTAAGGTGGCTGTGGCCATGGTTTTGGCCATGGTTTTAGCCATGGCTGCGGTATCACCAGGGCTAGCTCAGACACAGCTGTCTGACAGCGCAAACGTTGTGATTGATGGTCGGGTGTTATTTGCCCTGGGCAGCATTGATGATTTTAGTGCTGAGGCGCGGGCTGAGTTTGCTAATCAGGCGCTGTGGCAAGTGCTGGAGAATGCTGAAAGCCAGTCGATTCGAGTGCGAACGCGCCAGCAAGAGGGGCTGGTGACCGTGCGGGCCAATGGGCGTCATTTACTGACGGTGACTAGCAGCGACCTGATTACTGGTGTGACAGCCCAAGAGCGGGCCGATCTGTGGGCCAGTCGCTTACAGGCAGCGTTGGATCGGGCTCAGCAAGAGCGACAGCCTGCCTATCGACGACGGATGGCCTGGCTGAGTTTGGGGGTAGTTGCGATCGCACTCGCAGGCTGGGCTCTACTTTACAACGGTCGTCGCTGGCTCTGGCGACGGCAAACGCGCACTGGCAAGAACTTGCCCCTATGGATATTGCCCTCCTTGCTAGTGGCCCAGGTGCTGGTTTGGATAGCCGCTGGGGTTTACATCTGTGAGCTCTTCCCCCTGGCTCGGTCGACGCGCTATCGGATTTTTCAGTTTTTAGGACGCACATTTACCGGTCCGCTATTTGATATTGACGGTCAAGGATATTCCCTGGTTGATGTGTTTCGGTTTTTAATGCTGGCGCTGGCGCTTTGGCTGGGGGTGAGAATTGTTACATCGGCAGTGAAGTCGCGGGTTTTGCAGGCGGCGATACCGGATCGAGGCGTGCAAGATGCGATCGCAACCCTGATGCAGGTCGGCCTTACGGGCATTGGCCTATTCCTGATTCTGCAGGTGCTGGGCATTGACCTCAGTGCCTTGGCCATTCTTGCCAGTGTTGTCGGTGTGGGGTTGGGGTTTGGTCTGCAAAACATTGCCAATAACGTAGTCAGCGGCTGGGTCATGCTATTTGAGCGCTCGATTCAGGTGGGGGACTTTATCAACCTGGGCGACTTGGCTGGAACGGTGGAAAGTGTCGGCGCGCGCAGCACAGAAATTCGTACGCTGGATCGGGTGGCAATTATTGTGCCAAATGCGGAACTGTTAGAAAACAAAGTGATTAACTGGAGCCATGGTCATCCGGTATCTCAGCTGCATTTACCCTTAGGCGTTGCCTATAGCTCCAATATTCGCCAGGTGCACACGGCGGTAATGGAGGTAGCCAGTGCCCATCCTAGTGTGTTGCGATATCCCCAACCCCGTTTAAGATTTCTGGGCTTTGGCGACAGCTCCCTTGACTTTGATGCGCTGGTTTGGATTCGAGACCCACGTCTGCAGTTTGATATCAAAAGTGATCTTTATTACATGCTCGAAGCAAACTTTCGACGTCACAATATTGAGATCCCATTTCCCCAGCGGGATCTAACCATCCGCTCCTCCCAGTTTGATCCCGCTGTTTGGGCAGAGCACATTGAGGAGGACACCCCGACATTACAAAACATAGGCAGAAATACCGGTGAATTAATACCTAACGATCTGCTGGCAGATGTTCGAGACTATTCGAGTTTGTTAACGAGTCATCAGCGCTTGCAAGATGTAGTCCTAGAGCGACTGGTGAAACAGATGCGTTCAGAGAATGGGGTAGCTATTCAAGATCGGCGATTTCGATTGAGTGTCTATCCGAGTTGTTTTGTGGGGAGTGAGGCGGTGACGTGGTTAGCAAAGACCCAGAATGCGACGCGGGAAGCCGCGGTGAGGATTGGCCAGTCGCTAGTAGAAAAAGGCGTGTTTCACCATGTGACCGATGAACACCCCTTTAGGGATGAGTATTTGTTTTATCGGTTTTATGACGATGAAATGTAGGCTGAGCCCATCACGGTGCTGCAAGAAAACGCAGTGTCTCAAGCTAGACAAACTCGAAGAAGCGAGCAACAAACTCGAAGAAGAAATCAAATGAAGAAATCAAATATTGAAAATCTCTCTACCTAGGGCTCATGGTTGCATTACACAGCTGAGGAGAAGGGAGGTGCTAAGCAGAACCGTGAGAACTGGGCGCGATAACCTCACTGAGGTGTGATGGGCCTACTTTGGCGTTGGTATTTTTGAGACAGCTCCCCACCAGTGTGACCAACGCGCTCAAACAAGATAGTGATTTCTGACCGCTTGAAATTCTCTCTTCGGAGGGTAAAAACATGACGCGGATCATACGTTTGTGTGATGCAGTGCCCCCTTTTTTGTTGACATCTCCCCAGAGTAAAGTGCCTTGGTTTGAATCATAGGGTTCCTGGCAACCGCTCAGTTTGATAACTGTCCCTGAGTATCGGGGCATTGTCCCGCTCCTGGCAACGAAATAACAGCCTTTCAGCCTGTGCCGATTAGAAGAATGGCCCCTGGCTAGTATGGCTTCAAGAACAGATCGTTAGGGTCTAGGTGTTGCCGCTGGGTGCTTTCTATCGCTCTCCTCGGAGGGTTATATCGAATCGGAATCAGGTGTGTCATATCCGCAGCGGCATGCAAATTCTCTTAACGTTGTCACCTTCAGGATGCACGCACAGTAATGGCTGCACACACAATAGGCTTACCATCAGGCCTAATAGAAGATATTGATCTTATTATTCGTCAGGATGCGCGCGAGTTAATCGACCGCATCGAGCAGGGACTGGCGTCTGAGCATCTATCCAAATCTGCCTATCGCGAGTTGGGTAAGTTATTGGAGCAAGTCCCCCATCTAGAACTTACTAATGACCAAATGTTAATGCCCATGATGCAGCTGGCGGTCAGTTTGTTGTTACCGACAGAAGCAGCACCTAAAAACAACCAGTCGCCTGCTATGTCGATGGCAGAACGGGTGTCGCTGGCGCGGGATATCCGCAAACGGATTGCCCGTGAGATTCGAATTTATCGCAATCCGCTAGTCGCTGTACTTAGCGCTGGGGGCTCCCCCGCTGCGCAGCTGATCTCTGGTCTCACCTGGTTTACGATCACCATTACGGTGCTAATTGGCAGTACCACCGCTGCACGGATGTATTTGGCAAACCAATATGAGATTGGCTATCAGCATGGCATCAACCACTCTCAGCCTATCGCTGACCCTGACCCGCCAGAAACATCCTCTGACAGCAGTTCTGGCGGGTCTAACGGGGTTGTGGTCGATGGCGAGCTGTCGGGCTCAACAACCATTGTTGAAGGGAAGACTCAAGGGTCCCAGGTGGAGCTATTTTCGTCACAGGAGTGGCAATATATCCAGCTAGTGCTGGCAGCAGGTGGGTTGGGTAGCATCGTCAGCGTGATGTTGCGATCGCGAAAGCTAGAAAATCGTAATCGCTCCCAGTCGGTGATTCCCTTCTTTATCGGTTTTTTTAAGCCGGTGGTGGGTACCGCCTTTAGCTTGCTAGCGGTGGCGCTAATTGAGTCGGAGGTGGTAGTGGTGTCCGGGTTTAATCCTAGCGATGCCGAAACCCAGTCGAAGTATCTGTACTTTGCGATCGCATTTATTGCCGGATTTAGCGAAGTGTTGGTACCTGACTTTCTCGCCCGGACTGAAAAAACAATGTCATCCAGTGAGAGTAACAAAAAGGATGATCTCTCCTAGGTAGGTTCGGATAATGCAGGGCGGCCCCGTAAAGAGGACTACGGGGCCGTTCCGCATTGGCGCTTGTGCAAGTTTGACGTTGTATTAGCAATTTTGTTGTTCCTTATTCGCCCATGCTGAAGCCTACTATTCTTAGTCTATTGATATTGAGCACCATCCTGGTAACCCAGGCCCAGGCAGCTCAGCGATATGGTGCTATCGCTATTTCGCGCTCCGGTGACTGGGGGGTGGCTACCAATTATTTATCAGTCACCAATGCTGAACGAGAGGCCCTACGCAGCTGCGGTGATGTCAACTGTTCCATCCAAGTATCCTTTCGCAGATGCGGTGCCGTCGCAGAACACAACCGTAGTCTTGCCTGGGGCGTGGCATCTACCTTGACCCGCGCTAGAATCCAGGCCCTAAGCGTCTTGGAGAACAAGGGTAAGATTCTTGCTGAAGTCTGTAATCAAGATGATTGATCAAAGGGGGAAGCTCTGTTGAGCTGAACTGGGTTTAGATGAGAAAGGGGCGCAACCCAGGTTGCGCCCCTTTCTCATTGTCATCGACTACTGAAGCCCCAGTTCTATGCTCGCTGGCTGCAAAAGCCAACCCGAAGAGCTACTGATGGAGGTTAGCGGCTAGCCGCTTTTCTGGGGATACAAATCGACCGGTTGGCACCGCTAACGATTCTGCCGCTACTTCTTTTTCGACGGTAATTTTTGCAAGACTTATGTCTGAATTACTAATCTTAGTTGCTTTTTGAAACGGCGATTCTGCTAAACAACATGACTTCCATGCAGATTGAACCGGTACACCAAACTGTGAACATTCCCCCCCTCGGCGACCAATAGGTGTATAAAACCGGCAGGCACCACATCGTGCAATTTCATTTTTTTTAATGCTCATGAAAAAAGAGTTGAGAGAATCACTAAAAGCCCTTACCTTTAATATTGTGAATTAGTTTCTAAAAAAAACTGACCCTCTAAAAATGTTAGAAGCTTGATACGTCAGGCCTCAGAAGTCAATTGGGACGGCGATCCCCGTTAATATTTTCTTTATATTCTATTTAAATAAATCAATATTTTTGAGAGTGCTTGGGATCACCTATTAGTGGGCGATCCCCAAAAAAGCGAGATTAAAAATCAGGAAAAAAATAGTAGTGATCGCGAATGGCAAGTGAGCTATTAATTACATACAAGCCTTCATTTCTATTTCCAGGTTTTTACAATACATGGGGCACACATGCGCCATCGAGCGATTTCTCCAGGTGGGCAGGCACACTGACATTCTGGGCAAATTTCTTGAGATTTTTGCTGTGTTTTTTTGATGGTTACCCATAGGGCATAGGCTTCTTCTGGGGTTTTTGTATGGTCTTCTCTTGGGGGTGGCGCTGTGTTGGTTGTTGTTTCTCTTTCGTGGCTGGTGTGACCGACATAGCTGGGGTGTTTCCTTACCCAGTCCCCCACGGATTGTTCAATACGGATAGGTCTGGCGTGCCATTTAGCGCTAGAAAAGCGAATATCCTCTAGTGGCAGAGTGAGTAGACGGTTGAGCTTATGAAGAATGCGCCGTCGCTCTAGGGTGAGGGTTTGGGCCCAGGATGCATTGGCAACGGTGACATAAAGTACATGGCGCTGAATGCTGGCGGGCTTGGTCTGACGAGCGACCACGTACCCTACGGCCTTGGGCCAATACTCAACAACCTGGCCAAACTGTCGGCGAGCCTGCCAGCCTGGTTGAGCTTCGATGTCCGTAATCAGTGACTGTAATCCAGAAAACCCCATGGGGCGACCTCATTTTTAATCTTGTGTCAGTTACCAATGTCTGTTTACCGAATTTCTGTGAGCTGATGAAGCTAAGCTCAGCCCTGGTTTAATCCATTGAGCGCCTTGGTTTAGATGTCTCACTTGGTCTTATTGCCTGGTCCTATTGTCTGATTGGACAGCGAATAGCGACTTAACCATAACAACCGTTGACTAACGTGCTAACGTATGGTCTATCAGTGACCATGTTTGCTTTCCACTTGTTATTTTAGCTGTGTCCCATGGCTTCTTCCCCAGACAACCCATCGGCTGCCATCCCGCCTCGAACTGGCTCAGGCTCTACCCCAGAGATTGATCCGCAGCTAGAAAACGTTCTACGAAATCTTAATGTCAATCTTGAAGATGAGTTGACTCGCTATCGGCGTCAGCGCCATGGTCGGGTGCCGCCACCGCCACCGCCACGGCGGGCGGCCCAACGCCAGACCATTGATCTAATTTCTGTGCCAGCTTCCTCGGAGGGCAGGGGTGTCACCCCGGACGTGCCTGCTCCACGACCTGTGCCCCCGCCGCCGCCACCCAACCCTTTCCTAAACCAGGTGTCTGAGTCAGGGATAGATAATGAGCCAACTGACACAGAACAAGAAGCAGGATTGCTATCAGGTTTAGATGAGATTGCTACTGACTCGGAGCCAGCCGCTCCCGATTCAAACATGGCGTTACCGGTGCATGCCAACGATACGCCGACTGAGGAGTATCTAGAGTCCTCGCAAGAGTTGTTGAAAAGTATTGCTGATGACCAGGCCGAACCTGATTCGATCCCTGAGCCCTATTCCCCTGAGCGCAAGAATAACGGACTGCTCAAACTGGCGGGTTTGATTCTGGTGTTGCTTGGCGGTGTGGGTGTGGGGTTTGCCATTACCTATCCATCGCAACTGCAGACGTTGCGATCGCAACTTTGGCCCGCTGGTACCGAAACCGCTGACACTGATACCACCGAAACATCGGCTGCCGGCGAGACGCCCTCAGAGACAACTGCCCCTGACGGCACAGCACCCCTTCCTGATGCCCCCTCAGAACCTGCTCCCGACGGCTACAGGCCCCCTGGCCCCGATCTTTCCACTCGAGAATTTCAGGAACTTGATCTAGAAAGTCTGAGCACGTTGGATGTTGACGGTGCCGGTGCTCCTGCCTCCGGCACCCCACCGCTGACCAATCCAGCCCAGACCCCCATTCCCGCTGCGGCTCCTGCCGGGCAGCCAGCGGCTCCTGATAGTACGACCAGCCCAGCCGCTCCGACTCCGACTGCTCCGGCCGGTGCTCCGTTGCCCGCCCCCGTTGTCGCCGCCCCAAGCCCTGCTCCAGCAGCGGCAGCCGGGTCTAACTTTTACGTCGTTGCCAGCTACACCGGAGATGACTCCCTTAATCAAGCTCGTGAGCTCGTACCCGATGCGTTTGTCCGTAATTTTCAGGCCGGTGCTCGTATTCAGCTGGCTGCCTTTGACAATCAGGCCCAGGCGGAGGACCAGGTGGCGGCATTGACCCAACAGGGTGCCACCGTGGAGTTGTTTGGCCCCACGAACGAATAGCCCTGTTATGCTAGGGAAAATGGCCATGTGCACGCCGTTTTAACTTGCCACATCAGACAAAACCTATGGGATTGCTAGATCGCCTTTTTCGGGTAGCTCGTGCCAGCCTCAATGACACCCTTAATGGGGCTGAAGATCCCGAGAAGCTACTAGAGCAAACAACTGCAGATATGCAGGAAAATCTGTTACAGCTGAGGCAGGCTGTGGCCGTTGCGATCGCGACCCAGAAACGTAGCGAGCGTCAATATGAGCAGGCCCATACCCAGGCTCGCGAATTTTATAACCGTGCCCAGAGCGCCCTCAAAAAAGGCAACGAGCTCTTGGCCCGTGAAGCCCTAAACCGTCGTCAAAGCTATTTGGAAACCGCCCAAACCTTAGAAGGGCAGCTGAAGCAACAGCAAAGCAGTGTCCAGCAGCTGAAGACAAATATGCGCACGCTAGAGAGCAAAATCGCCCAAGCGCGTACCCAAAAAGACATGTACATTGCCAGGGCCCGCTCGGCTAAAGCTAGTCAAAAGCTGAACGAAATGATGACCCAGGTCAACGGAGGCACATTTAATCAAATCGAAGACAAGATTTTGTCCATGGAAGCTGATGCCGCTGCCGCCGCTGAACTTAATCAGCTCAGTCAGGACCCCCTAGAAAAGAAGTTCTCAGCGCTTGAATCAGGCCAAACCCCAGCAGCAAATCCGGTCGATACTGAGCTAGCCGCCCTAAAAGCTCGTCTTCATCTCCCCGAGGCCTAATAACGTGGGGACGTTCCATGGAATG
Organism: Cyanobacteria bacterium J06554_1; assembly: GCA_038534515.1. Lineage (GTDB taxonomy): Bacteria > Cyanobacteriota > Cyanobacteriia > Phormidesmidales > Phormidesmidaceae > Leptothoe. The sequence continues at coordinate 93,387 of JBCAWO010000001.1, forward strand.
TCCCCACGTTAAGCTGTCAAAACTATTCCCCTTCTACTCCCCTAATCTTTGGTCGATTATTCGATTGTTTATAAACCGGCAGCGTAAAGTGAAACGTGCTGCCCTGTTGCGGTACCGAATCTACCCAAATTTGACCGTAGTGTGCTCTGACAATTCGCAAACATAGCGCTAGCCCTAAACCATATCCATCCTGGGACTGGTCCCGCTGTAGCCGAAAACTCTCTTCAAAAATACGACCCTGCTGATCCGCAGGAATTCCTGGCCCCGTGTCTTGAATGCTAACTTGCACTTTTTGAGTGGTGCGATGCAATGCCGTAATCACCACCTTTCCCCCCATGGGGGTGTACTTTATGGCATTGTCCAACAGGTTTACAATCACACGTCGAACCTGATTGATATCTGCATGGACGTGGGGTAAGTCTTGGGGAATATCCAGGCTAATCATCTGCTCTTTGGTTTTAACCTTAGTGAGCATAGAATCCACGACTTCCTGACAGAGCTCATACAAATTCAAATCCCTCGGAAAAATCTGCAGCTCGACGCTAGGACCATGGGCCGCCTGCAAAATATCCGTAATCATGCGATCGATGGAGCGAATCTGAGTTTTTGCATTGCGCAACAGCTGCACCGTCAGCTCAGGGCGAAACCGAGAGCGACGTTCATGGTCCGGGTCGTACCCCATCTCCAGGGTTTCAATCGCAATCGAGGCTGCTGTGAGCGGGTTACGCAGATCATGGGCCAGCATGGCAATGATGCGGTCCTTAAACTCTAGTTTGGCGTTAGCCTCAGCGTTGAGCTGCTTGAGCCGAAAAATTTCATCCGACAGGTGGATAATCTCTGTGGACTGAGCAATGGACGCATCATCCAGCAGCCGGTCATCCAGAATAGCCCTCTCGTTTTTAACCTCTGCCTGCCAACGCGACCACCAGTAGTCGATTTGCGAAATAATATCGCTGCCTGTCAGAGTTTGACGCCCCACCGCCGAAATTTTAATCAGCGTGGGAGTGACCACAAGCCTAAAGTGCTCGGCTAGGTAAGGTTGTTCAGTGACGTCAACAACCTCCAAAACCGGAGCTGTTTCACTTTCCAACCCCTCAACGTGCTGACGAATCTGACGAACCTGCTCAGCAGAACTTGGCCGCTTATCAATAAACAGCAATAGCTTTAGCGGCACTTCAAGGGACGGCATAGATGAACGTTTGACTCCTGCTCAGCAATACAGAATATCCAATGGCTGGGTGCCTTGCTAGCCAGATATCTCTTTAGACTACCTTGTTCCCAGGTTCGATAGCGGTGACCGTACCAAAGAATTGTGCAGATTGGTCGGTTCCATCGGGGCAAACATACTTTTATATGCCAGTTGTGAAACCCTCCTATGCGGAATCAAACGCCTTGAATTTGTAGAGCATCATATCAATGAGCAACTGACCTAAGATTGACTGCAGTCGTTAAAGAGATATTAAAGGAACAACCTTAAATAAGTTCATGGTGAACTTCTCACTTAGAGTGGGGTAAGGAGTTTGCTTCTGATTGCATCCAGTCATTCGTTAGCGGTACTCAGTAGGCACAGTGAGGCGCGATGGTTATGCAAGTTTTAGAGGTTATTCAACGTTACAGTCGTCACCAGCTTAGCCAAACGGCTAGTCGTCAAACGGCTATTAAGCATCTTCTGCGCTTAGGAACCTTGCTGGTGGGAACCGCGACTTTGCTGGCTGCTCCAGCTCACGCCAGAATCCAGACAGCTCTGAAGTCTGATACGGCCGTTATCCACCCTCTGCTAGCCCAAGCTGCTCCCACCGTTTCTGACAGCCTTGCCAATGGCATCTATCTCTTCGGCGAAAAGCCCTTGCCCGATCAGTTGCAAACGGCCTACATGATATTTGAAGCACGTGCCGGACAGGTGGTCGGAGCTTTCTACTCTCCCCATTCTTCATTTGACTGTTTTCAAGGAGATGTGCAAAACACCCAACTCTCTTTGGCCATCACCGAAACCTATTCCCAAGAAGAGTACGCTTACGCCCTAAATCTTGAAGAGACGGCTATTGCCGGTCCGGGCGGTAGTCAATTTGCCATCGAAGGATTTCATCAGATTGACGCGGTTAGCGATAACGATTTGCGCATGTTAAGTACCTGTCAGGCCCACTACAGCCAGACCATCTAGGTTACTCGACTGGGGTTGACTGATTCCTTCCGTTTCATCAGCTACAGTTTCTTTAGCCGAGCTATTTTATTTTCCTAATAGTATTAGTTCACTAAAGAGCCCATAGATCATGCATTGGCTATATGCTGAGGCATTGTTTTATTGTAGAAAATGAAAATCCTTAGTTTCCGGTCGTAGGCGTGAACGCAGCAGAACAAGCCCGCAGCATCGAATACGCAAGTAAGATAGCCGCTACGGTCGGTGCCTTTAAAGGTCAGCTTCCCGACCTTCGCTCTGATCTAAAGCCTTGGGCAAATGACCCTGATACAAGGGAGCTGGTGGATCCTGATTCCATTGATATCGGTTTCCATTTTCCTGGGTTTAGCCGCTCATTCAACTGTCGCAGTTTGTTGGTGCAGATTCGTCTGCACGAGGTGTTTGATGATGACGCTTTGGCCTCCAATGCTGTTGCCAAGATGGTCAAAGTCATTGGAGTAGAAGTGGTGGGCTTTAACCACCTGGGCCAGCAGTGGCATCTTTCAACCATTAATAACTGGCAATTTGAAGGGGTAGCACCACCTCAAACCACCGCTGGTGAAAAAATTAAAGCCTGCTGTCGGCAAATTTTTCAGGTGTTTAACCCTGGCTCTGAAGCCTAAAGCATTGTGGGCAGTAGGATAGTTGAGTACACTGCGACTCAATTCCATGAAGACCGTTATCCCCGTCGAACTGCCCCAATTTCAATACGACATCAAGATCGCTACCGACGGGTTGCAATACTTAGGTCCCTGGCTTTCTGCTGTTGGCAAACAAGGGAAGGTGCTGCTGGTTTCTAACCCTGCCATTTTCAAACACTATGGGGAAACGGCCTTAAATTCCCTAACAGAGGCTGGTTTTGACGTTTGCCAATGTATTTTGCCCCCTGGGGAACGGTACAAAACCCTACGCTCCATTGAGAAAATTCATAATGTTGCCTTTGAGAATCATTTAGAGCGCAGCTCTACCATGGTGGCTCTTGGTGGTGGCGTCATCGGTGATATGACAGGCTTTGCAGCGGCTACTTGGCTGCGGGGTATCGCCGTTGTTCAGGTGCCGACGTCTTTGCTGGCCATGGTGGATGCCTCCATGGGGGGCAAAACTGGTGTCAATCATCCCCAGGGGAAAAACCTGATTGGGGCATTCCATCAGCCCAGTCTGGTTTTGATTGATCCCACTGTGCTGACGACGCTGCCTGGCCGAGAGTTTCGAGCGGGTATGGCCGAAGTCATTAAGTACGGCATTATCTGGAATGAAGGGCTGTTTGATCAGCTAGAACAGGCTAAACGCTTTGATCAAATGCGCTATGTAGGCGCAGACTTACTCCACGACATTCTCAAGCACTCTTGCCAAGCTAAGGCTGATGTGGTCAGCCAAGATGAAAAAGAGGCTGGTGTGCGGGCGATTTTGAACTACGGCCACACCATCGGCCATGCGGTCGAAAGTTTGACTGGCTACAGGTTGGTTAACCACGGTGAGGCCGTAGGCATTGGTATGGTGGCAGCAGGTGCGATCGCAACCGCCATGGACCTCTGGCCTCAAACCGCCACCGACCGACAGCTCGCCATCATTCAAAAAGCAGGTCTTCCCACCAAACTGCCAACAAAGATTAGCATCGACGACATTCTGGTGGCCCTGCGCAGTGATAAGAAAGTCCAAGCTGGCAAAGTCCGCTTCGTTCTACCCAACCGCATCGGCGAAGCATGTGTGACCGATCAGGTGACCGACGACATTATTCGAAATGTTTTAGAAAAGATGCTTTAGAGGGGGTCACCATTCTGTCTAAGATCAGTCTCTACTAGACCATTACCCCTATCCAAGGCATCCACAAAGACAGCCATCACATCCTATAACCACCATGCAAACCAACGACACCCTGACTGCTAATCTCGAATTCCCCACCCGCACCGCCACCGTCACCCGCACCACCAAAGAAACCGACGTCCAGGTCACCATCAACGTCGACGGTCAAGGTAACTGCAATGCCAATACCGGCATTCCCTTCCTGGACCACATGCTGCACCAAATTGCCTCCCATGGACTATTCGACCTTGACGTCCAAGCCAAAGGCGACCTCGAAATTGACGACCATCACACCAACGAAGACGTTGGCATTACCCTCGGCATGGCCCTACACCAGGCCCTTGGCAACCGTAAAGGCATTGTCCGCTTTGGTCATTTTGTCGCCCCCTTAGACGAATCCCTGGTCCAAGTCTCCCTCGATTTTTCCGGTCGACCTTACCTCGCCTACGGTCTTGACATTCCCACCCAACGTGTCGGCACCTATGACACTCAGCTCGTGCGTGAATTCTTTATGGCCGTTGTCCACCACAGCCTCATGACCCTTCACATTCGTCAGCTCGATGGCATCAACTCCCATCACATCATTGAAGCCACCTTCAAAGCCTTTGCCCGTGCCATGCGTATGGCCACCGAAATTGACCCCCGTCGTGCCCACGCTATTCCTAGCTCCAAGGGCGTTTTGCAAGTTTAGGTGATAGGGAATAGACATCGATGCCGGTAGAGATATGCTTAAGGAAGTAATGGCAATGTTAGGACCGTGTCAGCTCCCTGATGCAGGGTGAGGGTAATAATGCGCTGGTCCATAGTCGATACCTGCTCCAAGGAGACTGTTTGAGTACCCGGATTAACCGTATAGGCCGGGAAGCAGGCACCACTGAGACTTAACCGCAGCGCCTGTCCAGCTGTTAGCCGAAAACACGTTGGTTGCAAAGGCACAGAGATAGTTTGAGCATGACCCCCATAAAAGCGTTTGTATCCTTGGGTCAAATTGAAGACCCGATGGTCGGGGTGAACCACTGACAAGACAGCGCAAATGTCGTAGCTAGAGGCATCGGACTGCATGTGTAGAGTGACCGTTGCCTCACCAGCTATGGCTAGCTCTGTCTCTAATAGGTCAGTTGTATAGGTCAAAACATCACTGCGACCATCTAAGGCGCTGCGCTCAAAGGAGCCTGAGGGAAAACTCGTATGGCCGCCCAATGACGGCACCGGTCGCCATGGGTCATGCACAAGCACGTCAGTTACCACGCTCGATGCTGCTGATTCTTTAGGACCCGGACGTACCAAAGCGCCATTATCTTGACGCATTGCGGCTAATCCAGAACTCTCTAGCCGATAAATCCTGGGTTTCAAGTCCTCTGGCCACGTTTCAAACGTGCGCCATTGGTTACTACCCATTTCAAAAAGATGTATGGGGGGCTGATTGGCTAATTGCGTATCTTGCCCTTTAAGCCAGTGATTAAACCAGCGAATTTGTAGCTGGTCAATGGGGTTCATCGCCCCAGGGCCAAAGTCCACATCCCCCACAGTCCGGCTCCAGGGAATGTGGCTCCAGGGGCCTATCCAAACATGTTGGGGATATTGACTAGCCGCCATTTGCTTAAACAGCCGAATATCGCCAGTGAGGTAGGGATCAAACCATCCACCCACGTGGAGCATGGGGAGGTCTACACCGGTTAAATCAGGCTTTAGCGACTGCCAATAGTCATCGTCTGTGGGGTGGGCTAGCCAGTCATGCCAGAACGAATCTGAGGCATGGTGTTTGAGTACGTCTGGACAAGCTGTTACAGGACCATTAAGTGGTAAATTGCGGGCCGTCCGCAGGGCGTTAAAAGCCGTTTCATTGCCGTTTAACCGGGCGGTTTCTGCGGCCAGCTGAATGGCCCAGCCCAGCCCAGCCTGCAACCTCAGGGCTCCATTTTCATAGGCCCAGTCGTGGTAAAGGTCGTACCCCACCATTGCTGGAGCGAGGGCCTTTAGGGCCGCAGGTTTTGTCTGGGCGGCATAGAGTTGGGTCATGCCCTGATAGGAAAACCCATACATGCCCACCTGCCCGTTGCTGTGGGGTAGCTGAGCGGCCCACTGAACGCTGTCGTAGCCGTCATCCCTTTCGTGGGCAAATAGGTGAAAGACACCCTCTGACGTCCCGCGACCACGCACGTCTTGAATGACAACGAGATAGCCTTGGGCGGCATACCAGGTGGGATGGGCATAGACAACGGTGGATGCGATCGCACGTCCATAGGGCTGTCGCATCAGCAGCACGGGCCATGGCCCTTCACCCTCGGGATAGTACACATCTGCATCCAGCCGCATCCCGTCTCGTGTGTGTAGCGACTGCCGCTGCTTAGGTTTGACTGGCAGAAAATCAGATGGCATTAAACACTGCGGGTCCGGGCTAAAACAGCCATATCTTCCTCATCTAGTTCCGCTGGTACCCCTTGACGAATAAGTTCTGCAAAATCTTCGTTGGGCACCATCACACTGAGCAAATAGAGCCGATGCGGACTGATATTTTCAACATAGTGAATCCCGTGGGATGGCACTAAAATGCTGTCACCGGTCCGAATGGTCGAGGTTTTCCCATCACAGACAACACGACCTTCCCCCTGAATCACATAAAACATTTCCACAGCCACTTGATGGCGATGGGAGGGCGTTCTCCCCCCTTCATCAAAAATTTCCACACAGCAGGTCAACGCTGCATGGCCCAGGGTTGGGTCTACCAGCAAAGCCAATCGATTTTTATCATCTTGGCTAATACGGAATACCTGATAATCGTGGGGTGATTTGAGGACGGGTAAAACGCAGCTTGTAGGCAGATCACAGGTACTTTCCATGGTTTAAACAGTAGCGGCGTTCCTTCAGCTTAAAAATCGCTTCTAAACCTGGCGCGATCCCGCAATAATTTTTCATCCACAGCCCCTATCTTGCTAACCCATCGATAACCGCTCAATATCAGCGTTGTGTTCCATGTGTCTAAGGGGATCTAAAGGGCACACTTTTTGGCTGTAGACGTCACAGCCATAGCCAACGCTTTGGTTTTTACGTACCCTCAGACAAAGGCTCTATCGCAAATATCCTCTGTAGGCTGATAAAATGAGCCACTACGATGCCCCTATCTAACTATCGTTGTGATTTGCTCAAAAAATTATCACGATTGCTTTGCTGTTTCCCGCTACTGACCCTTGGAAGTCTGTAATGTGCATATTGGGTCAATCGCCCACATATCTCGGATAGAGAAGGGTACACTCTAGCTAAAACCAATGATTCTCGTTTATCTAAGACGGTCTTCCATTGAGCTTTAGCATCATTCAATTGTTAACCGCTTGTTATGACCTGGGTAGAACCTTAACGCCATGAGGAGTGAAACTGACAAAAGCCCTTGGAAAAGCGTCAGCATGGGTCTAGGGGCGTGGCACTATCAAACAAACTTCTGCGTCATATCGGTGTAATGGTTAAGGCAGCTACTCCCATCGCAGATATTTTAGTGATCGATGACGATCCGATCATTCGGCGTATCCTTCAGCGGATGCTCCAAAGCCAGGGGTATCGTGTCGCCATTGCCGAAACGGCAGCGGATGGTTTAGAGCAGGCGTTAGCAATCACGCCGCCGGTGATTTTGTGCGACTGGCGTTTACCTGGAACGGTGGATGGGTTAGAAATTTGTCGTCGGTTGAAAGAGTATCCGGATTTATCCATGAGCTCCTTTCTGCTAATTACGGCCCATGCTGAGACTGCTAGCCGTGTAGAGGCCCTAGAAGCAGGGGCTGATGATCTGTTGATGAAGCCCATCGACATGGCAGAGTTAAAGGCTCGAGTAAAGTCTGGCATGCGGTTGTGTCAGCTGACCCGCGACTTAAAGAAACAAAAGCAGTATTTAGAGAATGAGCTGGCAGAAGCTGCTGCCTATGTGCAGTCACTGCTTCCCCAAGACACGGATAAGCCCCCGGTCAAGATTCAAACCCGTTTTTTGCCATCCCAACAGCTTGGCGGTGATTGTTTTGACTTTTATTGGTTAGATCCTGACTATTTGGTTATCTATCTGCTGGATGTATCAGGCCATGGGTTAGGGGCCGCCCTACTCTCTACCTCTGTGCTCAACGTGTTGCGATCGCAATCCTTACCCGGCACTAACTTTTACCGACCCGATAAGGTGCTCGAAAGTCTGAACAACATGTTTCAGATGACCGATCAAAACGATAAGTATTTCACCATTTGGTACGGCGTTTACAACCGAGTTAATCGCCAGCTTATGTATGCCAGTGCGGGCCATCCCCCTGCTGTGTTGCTGTCCCATCCGGCGGATGCCGCACCGGAAAATACCAATGGGGCGAGCAGCCATCTGTCAGAGGCCATGCGTCTGCGTACGCCAGGTATGCCCATTGGCATGATGCCAGATACGTCATACACCTGGAAACGCTGCTCAATTCCAGACAATAGCTATCTCTATATATTTAGCGATGGCGTCTATGAAGTGCCCGAAACCTCCGTTGCTGAAACCGGTGACATCTTAGGTTTGGATAGCTTTATTGACCATATTGTTAAATGCCCTCGCCCTGGGCAGCTCGATCAGCTGATCAGCTACGCTACGATGCCGATTCTGAATGCCGGTGCCGATGACGGGCTGGCCTTGCTTGATGATCTCTCGCTACTCGAAATAAACTTTGGCTGAAACAACATTGTAGGGACGTTCCATGGAACGTCCCTACAATGTTGTCTATTTGTCTAGTTCTTAAAATCAGTAGGCCCTTGGTAGCCGGACGCTTCAGCCAGGGTCGCCAAGGATTGGGTCCCTGGTAAGAACTGCCCGTTTACTTCCCAGGTGGGAAAGCCAGTAATCTCAGGTACTGACTGACATAGCGCAGTCTGGGAGTCAGCCCCATCATCAGCACATTCGATATAGGGCATGTATTTTTTGGCTTCTTGACCAAACAGCTGCTTTTGATCAAAGCAGTGGGGACACCAGTAGGCCCCGTACATTTTTGCGCCCACCTCTTTAAGATGCTTGGCCAGGGCAACTTCGGCAGAACCAGAGGTGCTGGTAATGGCAGGTCCAGTATTGCCGCCGCTGGCCGTTGCCGCCGGGCCGTTAATACTGATGGAATACATACCAATGGTGGCCACCAGGGTGACCACGCCCATAATGACGCCGCGAAAAACCAGCGCGCCCTGGTCTTCCCACTGTCTGCCAAGGAGTGTCAGCAGGAACATTAGAAACGTGAAGAACGCTGACGCGATGCAGTAGAGACAGGCGGCCTTCAATTCTGTTGCCAGTAGATACATCAGATATCCACTGAAAACCATCATGCCCGTGGCCCCAATAAATAGGAGTGGCCAGGTTGTATCCTCTAAATTTTGCCGCTGTTTGCCATCTGCTTTAACCGCCAGTGGTCCCAGGGAGAGTGCCACCATGGATAGGTAGGCAAGACAGCCAAACAATGTCAGGGGAATCCCAAACACATCTGCATAGGCACTGGTCAGTACCTGGTCACAGCCTTTGACTGGGCAAGCAGCGCTGTTTCCCATTAATTTGATCACCGTCAGATAGGCTGTGCCTAGGGCTCCGACAGTTGCGATCGCGCCAATAGCCGGGCGCGACCAGCGATAAATCCCACGGTTTTCTTTACGGCGACGTCCCATAGTCTATAGCTGGATCCAAGCTAATCAGTACAAAAAAAGACAAAAGCAGGCGATGCTCCAGTAGCCAGGCTACCCTCACGACAACCCCGACTGCATCTTAGACAAAAAATAGACGTTTCGGTAGATGAATCTATAGCAACGAACCTACCTGGGGGGTGCTATGGCATCCATAAATTGACCCACACGATTAGGGTCTACCGGTTGTTCAATCTGACCCCATCGCTTTAGAGAACTCGAAACAATCACGCCATCCGCTGACTGCATTAGCTTTGGAACATTCTCCACATTGGCTCCACTGCCGACCAAAACCGGTGTCTTACCCGCCGCTGCCTTGGCACTGGCCAGGTCCTGACTGGTGGGGGGATATCCGGTAGCACCGCCAGACACAATCACAGCATCTGCTAATCCCCGGTGGATCGTATCAGCCACCGCATTAGCCATGGCGATCTCTGGAGCCATACTGCCTACAGGGGCGGCGTGCTTAACCAATACATCAGCAAACACCTTGACATCGGCCCCCAGTTCTTTGCGATATCGCATGAGGCGGTGGGCATCCCCCTCAATGACGCCCTGATCCGTTGCCATTACTCCGGTTAGCACGTTCACCCGAATAAACTCAGCCCCAGTACAGGCGGCAATCGCCAGTCCACTGTGGGCATCATTACGTAATACGTTGACCCCGATGGGAACCGCCACCAGCTGCTGGAGACGACTCACCACCACTGTCATTGCACTGACTACTGCCGGGTCGACCGCTCCTTTTGTAAAGGGAGCATCAAAAAAATTTTCCACAATAATGCCATTCACACCCCCAGAAGCGAGCGCCACAGACTCCTGGATGGCGCGATCCATCACCGCCGATAACGAACCCTGCCAGCGGGCCGACGATGGTAAGGGCAGTAAATGAACGACACCAATGACGGGGGTTGATGTTTTAAAAAGTGCGTTTAACTCCACAAAGCCTCAAAAAAGGAATACGTTTTGCCACTGCTGATCTTCAGAATGAATCGAGCTGAAATGAACATGATTGGTCAGGTTTTTTCAGATTTAGATAGCTCCTGTGGAAATGATGTCTGGGTTTTCTTGGCCATCACAGAAGCTGTTTTCTATACACATCAAGCTTTCTGTGAAACACCTCACAGAATTGTGTAGTTATGTTATAATTTCCTCAATCGGGCAAAAACAATCGCTACCTGTTTAGATATCAATTGCCAACGGTGGTTAGCTCCTCTTTCACAGAGCTGTTGCAGGGCTCAGTAATGGTAGCCACGGCAAATTGTAAGTGATAGGGTAGGGTGCTGAGTCATCCGTGCGATCGCAACGCCTGCTTGGATACCAGCACTTGTCTTTCACCTAAGAATTCATGGTTCATAAGCCAACGATTGCCATCTCTCACCTAGGCTGTGAGAAAAATCGTGTCGATACTGAGCATATGCTGGGTCTGCTTGTACAGGCTGGGTATCAGGTTGATGCTAATGAGGAGCTTGCTGATTATGTCATTGTCAACACCTGTAGTTTTATAGAAGCTGCTCGCCAAGAATCGGTCCGTACGCTTGTAGAGCTAGCCGAGGCTGATAAAAAGATTGTCATCACAGGCTGTTTGGCACAGCATTTTCAATCAGAACTCCTTGACGAAATACCCGAAGCAGTGGCCCTCATTGGCACCGGTGACTATCACCGCATCGTCAACGTTATCGAGCGTGCCGAGGCTGGTGAACGGGTCAAAGCGGTTTCTAGCGAGCCAACATACATCGCAGACGAAACGGTTCCTCGCTATCGCACCACCAGTGAAGGTGTCGCCTACATTCGAATAGCTGAGGGCTGCAACTACCGGTGTGCTTTTTGTATCATTCCCCATTTGCGTGGCAACCAGCGATCTCGATCGATCGAGTCGATTGTGGCTGAGGCTCATCAGCTAGCGGCAGAAGGGGTCAAAGAGTTAGTTCTCATTTCCCAAATCACCACAAATTACGGTGTTGACCTTTACGGTAAGCCTCAGCTAGCAGAGCTGCTCAAGGCCTTGGGCGAGGTGGATGTGCCCTGGATCCGTATGCATTATGCCTACCCCACAGGTCTGACCCCAGAGGTACTAAACGCTATTCGGACTACACCTAATGTTTTGCCTTATCTAGATCTGCCTTTGCAGCACTCCCATCCCGAGATTTTACGAGCCATGAACCGACCATGGCAGGGCCAGGTAAACGACGACATTATTCAGCAGCTGAAAGCCGCCTTGCCCGATGCGGTATTGCGCACCACGTTTATTGTTGGCTTCCCCGGTGAGACCGATGCCCACTTTGAGCATCTCAGAGCGTTTGTCCAACGCCACGAGTTTGACCATGTTGGTGTCTTTACCTTTTCGGCAGAAGCTGGCACTCCAGCGGCCACGTTACCCAATCAGGTTGCACCAGATGTTATGCACCAACGTCGAGAAGAGCTGATGCTGACCCAGCAAGAGATTTCCTTCAGGCGCAACCAGGCACAGATAGGCCAAGTCGTGGATGTTCTCATCGAACAGGAAAATCCGGGGCAGGGTGAATGTATTGGCCGGTCTGCACGCTTTGCTCCCGACGTGGATGGCCTTGTTTATGTCAAAGGTGCTCCACCCCTGGCTCAAATAGTTCCTGTACAGATCAGTGCAGCGGATACCTATGACCTGTTTGGTACGGTCGTGTCTGGCAGTTCTGACAGTTCTCCACTGTCGACCCATGCCCCCGTAAGCGTTCCTCTTTAAATCTTGCTGTTCGTAATAAACGACATTAAAGGAGTCTAAATGACCTTGTCTTTTGCCGATCTCGGCTTGTCTGAACCTCAATCTCAACATTTAGATGAGCTTGGCTTTAAAGAGCCTACCCCTATTCAAGCCCAAGCTATTCCCCACATGCTGGCCGGGCATGATGTGGTGGGTTTAGCTCAGACCGGAACCGGCAAAACGGCTGCTTTCTCTCTGCCAATCTTGGAGCAGGTCAACGTTAACAAACGCTCCGTGCAGGCCCTTGTTCTTACCCCAACCCGTGAGCTTGCTATGCAGGTTTCTCAAGCAGTACAGGGTCTGAAGCACAACTCCCAGTTACGGGTGTTGCCAGTTTACGGTGGACAATCCATCGAACGTCAGCTCAGTCAGCTTCGACGGGGTGTTCATATGGTGGTAGGCACCCCAGGTCGTGTGCTTGATTTGCTCAATCGCGGTTCCCTGGGGCTCGATCAGCTCAGTTGGTTAGTCTTAGACGAAGCCGATGAAATGCTAAACATGGGCTTTATTCAAGATGTAGAAAACATTTTGAGCCATGCCCCAGCAGAACGGCAGACGGCGTTTTTCTCCGCCACTATGGAACCTGCGGTCCGTGAACTAGCCGCCAAATTTCTAAAATCGCCAGTCACGGTTAAAGTGAAGTCGCAAAATACTGCGCCTCAGCGAATTACCCAGCTGGCCTATGTGGTGCCCCCTGGCTGGAGCAAACCCCGCGCTCTAATGCCGATTTTAGAAATGGAAGATCCAGAATCTGCCATCATTTTTGTTCGTACTCGACGTACGGCGGCCGAGCTGACTCGACAGTTGCAGTTTGCTGGCCACAGTGTTGATGAATACCACGGTGATCTCAACCAGGCTCAGCGGGAGCGCCTCTTACTTCGCTTTAAACAGGGGCAGGTTCGTTGGGTCGTTGCAACAGATATTGCTGCTCGAGGCATTCATGTCGACAACCTAACCCATGTGATTAACTACGAGCTACCCGACAATGTGGATAGCTACGTCCATCGCATTGGTCGCACCGGTCGAGCTGGCCAAGAGGGTCGAGCCGTCTCCATTGTTCATCCGCTTGAAAAGTACCAGCTGCGTCAAATTGAGCGCCATATTAAGCAAGATATTGCTTTCTGCAAGGTGCCCACTCGCGCTGAGATTGCTGCTCGTTCCCTAGAAAAACTGCAAACTCAAATCAAAGAGGCCGTTACCAGCGAACGACTCGCTTCATTCTTACCCATTGTGTCTCAGCTAACCGAAGAGTACGATCCCCATACGGTTGCAGCGGCCGCATTGCAGATGGCCTACGATCAGACCCGCCCGGCTTGGATGCGTGGAGATAGCGAGGACCAGCCCTATCTTGCCGAAGAGGAGCCTCGCCGCCAGCGCAGTCGCCGCGCCCGTCGTCGTCGTATTCATACGCCTGCATCATAAAAACTATGTTGCAAGTGTGGCGTAGTCGATTAAAAACTGAATAAAGTTGTGCCCAATACATCGACACCTCACCTAAGATAGGCTTAAGACCTGTTCTAGGAGAGGTGTCATACTATGTTGGTGATTCTGCTAGACAATCAGGTGATTCCGTCAGCTTCGGTCTGTGCCAGTTGTCTAATGGCCAACCAGAGCGGTCAGCCACGTTTTCGAGATGGCAAGTTAGGCTGCGCTCAGCAGCTGGAGTCCGCCACCAAACTCCCCCAGTATCAGTGTCAGATGGGTTTTCGGTTGGCCAATATTGAATCATTTCCAGCTGTGTGAGTCTGAGCTGGTTTATTGGCGATTGGAGCTATGCCATTGGACCGTTTCGTAGAAACCGTAAAACGGTCGTTAAAAGCTGCGTTATGCTGAATTTAAGTTGATGCAGCTGTTAGGCCACATAGCTTTTATTAAGGCTGCTAGACTTTTTGCTTGAAGTATTCCTTTGCAAGTATTCCTATGACTTGGCGCAGCGGCACAAACGAAATCTCTGATAAGTTACTGGGGAGCTTGCCCTACCTGTTACCTCTATTTGACGCTGTTGTTGTCGGCGGGGCGCTCTTTAAGCTGATTTCGAACTTTCCCGTACTGGCACCTGTGGGTGAGGTACTTTTGATATTAGTCACACCTGTGATGTTTGCCTACAGCCTTGTCCCCTTTGGGCTGGGGTCGCTGGCCGTTTTCTTTGCTCTGTTTCTTTTAGTGGTTCGCAATGAAAACATTAGCCGCTTTATTCGATTTAATACGCTACAGGCAATTTTGATCGGCTTTATCATTTCCATTGGTAACCTGTTGCTTAGCCTGCTGACTGTGCCAGGTTTGGGGCTAATTACCGATACGTTCTACAACGTGCTGCTATTTGGCGGTGTGGCTGTGGTCGGTTACTCCATTGTTCAATGCTTGATGGGTCGCTATTCAGAGATTCCAACGATTTCTGAAGCTGTTCATATGCAGATCCGTTAGGTCTGGATTTGGTAGTCTGGGCTATCGTGGGTGGTTTCCTTTCTGCTATGATTGTGGGCCCTTGCTTGACAGGTTTTGCTGTCGGGCCATTTAGTCCATAAGGAGTAAGATGAGCAATTTTTACGAAACCATGTATATCATGCGGCCTGACATCAGTGACGAGGCCGTCGACAACACGATTGGTAAATATCAGGGCATGATCAAGGAGAAGGGTGGAGAGATCCTAGAGACTCAGCACCGCGGCAAGCGCCGTCTCTCCTATGAAATTAACCGATATCGTGAAGGCATCTATATTCAGATGAACTATTACGCGCCAGGGGAAACCATTGCTCCTATGGAGCGGGATATGCGCTTGAGCGAAGATATTATTCGCTACCTTACGCTCGTGATTGACGAGCCCCAGGAAGCTGAACCTGAAGAGGCTCCCCCACAGGCTGCTCCTTTGGGCTCTTAACTTAGTTCTCTTTTTGAGAGCGGGTGAGTCATACATAGGTTGCCATTGGCAACTGTTTGAATTGTGGAAAAGGTCATAGCTCCATTTTGGAGCTGTGGCCTTCTAGTTTTTGGGTAATTACAAACCTACAGAATAAAATTCTTGCATTTTGCAGAATTGGTGCTAAATTTGTGGGCACTTGGGTGTAGGCGTTAGTGCATTTAAGGCTAGTAGGTGTAATTTTCCTTGCTGTTAGGCGCGGTCCAAACAAAAATTACCTTGGCTAATACTAGGGGCGTACCCGTGTCATAGAATGTTTGCCGCTGTAATTATCTCAAATGCTTTACAGTTAAGCCGCTAGTTTTCTAACTGTTTGTCTGTTAGTAATTTGGCTGTTGTCTGTATATGTAATTTGGTGGACCGGAAAAGTTTAAAAGTCATCGTTAGTACTGTAGGAGTGATCTTGTGGCCCAATTGACTAGGTTGAAAACGTCCGACAACCAGGTAGAAGTTGCTCGTTTGCAAGAGGAGTTGCAAATGAGAGATCAGCTGGTACAACAGCTATCTCAAGAGCTATTTCGCCTAGTAAAGGGAAACCAAGATTTCTTGCCGTCACCGGATGTTTCTGAGCGTCATCAGGCTGAGGTGAGAGCCCTGCGAGAACAGCTGCAAGGTGTGGAAACGCAGGTGGCGTTTTATCAAGAACAAATCGAAAGCCGTGATGAAGAAATTCATCAGATGCGTCAGACCGTTGAAGAGCTGACTGACCGTACGCGCATGTTAGAGCAGGTTGTTCAGGAACTACCTAAAATCTATAAGCAAAAGTTTTCTGAGCGGATGTTGGTGGTGAAAAATCGAGTCGCCCATATTCAACAGGAAAACCGTCAGTTAAATGCTGAATTACAAAATGTCAGCTATCGCTTGGCTGTAAGAACTCGACGAACTCAGCACTGTCTTGATTTACCTACATTTCCTCAGTCGATGCTAGGCACTCCATCGATGGCTAGTTTTTCAGAGGCTTAACTCTATAACCTAGGGTTTGAATGCGCTATTAACCTCCCTACAGGGGAGGTTTTTTGATGGCACCTTTTTAGGGCGTGGATTGGGTGAACTATGGCATCTGTCGATTGCCATAACGCTTCTTTAGATGGGGACGGAGCATGGGTAGTGGCTTTATTTGTGTGGAAATGACGTTGGCCCACATAATTCAGATGAAAATCTTGGGTTCTTATCCCATGGATATCCCCGAACGTAAGAAAAAATGAATAAAATAGAAGAAATATAAACCTGCCTTCATGCACATTGTTCCGCTGACGTTCGATCTTTTTTCCCTCGATACGATTCAAGCATTGGCTCAAGACTATGGCTACTGGGCCATTTTTTTTGGCATCATGCTTGAAAATATGGGGCTTCCCATTCCAGGTGAAACGGTGACGTTGGTAGGTGGTTTTTTGGCGGGGAGTGATGAACTGCTCTACCGCTGGGCTCTGTTGAGTGCGATCGCAGGTGCTGTCGTTGGCGATAGCATGGGCTACTGGATTGGATTCTACGGGGGGTGGCCCTTGCTGTTACGGTTAGGCAGTCTGCTTCGCATTAATGAATCGGTGCTGGTTACTGTTCGCGAACGGTTTAGTCAAAATGCGGATAAGGCTGTCATTCTTGGCCGTTTTGTTGCGCTGCTGCGCATTTTTGCCGGTCCCCTAGCGGGCATTGCCCAGATGCCCTACTGGAAATTCCTGTTGTGTAATTTACTAGGAGCCAGTCTTTGGGGGACGACCATGGTCACACTGGCGTTTTTTGTGGGTCGTTTAATTCCTCTGGCTACGTTGGTGGGTTGGGTGGCACAGTTTACCGTGGCAGCCCTTGTGCTTGTAATTCTTTGGCTTGTAGCCATCTGGTGGTTAGAGCGGCGTCAGCATACTCCAGCGCCTGACTAGCTAACCTGACCCGCAAGTGTCCCAATGCCTCAGGACATTTGCTACACCTGGCCGTTTTTGAGGTTCAGTGCATGTTCTGATGTTAATGGCTATGTGCCGGTGCCAAGATTGGCACAGATCATTGGTGGGACATAATCATGAGCGGCGTCGAATTAATTATCTTTGGGGCAGGGCCAGCGGCTGGGTTGGTGATTTCTTTTATTGCTTGGCTATATGAGGGCTGCTACTCGAGCAGCGACGATAGCCGTTCACAGTACAATCACGATTGGATTTAATGCCTCAACTGATTTTGGTTACAGGCCCTGCCCGTTCTGGTAAAAGCGAATGGGCGGAGTCCTGGGCCAATCAAACCCAAAAGTCTGTGGTTTATATTGCTACATCAACGGTGTCGGCTGATGATGTTGAGTGGCAGCGGCGGATTGAGTTACATCGGGCTCGTCGCCCCGCTGGTTGGCGACTCCAAGAAGTGCCTAAAAAGTTAACGAAGGCCATACAAGCGGCTGATGCTAACGATTGTTTGCTGGTCGACTCTCTGGGAACTTGGTTAGCAAATCAGCTAGAACAGGATGAGATAACGTGGCAACAATGTGTTGATGAGCTGGTGGCGACACTCAACCCGCCCCCCTGTGATGTGATTTTGGTGGCGGAGGAAACGGGGTGGGGGGTTGTGCCCGCGTATCCATTGGGGCGTACATTTCGTGACCGTTTGGGATATTTAGTGCGACGGATTGGTGCGATCGCAACCCAGGTTTACTTAATTACGGGAGGCTATGCCCTAGACCTTACCCACCTGGGTACACCACTGCCGAGTCAGTCTTGCCCAAGCGATAACTCACAACCTTGAAAATAGGTTAACGTCTCCGGACTTTCCCAGCCAAAACGTTAGGATAAAGCCATGGCAGTCGACGTGCTGTAACAACGTTTATTTCACAGTGCGAGGTGGTCCATGGCGTCTCCAAAAGAAGTTCAAAACTATTTAGCCTACTGGTTTCAGCTAGGTAAGTCTGTACACATTGGCAGCGGGGCTGCTCCTCAACGTCCTGTCCCTGTATTAGAAGGCCATCGGTTTAGTCGCGCTTTTCAAGACTGTTGGCAAGCCATTATGGCCAACGACGGACGTGACTGCTACTTGGATGGTACCGAGGAAACGATTGAGCAGCTGTTGTCACCCCAGTGGGAAATTACTGACTGTGCCCGCTGCAGTATTCCTGTTGCTATGTCAGCTGTGATGCCCGTTGCTCAGCTTTGCCCCTGTGGTGACCTGGATAATTGGCCTAATGATGAGGTGCCCAGCCCCCACATGCCGATCAACAACAAAAAGCACTTTAGCCGGCTTAAAACGCGGCTAAATGAACACCCTTTGGGTGGGCATCAGTGTGAAGAGAAAGCTGACCGTCACCAATCTACAGTTGATAGCAACTAAGGCTGATCGCACCTCAAAAAATCAGCCAACAGGGGCATAGTTTTGCATGTAATCGCTGAAAGCTATAGCTGGGCTATGCGGCGGCTCGTTCTATATCGTGGACGAGAAAATCATGGGCCATGAGCGTATTGGGAAAGATCGCTTTGGCTTCTAAAAGCAGGTCCTTAAGCTGAATTGTATTACCGGGGGCGTAGCGGGGGCTAAAGTGCGTGAGAATGAGCTGCTGAACCTGGGCGGCTAGGGCAACTTGCGCGGCCATAGTGGAGGTGGAATGCAGACGCTGGTAGGCTAACTCTGCATCCTGATGGGCAAAGGTGGACTCGTGGATCAGAACGCTAGCTTGTTCTGATAGCTCGATGGCGCGATCGCAAAATACGGTGTCGGTGCAATACACCAGCTTTCTGCCCCGAATTGTCTCACCACAAAGATCTGAACCATTGATGACTCGACCATCTGCCAGGGTTACCGCTTCGCCCCGCTTTAGCCGTCCATAAATGGGGCCAGATGGAATTCCCAGGGCAGCGGCGCGTTTGACATCAAAATGCCCAACGCGATCTTTTTCTACAATGCGATAGCCAAAGGCGGGGACCCGATGCTCCAGCCGCTGGCAGTAAACGCTAAATTCACCGTCGTCCAATACTTTCCCTGGCTCTACCGTATGGACCTTAATGGGATAGGAAAAGTGAGTTTGGGAATAGCGTCGGCAGGCCTGTAAATACTCATTTAATTTGGGTGGCCCGTAGATATCAATTCGCGATACGTTGCCCGCTAAGCCGCAGCTCGCCAGTAGCCCCATCAGTCCAAAAATATGGTCACCGTGCATGTGGGTGACAAAAATGCGCCGAATCTGGCTAGACTTTAAATCACTTCTTAGAAACTGATGCTGGGTGCCTTCCCCACAGTCAAACAGCCATACCTCGGCTCGCTGAGGTAAGCGTAAGGCGACGCTTGACACATTTCGTGCCCTGGTGGGAACACCGGAACTAGTACCGAGAAACGTAATTTGCAAGGGAATATTGGGGGGAGTTGAAGAACACGTCAGCTGGCAAACCTCCCCTAATTATGCGCGACTGGGGTTGGGTTTGAATGTGTCTTTCCTGGGGGGTATAGATAAAGTCCCAGGGCCGGGTTGGGCGGTCTGTCGGCGTGCTGATATAAAAAAACAGAGTTTTTACGGTCAATACATCAGGATTTCCTGACTTTTTTGCCTGCTTAGCAATCTAATTTGATTTGTAGATTCGTTAACTGGCAACCCTTAAGTAGTTTTACCCATGTCTATAGCCATAAACTCATTGCAATTTAGTGAAGATTCATCACAAAAAAAAGTGTACTGATTGTTACAATATCCTACGGAGATTGATTAGATAGTGCGCAACGCATTTTCAACCACCTCCAAATGAGAGATAAACGCAAAGTCAAAAGACTTCTAAAATCGGTTCCTATTTAGGGCCGATTTTTCTTTTAGTGAATTATTCTGAGTTATCTAAGGCCTGCTGGAGATACTTAATGAAGTGGTCGCTAGCCTGCTCAATCAGGGCCGGACGAATCCGTTGTCGGTAGGTGCGATTAAACACGCTGCCTTTAATCACATCCCGTTTAATTAGCAGATAGGCTCGAACACGTTCAGAGATTCGCGATCGCACCTGAGCGCCATTAACAATAACTCCCTTGGGAGCCAACTTTGCCCCAAACATGTCCACCAGGTAGCGTTGAACCGTATCTGAATAGTTAAACCAGTTGGCCTCTAGGATGGCAGCTTTGACCGACAGAGCGGGGTTCTCATATAGCAGTCGGCCAACGGCAAAGGCAACCAGGTCAGATGCGTAGTCTTGATCGGATGCAAATTTGCCCATCAGCTCACTCAGTGCTGCTGGTTGATAGGTTTGGGGACCATACTTATCGAGATACACCTCAATGGGTTGGGCGGTATCCCCAATGGCAGCCGTATATTCTCGACTGTCGTATCCTCGCCCCGTCAGAATCTTTGAGGAGAGCCACAGAACACCATCAGTGAGGGTAGATTTCAAATTTCCACCCCAGGTTTGATCGGACAGTGCCGCCATAAAGTGGGCAAAGTCAATGCTCTGCTCCATGATCACAATGGATTGGTCGTCGAGTTCTCCTTTGATAAAGTCTGGATTGCTACCCGCGACAATTTCCCAAAATTTGTTGGCATAGGATGCTCGGGTATAAGCCCGCAGCGACCGCACCACCTGTATCGAAGAGGTCTGGGGTCGCTGCTGCTGATAATCATCAATAAACTGCAGCATTTTATCTAAATTTGCTGCCATGGATCTGCCCCATTAACTATGCTTGCTAGGGTAGCGCTAAATTGAAAGGGATTTAAGGCTGCTGATTTCGGAGACATTGAACTGGTCTGACGGAGCATTAATCCCAACTAGCCAGCATTTCAGACCATTGGCCCAGAAGTCCGCGAATTTGGGCTCGTCGCGCTTCAAACGTAGCCGCCACCCAAATGAGGGCGATACCCAGCACAATGCCGATGGCCCAGAGCATGCGACCATCGGTGTTTACAAACATCATGACGGCCCGCAGTATTTGCAACATAAATGTGAGGGTACCGATGTAGAGGTAGGCCCTCACCTGTTTGAACAAGCCAAGACCCATTAACCCAAAACTGATGAGCAGACTGACCCCGATAAAAATGGGAGAGGCAATTTCTGCTTGAAAGATGGCGGTCAGCCCGATGAGTAGGGTGGCCAAAGAGCGCAGACGATGGCGTTGTTGGCGGGCTGAAACCTGCTGCCAGTGAGGATCGACTTCTAGAATATAGAGGGTCGACAGACCCATCAGGGTGCCTGACCACAGCGGCGTTAGCCAGCTATTGGCTAGGAGATAGCGCACCAGGGACCAGTTGAGCAGCCCCAGACTGAGATAGCTGAGGCGCACCGCCCGCAGCCGCTGGGCCATGATGGCGTAGAACGCCCCCACCAGCAACAAGCTCTGGGTTTTAATGGTCGCGGCACTGAACACAATAGAGAGTATTGGCCAGCTTAGAGCCATCCGTCGCCAGGGTCGCTGGGGCCAGCCTAACCGCTGCCAGGGCTGTATATGCACAATAAAACTCAAGCCACAGGCCAGCAATGCGCCCCACCCACGAATCAAGACAAGATTAGGAAATAGCTGGTGTATGCCATAGGGAATAGCAATGGTGGCGATGATCAGCCCGCTCCAGGTCCATTGTTTATAGCTGTGGTGATCGGTTGAAACTGGCTCTAGCTGCCCCTCGTCAGAGGTGACTTTATATAGTGGAAACCAGCGATAGTTACCCCTGAGCCAGGCGTAGAGAGATAGCAATGTGGCTACACCGAGCCACAGCCACAGACCGGTGGGGCTTTGGCCTACCATCATAGCCAGGGCAGCCAGGGTGACAGCCAAAAGCCAATGGAGCAGGGACACTGCATGAATGGCAGAGCGCGTGAGCTTGGTACAGTGCTGCACCCAGGGACTGCACAGAAGGTAGAGCGTTGCGATCGCACCCCCCACCAGCGCCAGCAGCGTCAGCCCATCCCCTGGTTCACCGCCGCTGGCCTGCAGCATACGATAAACCACCAGCTCATAGGTGCCCAACGACAGCAGACCTAAACCGCCATAGCCCAGAGGACGCAGCACCAGCTTTCGTCGAGCCACAGCCAGGGCACTTAGCCCCACCGCCAGGGAATACAGTCCGGTTGCTGCCGTAAAGCTCAAGTGGCCTAGACCCAGACCTAATGCACCATAGGCCAGAGGGATATAGTGCCAGCTCGACAGGTAGGAGTGCCTGCGAGTCGCCACCGTTCCCAGCAGCTGAGCTCCCAGCCCCAGGGCAACCATGGCAGTTCCCAGGGTCTGAGGATTAAACTCTCGATACCCCAGAGATATGCCCATGGCCACCAGCAGCCCTAGCTCATAGGCCGCCTCCCAATAGTCAAAATTGGTCCGCCGACCGACAAACCTGGCCAGCAATAGGGTCATAGCAGCCGAGCTGTAGTGCAGCAACCGAGCCACCTCGGGGGACATTTGTCGGACATAGCTCCCAGGCACGCTGGGTTCTAATGCGTAAACCACCGCCAGCCCCAGGGTAAGCCCCAGACTCAGCAATATAGCCAGTGCCCGACTCCAACCATGGCTAGCCGCCCCATAGGCCCTGAGCAATGGTCGTGGCGACTGATTTAGCCATCGCGCCAGCAGACTCAGGGCCGCCGCAAATATGGCCACCACCAGCCAGAACTGAGCCCCGCGCTCAAACCGGTTTATAAACCACAGCCAGATGGCAGCGGTATGTCCGGCCCCCACGGCACAGCCCACCGTCAGCGCTGGCAAATACTTTTGAGCGGGCCAGCGACAGCTGTGGATCCATAGCAGAAATGTTCCTACGCCAAAAGCAACCGTCGCCATCTGCCACGAACTCAGCAGCAACATCTGAGCCCCCAGGGCAAACACCGTCAGCATCGTGGCCATTTTGGGATTGTCCGTGGCAAACTGCCGTTGATACACCATCCAGGTCAAGACAGCTGGCACAGCTAGCCACCATAAATTGAGCCAGCTTCCCCAGTTATTGAGCAACAGACAGTAGGCCAGCACGCTCAAACCAATGCCCAGGTACCAGCCCGCGCGTCGCCATGCAGGATACCGATGAGTAGCAACGCTGGTGACCCATTCCACCAGCGTGAGCCCAATTAAAACCATCGCCCACTGGGGCTCTGTCCAGCCACCTAGCTGGACGCTAATGGCATAGAGTCCGCTGAGCACCGTCGCCAATAGAGAAAAATGGGTGCCGTAAATAATTCTGGTGGCCCGCCGTGCCAGCGTTGCCAGGGTGGCGGTTAACCCAGCCAAACTGAGGGTAAAGAAAAATGACTCTGGCTGGGGTAGCGTGCAGAGCACCAGTACAGCACTAATGCCTAAGCTAAGCTGCTCCGTCAGCCGCCCCCAGACATCACGCCCCCTGCGCCGAAACTGTCTGGCGATCGCAAGCATCAGGGCCACATAGCCATAGAGCCACACCCCAGCAAAATTAAGGGCGCTAATTGGCTGCGGGCTGAACTGTCCCAGGGCTGTCAGTAACCCCTGTCGGAACCCTAACGGCAGAATCAACCACAGTAGCCCACAGGCCTGCAGCCCAATTAGCCACAGGGCGGCCAGGGTGGTCAACTGCTGCTGTTCTTTGTCTGGCGATCGCAGCCGATCCACCAGTAGCCACACCGCCAGACCGCTGACTCCGATGGCCTGCAGCGGCTGCTGTTCTACGGTAACCAGCCAGCCCAGCCCCATTAAACCGGCCCCCACCTGGGGTAGATACGGTCGCCGCAGCCGACAGAGCATCCAGCCACAGATACCGCAGGCCAGACCCAGCTGAGAAAAAGGAACCTCAGCAATCCAAAGACTGCGAACTAAAAGGATTAGGAGTGCGATCGCAACCAAAAGTCCGCCACCCTGTCTCCCTTGCTCTGATGTATCCGACTCATCCCCGGCAGCCCCCGGCAGCAGCAAATTCATGGCGCTGCCCACCGTACCCAGATACGTGGCACACAGCGGCCAGACAGCAAAGCCCCAACCCCAATGCAGCCAGCTCAACCCCAATAAATTCAGCCCCGCGCGCCGCTGGGGAGCCAGCACCAGGGTCAATCCGCTTAACCCCAGCCCCGCTAAAATCGCCAGTCCAACAGACGCCTGTACCACTCCCAACGCATCGATCATCCAAATGTTGAGGGGGATTAGCAGCAGCGTCGCCGCTTTTAACATGTGTGCTGTGGTTTGCAGCTTTTCTTGACCCGCCGTCCAGCGACTGGCCCCACCAAATGCCAGGGTATACACCAATAAAATGGCATACTGACCCACCACAGAAAAGGACTGCCACTGACTGGCCGCCAGCACCGCTGACGAGACCACTACCAGAAACACCCCTAAAAACAGCAGCCACAGCACGCTCATCTCGGCTAGAAATGACTGCACCAGGCGGGATTTAAACCGTGAAAACACTGGCGCGTTGCGAGCAGCCGGTGTCTGCACCGGTACGGTAGTCAGACTGCCGGGTTTATCGGCAGCCGGGGCTGCGGCCGGTGCTTTATAAGTCAGGGGGAGACGACTACATAGCTGTCGACCAATACTCATGGCTTGGGCTTCAGACAACAGCCCCAGCGCTATCCACCGGTCCAACTCTTTTAGAAGGTGAGCATTAGCCGCTTCAGTATCAAGATTTACTGGTATTTTCAGCCACATAGCCTACTCCACGGATTGACATTTAAAGGAACACACATCTTGATTGTGGCTAGCCCGTCCATCAACGCCCATGAGTGTGGCGAAGCGTCTATGGGGAACTGCCAGATAGTCGTACTAAGACGAGATACACCGAAGTTGGCCGAAGTTTTTAGGTGACTGATAATGATCGGTTCTTCCGGCAAGGCTCCCATCCGGAGATGCTCCAAAGAATTTTGTCGCCGATTCTCAGAATAATTTCACGTATATACACGTACATAAAGGACGTGCTCCCATGGCCCATCTAAACCATCGGTGCACCTTCCAATCAGCAAGACAGAATTTTTCCCTGTTGGCTCAACTGTTAAGTAAGTTAACGTTCTACCCGTCTGTGCTTAACAAAGCTGTTGCATTCAACATGTTTGGTTAGCTTCTGTGAGATTATTGGGCTCAGATGCAGCTGGCGCATGGGCGCATGTCGGCTCTGCACCGTCTTTGAATTTGGTTTGGGGACGGTGATTCTTAGAGATGACCTATAGCCTGAGCGATTTGGCTAGCGTTATAAATTCGAATTTCCTGTCTTACGACTGTCCATTTCATAGGAAGACGTTCTTATGGCAACTAGTTTTGCAAGCGCAACTGGAGCCCCGGAAGTGGGTAACGTTGCGACTCCGATTAACTCCTCTGCGGTTGCACGTACTTACATTAATAATCTGCCTGCTTACCGTGCGGGTTTGTCCCCATTTAGCCGTGGCTTAGAAGTGGGTATTGCCCATGGCTACTGGTTTTATGGTCCGTTTGCTTTGTTAGGTCCCCTACGGAATACAGACTATAGCTCTGTGGCTGGTGCCCTCTCTGCTGTTAGCTTTGTCTTTATTCTGACTGTGGCAATCGCTATCTATAGTGCAACGTCTCCTTCTGGGCCTGAAGGCACATTGACAACGCCTAATCCTCCTGAGTCTTATTCAACTCGGGAAGGCTGGAGCAACTTTGCCAGCGGTTTCTTTATCGGCGGCTGCGGTGGAGCTGTGTTTGCATTTTTGCTAACCCAAAGCCCCCATCTGCTACCCCTACAGGCAATCTTTGGTGGCATGTAGAGCTATTCTCTAGCGGCTGCTAGAAATAGGCAACTCGTCATCCTCTGCTCAGCGCCTCCATACTTTTGGGGGCGCTGACGTTTTAAAGAGCTTTTGATGTTGGTCCATGGATTTATTTGAACAACATCGACAAACGCTGATGGAGTCAGAAGCTCCGCTGGCGGCGCGCATGCGCCCTCGTACCCTGGACGACTATGTGGGACAGGATGCCATTGTGGGGCCAGGACGGCTACTGCGCCGGGCAATTCAGGCGGATCAGCTGTCGTCACTGTTGTTTTATGGACCGCCAGGAACGGGCAAAACTACGCTGGCTCAGGTGATTGCCAACACAACGAAGGCCCACTTTATTGCCATTAATGCGGTACTGGCGGGGGTGAAGGATATTCGGGGTGCGATCGCAACTGCCCAGGAGCTGCGCGGTCAGCACGGCCAGCGTACCATCCTCTTTGTTGACGAGGTTCACCGCTTTAATAAATCCCAGCAGGACGCCCTGCTGCCCTGGGTGGAAAACGGCACCGTCATTTTGATTGGGGCCACCACCGAAAACCCCTACTTTGAAGTCAACAAGGCGTTAGTCAGCCGGTCGCGAGTGTTTCAGCTCAAGCCGCTGGGACCAGATGACCTGCGACAAATCGTCCATCACACCCTAACCAATGTCGAACGCGGCTATGGCGATCTCAATATTCAGATCGACGATGCTGCCCTCGATCATCTGGTTAACATTGCCAATGGCGATGCCCGGGCCCTGCTCAATGCCCTGGAATTAGCGGTAGAAACCACACCCGATAGTCGCATCTCCCTGGCCGTTGCTGAGGAATCGATTCAACGGCGGGCGGTGCTTTACGACAAAGAAGGCGACGCTCACTTTGATACCATTAGCGCCTTTATCAAGAGTATGCGGGGTTCCGATCCGGATGCCACCCTGTACTGGCTAGCCCGCATGGTTTACGCCGGAGAAGATCCCCGGTTTATTTTTCGGCGCATGGTGATTTTTGCCGGGGAAGATGTGGGACTGGCCGACCCCAATGCGGTTGTCGTGGCCAACAGCTGTGCCCAGGCCTTTGACCGGGTAGGCATGCCCGAAGGACGCTACCCGCTGGCCCAGGCCGCGCTCTATCTGGCCACCTGCCCCAAGTCCAACAGCGTCATGGGCTTTTTTGATGCCCTGGCCACCGTTGAAAAAGAGCGGGAAGCGGATGTCCCCAACCCGCTGCGGGATGCCAACCGAGACAAAAAAGAATTTGGCCACGGTCAGGGTTACCTGTATCCCCATGCCTATCGGGACCACTGGGTAGAGCAACAGTATTTGCCCACCGGTCTCCAGGGCAAAGTCTTTTATCAGCCCTCAAACCAGGGTTACGAAGACACGATCCGTCTGGAGGTGGCCCGCAAGCGGGAGGCCCAGCTGGCGGCGGCGATGGCGGCGGACTTGCCCGAAGTGCTGACATTTGGGCCGACGGACAGGGCGCAAGAGCAGTGGCTGCAGCGCACTATGGGGAATGCAGGAGAGCAGCTGAGGCAAGTGTGCGATCGCATCTACACCACCCTTAGCCCCCAGCGTCATCATGTGTTACTTGATCTCAACGCCGGTCTCCTCACTTGGGAAGCCCTGCGGCAGGTCCCCGAAGGCGGTGTTTATGCCTGTGCCCCCACACCCGAAATTTGCGCCGCCCTCAAGGAACAGGCCCAGACCCTAACGGACCTGGCCCAACCTATTTTTCTCTCCAGCCCGCTAGCAGCCCTATCTAAAACCTTGGCGACGGAGGCCCCAAACATTTTGTTTGAGGGCATCGTTGGTCGCAATGCCCTCAAAGCGTTTACCGATCGCCAAACGCTACTCCAGCAGTTGGCAAATCGTCTGGCCCCAGGGGGCCGCATCGTCCTGGCGGAGACCATTCCCTTTCGCACATTGCGGCTATACAGCCTGCTCTCGCAGCTGCCCACCGAGCTTTTTAGCAAGCTCCAACAGGCTGAAGATAGCCTATACACCCGTGACCCAGAGCGATATTGGGATCTAGATGCTGTTGCTGGCTGGTTTGAGGGTACGGGGTTAGTTGCTGATATTGAACTGATGCAAATGCCCACCTCACTGGCGGTTACTCGTCAGCTGCAAGCGCGATGGTTTGGGGAAGCGTCTCGCTATATGAACCATTTGGCCCAAACGCTTTCTGAACCAGACTTGGCCACTATTCGG
Source organism: Cyanobacteria bacterium J06554_1 (assembly GCA_038534515.1). Taxonomy (GTDB): domain Bacteria; phylum Cyanobacteriota; class Cyanobacteriia; order Phormidesmidales; family Phormidesmidaceae; genus Leptothoe. Next base: position 121,467 of record JBCAWO010000001.1, read on the forward strand.
CAGGCCTATAAGAGAGAGTTAATTACAAACATTACCTGGGAAACCAGCATTGTTTTAGTCAGTGCTTGCCTTGCTAACCCTCCCCAAAAGAAGACCCCGTAGGGATCTCGATGGGCTATGAAAGCCTTCTATATGGCGTACATTCAATTTAAAATAAGATCTCCCCCATCATGCATTTGCCCCAATGCTTAATCGCATTTTTCAGCGTCAACCTATTCCCATAAAAAAATCTACAGTACCTCCAGATCCATTACCGAAGCCGCCCCCAGATAACAAGACGCCGCTAACCGATCCACTAACGTCGCAGGATGTGGTGGCCTTATTTGAACAAGGGTTACAGAAAATAAGTGTTAATGACTACGAAGCCGCCCTGCCCCTGTTTGAGCAAGTTTTAGTTATACAGCCCGATCTCCCTAACGCATGGGAAAAACACAGTATCGTCTTACAAAATCTGGGTAGGTATGGCGAGGCATTAGACGCAAATGCAAAGGCTATGGAGCTATACCAGGCTGGCGCGAAAGTGTTGGCTGTGGATGTGAGAAAAGGTTGGACGGCTGAACAATGGATTATTGAGGGAGAGACGTTATTTTTTCATAGCCGTTACGAAGAGGCTGTCTCAGCCTATGATGCGGCTCTCAAAACCAGGCCAGACTTGCATGACACGCTTTATGACAAAGGTGTATCGCTGTTTAACTTAGGCCGTTACGAAGATGCGATCGCAGCCTACAATGCGGCCCTTACCCTCAGACCGGACCTCTACGAAGCCTTTAACAACAAGGGATTATCCCTGGCTAAGCTGGGTTACTACAAGGAGGCCATCATCGCCTATGATGCGGCCCTTAGCCTCAACCCAGACTTACACCAAACGCTTAACAACAAAGGACTATCCCTGGCTAAACTAGGCTTTCACAGGGAGGCCATCATCGCCTATGACGCCGCTCTTCACCTCAAACCAGATAAGTACAGCACCCTTTACAATCGGGGGTTATCGCTAGCCAAGCTGGGTCACTATGAAGATGCGATCGCAGCCTATGACGCGGCCCTCCGTCTCAAATCAAATCTACAGAATGCGTTTTACCACAAAGGCCTGACCCTGGCTCAGCTAGACCGACACGAAGAAGCGATCGTTGCCTATGATGCATCTCTGGCTATTAAGCCGGGACTTTATGATGAGCTTTACAACAAAAGCCTCTCGCTACATCAGTTAGGCCGTTACAAAGAGGCCGTTGCCGGCTATGACGCCGCCCTCGCTATCCAACCAGACAACCCTAAGGCCCTGTGTCACAAAGGGCATTCAGTGTTTAGGTTAGGCCGTTTTAATCAGGCTATTGCCATTTACGACGCTGCCCTGGCCCTAGAGCCAGACCTGCACGATGCGCTTTATAGTAAAGGCGTTGCCCTATCTAATTTGGGGCGTTACCAGCAGGCGGTAGCGGCCTATGATGCCACCCTCGTCATCCAACCAGATGATTACCAAGCGCTCTATCGCAAGGGCCTGGCATTGCATGCATTAGGCCATGATCAAGAGGCGCTGGCGCTCTGTAACGCTGCCCTGGCCCTAAAGCCAGACCTGCACCAGGGATGTCAATCGTAACGAGCATCCGTCATTATTGTTTAGAGCTATCTACAATTAAGCTCTGTAGTGATGTCTGCAGATCTTTGGTCAGGGCGGCCACGGCTCTTCTGCGACTTTGCTTATAGTCTCCCCAACGATCGCTAACACAAATGGGCTCCCCCACCGTTAGCAACGCTTCCCGTTTCCCCAAAGAAGGCCGGGGAAACGGATTTTCTCCCTGGAGCCGCGCCACCATATCTGCCAACAACAAAACAGTTTCTGCAAATCGGTCCGCCGTCGGCTTTTCCAACACGTAGCGCCCAGTAACGGCCACAAAGCTCTCCACCAAGCGCATGTGCCACATACGCAGATCGGCTTCCTCTGCAATGCGATCCGCCAGACCCCGTTTTACCGGAGAGATTGACACCTGATCTCGCAAATCCTCTCGAAAGATGCGCTCCCAGCCAGCCTGTTCCAGACGGCGACAGCGATCGATCACAGAGCCCTTTGGCCGCAGGTCAAAGTATGTCTCAGCCACGGCCAGGGCTCCGTCAAGTAAATGCTGAAGTCGTACAGCAAGCTGAGCATTGGCATCGGCTTCCGCTACATTGGGGCGCTCTAAACCATAAATTTGATGGTAATACCCTTCCATTAGGGTCAACAAATGTTCGGCCAGTCGGTAGAGACGCCCATATAAATTAGTAATTTGGGCTGTGGGCAGTTCCACCGGTGGGACAAACTTTTCGAGGCACCCCGCTATGCCACTGCGATCTTCCAGCTTGCCCAGAAGCTGGTCAATGGCGTCCCAAGGTGGATTGATATATCGATACTGGATGCCGATGGGGACAATGTAGACCGGTTCGGACTGCCCAGCCTTGACCAGATCTTCCACACACCAAAATGCAAGCTGCGGTACCCCTGGTTCTAAGGGGCTAACAATTTCGTTATGGCCGTTATTGCCCCCTTCGGGTGCGGCCGCCATGGGAAACTGCCCATTACTCAAAAGCTGCCGGGCGGATTTGAGGGCAACCAGGTCCAGCTTGCCCCGCTGAATCGACACACCGCCCAAGCGAGAGCATAGCTGACCTACCCAGTTTCCGGCCCATAGCGGAATTCCTCGGTCGTATATGAAATGACTATGCACCGGCTGTAGGTTTATACCCAGCTGTTTTGCTGATTGGGGAACCGCCCGCCATAGGAGATGGGCCATGCCATAGGCGTCTTCGGGGGCAGGATGACGAAATGCGAGCAAAAATCGATTTTGTCCGGTTTGAAATCCTTGATAAAGCTGAGCTAAGACGGCAGCATTGCTAACGTTTATATTGACTAAATCAGTTTGCCAGCGGACCCAGCCAGGTAGTAACCCCTGCACCAGACGTCTTACCCAGGGATGAAATCGTTCAGGAATAAAATCTAAGGGTGGCTGAGCACGCATGATAGCGTTTGTCACAACAGGAGTCCTCCAGCAGACAATATTTCAGGAATTTGAAGCTGCTTAATGATTATTAAATATGTACGACAACTTTTAGGGTTGTCATGATGATGGTACCGGGCGGTGATGAGTTCTAAACTGTTCCGGCTAAAACTCTCTAAAACCCTCGTTGGTCCTGCCTTACGGATTCAGGACATCATTCATCAATCTTGGGAGACTTTAATATTTGCTTATAGCCTTTAAAGCTTCCATAAAACGCTATCGGCCGAATCACGGATTTCGAATTGGCAAGCTTTAATAAACACAGATATAAATGACGCACTACCTCTGATAGGTTCACATCCTATGGCAGATTGCTGAGTTGCTAGGGAAAGTCTTAATGCATAAGAGCTTTACCCTGTGTACAATCACCGTTGTTAATCAATTTCCTAACAGATTTTTTCTGTTCTGGGCGATGGGGATAACACCGTAAACGATCAGCAGCTACCCATTTATTCTTATCTTTCTACCTAGCAAACTATTTTCAGTTTGTTTAGACACTTTTCTGTGAATCTACTGAATTAGGGTGACAATCGACCGCACTTATGGCCTATTGCTGTTAAGTTGTTTCGTCATTGTCCATGTCCACGCTTAGAGCTTCCTGTTCCAGCAACCCAGCCGTGACGCCTGATGATGCTTCTAGCATTGAGGCTCCATCACTGCCTTGGGATGCACTGATTAATAACGTTAATAATGATTTTGACACCGCTAATACAATTGTCGATTCCATATTGACAGTTAAAGACCGCTGTCAAGTTACTCCCTTTTACATCCAGGCTGTCATTGCCAATTCTTCTGTATTTTTAGTCTCTAACACGGGCAGTTCTGAAACTTTAAATCTCACCAACGCAGGTGCCTGTTGGCTTTTAGGAAAATCTATACGCTGCGCTCTACCGGTGAAAAATTCAACTGTTGACCCTTGTCATGCAGTGATTCGCCATACTCCAGAAGCTGGATTTTTCATTGCTGATGTGGGCAGCCAGTCAGGTACCCATTTAAACCGACGTCGTCTTCCACCTCAAAAGCGTCAGCAGCTGAGGGATGGTGACATGATTGAACTTGGCAATCTGGTGGTGGAATTCTTTGTGGATAATTTTGATCACTTTGAAGATCCGCTAGATGCCCATGAAATTGCCTATACAGGCTGTGACGTGACCTATACGGGTATGGAAACTTTGAATTAGGGGAGTCTGGAGTAGCCCAACTTACCTGCGCTGATACTGGCCACCGGGTAGTTGGGTAATAACGCCAGCGAGCTCTAATTGTAATAAGCCACTCAGCAGGGCACTTGTGTCTAGCTGGGTGGCTTTTACTAAGTTATCTAAGGTGATGGGGACGTCGGGAATCATCTTAAAAATAGGCTGTAGAGCCTCATCTAATTCCACCTCTGGCATCGGTGCGGTGGCTGTTTCGGAGGCGGGCTCTGCGGCGGCAGTATTATTGCTGTCTGTGTTTGAGGTGTCCTGGGCTTCGTGTGCTGTGGTCTGGTGGGCGATGCCAATATTGAGCAGATCGGTAACCAGGTGGTCTTCACCCATGATGATGGCGGCTCCGGTGTTGATCAGCATCAAACAGCCGCGGGCGGTGGGGTTGTCTAACCCGGCGGGCAGGGCGTAGACGTGACGGCCATAGTCGTTGGCCAAATAAGCAGTGATCAGGGCTCCGGAGCGTTCGGGGGCCTCAGTGACCAGGGTGGCATGGCTGAGCCCGGCAATGATGCGATTGCGTCGGGGAAAATGGCTGCGTTCCGGTGGCGTCCCATCAGGGTATTCGCTTAGGATCAGTCCGGTTTTAAGGATGTGTTGGTAGAGCTGAGCGTTGCTGTGGGGATAGGCCACATCCACACCGGTGCCCAACACGGCGATAGTTTGGCCACTGCTATGCAAACAGCTTTGATGGGCATAGGTGTCAATGCCAGCGGCCATGCCTGACACGATTGTGAACTGCTGTTGGCTAAGGTGACTGCTCAATCGCTGGGTCCAACGCCGACCGTAGGGACTGGGGCGGCGAGTGCCGACAATGCCTACCGTGATGGCGCTTGATTGGTTAGGACGCAGGGGGCCCCGGTAGTAAAGGATGGGGGGAGGATCTGGGATTTCCCAAAGCAATCTGGGATAGTCTGGGTCGGCGGGGGTCCAAAAGTGAGGGGATTGGGCTTCGTGCTGGTCCAGGAGCTGTTGGGGGTTTAGTTGCGATCGCAACCCCCCAATTCGATCTGCCATTACCAGACCAATACCATCGACAGTCAGCAGCTCAGCAGGGGGTGCCTGCCATGCCAATGCCAGGCACCCAAAGCGCCCATGCAGTCGCTTGATAAGTACCGGTCCCACATCTTTAATTTGTGACCAAGCCAGCCAATATGCCCGTTCCAACCTGGGGTCCCCGTTGGTCCAACGGTTTTAGAATGCCCAAAGGCTAGGGCAAGAGAGAGGGCTCAGGCACTAGCCTGACGCTGCTGCTTGAGATACTCAAACACACTTTTATCGCCAATGTCTGGAGGAATGGGCTGTACCAGCTTACGCAGGGCAAAGACTGTAAATAAAACGGCCCAAACCACAAGTAGATTTTGACCTAACGTCACCGGCATTGCCCCGACCATGTGGGTTAACAGCATGGCGGGTACCAGCAGCGTTAGCACTTTGGTTTCTAGCCGATTAAAGCAAAAGGCTTCTTTGAAAAAGATGCCGGTGAGGGCGGCGAAGGTGAACCCAATGCCCAAAACCGATAGGGGCTGCTGGTAGACCGTCAGGGCGAGGGGTGTGGGAAATGCGATCGCAAGCCCTAAACTCGCTACCCCCCCCACCAGCCAAAAAAGCTGTAGTGCCTGGTGTAGCGGTCGCAGGTAAATGTGAATAAACCACAGACTCACACCCAGCCCTAACCACATCAGTAGATACAGCCCAGAAATCGCCCATAGCATTCCAGGGGTGGCGCTACCTAGCAGCAGGAGACTGGCCCCCAAGGCAAAACTAAAAGCTGCCACTGCCAGCCCGATGCGATAGATGACGACTTCCCGCCGGTCGTCTGGGGTGATTACAAACGTGCCAAACTGACCGTCATAGGTTTCAAGGGTTGATTCTGTCTGGATTTTTACCACAAGCGCCTCCTGGCATGATCCGACACCAAATTGCCCCTGGTTGCACCTAAATCAAATCCTCAATAAAACCTAGGTGCATGACAGCGGCATCTCAATGGTAAAGCATGTCCGATTATCCCCACTCGTTACCTTAATAACACCGTCAATGTGGTGCACCAGCTTTTGGACCAGGGCCAGTCCCAGTCCGGTTCCCCCTTGCTTCCATGGGTCCGCGCTGGGCACTCGATAAAACTTATCAAAAATACGCGGCAGTTCCCCCTGGGGAATTTCCACCCCCGTATTGGTCAGGGCAAATTTTAAGGTGTTTGCATCCGCTCGCTTCACAGAGAGGGTAATGTCGCCTCCGGGTGGGGTGTATTTGCAAGCGTTGTTTAAAAGCTCGGCCCAGATGCGATCTAAGCTTGACAGATCGGACCTCAGTCCGGGGATGTCCCTGGCTATGGATACCTCCAGCTGTTGCTGCCGGCTAGTGGCACGCTCTTGGAAGCTACTCACCAGGGCCGGCAGCCATTCATCAAGGTTGATTTGTTGTAGGGCCAGATCGTGATTACCCACGTCGAGCCGCTGTAGGTCGAGTAAGTCGTTAATCAAGCTAATTTCCCGCTCACACTCTTCTTTGAGAATGCGATAGTAACGGGCGACGCGCCCCTGTTCGGCGTTGGGTTTTGTCAATTCTTGCTCTAGGCCCAGTTCTTGGGTCAGGGTGACCCCCAATAGCTGTAGCGCCACGCGCATGCTGGTAACGGGGGTGCGCAATTCATGGGAAACGGTGCTTAAAAAGTCATCTTTGAGGTTATTGACTTGCTCCAGTTCACGCACCTGTGTCTGGGATTCTTGATAGAGACGGGCCTGCCGAATGGCAATGGCGCACTGGTTGGCGACCTGCTGGACCAGACGAATTTCATCGTCGCTAAAGCCATGTTCCTTATCGTTAATCAGCCACAGATCGCCTAGCACCCCTCGATCATCAAAAATGGCGCAGGCCAGCATTGATACCAGGCCGCGCACCGGGTTGGGGGCAATGGAGCAAAACTGGAAGTACTGGCCTTCGAGCAGCTGATGATAAACCTCTGGAAATGCCTCCATTTGGGACACCCGTCCCCGATCGGACGGCAGCGTGGTGTACTCATAGTAAATAGTAGATGTGCCTTGCTCTAGATCATAGAGGGACGTGTTAGACCCCCTAACATCCAGTGCTTCTGTAAGCTCCTGGACCGCTGTCTGAAGAATTTGTTTTTCATCCAGGCTGTCCCGTACCCGGTCGGTAATTCGTTTAAGGGTGGCTTCAAACTCGGTGAGTTTGTCCAGGGCGCTGTTGCGTTCGTCTAGTTTTTGTTGCAGCGCCCTATTGGTGTGGCGAATCTGGGTTAGCTCACTAATGTCTTGGAGCGTATTAATCAGGATGGGACCGCCGTCTGTTTGCAGTAGGGAGCGCCCGCCCCTCATCTGCCGCTGTCCGTAGCGAGTGTTAAGGGTTATGGTGTGGCTGGCGATTGTTCCTGTCTTGAAAAAATTGTCATCTTGCGATCGCAACAACTCTGCGTCCATTACCGCCGCCAGGTCAGAGTCAACGCATCCCACCAGCTGTTCCAGGGGCGTATCCAAAAGCTGGCAGCAGGCCGTGTTAGCAAATATCCATCGATGATCGCGTCCCTTCGCATAGACAGGATAGGCCACCGCATTGAGGAAGCTGGCCATGGATGTAATCGACTCTGGGGCATCGATACTTGGCGTTACAAATAGACTCATTGGGCAAGCGAAACGAGGAGGTGCGTTCTTTTGTTAACTATGCCCTGGTTTCTCTGAAAACGGTTAGCCGTGTATCTTGGGTGCGGTCTGATTCTATAAAATCCGTAATTATACGCAGGCTATCACTGGTGAAATGAACGCCGCCCATACCCCTGTAGAATTCTTAGAGTTTGTTTCTTGTTAAACCCCATGGGTTCTACTCCTTGCCCTAATGACTCCCCTAACGACTGTTTAATATCTCCCAATATTGATGGGCAAACGTTGTCCTATCCCAAGCTCAAATTGGGGGTGTTGGCCTCTGGTAATGGCAGCAATTTTGAGGCCATTATGGCCGCCATTGACCGCTCGGAGCTAGACGCAGAGGTCAGGGTTGTGATTTGTAATAACCCTGGAGCCAGCGTTCTGGAGCGAGCGGCCCGCTGGTCAATTCCCGCGGTATTGCTCAACCATCGTGAGTTTGAGTCCCGCGGGGCGCTTGATGACGCCATTGTGCAAACCCTGAGGGACCATGACGCTGACTGGGTCATTATGGCGGGCTGGATGCGACGGGTGACCCAGCGTCTGATCGATGCGTTTACGGGGCGGTTGCTCAACATTCACCCCAGCCTACTGCCCAGCTTTCCGGGGCTGCATGCCGTGCAGCAGGCCCTAGATGCGGGGGTGGTGGTGGCTGGCTGTACGGTACACCAGGTGGAGCTGACGGTGGATAGCGGCCCGATTATCATGCAGGCCGTCGTCCCGGTACTGCCGGGCGATACGGAGGAAACGCTTCAGACCCGGATTCAAATTCAGGAGCATCGAATTTTTCCGGTGGCCATCGCGCTGGCGGCCCATTATCGGGCCGGACAATCTGGTTAATCTCAGTCAGAGGCGTTCCGCTTGCTGGAGCAACCTTTCAAGTGCCCGCTTATCAAACATCTGACATCAAAAATCTGGACGACTGAGATACTTTTGCTCCGGAAGTTAAGCAGCTAGCAGCGAATGTATAAATAATTACTCGCTGGGCGTTGCTGTTATGTTTAACACCACACAACTCGTTGGCAAAGATTTAGAAGTTTTGGTGCGAACCGCCCTGATACATGGTGAACTCTCTCCGGGGGTAGCCGTTGCGATCGCAAGTCATCGGCTGAAACCCAGATTAACGGCTGCGGAAAAGCGTCAATTGGAAATTTTAGATCGGGCGATTGCGGACGGCTGTATTGTTGCGGTGTAGGCTCAAATCGCTACCCGCCGAGCCTATGGTCATTTATAGTATGTATGCGGGTAGCTCTATACCTACCCCACTGCCGCTGCTTGAAACGCCATGTTCTTGAGTTCGATATTCCATCGTTGCCGCTGGATTGCCGTGGTTGCGATCGCACTAGCCATTAACCTCACCTTTGCCGCCCCCGCAAATGCCACCGGTGTGTACGACATGCCCCTCAACGCTAGTAGCGACAGCTGGGTGCTCGACGATGCTCAGCGTATTACTCGGCTCAACGAAAGCAACCTCAACAAAGACCTACAAAAACTAGCAGCCGATACCGGCCAAGACGTTCGCTACGTTACCATCCATCGTCTTGACTATGGCGAAACCGCCCAGAGCTTTGCAGAACAGTTATTTGCTCGCTGGTTTCCTACCCCAGAAGCGGGTGCAAATCAAACCGTTGTTGTTTTAGACGATGTCACCAACAACATTGGTCTTGCCTCTGGTGAAGAAACATCAGCGCTGCTGACGGCTGAAATTGCCGATAGCATTACCCAGGAAACCATGAAAGCTCCGCTGCTCAAAAGCAACAGCTATAACCGCTCATTTGGTGATGCTACGGTTCGTTTAGCTGCGGTACTCGCTGGCGAGCCTGACCCCGGTCCCCCCACCATCGAAGAAACCATCAACGTTGAAGGTACATTTGCCACGGCAGAAGAAACCGAAGAAAATCGTACGATTTCAACCTGGGTAGTGGTGGTCCTGTTGATTTTGGCCACGGTCATTCCCATGGCTACCTACTACTGGTATCTATCTGTCGGGGGTTAATTTCATCCCTAGCTTTGGCCCTCAGGCAAGACTCCTAAAAAAGGTTTAAGCCAAAAACGCGACCCAGATATTGGGTCGCGTTTTTATAGGCCCTAAGTTCAAAACTCAGAATGCCAATGGGGGTGAGCTCAGAAAAGCAAAACTCAAACCCTAAGCATAAACGGCTTCTAGGGCATCACTGGTTACACCCTGCAAAAGACCTTCAGTCAGGGCCATGTGCATCACCAAATCAACCACACGGTTGGAATAGCCCCACTCATTGTCATACCAGGTCAGAAGCTTAAAGAAGTTAGGATTCAGCTCAATCCCAGCACCCGCATCAAAGATACTAGAGCGAGGATCGCCAACAAAGTCAGTCGAAACAACGGGATCTTCTGTGTAACCTAAAACCCCACGCAACCCGTTGGTGGAGGCCGCTTTCATGGCGTCACAAATTTCACGATAGTTGGTGGCTTTTTCAGTCCGAACCGTTAGATCAACCACCGATACATCGGGGGTAGGGACCCGCAGCGCCATGCCTGTGAGCTTACCAGTTAGTTCCGGCAACACCAGGGTGACGGCCTTGGCTGCACCTGTTGATGCCGGAATAATATTTTGAGCAGCTCCGCGACCGCTTCGCAAATCCTTACGGTTAGGGCTGTCCACCGTGGATTGGGTAGCGGTAGACGCATGGACCGTGGTCATTAGACCTTCGGCAAACCCAAAATGCTCTTGGATTACTTTGGCGACAGGAGCCAGGCAGTTGGTGGTGCAGCTAGCATTGGAAACAATGCGGTCAGTCTGGGGGTTAAAGCTTTTGTGGTTCACGCCGACTAGAAGCGTTGGCACCTGGTCTGGGCTCTTGGTAGGTGCTGATATCACCACACGCTTAGCACCAGCCTTGAGGTGATTAGACGCTTGTTCATGGGTAACAAACCGACCCGTCGCTTCAACCACATAGTCAACGCCAAGGCTACCCCAAGGCAGTTCAGCTGGGTTGGCTATGGAAAAACAGGGAATAAATTTACCGCTGACGACAATTCCATTATCTCGAGCTTCAACATGGCCTGAGAACTGACCATGGGTGGAATCATATTTGAGTAAATAAGCAAGATTTTCTGGGGATACCAAATCGTTAATACCAACAAACTCAATGTTTGAGTTGTTGATGGCGGCCCGCAGTATCAAACGACCAATACGGCCAAACCCATTGATGCCAATTTTTAGTGTGGCCATGACAATTTATTGCTCATAGATGGTGTACACAATCACTGCCCCACTCAGCGAGCAGCTTGTACTGGTGTATGGCCGATCACGGGCAATTGATGGGGATCATCTGTTTTCCTTTAGAGTTACGGGCATCTATGTAAATTAGAGTTTCAAAACATAGGCAAAGGTAACTAAGTTGAGACTGTTTGCAATGAAATAACTCAAACTATTTCATTGCCTTGCAATGGTTCAATGGGTTCAAACGTATTGATTTGATCATGTATTTTCTGCTCTATGTTTACCCATGCAGTCTGATCTAAGACCGGTGCAGATGGCAGCTCATCTATGGGGACTTTTAAGTTCAACCAAGACCGACAGCCTCCGTAGTCAGGCTGCCAGCCAAGTTGTACATGGGAGGTCAAACCGTGTACCCGCAGCAACAAAAGATGAAGCGGTTGGTTCGGTTGCCATCGAAAACGCTCCGTTACAAATTGCCTATTCCAGATATGGAAGGGTTGTAGGGCTTTTATCGTGTCCAAATTCCTTACGGTCCAGACCTGGGCAATATCTGCCCAGGCTTTGATAGTTACCTGGGTGGGATGCCAGCCTGGCTCCACTTGAGTTACCTGTTTAGCCCACTGCGGTTTCAATAAATGGGGCTTTTGATGTTCATGGGTGGGGTACAGCCATACCCGCTTGTGAGGCACCGTAAAGTGCTTGTCTTTTTCACGAATACCCCCCTTGCGTAGTAGCAAAATTGTTTGTCCCTGGACTAGAGCATCGACGGCGATAGACCATTCTTTTAGGGCATGGGACAGCATGGATAACACCAGACTAAAAACGGTTGCCAATATCCTAATAAATAAGCCGTCTCTCAATGCAATGAAAGACGGCTGTTGGATGACTCAACCTGAGCTAGCCCACTGGGGATGCTACGGTTTCGGGGCTGTCGATGGTCTCAGGACGTTCAGCCTCGGACGGTGGGACTACTTGCCAGAATTTGGGTAAATAGCTACCCCAGTCAGCCAGAATGCGAGTGGCTTTGGTGCTGCCGGTTCGTTCAGCATGGGCCGTAATCATTTCCTTTAGCTGCTGGGCTCCGGCTGCTGTAATTACCCGCTGCACGTTGACAATTTCAGGGTTTACACGGGTGGGGAAATCACCCTTTTCGTCTAAGAAATAGCCTAAACCACCGGTCATCCCTGCACCGACATTGCGACCAACGCTTCCCAGGCAGACTACGATGCCCCCGGTCATATATTCACAACAGTGGTCACCCGCGCCCTCAATCACGGCTTGACCCTTAGAGTTACGAACGGCAAAGCGTTCACCAGCTTTGCCAAAGGCATAGAGGGTGCCGCCGGTAGCTCCATAAAGACAGGTGTTGCCGACAATCACGTTGTCAGATGGGTCATACTGGACGCCATCAAACGGTGTGATGATCAGCTCACCACCGTGCATGCCCTTACCGACGTAATCATTAGCTTCACCGACCAGATGTAGGGTCATACCAGGTAGGTTAAAGGCTCCAAAGCTCTGGCCAACGCTGCCCTTAAAGGTGAAGTTTAGCGAACCGGCAAATCCGGTATTACCATACTGCTTGGCGATGGCACCAGATACCCGGGTACCGACGGAGCGGTCGGTGTTGATAACATCAAAGGTTTTGCTGACGTCCCCTTGTTTGGCAATGGCTTGCTGAATCTCAGCGTCTGCCAGTAGCGTATCGTCTAAAACTGGACCATTGCTATTGATGTCACCGTGGTCTAGCCAGGTACGATTAGACGTCGTATCTGGTAGCCGGGTCAAAATATCCAGCGTCAGTCCTTGGGTTTTGGTCAGACTGACATCAGCTCGAGTGGTTAGCAGATCAGCACGGCCAATGACCTCGCTCAGTGAACGATAGCCCAGGTGAGCCAGAAGCGAGCGCACCTCTTCGGCCACAAAGTGGAAGAAATTAACCACATGCTCAGGGATGCCGGTAAAGCGCTTACGCAGCTCCTCTCGCTGGGTGGTCACCCCGACCGGGCAGCTGTTGGTGTGGCAAACGCGGGCCATAATGCAGCCTTCGGCAATCATGGCGATGGTGCCAAAGCCATATTCTTCGGCTCCCATCAGGGCACCCATGACCACGTCCCAACCGGTTTTCATCCCGCCATCTACCCGCAGCAGCACGCGATCTCGCAGCTGATTTTCCATCAGTACCCGATGGACTTCGGTGAGTCCTAGCTCCCAAGGCACCCCTGCATGTTTAATGGAGCTGAGGGGAGATGCGCCGGTGCCACCGTCGTGTCCCGATACCTGAATGATGTCGGCGTTGGCTTTGGCCACACCGGCTGCAATGGTGCCGATCCCAATTTCAGACACCAGCTTGACCGAAACCCCCGCCGCTGGGTTGATCTGATGCAGGTCAAAGATTAGCTGGGCCAGGTCTTCGATGGAGTAAATATCATGGTGGGGCGGTGGGGAAATCAGGGTAACACCGGGCTTTGAACGGCGTAGTGAGGCAATGTAGTCACTGACTTTACGCCCCGGTAGCTGACCGCCCTCACCAGGCTTGGCTCCCTGAGCCATTTTGATTTCGATTTGCTTAGCGCTCATCAGGTACTCAGGGGTGACGCCAAATCTGCCTGAGGCCACCTGCTTAATGGCCGAGCAGGCCGTATCACCGGGGGTTAACCCTTTGAGGTGGGGCAATGTGGCTGATAGACCCTGATCGTCCACGTCGTTGATGGCCTGGAAGCGGACTGAATCTTCGCCCCCTTCACCGGAGTTGGACTTACCACCGATGCGGTTCATTGCGATCGCAAGTGTCTCATGGGCCTCCCGTGACAGTGCCCCCAGGGACATGCCACCCGTACAGAAGCGACGCATGATGGTTTCGACAGGCTCCACCTCATCTACAGAAATAGAGTTGCGATCGCTCCTAAAGTCCAGCAAGTTTCGCAGTGCTGCCACCGGGCTGCCCTTCAGGTGCTCCTGATACACAGCGTAGTGGTCATACTGATTTGACTTCACCGCCTTATGGAGCAGTTTTGTCATCTGCGGGCTATTGCTGTGGTATTCCCCCTTGGGGCGTGCCTGCACAAACCCCATATGCTCCAAACGCTTGCCCGTCAGTTCAGGGAATGCCTTGCTGTGGAATCGCATAGTTTCTTGGGCCAGCTCAGCCACCGTCAGACCCCCCAGACGGGAAATACTTCCCTTAAAGCCAGCGGCCAATAGCTCTGGACCAATGCCAATCGCTTCAAAAATTTGGGCTCCCTGATAGCTAGACAACAGAGAAATCCCCATCTTTGAGAGAATCTTTAGCAAACCTGCTTCCACCGACTTACGGTAGTTAGCCTGGGCTCCATTTAAGGTGGTCTCGGGGAGCTTGCCCGACGCCATTAGCTTTTGAGTCTTACTGTTTGCCCACCAGTGTCTAACGCTTTCCAGCGCCAGGTATGGGCATACGGCGCTGGCACCGTACCCAATCAAACAAGCAAAGTGGTGGGTGGTCCAACATTGGGCCGTATCCACCAGTAGTGAAGCTCGCATCCGCAAGCCGTTGCCAATCAGGTGATGGTGCACCGCCCCCACCGCTAGCAAGGGGGGGATATAGGTCTGGGTAGCCGAAACGGTTGCTGCATGACCCTCGCTGTCGATGCGATCGCTCAGGATCAAGATTTCGGCTCCGGCCTGCACCGCCGCATCAGCCTGATCACAAAGGGCCTTAATGGCCTGACTTAGCCCGTTGGGGCCATCCCCAACGGCATATAGAGAAGAAAGATTCGCCACCGGCAGCTTACCCTGGCGAATCGTCTCCAGTTCGTTATCGTTAACAACGGGAGATTCCAGTTTTATCAACCGACTTGGCTGCTCATCCAAGAGGTTATGGCGCTGGCCCAGCTGCATCTGTAGCGACATTACTAGCCGCTCCCGCAACGGGTCAATGGGAGGGTTTGTAACCTGGGCAAACCGCTGTTTGAAATAGTTGTAGAGCAAATGGGGCTTCTCTGACAGCACGGCTAAAGGGGCATCATTCCCCATACAGTAAGTGGGCTCCTTTCCCTGGGCCGCCATATCCTGAATCACCATATCCAGGTCTTCAGCCGTATAGCCAAACGCTGTTTGGTGGGTGAGCAGAGCCTGAGCGTCTAAGTGGGACTGGTCACGAAATAGCTGAGGGGAGATATCCTGACGGTGGGCACGTAGCCAATCTCCATAGGGCTGGGCCTGGGCCACCCGCTGCTTAATATCCCAGTTTTTCAAGATTTCATGGGTCTCAAAGTCGATGGCAATCATCTGGCCTGGCCCCAGACGTCCTTTCTCGACAATCTCTTGCGTGGGTAGTTCAACCACACCCGCCTCCGATGACACCACTAGATAACCGCTGCGGGTGATGGCGTAACGGGCTGGACGCAGACCATTGCGGTCTAGGGTGGCCCCCACCTGTTTACCATCGCTGAATACCACCAGGGCCGGACCATCCCAGGGCTCCTGCACACCGCTGTAGTACTCGTAAAAATCGGTAATCTCAGGATAGGCCAACAGGTCAGGCTGATTGAGATAGGCCTCGGGCACCATCATCATTAGCGACTGGGCAGGGGTGCGTCCAGAGCGCACCAGCAGCTCCATGACATTGTCTAAGTTTGCCGAGTCGCTATTATCTGCGTTCACAATCGGCTTGAGCTGTTCTAAGCTCTCGCCCCACACAGGACTGGCCAAATCAGCTTCGCGGGCCATCATCCAGTTGATGTTGCCGATTAGGGTATTGATTTCACCGTTGTGCCCTAGCAGTCGCATTGGGTGAGCTAAGGGCCACTTGGGCATGGTGTTGGTGCTAAAGCGACGGTGATAAACCGCAAAGGCGCTTTCGTAGTCGCTGTCTTGTAAATCCAGATAAAACTGCCCTAAAACTTCGCTGCGCACCATGCCCTTGTATACCAAGGTGCGGCTAGAAAAAGAGCACACATAGAGGTCCTGGAGAGCGGTGGTCACCTCGTGGGAACTTTCAACCGCTTCTAGGGCGCGGGCCCAGGCGCGACGTAGTAAAAATAGCTGACGTTCTAACTCATCGTCTGCCACTGCAGACGCCACCAGTACCTGTTCAATCACAGGTTCAAACTCTCGAGCCAACGCTCCCAAGGCGTCGGAGACAACCGGTACGGGTCGCCATCCGAGTACCGTCATCCCGGCTGCTTTGGCCACTTGGGCAAACTGCTGCTTAGCGATGGCGGCGGCTTCACCATGGCGGGGCAAAAACGTCATACCCACACCAACTCGACCGGGTGTTAGAGGGGTAGCTCCCGCCCAGCGTTGCAAAATTTTCCAAGGAATAGCCGTCATGATGCCAGCACCATCACCAGAGTCCTGGTCTGCACAACAGCCACCTCGATGTTCCATACAGCTGAGGGCATGGAGGGCATCGGCAACTAAGCGATGGCTAGCACGTCCTTGCTGATCAGCAATAAACCCTACACCACAGGCATCTCGTTCTTCCACCAGGGATTTGGGGCCTGAGACTGTTTGACTTTGAGGATGCTGATTTGCTTGAAGATTATCCACGCGCTTATTAACCATGAGCCAGTCGCAAAAAGAGAATAGAAAAAAGATTCAACGGCTACTGCTGGATGACATTGCCAACAGTCGACATTCATAGAGATTGAAACGTCGTCCCCAAATACCTCTGGGGACGAGTCGGCCAAAATGAGCCATTTACAGAATGGGTAGACTGTGAAGAAAGCTCCACCGAAACGGCCCACCTAATCAGTCAACATTGCTGAACAGGACTGATATGTATAGATTGATACTCCCAGCATTGCTATGGGAAAACCATCTCAGGGTGAGCCATTGCCGATGACTACTCAAATGGCTTGTTGATAAAGGCAGTGATCACACTATCTTTACTTTTTAAAAGTAAATCAAAATTAGATATTCTTCACTGAACCTTGCAAATTGCGTTGGGTACTCCTTCGCAAATCTCTAAGGATTGACATTATCAAGGGCGCTATCCAGATAAGTCAAGAACCGTTAAGTGCTCCCAAAGATTAGCTTTAGAAAGCGGTTTGGCCATTTGTAGGGTTTAGATGCTCCTGCGCTACTGCATCGAACCCCAATTTTTTTTGGGTAAGGTTTCTGCAACCTGGTTTACAGGATTTGAGATTATTCTGGCGTTGCTGAACTGGGTGGGGCCTAGGCTGGTTTTTGGGAGAGAGTACCCTTGGTATTAGCGTCAGAATTGATATCGTCTCTATCTAGAATCTGAATTTCTGAATCGATATCTGAAAGTTCTACTGCTGCTCTGCTTTACTAAATTCGCTTCATTGCCTATGTCAGTCCAAGAGCCTTGGTCGCTTCATTTGAAGTCATCACTGAAGTACTTTGTCCTGATGCTGTGCGTCTGCGGCTTTGTTCTAGGAGGTGCCCAGATAGATCCTCAGCCTGCCCTATCAACGGCTGTTACATCAGCAATTGGTCAGCTGGCGTTAGCGCAAGCGGCAGAACCAACCGCCAGTGGTGGACAACTTCGCATTAATGGACGCTTGGTTAATGGTGCATGGCAGCAGCGGCGTGAGCTGATTGGTATCGTCGACGGTGCGATCGCAACCCAGTTAGGCGTCGATCTAGGCAGCACTCGCACCCCCACCCAGCAGCCCGTAACCTGGTTTGTCCCACCCAATCAAGCCGGACTAACCTTGCCTGCTTGGCACTATCAAAACAGTCGCTATCTAGATATTGCGCCACTTGTCCGTCAGTATGGCTGGCAGGTTACCTCCCAGGGCCCTGTTCTAGATCTAAAATTGCCCGCAAGCCAGATTATGACCATACGGCAGGGCCGCCAAACCTGGGGCGATCGGCTGGTGTTGGATCTGGACCAAGCAGCTGTTTGGCAAGTTAGCCCGGCTGCCAATAGCATTACGGTGACAGTTGACGCCGCCATTGCAGACGCCGCCATCAAAAGCTTTAAGCTGGTGCCCAACAATAACCTCAAAAGCGTCAACATCAGCTCCAATGCCCAGCGCACCACCCTTACGCTCACGGTTGCTGACTATCTCCATGCCCACGTTTGGAGCTTAGCCCAGCCCAATCGACTGATCATTGACATTCGTCCCGATGCCCTCCAACCCAAAGAAATTCTCTGGGCTGACGGCATTCAATTTCAGCAGCGTTATGTTGCACTCAACAGCCAGCGGTTTTCAGTTCATACCTTGAGCCTGGACCCGACTCGCTCCGATGTTGCGCTGTTGCCAATCATGGCATTTCCCCATCGCGCCAGCGGTATTAAACCCCCAACGGACCTAGCCGAGCAGTGGCAGACCACAGCCTTAATCAATGGCGGCTTTTTTAACCGCAATAATCAGCTACCGTTGGGAGCCCTGCGCTACAACAATCGCTGGATTTCTGGCCCCATTCTTGACCGTGGGGCAGTTGGCTGGGATGACCAGGGTCACGTCATGATAGACCGCCTTGCCCTACGCGCCACAGTCATCGCTAAGAATCAATCCTTTCCCATCGATCTCTTCAACAGTGGGTATGTCAAAGCTGGTATTGCCTGCTATACCAGCGACTGGGGCGAACAATACACCACCCTTGTAGACAATGAAATTGTTATCACAGTGCAAAATAATCAAGTCAGTCAACAGCGTTCCATGGGCACCGCCGGTCAGGATGCTATTTCCATTCCCGCAGACGGCTATCTACTTGTTTTGAGAGCTTTCAACTCTGTCGCACCCGCGTTTTCTCCGGGGACGGCCATCACCATCAATCAACAGTCCCAGCCTTCTAGTTTTGAGCAATTTCCCCATATTCTGGGGGCGGGCCCTCTCCTCATAACCCAAGGTAAAATCGTCCTAGACCCTCAACGGGAAGGATTTAACCGTAACTTTATCGAAGGTAAAGCTCCCCGCAGTATTTTTGGCCTTACCCCCAGCGGGCAGATAAAGCTCACCACTATTCAAGACCGTGTTGGTGGTCGCGGCCCCACCCTGACAGAAGCCGCCCAGATTTTACAAAAACTTGGCTGTAGCGAAGCACTTAATTTAGACGGAGGCAGTTCATCTAGTCTTTACCTGGGTGGGCAACTGATTAATCGCCATCCACGCACAGCTGCACGCATTAATAACGCCTTGGGCGTTTTCTTAGCTCCTCTAACCCCAAACCGTCCGTAAAAATCACGTGTGGTTGAAGCAACCTTTAAGGTATGCCCCGTAAATTGAAGACTCCGTTTAATTGCTTCTTTAAGTGGCCATACTCGTGACGTCTATCCAATATCCACTGTTATGATTGGACCGGAATTAAATAACATTGCCAAGATTGCCATCATAGGCTCTAGGGAGTAATTTTTGACCTGAAGCGTATGTGACTGCAATCAAGCAAAAAATCCCTGTAGATACTCTTACTACGGTAATTAAACCGCTATTCAAAATTTGTGCTGGTAAACAGTCAGCATTGGCCATGAGGCCTACTGCTATCGGTCACAGGTTAGCGCTGCTGGCCTTGGCAGTGCCTACAGGGTTAACCGTTACTCAACCTTAGCCGTTAGCGATATCTGTACTTCTCCAAACAGGAACTATCACCATGGTCCAAACTCACGATCGCCCTAAGTCTTCTCCTCAAGAAAACAAAGAAAGCTTGGGCGCTGTTACCAATAATTCCCCCGTCAGCGATACACGCCCTTGGGGCTCGTTCACTGTCCTTGAAGAAGGTAAAGGCTACAAAATCAAGCGTATTGAGGTCAAGCCAGGCCATCGCCTCAGCCTCCAGATGCACCACCATCGCAGTGAGCATTGGATCGTAGTATCCGGGACTGCCAAAGTTATCTGTGGTGAGCAGGAGATTCTTCTCTGCACCAATCAGTCTACCTATGTGCCTGCCTGCACGGCTCATCGGCTAGAAAACTCAGGTGTTATCCCTCTGGTATTGATTGAAGTACAAAATGGCGAATATCTGGGAGAAGATGACATTATCCGCTTCCAGGATGACTACGCCCGCACAGACCAAAAGAAATAGTCATCAGATTTAGCTTGGCTCACTGCCTATCAAATGGTTTACCCGTTGGTACGCATCGTTTAGCTACTTAGTACTCACCAGTAGCCTAGATGGACTAATTGATGTCTATCTAGGCTATTGAATTTTGACAGTCTAAAGCTCGATCCAATCATTTAAAGAGGCAAAGATGCTGTGAAATCAAAAACGCTAAAATTAAATTGACAATAAACCCCTAGAATCGATACGATGGGGTCTTGTGAAAACTTCGAAGCAATAGGCATTTGCCTTTTCTAATATGCCAACCATTCAACAGCTCATTCGGAGTGAGCGTAGCAACGCTCAAAAGAAGACGAAATCCCCAGCGCTGAAGAGTTGTCCTCAGCGTCGAGGAGTCTGCACCCGAGTCTATACAACAACGCCTAAGAAACCCAACTCAGCGTTGCGTAAGGTAGCCCGGGTTCGACTAACGTCTGGTTTTGAGGTGACTGCCTACATTCCGGGCATCGGTCACAATTTGCAGGAACACTCCGTCGTTATGATTCGTGGTGGACGTGTTAAGGATCTTCCCGGTGTTCGCTACCACATTATCCGTGGCACCCTCGATACTGCTGGGGTGAAAGATCGCCGTCAAGGTCGTTCAAAGTACGGCGCTAAGCGCCCTAAAGAGTAACGGTTCTGCGGCAGCGCACTACGGGAGGTGGGCAGGTGTGTCCCTTAACTTTCGTGTAGTTGCAGTGCGTTTGCTAGTGTATGCGCCACAAAACTCTCTAGCTAAACATTGTTGACGTTAAGTCGACTCTTAGCACTCAACTCATACCTCTTATTAAAGGATTACTATGTCTCGTCGTTCGAGCGCTCAAAAGCGCGTTGTTCCGCCTGATTCTGTCTACAGTAGCCGATTGGTTAGCATGATGGTTCGACGCATCATGGTCAGCGGCAAAAAGTCTTTGGCACTCCGCATTGTGTACGGAGCCTTTAAGCTCATTGAGGAACGCACCGGTAATGAGCCTTTAGAGGTGTTTGAACAGGCCGTACGCAATACGACGCCTTTGGTTGAGGTCAAAGCGCGTCGTGTTGGCGGTGCAACTTACCAAGTTCCCATGGAAGTACGTACAGATAGAGGGACAGCCTTATCCTTACGGTGGATTTCTCAGTTTGCTCGTCAGCGGGCTGGTAAAAGCATGGCTATAAAACTTGCTAACGAGCTTATGGATGCTGCCAATGAGACAGGCGGTGCTGTTCGTAAGCGTGAAGAAACTCATCGGATGGCGGAAGCCAACAAGGCCTTCGCCCATTACCGCTACTAATTTTTTGGCACGGTTTGGCCAAACGGCCTTACGTAGGGATACGACTGTCAAATATGTCGTTTGAAAGTTACAGCCATGGCACGTACCTCTCCATTAGACAAAGTTAGAAATATTGGTATTGCCGCCCACGTTGATGCGGGTAAAACCACCACAACTGAACGGATCCTCTTTTACTCTGGCGTTGTGCACAAGATTGGAGAGGTCCATGACGGCAATGCCGTTACTGATTGGATGGAGCAAGAGCAAGAACGTGGCATCACAATTACTGCTGCTGCCATCAGTACCAGCTGGCGTGACCATCAGATCAATATTATTGATACGCCCGGTCACGTCGACTTCACCATCGAAGTAGAGCGCTCAATGCGGGTTCTCGATGGTGTGATCGTTGTTTTCGATTCAGTGGGTGGTGTGCAACCTCAGTCAGAAACCGTTTGGCGGCAGGCCGATCGCTATGGCGTTCCACGCATTGCTTTTGTCAACAAGATGGATCGTACCGGAGCTAATTTTTTCCGGGTTTACGATCAGGTGCGTGAACGGCTCAAAGCTAATGCTGTACCTATTCAAATGCCTATTGGTGCTGAAGATCAGTTTCAGGGTGTGGTGGATTTGGTCAAAATGCGGGCCCATATCTATACCAATGATTTAGGAACAGATATTGAGGAAGCCGATATCCCTGACGACCTCCGGCAGCAGGCAGAACAGTACAGAACTGTCCTGATTGAAGCGATCGCAGAAACTGACGATGTGCTCATGGAAAAGTACCTCGAAGGCGAGGAACTAACTACTAACGAAATCATGAGTGCGGTGCGCAAAGGGGTGACCAGTGGTGGTGTAGTGCCCGTGCTTTGCGGTTCAGCCTTCAAAAATAAGGGTGTGCAACTTTTGTTGGATGCCGTAGTTGATTACCTCCCCTCCCCCAAAGATGTGCCCCCTATCCAAGGTACGTTGCCGGATGGAGAGATGGGTGAGCGGCCACCAGAGGACGACGGGCCGTTGGCAGCTCTGGCGTTCAAGATCATGGCAGATCCCTACGGACGACTTACATTTATCCGTATGTACTCTGGCGTGTTGGCCAAAGGCAGCTATGTGTACAATGCCACCAAGGATAAGAAAGAGCGAATTTCCCGCTTGATTATCCTTAAGGCTGATGATCGGATTGAGGTAGACGAGCTGCGCGCTGGGGACTTGGGAGCTGTTTTAGGTCTTAAGGACACAACCACAGGCGACACTATCTGTACCACTGACAGTCCAATTGTTCTAGAATCCTTATTTGTGCCAGAACCGGTCATATCCGTGGCTGTGGAGCCAAAAACCAAGCAGGATATGGAAAAGCTGGCAAAAGCTTTGCAATCGTTGTCTGAAGAAGATCCAACGTTTAGGGTGTCCACAAATCCTGAAACGAATCAGACAGTGATTGCAGGAATGGGGGAGCTTCACCTAGATATTCTCGTGGATCGTATGAAACGAGAATTTAAAGTCGAAGCAAACATTGGCGCACCCCAAGTTGCCTATCGCGAAACCATTCGCAAGGCGATTACCACTGAAGGTAAGTTTGTGCGTCAAAGTGGTGGTAAGGGGCAGTTTGGCCATGTTGTGATTGAGGTTGAACCAGGGGAAGAAGGCTCGGGTTTCGAATTTCAGTCTAAGATTGCTGGTGGTACAGTTCCCAAAGAATACATTGGGCCTGCTGAAGCTGGCATGAAAGAAAAGTGCGAATCTGGTATCCTAGCTGGGTATCCCGTGATCGACATTAAAGTCACACTGGTGGATGGTTCTTACCACGATGTGGACTCGTCTGAAATGGCCTTTAAGATCGCTGGATCAATGGCTATTCAAGACGCAGTCACGAAGGCTTCTCCGGTATTACTGGAGCCTATGATGAAAATCGAGGTTGAAGCTCCTGAGGAGTTTCTCGGCGACATCATGGGAGACCTTAACTCTCGTCGAGGCCAGATTGAGGGTATGGGGTCTGAGGATGGGTTGGCCAAAGTGAGTGCAAATGTACCCTTGGCTGCAATGTTTGGCTATGCCACCGATATCCGTTCAAAGACCCAGGGTCGAGGCATATTCTCTATGGAGTTTAGCCACTACGCGGATGTTCCGCGAAATGTGGCTGAGGCGATTATCGCTAGAAACAAAGGGAACGCATAAGTAATTTAGGGACACAGTAAATAAATGGCACGCGAAAAGTTTGAAAGAAGTAAACCCCACGTTAACATCGGCACCATTGGCCACGTTGACCATGGTAAGACCACTCTGACAGCCGCTATCACTATGACGCTGGCGGCGGCTGGTGGCGCTAAAGCTCGTAACTATGAGGATATTGATGCGGCCCCCGAAGAAAAGGCACGGGGTATCACCATCAACACCGCTCATGTGGAGTATGAAACCGAAAACCGTCACTATGCTCACGTAGACTGTCCTGGACACGCAGACTATGTGAAGAACATGATTACGGGCGCGGCTCAAATGGATGGCGCTATTCTTGTTTGCTCTGCAGCTGATGGCCCCATGCCTCAGACTCGTGAGCATATTCTGCTTGCCAAGCAGGTTGGTGTACCTAACATTGTTGTCTTCTTGAACAAGCAAGATCAGGTGGATGACGAGGAGCTGCTTGAGCTAGTTGAACTAGAAGTTCGTGAGCTGCTTAGCTCTTATGAGTTTCCTGGTGATGATATTCCTATCGTTGCAGGGTCCGCTCTGATGGCTGTCAATGCATTGCAGTCTAAGGGTGATATCGGCCGTGGTGAAGACGAGTGGGTTGATAAAATTCATGCGTTGATGGATGAAGTTGATAGCTACATTCCCACCCCTGAGCGTGACGTTGATAAGCCGTTCTTGATGGCTGTTGAGGACGTCTTCTCGATTACAGGTCGTGGTACTGTTGCAACTGGTCGGATTGAACGTGGTAAGGTCACCGTTGGTGAAACTATCTCGATTGTTGGTATCCGTGACACTGTTGAGAGCACGGTGACCGGTGTTGAGATGTTCCAGAAAACCCTGGATGAGGGTATGGCTGGTGATAACGTTGGTGTATTGCTTCGTGGTGTACAAAAGGAAGATATTCTGCGCGGTATGGTTTTAGCCAAACCCAAGAGTATTACCCCTCACACCAAATTTGAGGCGGAAGTCTATGTACTCAACAAAGAAGAAGGTGGTCGTCATACTCCCTTCTTTCCTGGCTACAAGCCTCAGTTCTATGTGCGTACTACTGATGTAACTGGCTCTATTGCTAGCTTCACCGCCGATGATGGCAGTGCTGCTGAAATGGTAATGCCCGGTGATCGCATCAAGATGAATGTAGAGCTGATCAACCCTGTAGCGGTTGAGGAAGGTATGCGCTTTGCTATCCGAGAGGGTGGTCGCACTGTTGGTGCGGGCGTAGTTTCCAAGATTACTGAATAGTGTAACCACTACTCAATAATCTGTTTAAACCTAATACGAAGAAGACACTGATCTATGGGTGTCTTCTTCGTTCTTTTGGGTCTTCGGACCTGTGAACCTTGATAATTGAAGGAAACCTTAGTCGTAATGGCTACTATTCAGCAGCAAAAGATTCGTATTCGCTTAAAGGCATTTGATCGTCGTCTTCTAGACACATCTTGTGAAAAGATTGTGGATACAGCAAACCGGACCAACGCCACAGCAATTGGACCGATTCCTTTACCCACTAAGCGCAAAATTTATTGTGTGCTCCGTTCTCCCCACGTCAATAAGGACTCCCGAGAGCATTTTGAAACCCGTACTCACCGACGTATTATCGATATATACCAGCCTACATCTAAGACCATTGATGCATTAATGAAATTAGATTTACCTGCTGGTGTAGATATTGAAGTCAAGCTTTAGAACAATTGTCGTAGGTTGATTTGGTCTCATTTATTGAATGACCTGACCCTCAGATAATTATCAGAAATAGACTCTGCACAATCTAACGATTAGGCGGATTTATTGCACAACGGTTTGTAGGCCTGGGCGACTGTTTTAGAGATGCTCCGGCCTTTCCTATGGATGGGCTTTATAGGGGATGCCTGTTTGAACTTGATGGATAGGTTAGAATGATCTTGCTGCATCCTTAGGACGCCTATTGGCTACTGTCTATGCAAAGGATGTACGCCCCAAAGTATCCCCTACCCAACCTAATGGATTCTGCTTCATCCGTCGCTGTCCGAGAGCTTCCCTTATTTCCCTTGCCTGAGTTAGTGCTCTTTCCCGGTAGGCATTTACCGCTTCATATTTTTGAGTTCCGCTATCGCATCATGATGAATACGATTCTACAGGCGGATCGGCGTTTTGGCGTATTGATGATTGATCCTGATAGTGGCGAGATTTCAAAGGTTGGATGCTGTGCTGAAGTGGTTCATTTTCAGCGGTTACCAGATGACCGGATGAAGATATTAACCATGGGGCAGCAACGATTTCGAGTTTTAGACTATGTCCGCGAAAAACCCTATCGGGTGGGCTTAGTGGAGTGGATTGAGGATGAAGCTGTAGATCAAGACCTGGTACCTCTAGCCTCTGAAGTGGACCAACTGTTGCGTGATGTTGTTCATCTCTCATCTAAGCTAACTAGCCAAGAAATTGAATTTCCTGAAAGCGTTCCGGAAATGCCGTTGGAGCTTTCTTATTGGATTGCTAGTACGTTGCACGGTGTGTCACGAGAGCAGCAACAGCTTTTAGAGATGCAGAACACAGCTCAGCGTTTAGAACGTGAGGCTGATATTTTGACATCTACCCGCAATCATCTAGCAGCTCGTACAGCGCTGAAAGATGTTCTTCCGGAAGACAGCCCTTCGTAGAGATTGTACTGAGAAGTAAAGATATCAAATTACGAAATCTGAGTTTCAATTTGCGCATAGCTGCCAAAGATTTTTAAGCTTTTAGTGCAGTTTTGAAGCAGCTGCAATGCGGCTTGGGTGTTGGGGTCGTCTAAGCTTGCCTCGATATCAATAAAAAAACGATAGTCTCCTAAGGCAAGTTTGGTAGGGCGTGATTCGATCCGGCTCATATTGATACCTTGGGTTGCAAATAGCTGTAAAGGCTTGAGCAATGCACCTGGTGTGTTGTCAGGCAGTCTAAATGCCAAAGATGTGTGACTTCCCTGTTGGATGTTACATTGCCCCAGAACCCAGAAACGAGTTGCATTATCGGGGTTGTCGTTAATGGGGTCCGCTAATGTTGGTATGTCATACAGCTTGGCTGCCCACAGTGGCGAAACTGCGGCGAGTGTTTTGTCACTGACTATCCGTGGTAAGGCTTCGGTCGTAGAACTTGTGGCTATTTGGATAGCGTTTGGTAAGTTAGCTGCTAGCCATTTCTGACATTGGCTGAGAGCTTGGGGGTGGGAATATACTGTTTTGATGTTGTTTAGACTGGTGGACTGAGATAAAAGGGCGTGGTGAATGGGTATCACTAAATTGTTTTGAATTTTTAAGGTGTCTAATTCCCAAAGCATATCCAGGGTGTCGCGCACACTTCCTCCAATAGAGTTTTCGATGGGAACTACAGCAGCATCTGTTTCACCGGTTGCGGCCGCTTGAATAGCTTTGGTAATGGTGCTGTACGACTTTAAGGTAGTTGCTGTTCCATGGTGTACTTTTAGCCAATGGGCATAGTTGGTTGCGGCTAGCTCAGAATAACTACCGGAGGGGCCTAAGTGAGCAATAGAAGTCATCTAGAAATATGTAGAGGCCATCAGTGACCGCTGAAATAAAGGTGCTAGAGTTAGCTTAATAGCTTTTGGGTAACCCGTAATTTGAGGGTACGGCGGCAAAAAGGACTAATCTCAAATGCCGTTTAGACCGTGGGTATTCTATGTATGGTGCAGGGGTGAAATTGACTGAATGGTTCATTTGCATGCGTCGCAGTCCGTGGAAATTGCCATATCTCCTGCTCCTGTGCCTATCAATGAGTATTTGAGGAATACCGAGCGGCTAGTGTATGCTCTTGCCGATCCTAGCCAAATTGAAGTGTTAGGACACCATACGTTTCAATTTAGTATGCGTCCAATTAAATTTTTAATGTTGACGCTAGAGCCGATTGCAGACGTACAGATTTATCCGAATGAATGTGATGAAATAATCATTTATTCAGATTCCTGTCGTCTGCGTCATCAGGCTGCTCTAAATCGGCGATTTTCATTTGAGTTACGGGGGTGGCTTGCTGCTCGCTCGGATAATTCTGGCGTTTCGGGCAATGCTGAGTTAGACATCACCATTGATTTACCTTCAGCATTTCGGCTGACACCTAGGCCACTACTGGAGTCGACTGGCAATGCTATTGTTAACGGTATTTTGAGTGCGATTAAGCAACGGTTACAACGACGACTTATCCATGAATATCGCGGATGGACCAGCGGTATCTTGGCGTCATCTCAACTTCGGTAGAGTGGATGTCAGCTAACTGGCAATGATAGCTGACGGCATCGTTTGAAGGACCGGCGGTGATATCGCGTGGGCCCCAATGTTTCTAGTGCTGCTAGATGTTTTGGGCTGCCATATCCTTTGTTGGATGCAAGATCGTATCCGGGATAGCGACGTGCTAACCGGATAATCAGTGTGTCTCGCCAAACCTTGGCCAGAATGCTGGCGGCTGCGATCGCAACCACCGTCTGGTCACCTTTAACGACTGTTTGTTGAGCAATACCTAACTCAGGTATCGGCTGGTTTCCATCCACTAAGCACTGTGTGGGCTGAGGCGACAAGTGGGCAATTGCATGTCGCATAGCCTTTAGCGAAGCCTGTAGAATATTGATGCGGTCAATCTGACGCACTGAAACCCAGCCAATCTGAGCATCAATCGATGCCGATTCAATAATGGCTACTAGCTCTTGACGCTTCTTTGGGGTGAGAACCTTACTATCGGCTACTCCCTGTTGCTGTAGCCAAAGTTCTGCATCGGGCCGCAGTAGTACCGCTGCGGCCACTACAGGGCCGAATAATGCTCCACGTCCAACCTCATCTACGCCAGCTGTCGCCATAAACTAGCCAGCTGTCGCCGACGAACGCCGTCGCCGCCGCCGGCGAGTAGTGGGTTCTTCGTCTGGTTCTGATTCTACAGACTCCTCTTGAGGACTCGTCGCCTCTGCGGCAGGAACATCAGCTTGATTGTCAGCTTCCACAGCATTGACCGCTGCCGTCGGTTCAACCTCATCCAGACTCACTGTGTCAACCTCCTCCTCCGGTTCTGGATTCTGATTATCCTCAAACGATTCAGAGTCAGGCAGATTTACTGAAGCAACTTCAGAAACCTCTCCAGGCGCAACCACAGATACAAGAACATTCTTCGTATCTTTAATCTCTTCCTGGCTCATGACCAATGGCGAAATCCCCATTTCTGCATAAATCCGCTGTTCGTCAGGTGTAAGAGCTACCGTAATCACCTGGGGTGGAGTCTCTGGCTTACGCCCACGTCCACGGGTACGCTTACCACGTGCTGGGGCTGACTCCATGGGTAGCTGCTGCTCTTCGCGCGAACTTTCGGAGGGTAAAACAGGTGTAGAACCAATAATGGGGCTAACACTGCTGCCATTGTTCGCCAACTTTGGCGGAGCTGCTGCTGGACGACCTCCGCGAGTGCTGGGAGCTTCATTCCCACGACGACGGCGGCGACGATTACGACCGTTACCTTTGTCTTGATAGTCGGGGTGATTCACCAAATCAAGAGACTTTAGACTTTGAGCCGGCTCTAAGCCCTCTGATGAGCGCTCTTGACGCGCCACTCGTGCACTGGGTAAAGATACAACGCGACTTGTTACTGCCGATTGCTGTACCTCTACGGGCGCTTCTCCAGGGAGCTGAACAAGGTGTCCCAACCCACCACAGGCGTGGCAAGGGCGACCAAATAGTTCATAAATATTTTGACCTTGGCGCTTTCGCGTTAATTCTACTAGACCCAACTCAGATAGCTGAGAAATTTGAGGACGAGACTTATCGGACTGTAGTGCTTTACCAAAGTGCTCTAAAACCTGCATTTGGTCACGCCGAGACTCCATGTCAATAAAGTCGACCACAATGACGCCCGCAACATTACGCAAACGCAGCTGTCGAGCAATCTCGATAGCTGCCTCGCAGTTAGTCCAGAGAACGGTCTCTCGGGCTGTTGCCGAGCGGGTAAAAGAACCAGAGTTAACATCAACTACCGTGAGGGCCTCGGTCGGCTCAATGATAATGTAGCCCCCTGACGGTAAATCAACTCTTGGTTTTAGAGCTTCACGAATGGCTGCATTGACTCGAAAATATTCCAGAATTGAAGGAGATTCGGTGCGGTGGTGATCTACCAAAACTCCAACAGGCAAACGCCCATCACTCCAGCTTGATAAATGCTGTTTAACCCGCTGCATACCGATGTCTGAATCAGTCACAATGCGATTTACATCAGCATTGTAAACATCTCGCAATACTCGCTGAATAAAGTCATCGTCACGATTTAACAAAGCGGGCGGACGAGTGGACATGGCTTCTTGTTGAACCATATCCCAGCGTTTTTGCAACGCTTCCAAATCTTCGATAATGGCCTCTTCTGAGACACCTTCAGCTTCGGTCCTTACCAGCAATCCCATGCCCGGTGGCTTGGTCAAAATACCCAGCGCTCTTAGCCTGTGACGCTCAGCTTCATTCCGGATTCGTCGAGATAGGTTCACACCTCGACCGTAGGGCATTAGAACCAAATAGCGTCCTGGAAGGGTAATTTTTCCAGTCAGTCGCGGTCCCTTGTTGCCCGTAGGCTCCTTCATGATTTGCACCAGCACTTTTTGCTTAGGTGCAACCAACTCAGTAATAGGTCCTGGTGCGCGCTTCAGCTTTAGCGGTCCCAAATCGGACACGTGCATGAAACCATTTCGTTCGCTGTCTCCAATATTGATGAAGGCAGCATCGATTCCCGAAAGTACGTTTTCAACAGTACCTACGTAAATGTCTCCGACCTGGTGGCTACCGGTAGCCACAATTAATTCTTGAATTTGATCTTCCGAAAAAACGGCGGCAGTGCGATGCTGCTCCGCAATAATGATCTGCTTAGGCATCCAATTTCCTCAAAAACCTATGCAGTCAGTCCAAAATTACCGGGACTAACATACGTAAGCTCAACGATTAATCCTTCAAATCTAAGACAGCCACCCTAACCTAACCCCTTTGGCACCTTTATTAAAAGTCAACCGGGCTCTGTTGAGGCCGTGGGCAGGTTACAGAGAAAACCGCAGGAATCCAAATACTTCACTGCTTGGCAGCTGGAAGTGACGTTTAGATAAATCCTATTAAGAGTACTGAGGCCTCAAGACAGACAGAAAGCGTCGCTGGTACGTTGCAATCGCAAATGCTCTGATAGAAGCGGAACTGGTCAGTACTCGCCGTTGGTCGAGCTGCAGCTAACAAACTCTGTAGTTATCCTACGGCAGCTTCATTTGCAATGGATTATAGCTTGAGCGTGTACATATGGCTAGGATTTTAAAATTTTTATTTCAATCTTCTCCAGAGATACACAGCTTATGGCCTATAGTTCAGACCATACATAATCCTTGAAAGCTAGAGCTGCATTATGTTCTAGAGCAAACGCATAACGGCTCTATTCATCATGAATAGAGCCGTTATGCGTTTGATTTTCGAGTCCTAGTCCCTATTGCTGTCGAATAGCAGCAATGTCCTTAGACCGCTACAACTCGTTTTTTGGGAGTCTCTGTTGTTGTGGGTGCTTTAGCCTCAATAGGTTGCATCAGAAATATGATCAGGGGATATCGCTTGGGGAGCTCACGTCGCACGCAGTGGCGGACCTCCTCTTCCAAGCGCGATCGCAAACCGTCCCATCGAACTGTTTTCTGATCGCCGGAGGTATCGATGACCTCGTTCCACCGGCTGCGTAACCCAGACGCCACAACCCGATTGAT
This sequence comes from Cyanobacteria bacterium J06554_1, assembly GCA_038534515.1. GTDB lineage: Bacteria > Cyanobacteriota > Cyanobacteriia > Phormidesmidales > Phormidesmidaceae > Leptothoe. Next base: position 152,698 of record JBCAWO010000001.1, read on the forward strand.
TTTTTCATTCCAATCAGCTTCAGAGTGCTTGGTGACTACGCCGCGTAAATGAACCATAGGAGGGGCCAACAACTTACCGTTGGTATCCACAGTTGTTGACACCGTGATGATGCCGTCTTCTGCGAGCTGCTGACGTTCTTTGAGAACCGTACGCCCGACGATGCCATTGCGGGATGAATCCACCAGTTCAACTCCTGATGAAACTTTGCCAGCAATCCGAATCCCCTGCTGATTATCAACAGCTACAATATCCCCATTTTGGATGACCACCATGTTTTCTGCTGGCACACCCATACTTTGAGCTGTGGCTGCATGTTTCACTAGCATGCGATGCTCTCCGTGGACAGGGAGAAAATATTTTGGACGGGTCAAAGCTAGCATGAGCTTTTGATCTTCTTGGGCCCCATGACCAGACACGTGTAGCCCTCTGCGCTTTCCGTAGATCACATTGGCTCCCTGGGCCATAAGTCTATCTATCGTGTTAACCACTGCAATAGTGTTGCCAGGAATTGGGTTGGCAGAGAAGATAATGGTGTCACCAGCGCGTACTTTAATTTGGCGATGAGATCCATTGGAGATGCGGGTTAAGGCTGCCATCGGCTCACCCTGGGACCCGGTGGTCAAGATCATTGCCTTTTCATCAGGGCAGCTATTTAAGGTGTTTAAGGGTTTGAATAAATCGTCTGGACATTTGATGTATCCAAGATTGCGGGCGTGAGCAATCACGTTCAACATGGAGCGACCGACCACAAATACTGAACGCTTATGCTTTTGAGCTAGCTCAAGCAGCATATTCACTCGATGGACAGACGATGCAAATGTGGTGACCATCAGACGGCCTGTAGCTTCACTAAAGGCTCTGTCTAGGTTTGGGAAAACGGAACGTTCGGATGGAGTATGTCCTGGGACTTCAGCATTAGTCGAGTCACTAATTAGGCACAGGACTCCTTCTTCTCCATAGGCAGCTAACCGGGCAAAGTCAAAGTACTCGCCATCGACGGGTGTGTGGTCAATTTTGAAGTCGCCGGTGAAAATAACGGTCCCTGCTGGGGTACGGAGAGCCACCGTAAAACTGTCAGCCATGGAATGAGTGTTGCGGATATATTCGACCGCAAATGACTGTCCCAGCTTTACAACATCACGAGGCCGCACTGTTCGTAGTTCAGTGCGGTCCGCCACTCCTGCTTCTTCTAATTTGTCAGCTAGCAGTGCCATTGCCAGTCGAGGACCGTAGATAACAGGAATATCGAACTGCTTAAGGTGAAAGGCAATACCCCCAATATGGTCTTCGTGCCCATGGGTAACAATCATGCCTTTGATTTTGTGGCGATTTTCCCGCAGATAGGTAACATCTGGTAGCACGATATTAACGCCATGCATGCCATCGGATGGAAATGCTAAACCGGCGTCTACTAGGATGATTTCATCATTAATCTCAAAGACACAGGTATTTTTACCAATTTCATGAAGTCCGCCTAGGGGGATAACTTTAAGCGTACTTTTATCTACGTTGTTAGCGGATTTATTAGCTGTTTTAGGAGTAGTGATCTGAGCCCTTTGATTACCATTCTGGCTGTCACTTTTTGTAGTGACTCTGGAGCGTTGGCTACTTCTAGTTCGTTGGCGCATAGGTTCCTTAATGAGAGGTCAAAAAAATTGCTTAAAAACGGTTAAAGATGATTTTTGTAGAACTGAAATGTGCTTAAGGGATGTGCATAAATCCTTGGTGATAAAACATGATCTGGGAAGCGTCTGCTCCCCTGTTATTTGTCTGGTTACACAACGGCTGTTGGTAATAGCTCGAGGGTCGCCATTAAATTTTTAAGTTCGTTCACTAAGGCGGTAGGGGCCTCGCTCAGGGGTAAACGACAGTTGCCGACAGACCACCCTTGAAGCTGCATTGCCGATTTGATTAATATCGGGTTAGTGGTTGCAAATAGGGCTTTGCAGAGGGGCAGAAGTTTCAGGTGTATGTCTCTAGCTGAAAATACTTGCCCGTTTTCGTAAGCCTGAATCATTTGCTGTAGCGAGTCTCCTACCAAATGGCTAGCGACACTTACCACACCCACAGCCCCGACTGAAAGCATTGGCAGGGTCAAAGAGTCATCGCCTGAGTAAACATCAAAATCAGGTGGGGTTAAACGGCAAATTTCGCTGACCTGGTCTAAATCACCACTGGCTTCTTTGATTGCGATGATATTTGAGACTTTTGCCAGCTTTGCAACGGTAGAGGCTTCCAAATTGCGCCCAGTGCGCCCTGGCACGTTGTAGAGCATCACAGGAAGGTTTGGCACAGCGGTTGCGATCGCACTGAAGTGTTCCAGCAACCCAGCCTGAGGTGGCTTATTATAATACGGCACTACCTGAAGGGTGCCATCTAACCCAAGCTCAGCGGCCTTTTGAGTTGCTTCAATGGCTTCTTTTGTGCTGTTTGAGCCAGTCCCAGCAACCACCTTTCCATGACCGTTCACGGCGGCTTTGACCACCTGGAATAGCTCATATTCCTCTGACCAACTAAGGGTGGGCGATTCACCTGTAGTGCCACACACCACAATAGTATCGGTACCGTGGCTGACTAGATGTGATGCCAAACGGTCCACAGATTCATAATCGACGGCCCCTGTTTGATCAAATGGGGTAATCATCGCCGTGAGCACACGCCCAAAATATGTCACGTCCTATCTATCCTCACTACATCACAAGCCTGTCGGCAAACTTCGAAATTTTTATCTCCAAAGAATTACCCAATGCCCTTTCCAAGTCGGTCTGAATCTCAGGATTATCTTGTCCAATAACGTTTAATGACTATTTACTCAGGAGCCCTTTGACTCTGGCCATAGATTGTCAGTCCACTGGAGCCCGAACAATAGTTACCGTGGACTAAAATCAAGCCAGAACCTTGGGCTTTAAAGCTTGCTTACTGACCAAGAGTTCAGCAATTTGTACGGCATTGAGGGCTGCCCCTTTCCGAATTTGATCGCCACTCAGCCACAGTTCTAAACCACAGCTATGGGATAGGTCACGTCGTACTCGACCTACCAACACCTCATCCTGGCCGCTAGCCTCAATCGGCATCGGGAAATAGTTGGCTTGCCAGTCCTCGACCACTTTGACACCCGGTGCTGCTTTCAACAATTCCAGCGCTTCATCTACTGCAAACGGTTGCGAAAACTCAATATTAACGGCTTCTGAATGTGCTCGTAAGACGGGTACCCGCACACAGGTTGCACTGACGCGAAGATCAGACACTTCAAAAATTTTGCGGGTTTCATTCACCATTTTCATTTCCTCCTGGCAATAACCCAGCTCGTTGAGTGGTGAATTGTGGGGAAACAAATTGAAGGCTAATGGATACGGAAAAGCTTCAGTGGTCGGCTCTTCACCCTGCAAGATTGATTGAGCCTGCTGTTTCACTTCTTCCATCGCACGTGCACCAGCGCCGCTTGCAGACTGATACGTAGCAACCACAATGCGCTCTATGGGCTGATGCTGATGCAGTGGCCAAAGGGCGACACTCATCAAAATGGTCGTACAGTTCGGGTTGGCAATAATCCCTTTATGGTTCAGTGCAGCCTTGGGATTAACCTCAGGCACCACCAAGGGGACTGCCGGGTCCATGCGAAATGCGCTGGAGTTATCAACCACCACAGCACCTGCCGCCGCCGCCTTAGGAGCCCATTCCTTAGAAACGGAACCGCCAGCCGAAGCCAGTACAAGATCAACATCAGCAAAACTTGCATCACTGATGGCCTCTACCGTGATTGGCTGCCCTTTAAACAGCAACTCCTTTCCCGCAGAACGTGGGGAAGCTAGAAGGGTAAGCTCCTTGACGGGAAAATTACGCTCTTCCAGAAGTTCTAAAAGTTCGGTACCAACGGCACCTGTAGCACCCATAATCGCTACACGATACGCTTCAGGCAAAAGATCTAACCTCCTACATATTCAAAATTTGACTTAAAAACATCAAACCAAACATATCCAAATACTTTGCTAAGAGAGCTTGAGTCAGTTGTTTAACGCTACTACCGGTTGCGAACTCTACACCGATGGCTGACTTTAAGAATCTTGAGTCAACCCTAAGGACAACTAGGCCTAAATTATCCTCCAGTACGACACCAGGCCCAAGACACCAATCAATCTCTGTAGAAAACCTTCACACTACTACGCCCTACAAATTAAGCTCTAGAACCCTGTGTGGAATTATCTGTCAGCAGGCTACTGACTGTTCTAACACCTTTACAAGGATGCATCGTAAAAAGAAGCCTTCTTGTTTAACGCTCTACTGTAGTAGTAGCGCTCTATAGTAGCTCAGAAAAGTGATAAACAGCTTGTAGACACTCTGGTTAGACCCTCTTTACTCAATGTGAGTCGAAAGGTAATACCGATGCTCACAGCGATCGATTGACGGCAACCGACCTTCCGTTAACGCGGCCTTAGGCAATAGCAACTAATATATAATGAGCGTTTTGACAAATGTCCCAAATTCTTGAGCTTTGCTAAATTGCCATACCGTAATTTTCTACAGTATACACTTGCTAAGTCATGCCCTACAGCGCCCCATTACTAAGTCATCTTGCTAAATTAGACCAGCGAAAGGACGAGGCTTCTGATTTTTACACACCAATGACTCTACGGTCTTAGATTGAAATAATCAGGTATTATAGCTAATTGCACTTGTAGCTAATGCTTTAAGCATTAGATTGTACCTAAGTGTTCTTCGCACATCCACGGTACTTTTCTAAGCAAAGGTGCTGCTGGCTTTTATACCAAGACAGCGCTCGACTGTGATTTAAAGGGCTGTTCCCAATCGGAATCAAAGCTTTTCACCAGCCGATTGTGGTACATGCACTGCGCAACAATTAACCAGAATAGAAATCCCCAATGAAAGTTACCCAGGAAAAACTGCCCGATAGCCAGGTCGGCTTAGAAATAGAGGTTCCTGCAGAAGTCTCCAAGCAGACCTATGAGCAAACCCTGCGGAAGTATATGAAAACGGCCAACATTCCTGGGTTTCGTAAAGGAAAAGTACCGCGTCAAATTTTAGTGCAGCAGTTGGGCGCAACTAGGATCAAAGCAGCGGCCCTGGAAGAGATTGTACAGACTTCAATTGATAAGGCCATTGCCCAGGAAAAAATTGATGCTTTAGGCAACTACCAGCTACGTTCTGGGTTTGAAAATCTAATTGAGGAGTTTGAACCAGGCAAGACGCTAACCATTTCAGCATCAGTGGACGTTCCTCCTCAGGCGAAGCTCAGCCAATACAAGAACTTATTGGTTAAAGCCGAAGAGGCTGTCTACAATCCTGAACGCATTACTGAAACCCTAGCGGGGTATCAGCAGAATTTAGCCAGCTTAGTGCCTATCGAAGATCGAGCAGCCAAAGAGAACGATGTTGCTGTCGTTGACTTCGTTGGCAAAATCATTGAAGACGGAAAAGAACCTGAGGAGTTTGAAGGTGGAAGTGCCACTGAATTTCAGGTCGAGATAAAGGAAGGGCGATTTATTCCAGGATTTGTCGAAGGTATTGTTGGTATGGAGCTGGGGCAGACAAAAGATGTCGAGGTTGCTTTCCCAGACGAATATCCCCAAGCCGATCTAGCCGGTAAGCCAGCTATTTTTAGCATCACCCTTAATGATCTCAAAGAGCGCGAACTTCCGGATCTAGATGATGATCTTGCCCAGGAAGTGAGCGAGTTTGAGACCTTGGAGGAATTGAAGCAGTCCCTACAAGAGCGGTTTCAACAGGAGGCGAAAGACGCTACTCAATCCAATACGGAGAAGGCCCTCTTAGATGAGCTAGTTACGCACTTAGAAGTTGAAATTCCTAAGACTCTGTTACAGCGTGAGGTTGATCATATTGTCACTCAGACAGTAATGCAGCTATCTAACCAAGGTATAGACGTCAATAAATTCCTGACCAAAGAGCTGGTTGAAAATATGCGTGAAAATGCAAAACCTGAGGCAACTGAGCGCTTGCGGCGCACACTGGCTCTAGGGGAAGTTGCCAAGCAGGAGTCTATCAGCGTTGATGAGGAAGCTGTAGCGACGCGGATTAAAGAGATGATGGCTGAAGTTGATGATCCTGCCAACATTGATCAAGATCGTCTGAAGCAAGTTGTAAACGAGGATCTTCTAAAGGAAACGATCCTGGCTTGGCTGGCTGAAAATGCCACCGTTGATTTGGTGGCTGAAGGTAGTCTGAGTCAAGAGGATGCTGCTGAAGATGGTCTGAGTCAAGAAAATGATACTGACACAGCAGCCGTCGCTGTTGCTGAGGAAGAATAAGTTTTAATGTCCTGCATGTCTATTTATTAAATATGTAGGGCACTAACATGCTTCTCGTCTACGAATGATAATCCCCGAGCAAATTCTTTGAGAGATAAAAGGTTTCTAGAAACAAGTGGTGCCACCTGTAACAGGGATTGCATGATTATCTATGTTCGAGACTGCGTAGAGAATTTTTAAAATTCCCCCCTTAGTTACTGTTGAAACTGGTCGGTTTTCGTTAGAGTATGGGGGCCATCCCTTGCAGACATCTTAGCTAAGGGACAGGGCATAATGTAAAGGTACGCTGTTAGGCAATATATGTATTCATCGATGTTTCATCTTTACCACAGCACGACAGTACCAGCCCTGTCTGGTTCAAAGTTGTCTGGTGGCACTGACGGAGCAACCAATATGCTGCCAGTAGTGTTGGAGCAGTCGGGGCGTGGCGAACGGGCTTTTGATATTTACTCACGTTTACTCAGGGAGCGCATTGTCTTTCTGGGTAGTGGTGTAGACGATACTCTGGCTGACTCAATTGTGGCTCAACTGCTATATCTGGATGCTGAAGACCCTGAGAAAGATGTTCAGATTTACATTAATTCTCCAGGGGGCTCAATTACAGCAGGTATGGCCATATACGATACGATGCAGCAAATTCGTCCAGATGTCGTAACCATCTGCTTTGGATTAGCTGCTAGTATGGGGGCGTTTTTGCTGTCTGGTGGGGCTAAGGGTAAGCGTATGGCCTTACCAAGTTCTCGGATCATGATTCACCAGCCCTTGGGTGGTGCCCAAGGGCAAGCAGTGGATATTGAAATTCAGGCTCGAGAAATTCTGTACTTAAAGCAACGATTAAATGAGTTATTGGCTGGCCACACAGGGCAGCCTTTGGAAAAGATAGCAGAAGACACCGAGCGTGATTTCTTCATGTCTGCCGCTGATGCCGCTGACTATGGTTTGATTGACACTGTGATTTCTCGTGATGCTGCTGCCGATTTGATGTCAACGCACTAGGTTAGGGCAAATATGTCTAAATATGACTCCCATCTTAAATGTTCCTTTTGCGGCAAGTCTCAGGAACAGGTGCGAAAACTGATTGCTGGTCCAGGAGTTTATATCTGTGACGAGTGTGTTGACCTTTGTAACGAAATTTTAGACGAAGAACTCTTTGATTCAAGCTCTGCGGTCACGCCCCCTGCTCCTCGAAGGGAACAGCCCCCTGAGAGAGGGCGTAAGTCGCCATCACACATCTCTCTAAGCCAAATTCCTAAGCCTCGAGACATCAAATCTTATTTAGATGAGCATGTCATTGGTCAAAACGAGGCTAAGAAAGTTCTGTCCGTAGCCGTTTACAATCACTACAAGCGATTGAGCTATGTCCAGTCCGGGGGCGATCCTGGAGAAGATAGTGTAGAGCTACAAAAATCAAATATTTTGCTTATTGGCCCGACGGGATCAGGAAAGACCTTATTGGCCCAAACGTTAGCGAAAATCTTAGATGTGCCCTTTGCAGTAGCTGATGCTACCACACTTACTGAGGCAGGCTATGTAGGTGAAGATGTTGAGAACATATTACTGCGGCTGTTACAGGTAGCAGATCTTGATGTTGAAGAGGCTCAACGAGGCATAATCTATATTGATGAGATTGATAAGATTGCTCGAAAAAGCGAGAATCCATCGATTACTAGAGATGTCTCTGGCGAAGGTGTTCAGCAAGCGTTGTTAAAGATGCTTGAGGGCACGGTTGCCAATGTGCCTCCCCAAGGCGGTCGTAAGCACCCTTATCAAGACTGTATTCAGATTGATACTAGCAATATCTTATTTATTTGCGGCGGTGCCTTTGTTGGTCTTGAGAAAATTATTGAGCAGCGTATTGGCAAAAAGTCCATGGGTTTTGTTCAAGGTTCGGCAGAGAATCAGCCTCAGTTTAATCGCGATAAGCGAACAGCTGATGTATTGAAAGACTTAGAGGCCGATGATATTGTCAAGTTTGGGATGATTCCTGAATTTATTGGTCGAATTCCTGCAATTTCAGTTCTCAATCCCTTAGATGAAGACGCGTTGATGGCAATCTTGACAGAGCCTAAAAATGCGTTGATCAAACAATTTCAGAAGCTCATGCTTATGGACAATGTGAGCCTAGAGTTTAAGCCAGACGCTATTAGAGCTATTGCACAGGAAGGTTACAGACGTAAGACGGGCGCACGGGCATTGCGCGGCATTATTGAGGAAATTATGCTGGATATTATGTACGAGCTGCCGTCTAGGAAAGACATGAAGCGTTTTCAAATTACCCGAGATATGGTGGAGAAGCGCTCTACGGCGGAGCTTCTGATGCACCCTTCATCATTACCTAAGCCAGAATCTGCTTAAACTAATTTTGAGATTCAATCTTAACGTTTTCCCAGGCCTAAAAAAGTAAATTGTCAGGTGCAGACAAGGTTTAATTAAAACCGAGCATTACTTCGTTTGGTTTCCCTGAATGTCATCCTATATGGGATGTTACTAATCTGAGGGGTTGTCATGGCCTGTGTAACGCTCAATGGAGTAGATCACTACTACGAATGGATTTGTGATGGACCCCAGGGACATCGTCCTACCCTTGTTTTCCTCCATGGTTGGGGGGGATCAGCGCGATACTGGGAACGTACAGCCCAGGCAATGAAACAAGATTTTGACTGTCTGCTATATGATTTGCGGGGATTTGGTCGTTCTGCCGCTGCACAGAACACTACACCTGATTTAGGAGCGCTTGAGAGCTTTGCCGACGATCTCGAACAATTACTGACTGCTCTCAAGTTAGAGCGTGTATTTATTAGTGCTCACTCTATGGGGGCATCGGTGGCCCTGTATTTTCTCAGTCGTTTTTCCCAACGAGTAAATAAGGCTGTTCTTACCTGTAATGGCTCCTTTGAGTATGATGAGCGTGCCTTCAAAGCCTTTCACCAGTTTGGCGGCTATGTTGTGATGTTTCGACCGGCATGGCTGGCTCACATTCCATTGGCTCCGCAAATATTTATGTCGCGGTTTCTCAAAGGGAAAATTCCTTATCCTGATAAAAAAGTGTTCCTGAACGATTTCCTACAGGCTGATACGGCAACGGCTTTAGGGACCTTAAAAGCTTCAGTCAGCAAACATGCTACAGAGACAATGCCTCAGGCATTCTCGGCCATTAGCGTGCCAACATTGTTGATATCCGGTCAATACGACAAGATCACTCCTGCCGAGTTAGGTCGTCAAGCTGCGGCTTTAAACACACACATTGAATATGTCGAAATACCAGAAACTGGCCATTTTCCTATGTTGGAAGATGCCGCTACCTACTTATCGGTAGTCAAAGACTTTCTTAATAGCTGATTATGAAAGCAAAGCAGACATCGTGACATTGCCTTTGATGATGTGGCCTGACGGCAGACACGCAATCTCTAAAAGCTTCAGCTGTGCAATCGATGGATGTATTTATCGATTGCTACAGCTCGCAATATCAGTGGTTGCTAGACATTTTAGATGATATGGCTGTGTGTAGCGAAAGCTGCTAGATGTATCCGATCGTCTGTTATAAAAATTCTTCTATAGAAAAAGTTATATGGACAAACCTTGATGGGAACTCTTAGTACAAGAACGCGACAGGAGTATCTACAAGAAAGCCTATTTAAAGATGTATCTAGGAGTCTAAAAATTGCTCAATCTACTAGCGTGTTATGGCTAATTCTAAAACTATTGAAAAAACAGATATAGAGATCTGTAAATGAGCCAAAATTGTCCCACATGACCCAAATTATATCTGTAGAAAAGGTAGCATAAATTAGTTTTTTATTAACTTTCATTCTTTAAGTAAACCCACTGAGCATATTGCATTGATGTACCATGCTGTATGGATTTCAAGCATATGTAATAAAGTAACTATTCAAACAGCCAGGGTGAATACACGGAGTCTCTCAGGAAATTTATAGACCGAGTCCCGTGATCCAACGATGGTGTGCTTAAGTCAACATCCCGACAATGTACTTAAATCACGATTTAACGCCCTGACACAGGATATTTAGCACACTATGGCTACTCAAACCTCATCGCTTCGCTCTCGCGGGATGGAGATGCTGATGGCATATAAACAAAGGCCATCTATCAAGTTGCGTAATGATTTAGTCCGCTTAAACGCAGGTTTGGTTCGAAAAATAGCGCATCGCGTCAGTCATCAGTGCGCTGAGCCTTACGAAGACCTTGAACAGATTGGCTATCTTGGCTTAATCCGCGCTATTGAGCGATTTGATCCAAGCCAGGGATGTGCATTTAGTTCCTTTGCTGTTCCCTATATTCGGGGTGAAATGCTCCACTTTTTGAGAGATAGAGGCTCTACTGTTAAAATACCTCGCCGTTGGCAAGATTTGCAGAAGGCGAGTCAGAAAATGCAGGCTGATTTACTTCGCCGCTACGGTCGTCAACCTTCTGATTATGAAATGGCTGATGCGCTTGATATTTCGGTTAAGGAGTGGCGTCAGGTGAAAATGGCAAATAAGAATCGTATGCCTCTAAGTTTGGATGCAACTGTGTGCCACCAAACGGATTCAACAATTACCCTAGGGGACACCCTTCCTGATATGCACTATCAGTTGTTACAGGCTTTGGAAGAAGATCGGCAGCAGCTACAGCGTGCCCTGAGCCAGCTAGAAGATAAGACCCGTTCGGCTATTGAATTTGTCTTTTTTAAGGGGCTCTCTCGTAAGGAGGTAGCTGAACGTATTGGTGTGAGTCCGATGACCGTAACTCGTCGTATTCAGCGGGGTGTAGATCAAATGATTACTTATTTACAGCCCCAGGCGTTGCAAACAGATCCATAAACTATCTAGCCAAGCTTCTTAGGTTGGGCAAAAGCAGTTTAATAGGCGTTTGTTTATTTTGGTGATGACATCTTTGAAATAGACGCCAGTAGCGACGTGGGATCATCCCCACGTCGCTACTGGCGTCTTGAGGAAAGTCTCTTGAACAGGTGTAATATTGCGTTTGTCAGGTCGATTAGAACGATAGAGAGTCTTGCATATCTCGATATATAGCTTGGCGCACATGGTTCAGGTCATACGCGATCGTTGAAAGCCATAAGTAGCAACAGCTATGTGCGCAGCAAACCGATGAATGCATTCATCGGTTTGCTATACAATGGCCAACCTGACGTGCAAATGTCCTAATGCACCAGGATATTTGTCATGGAATCAATAAGCCAGTTGCATGGATGAGGGAGTGATTGTGACATCTAAATCGTTCAACTGGCAGGCGGCAGATGAATTAGCTCGTGCTCAGCTGCAGACTCAGCTAACAACCTGTTGGCAGGCTATTGATTGTTTTGACCGCGCTCCTAGGCAGATTCTTGTTGTACCTTCCCTAAGCCTTGATCAAGAGGAATTAGCCAAGGTGGAAGGGGTACATCACTATGAAGAGCGACTGCTATTTGCCTTGCTTCATTTGCGAAACCCTAATACGTCTCTGATTTATGTGACGTCGCAACCGCTGCACCCTAGCATTGTGGACTACTATCTGGAGTTGCTCCCTGGGATTCCTAGTTCCCATGCTCAGAACCGCTTACGTTTATTTTCTACTTACGACGGGGCACAGCGACCTTTGACTGAGAAAATTCTGAGTCGACCCCGTTTAATTGAGCGTATTCGTCATTGTCTTTCTCCTGGTGAAGCCTATATGGTGTGTTACAACTCAACGGACTGGGAGCAGCGGTTGGCACTGACTTTAAATATTCCGCTGATGGCTGTACCTCCAGCACTGTTGAATTTGGGTACTAAGGCGGGGAGTCGTGAGATTTTTGCTGTCTGTGGTGTGCCTCATCCGGAGGGGAGCTGCCTTAATTACACGCCTGAAGATCTGGCTACGGCTACGGCCAGGCTTTGGGAACAGCAGCCAGATCTGAAGCGGATTGTAATTAAGCTGAATGAGGGGTTTTCGGGAGAGGGGAATGCTCTACTGATGCTCGATGAGCTAGCTGGTGTGGCTCCTGGTAGAGTCTCCCATGGTGCGCGGGTGGCTGCTGTACTTGAATCGTTGGCACATATGCGTTTTCAGTATGTGCATGAAACTTGGCAGCATTTTAGCCACAAGATTGGGGAACTTGGTGCGATCGCAGAAGCTTTTATCGAAGGCGACATCAAACGCTCACCCAGTGTCCAGGGCCATATCACCCCGTTTGGAGACGTAGAAATCCTATCTACCCACGATCAGATTCTCGGTGGGCCAGATGGACAAATCTTCTTGGGCTGCCGGTTCCCAGCCGATGAGGACTATCGGCTGTCACTCCAAGAAATGGGGCTACGAGTTGGAGAAGTCTTGGCTAGGCGTGGGGCACTGGAGCGTTATAGCGTTGATTTTGTTGCGGTGAAGCAGGAGCAACGCTGGGAGTTAAATGCGATTGAAATTAATTTACGTAAGGGCGGCACCACTCATCCGTTTATGGCCCTTCAGCTATTAACCAACGGCAGTTACAACCCTGAAGATGGCCAGTTCTATACACCCCAAGGCCAATCTAAGTATTACCGGGCCTCTGATAACTTACAAAAAGACCAATACAAAGGACTGCTACCTGATGACCTGATGGACATCATTATGGTAGAGCAGCTGCACTTTAATTCTATCGCCGGTACGGGGGCTGCGTTTCACCTCATGGGTTGCCTATCGGAATATGGCAAACTGGGGCTCACCTGCATTGGCAACACTCCCGAAGAAGCCGAACAGATTTATGAACGGGTGGTCACCGCCCTCGATAGCGAAACCCGTTAACGATTTTTCATCATGCGGGCAATGTCACGTTTCTCTTGCTTTTGCTTAAGGGACTCGCGCTTATCGTGGAGTTTCTTACCACGTCCAATGGCGATGTTGACCTTTACTCGCCCCTTTTTTAAGTAAAGCTTCATGGGCACCAAGGTGAGACCCTTTTCTTCTACTTTGCCAATGAGTTTGCGGATTTCGGCTTTGTGTAAAAGCAGTCGACGCGGGCGGCGCGGTTCGTGATTGTAGGCTTGGTTGGTCATGTCGTGGGGTGAAATGTGGACGTTGAGCAGCCAAACTTCACCATTCTTGACCTGGGCATAGCCATCTCGGAGATTGACCTTGCCGGCACGAATGGACTTTACCTCGGTTCCTTGCAGGGCTATACCGGCTTCGTAACTATCTAAAATTTCGTAGGTAAATCGGGCCTGGCGGTTGTCAGCCATGACCTTAAAGCCGTCACTGGGCTGGGATTTTTTGTTTGTTTTTGCCATCAGCCTCAATTCTCATCGTTATCCAGAACACCCGGCCTGTCATTATAGGAGCTATTCCACGACCACACACCATTCATGCAGTTCGTAGTCTACGCAGCCGTTTTGAATTAGGGGGTCAGCTTGGACAATGGCTTCTGCCTCTGCCAGAGAAGCTGCTTGGAATAACAACATACCGCCACCGCGCTCGGCCCAGTAGCCAGTTTTTGCCTGATGTCCTTTCTCCACCAGGTCTTTGACGTAATCCACATGGGCTGGCACAAACTGGTCAAATGTGGATTTATTGACGATGCCATGCTCAATTTTGACGAACCAGACCATAGACAAAAATTTGGATAAGACGGCCTCTTCATGCTTTCCTGGCTGATGGCACCAGAAATACTTCCCTAGAAACATATTGTAGGAATATTAGGGTTAAATCATGGATTTGCAGCGATTCTTCATCGCTCTGGTGCCGCCACCGGAGATTCAAGCTTCGGTAAATGAGATTAAACGCCATTTTGAAGAGCGCTATGGCTCCCGCAAGGCATTTAACTCACCGCCTCACATTACGTTGCAGGCTCCGTTTGAATGGTCTGGGGAGAGAAGCTTAGATGATTTGAGTAGGGGCTTGGGAGCCTTTGCTAGAGGAAAGCAGGGAGTTGCGATCGCACTCCGCAATTACGGAGCCTTCCCTCCCAACGTCATCTACCTTGACGTCGTCAAAAGCCCAGGTCTGATGGCGCTTCAAAAAGAATTAGCAGCGTTTATGGAAGACAGCTTTAGCTTGGTAGATCGGCGCTATCCAAACTTTTGCCCCCACATGACCGTCGCCTTTCGAGACTTAACCAAGACGGCTTTTTACCAAGCTTGGCCAGAGTTTGAACAAAAAGTAATCGAGTTTGACTTTACGGCCATGGAGCTTGTTCTGCTTCGCCATAACGGCCAGCAGTGGCAACCCCATCAGACCTATCCCATGGCCCCAGAGGCAATATAAGAGTGCGATTAGAGCGGGTTCAGCCTTGATATCGCCATGCCGCTTGGAAAAAGTCTCGCTCACATACCATGGCATATCGGTAGGTAGATCGAATTAGCTCACTCTCTTCGGCATAGTCATCCACAATAGCCTCTAACTGAGCGGCTAAGGGCTCAAATTCATCACTGCTATAGGTGGCAATCCAGTCCCCATAGGCATGGTCTGGAATTCCTCCTTGGGCTAATTGCTGTCCCAAATAGGCATAGAGCCTCATACAGGGTGACATGGCCACCGCCGTTACTCCAATGGGCTGACTCCAGGCCGTTGCCAATAAAAAATCTGTATACTGACGTGTCGCTGTCCCTGGACTCACCTGAGCCAGGTCCACATTCCAGGTTTTGGCATAGCTTTGGTGTAGCTTAAGCTCTGTAAGTACCCCGGCGGCTAAATCGTGAAACACATTAAAACTCTGCCATGTGGGAGCTTTGGCTGCGGCAATGCTATAGGCCCTGGCAAAGGCCTCTAAAAAAAATGCATCCTGCCCCACATAGTAGGCAAATGTGGCTTTTGGTAACGTTCCATCGGCTATGCCTTGGACAAAGGGATGGGCCAGACTGTCATTAGCTAGATCTAGATGCTGCTGCCAAAGCTTAGAGGAAAGGGCCATGGGGAGTGGGGGCAAATTGGGTTGCGGGTGACATTATAGAATTAATGGACACTACACCACTGGCGCTAACTGCCCGATGCTAGATCTTGCCGATTTAAAACGAGAAAGCGACCTGCTGACTAACCGCCTGGGCAAAGCTCAGGAGTATCTTTGACCTACCTGCCATTCAAGCAAAAATTGATGACCTGGAGCAGGTAGCGTCCCAACCGGACTTTTGGGACGATCAGGAGCAGGCGCAAACTACCTTGCAAACCCTCAACGAATATAAGTCTTACCTGGAACAGCTCAATACCTGGACCACCCAGCTCGGGGATATTCAGACCATTGCAGAGCTGTTGGAAATGGAGTCAGATCCAGCGCTTTTGAACGAGGCTCAAGAAACCGTCAGCACCCTGGCCAAAGCCCTTGATCAGTGGGAGCTACAGCAGCTGCTGTCGGGTCCCTACGATAAAAACAGTGCCGTGGTTACCATCAATGCTGGTGCTGGCGGCACCGACGCCCAAGACTGGGCAGAAATGCTACTACGTATGTATAGCCGTTGGTGTGCTCAGCATGGTTATGGCGTCAAACTGGTGGAGGAGTCTAAGGGGGATGAAGCCGGGTTGAAGTCGGTCACCCTAGAAATTGATGGCCGCTATGCCTATGGCTACCTCAAAGCAGAAAAGGGAACCCATCGGCTGGTGCGTATTTCTCCGTTTAATGCCAATGGCAAACGTCAAACGAGCTTTGCTGGGATTGAAGTGATGCCGGTTCTAGACGATGCGATCGAGCTGGATATCCCCGATAAGGAGTTAGAAATTAAGACATCCCGTTCCGGTGGAGCCGGTGGTCAAAACGTTAACAAGGTAGAGACTGCTGTGCGTATTACTCACCTGCCTACGGGGCTGTCAGTGCGATGTACCCAGGAGCGATCGCAACTGCAAAACAAAGAAAAAGCCATGGCGTTGCTCAAGGCTAAGCTGCTAGTCATTGCCCAAGAACAGCAGGCCCAAGCCGTTGCTGACATTCGCGGCGATATGGTAGAAGCCGCCTGGGGCAACCAAATTCGCAACTACGTTTTTCACCCGTATCAAATGGTCAAGGATCTCCGCACCAATGTTGAAACTACGGCGGTGGACGATGTCATGAATGGCGATCTTGATCTATTTATTGAGGCGCTACTCCAACAGGAAAATCAAATTACTCAAGAAACGACGGTGTAATTAGCGTCGTGCTATCAAAGCCTGATACATTACTTAATGTTTGCCCATGCCTCCCATGCCCCAGTCTCCTCCTCCTTCCGTCGACGCTCAGCCAGCTGAGCCTAAACCTAGCTATGTCAAACTAGCCATGCGCAACATGGTGAAAAAAGGAAGTAAATCTCTATTTCATTTTTTCCTGACGGCTATGGGCCTGATGGGAGTACTAGTCGGTTTGGCCTATCTGACTCGGTGACCCCGGTGACGTCTCCCTTGCCTCAGTTAGAGCTCTGGGTAGAGACCCTGGATACCCCGAGTGTGCTTCAACCCGAGGAACTGCCGACATTGGCTACGTGGCAAACGTGGTTTCATGCCTGGCTAACGGCACTTGTGCCCACAGCCTCGCCCATCAATTATTACGAAGTCAGTCTTCTACTCACTGACGACGTCACGATTCAACAGTTAAACGCGACCTATCGTCACCAAGACAAAGCGACAGACGTTCTAGCATTTGCCGCCCAAGAGGTCAATATACCTGGAGCTGAAGAAATTTATCAGACCGCTCCCCTACCGCTGGGGGATGTGGTCATCTCTGTGGAAACCGCTCAGCGTCAGCGTCACAATGCCGATTACTCCATCACTCAAGAATTGGCCTGGTTGGCGGCCCATGGTCTTTTGCATTTACTAGGATGGGATCATCCTGATGACGCTAGCCTGACCATTATGTTGGACAAGCAACATAGTCTCTTAAGACAAATCGAATTAATTTCTTAGCAAGATAGGTGTTAATTACCGAATCTGGGTAGGTAATATACGATTACAGATTTTGATGAAGGTTAACATAGCCTCCAGAATGATAATTCTTTCGGGAAACTATTGAGTAGTTTTAGGACTCGATTAACTATGGGTCCGAAATACAGATAAGTCTGTTTGATGGACCAGTGGGGAGCTGCAACACCCTGTTGTAGTTGCCGCTGACTAAGCTAAGCCGTTGTTTGTGCTGTTGTACTGGCTGATATATGTCATTTCTAGGGTTCATGCATGTCTATTTCATCTAACCTTCAAACCGCTCCTAAGAGTAAAAAGGAAAGCAAAACCGCCTGGCAGGTTGCGCCTAACCTCTTAACCAGTTTTCGCTATGCATGGGCAGGGATTGTCTATGCCGTTAGAACCCAGCGAAACTTTCGGATTCATTTAGCTATTGGGTTAGTGGCGTTATCCCTGGGTATATTGCTACATATTCAACCGATTGAAGCTGCGGTTGTGGCGATTACCGTCAGTGCAGTTTTGGTCATGGAACTGATGAACACGGCTCTTGAGTCTGTTGTGGATCTGACCGTTGGTCAGACTTACCATGAGCTTGCCAAGATTGCTAAGGACTGTGCTGCTGGGGCTGTCTTTATTTCTGCCATGGCGGCTCTACTGGTGGCAGCATTTATTTTCTTGCCACCGTTACTTGTGCTGTTAAACCCAGGGATCGCTTAAGCTGGGCTAACTGAGCTTTAGATACGCAATGATTTTAGTCATTGATAATTACGATAGTTTTACGTACAACCTGGTGCAATATTTGGGGGAACTGGGTCATACCCTTGCTGTTGCCTCTGATGTTCAGGTTTTTCGTAATGACCAAATTAGCCTAGAACAGATTCGTACCCTTGCACCAGCAGGAATATTGATTTCTCCTGGGCCAGGTACCCCCAACGATGCCGGGATTTCCCTAGAGCTGATTAAAGAATTGGGCCCTACGGTTCCCATATTAGGAGTGTGTTTGGGGCATCAAAGCATTGGTCAGGTCTTTGGCGGTACTGTGACGGCGGCTTCTGAGCTGATGCATGGTAAGACGTCCCCCGTCATCCACACACAACAGGGTGTATTTGCAGGGTTAGAAAATCCGCTGACGGCAACTCGATACCATAGCCTGATAGTGGAGCGTGATAGCTGTCCCCAGTGTTTAGAAATTACGGCGTGGCTAGAGGACGGTACGATTATGGGTCTGCGACACCGTCAATATCCTCACATTCAAGGAGTACAGTTTCATCCCGAAAGTGTGCTGACCCAGTCAGGCAAACAGCTACTGCACAATTTTTTGAGCGCTATCCCCAGCCGAGTATCGGTAGCTGCCTAGGATTTTGCCCCCGTTAGTCTTGCTGGCGCAACCGAGAAAACTGTCTATCTGGCTGAGTCAGTGTCCCAAGGCTGTGGCACTATAACAAGTCATGGACAGTCGATTTGAATGGGATGTAAGAACACTATGAAACGGCGGCAACTGCTTCGGAATGCCAGTGCGGCATTTGTTAGTACCCTGGGCTTGGGAATCGCCTCTAATTGGCAAACCTACCAGGCTCAAACAAGTAGCTTGAGGATTACATCCCTGGGGCACATGTGTTTCCAGTTTGCTGGCGGTGGTAAAACCATTTTGACCAATCCATTTGATCCTCGGGGCTGCACGGAGGGGTATTCAGCCCCTTCGTTAGGTGGCGCTGATTTGGTTTTAGTGAGTAGCCGGTTATTGGATGAAGGGTTTATTCCTGAAACGGCGACAGTTAGGCTGCTGGATGAACCGGGCGCATACGAAATCAATGGGTTTAGCGTCCAAGGTGTGGGTATGCCCCACGATCGTGAAGGGGGCCGACGATTTGGCACCAATACAGCGTGGCTATGGTCTCAGGCTGGGATCAATGTTGTTCATCTAGGGGGAGCTGCCGCCCCGATTGATTTAGAGGATAAGATTTTAATTGGTCGCCCCGATGTATTGCTAGTACCGGTTGGTGGTGGACCAAAAGCTTATAATCCGGCAGAGGCCGCCGCTGCGGTCGAAAGTTTACAACCTAAGGTGGTTATCCCTACTCAGTATTTGACGGGGGCTGCCAGCAGTAGCTGTGAACTGGAGGCTGTGGATGAGTTTCTAGGTCTGATGGCAGGCACACCCGTTGACCGGCTTGGCGGTACGCTCACCATTCAGGGTGGAAGTCTGCCAGCTAGCGGTATGCGGATTAAGGTTCTTTCCTAAATGATCCCATTGCTGACATGTCAATAAATTCAGAATATCAACAGCGACGACAGGCCGTACTGGCTGCCATCGGTCAAGGGACGGCTATTTTTGGCAGTGCGCCAACGGCCGTCATGCATAACGATGTGGAACACCCCTTTCGTCAGAACAGTGATTTTTTCTATCTGACGGGGTTTAATGAGCCGGATGCGATCGCAATCCTAGCCCCCCACCATGAGGAACATCAGTTTGTACTGTTTGTAAGACCCAAAGATAAGGAAAAAGAAACCTGGTCGGGCTATCGCGCTGGGGTAGATGTGGCCAAGGAAAAGTATGGAGCCCACGCTGCCTATCCGATCACAGAACTGGCCGAAAAGTTGCCTCAATATGTCGAAAATGCCAATCGGCTGTACTGTCACTTGGGTGACGACCCACGCTTAGACCAACACATACTAGCCCTGTGGCGACGGCTGTTAACTAAATATCCCAAGCGCGGGCGGGGTCCCGTGGCCATTGAAGACAGTCGGCTCCTAATGCAGCAGTTTCGTCGGCTCAAAAGCGCTAGCGAATTAGAGCAAATGCGCAGGGCCGTGGCCATATCTGCTAAGGCCCATGCCCATGCCATGGACATAGCCAAACCTGGTCGCTACGAATACGAAATCCAGGCGGAAATGGAGCATATTTTTCGTCTAGAAGGAGCCCTAGGGCCAGCCTATCCTTCCATTGTGGCCTCAGGTGTTAACGCCTGTATTTTGCACTACATCGAAAATGATTGCCAAATGCAGAGAGACGATCTGCTGCTGATCGATGCGGGCTGTGCCTATGGCTATTACAACGCGGATATTACCCGCACATTTCCAGTGGGTGAGCGGTTTACCTCTGAGCAGCGTATTCTTTACGAACTGGTGTTGGAAGCCCAGCTAAAGGCCATTGACGCTGTGCAGCCAGGACGTCCCTTTAATGAATTTCATGATGCTGCTACCCGCACGATTACCGCAGGACTGGTGGATCTAGGACTGCTGCAGGGGAACGTGGATACGCTGATCGAAGAGAAAAAACATAAGGCCTTTTTTATGCACGGTACTGGCCACTTTTTGGGGTTGGACGTCCATGATACGGGCACCCTACGCAATCCAGATAAAACCTGGCAGCCCTTTGCTCCAGGTAATGTAGTGACTGTGGAACCCGGCATTTACATTTCCCCCAACTATGAGCCAGCAGAGGGGCAGCCTGACGTAGACGCTCGCTGGCGTGGCATTGGCATTCGCATTGAAGACGATGTGCTGGTGACTGAAACGAGTCACGAAATTTTAACGGCAGCCGTACCCAAAAGTATCGTTGCCATGGAAGAACGAGGTGTTACACTCGGTACCTCTTGAGGTGAGAGGTACTAGTGGCACGTTGCAATTAATTTTTTTGATAAGGGCACTCTAACGACGAGTCAGAGCCTCGCTGCTCCAGAGTGGTTCGGATTGGTTACGGACAGATTCAGGGATTCTTATCTGAAATCATAAAAGTTCGATGAATCAAGGGAAGGGACATTTATAGTGTCTGTCAGGTGAGTTAGACCAATGGGTATCCCTGAAAGCCTTAAATTACAACCGCTAACCTGATTTTCAATCGATGCGTGCATCCGTCGATTGTCATAATAAACCGCATAATTTTGACGTTCAATATCTCAAACATTGCGCGAATGCGGTTACTCTTGTTTTGCAACGTTGATCCTAGGCTGACCAAGGCATGCTATATATCCTGGGATCACCACTGTTGAAAGGAACTGAAGCTGTGCATTGGAATCCTTTACTTTCTAAGGCGGTCACCCGTGGAATGTCTAGTTTGACATCTGGTGTCATTGGCATTGTGGGAGCAGCCTTGATCGCGTTGCCAGCGGATGCGGCTAACCTTCAGTTCTGGCGTTTTGACCAGCAGGAAAATCGACTGACATTTACCACCGATACCCGGGTAAGCCCCCAGGCTCAGCTGATTTTTAACCCCACCCGTCTGGTGATTGATCTGCCGGGTACCCAGGTGACCAGTGCCACATCTCGACAGCGGCTTCAGGAAGGACTTCAAGAGGTGCGCGTAGGGCAGCTTGATGCTGAAACGGCGCGTATTGTTATTGAGTTAGCGCCAGGCTACACCCTCGATCCGCAGCAGGTGCAGGTTCAAGGTGAGACTAACCGCCGTTGGTTTGTGCAGCTGCCCGATTTGATAGCGGCAGATGGCTCGGTAGTAGCAAATAGACAGCGTTCTGAGCCGACAACGCCTGGGGTTACTCAGTCAGCTAACCAGGTGACGATCGATAGCGCCTCTGACACACCCACCCAGGTACAAAGCATTGTTGCCACAGCCGATGGATTTTTTATTCGAGTATCTGGCCAAACACCGGAGGTCCGCGTCAGCCGCTCCCGTTCTCGTGACCCGGAACGAACCATTACGTTAGAACTACCTGATAGTTCTATTGCTCAAAATTTAACGTCGGATGCGCTGCCCAACAATCGTTACAGTATTAAAGCCTGGGAGCTGTCTCAAACCGATTCGACGGTGTTTATTACCATGACTCTGGCGGACGATAGCCCAGATTGGCGGACGATTGTCACTGAAATTAGCGCTAGCTTACGGGGGATTTCCGTGCTGCCTGATGGTGTGGCCATTCGTGATATTCCAGATAGCGGTCCTTCTAGGGCAAGTATTTCGGTTCCCTCTGACCCAATTACCTCTCGCCCAGGGAATAGAAACTTGCCGGCGTCTCCTCGCCCTGCTGAGGCATCGGACCCTAATCAGCGACCCCAAGTGCCCCAAGGACGAATTGTTGTGGTGCTTGACCCTGGCCATGGGGGACGTGATCCCGGTGCCGTTGGCATTGGTGGACTCCAGGAAAAGCAGGTGATTTTTCCGATCTCCCAACAGGTTGCGGCTATTCTTCGACAACAGGGTGTGGAGGTAGTTATGACTCGCAATAGCGATATTGAGCTGGATCTTGACCCGCGGGTGCAGATTGCCGAACGCGCTGATGCCGACCTGTTTGTGAGCATTCATGCCAATGCCATCAGCCTAAGTCGGCCTGATGTGAATGGTTTAGAAACCTATTATTACTCTAATGCGGGGGCTCGTTTTGCTCGCACTGTGCATGATACGGTCCTCAGAACCATGGGCATGTCTGACCGACGGGTGCGACAGGCAAGATTCTATGTTATTCGTCGCACCTCTATGCCCGCTATTTTGATCGAAGTCGGGTTTGTTACCGGAGCTGAAGATATTCATAACCTGCGAAATCCGGAGTGGCGCAGTCGCATGGCGGATGCGATCGCAAGGGGCATACTTAGCCACATCCAACGCGAGTTTTAAATACAAGTCCCTTATTTATGCTCCGGATGCTCCGTTGCCTCACAGACCTCGCCCAGGGTATTGACTGTCCGAATCAGCTGCTGTAAGCGACCAAAATCACGGTGATTAAACTCAAATGTCAGTCGCGGTAGGGACTCAGTTTCGTCACTCTGCTCTTCTGGCAATGCATCTGTCATTTCAATCTTTCCCGTTGCGACAATATCGCCAAACAAGTGATTGAGCTCCTTTAAGGCTCCAGACCGTAGACAGGAATTTAACCGTAATACCAAACGATTATCCACGTATCGGCTGGAGTGAAACACCCGATAGTAGTTTGTAATCTCACGCCATGCATCGTCGATATTATCGGTGATCACATAAAGACTAGGGTCATCAGGGCTAATCAGTTGATTGGCCAACAAGTGGTCACGCACATAGGTATCCCAACCCTGCCAATAGTTACCACCGGGATGATCGATCAGCACAATCGGCATCGGTTCTGCCTTCCCCGTTTGCACCAGCGTCAACGATTCAAATGCCTCATCCTGGGTGCCAAACCCTCCTGGAAATACGGCCAGAGCATCGCACTCCCGCAAGAAAAATAGTTTGCGCGTGAAAAAGTACTTAAATGTCAGCAGTTTTGGATCATTCTCCATGATGGGATTGGATCCCTGCTCAAACGGTAGCTGAATATTTAGACCGAAGGAGTGCTCTACGCCAGCACCTTCATTCCCCGCCTCCATGATGCCGGGACCAGCGCCCGTCATAATCATAAATCCCTGGTGAGCTGCACGCTGGGCAAAAGCCTTTGCTAGCTGATAGTCAGGATGGGATGCGGGGGTGCGGGCCGAGCCAAAAATCGCAATCTTGCGGGTATGACGATGGGGATAAAAGCCCTGGAACCCCAGCTCCATATCCTGCAACGTATTGTTCAAAATTTTCCAATCCAAGCGATCAGCTTCCCTCCCGATCATTCTCACCAAGGTTTCTAAAATCTGTTGGATGACCGCCCCATGTTCCATAGAGGGTAGCTGAGTAACGATTTCAGAAATCTTCTCTTGCAAGTGAGTGGGTAGTTTTGTTGGGGAGGTGACCATAAAACACAAATTAGTGAAGATGTTTGACCGTATGAATCAAAGCATTTAAGACGCTCGCTTGGTAAGGGTAGTGCTTCGATAAATTGACCTGTTTATGTAATTCTGCTGCTGTCGTAAATTAATAGTCGTTAGAGCTCTTTTCTACCCTGAGAAACAGGACTAAATAGTGTAGACAAGTCTTCTACATCGATTGTGTTTGCAGTTTAGCAGCGCTTAGTCTACTGCGTACAGCCAAGCGTTCAAGCGATTTTATAAATCTGCCAACAGTAACGGCTTCAACAATTATTGTTGAAGCCGTTATCAATTCTATAACGCCCGTATTTATACGGTACGTGTGGGTATCGGCAGACTAATCAGGGGTATTCAAACAGGAGGAGGTGAATACTCCATGACTATCTAATGTTTGACTATAGGCATGTTGGGTCCTTCTTATGCCTGCCTATAGATATTTTTCAAGGGTGTTAGCCAGGGTGGTTTTTGGCACGGCACCAACTACCATATCAACGCGCTGACCGTCCTTAAAAATCATCAAGGTAGGGATACTACGGATGCCATATTGGCTGGCAATTTTAGGATTATCATCCGTATTGACCTTAACGACCTTAACCTTGCCGTTATACTGCTCAGAAATCTCGTCCACCACGGGTGCAACCATCCGGCAGGGACCACACCACGGGGCCCAGAAGTCCACAAGCACCGGGAGCTCACTTTTGATAACTTCTTGTTCGAATGTCGAATCTGTGACTTGTGCGGCTGACATCCCTATATTCCTTGTTGTCAAATATCAGATTCCTACCATAGCTGATTTTGGCCTGTGACTCATACCAGCATTGAAGAAATCAACCTTAAGAATAACGCTTTATGAGCAAGTTCATTATCTATCAACGTTTTATTACTTGTTTGAACGTAGCATTAGCCAAGCTTCACAGGCGCTGTTTAAGCCTCTAAAACATTAATGATTTTCCATATAGGAACCGCCTAAACCAAATAGGTTTAGGCGGAGTGTGGTGTGAGGAGTGAACGGAAACTTCCGTCTCCGCTTTCTGTCTCATTGTAGGTCAAGTCTCAGCTTTTGCCATCCCCTACACCCCAGGTCTGACGAGGATTTTAAGTTTTGTTTTATTGCGTCCGCAATAAAAAATAGACAGTAGTGATGTCAGTCATCATGGGGTCGTGATACCGATCATAATCAGGGGTAAATTACATCTCTATAAAACGATTTTTTGCTGACAATTGTGTCTTCAAAAAAGCTGAAACTCTCTCTAGAACAGTTGGTTTTTACCTGATAAAAACCAACTGTTCTAGGTCAGGGCTATTTACCCATACCCAACTGCTGAGCTTTTTGATAAACCTTTCCTTCTGTAAGCAGTGAGGGGGCAATAACGACGTCCACTTGCTGCATATCCTTGAGATCTTTGGCCCCCAAGGTTCCCATGCTGGTCTTTAAAGCTCCCAGCAGATTGTGGGTGCCATCGTCAAGCCCTGCGGGACCCCGTAAAATCTGCTTTAGGCTGCCTGTGGTCCCTACCTGAATGCGTGTCCCTCGAGGTAGTACGGGGCTAGGTGTAGCCATTCCCCAGTGAAAGCCACGTCCAGGGGCTTCTGCCGCGCGAGCGAAGGGAGATCCAATCATGACGCCATCGGCACCTGAGGCGATAGATTTACAAATATCACCCCCCGTTACCAAACCGCCGTCGGCAATGACAGGTACATAGCGTCCTGTTTCACGCTGATAGTCATCTCGAGCTGCCGCGCAGTCAGCAACAGCTGTGGCCTGGGGTACACCTACGCCTAACACACCTCGTGATGTGCAAGCGGCTCCAGGACCAATCCCAACCAGTACACCAGCAGCTCCAGCCTTCATAAGTTCTAAGGTGACGTCATAGGTAACGCAGTTACCCAAAATCACGGGCATGGGCATGTCAGCGCAGAACTTTGCTAAATCTAGGGGGATGACAGACTCAGGGGATAGATGGTTGGTAGACACCACCGTTGCCTGAATAAAAACGAGATCGGCTTTGGCGGCAGCCACTGTCTCACCATATTTAGCCGCTCCCATGGGGGTGAGGCTAACTGCCGCAATCCCCCCCTGGGATTTGATATCTTCGATACGTTTTTGAATGAGTTCTGGCTGGACTGGTTGAGCATAGATTTCTTGCATTAAGGGCACAAACTCTGCTTTGCCCACAGATGAAATCCGGTCCAAAACTGGGTTGGGGTCTTCGTAACGAGTTTGGATTCCTTCTAGGTTTATGACACCAAGGGCACCCAACTTTGAAAGCTCCACAGCCATACGAACATCAACGACACCATCCATTGCGCTGGCAATAATGGGAATCTCTCGTTCTATGTTGCCAAGGGTCCAACGGGTGTCGGCCAATTCAGGATCTAGGGTTTTGGGTCCAGGCACCAATGCGATTTCATCAATGCCATAGGCACGTCTTGCTGTTTTGCCACGACCAAGTTGAATGTTCACTTATATCTCCTTCCCAAGATCATTAGGTTAGCCTAGCAAAGAAAGAAATCGATTCTCAATCGTTTGTTGGCCGGTAGCTGAGGAATTTGGTCGAGCATGTTTTTGTGGGGGTGGGCCAAGGGTCGTTAAGTCTGTAGCATGGCAAGTTCGAGAGTTTTTGAGTCATACACTCTCGAGAGAATAAATAAATGATGGATATGATACTTAGTCTGTTGGTTCCATAACAGCCCGGTGCTAACGGACTAATCGGGGTATGCTCAACGATAGACTTATGGAACGGATTGCCTTTCTAGAGCAATATCCCTCCCCGTTATTGAGTTATGGGCAACCACCGTGAATTTATCTTCACTAAAATTTTTTAGAAATCTGAGGGCTAATAATCGTCAGTTTGCGGTCATTGGCTTGGGGCGCTTTGGACGAGCGGTCTGCCTGACGTTGCATGGTATGGGTTATGAGGTTTTGGGGATTGATTCCGACGAGAATCGTGTGGCCCAGGTATTGACGGATCAAATTGCGGCCCACGCTGTTCAGATGGATTCAACCCAGCCTTCGGCTTTGCAAGAGGCAGGTATTCCTGATTTTGATACGGTGATTGTGGCCATTGGCAATTACATCCAAGAGAGCATTATCACGACGCTAAATGTCAAAGAAGCGGGGGTTGCTAATGTGGTGGCTAAGGCGTCTACTGAAATCCATGGCAAACTTCTCCATCGAGTGGGGGCCGATCATGTGGTGTTCCCAGAGTTTGAGATGGGATGTGAATTGGCCCGCTCTTTGACGCGCCCGGGGGTGTTGGACCGATTTGAACTCGACCCCGATCACAGCATTGTGGAGGTAGTTGTTCCCCAGGAGTTTGATGGCAAGACCATTGTTGAGTTGGATTTGCGTAATCACTATGGCCTGACCTTGATGGCCATTAGCAAGGCAAATGCCATGGATAAGTTCGAGATTAATCCTAGCCCTGTCACGCGGCTGAGGGCCGGCTCCCTAATGGTGGTGGTAGGGGCCAATAAAGGCATTGATAAGTTGCCAATGTAGGTAAATGACTGGTTTGAGTAGTTATCTATTGCCGCGTATATTCAATAGCTTGGAGCATGGCCTGGACGGGTAAGAGGATATGAAAGTCATTGGCCTGATGAGCGGTACGTCTGTTGATGGCATTGACGCGGCCTTAGTTGAGGTGACGGGTACAGGCTATGGGGTGCAGTTTGAGCTGTTGGCAACGCACACGGCTGAGTATCCGATGGAGCTTCGGGAGCGTATCCTGGCCGTGTGTGGTGGTACGCCGTTGACCATGGCGGATATTGCGGTTATGGATGATGAGATTGCGATCGCATTTGTCCAGGCCGCCCATCAGCTAGGGTCGGCAGACCTGATTGCCTCCCATGGCCAGACGATTTTTCATCGTCCCCCTACGGCTGGCCGATTAGGCTACAGCTGGCAGCTTGGTCGCGGGGCGTTGATTGCTGACCTGACTCAAACCCCCACCGTCAGTAACTTCCGTGATGCTGATATTGCGGCTAACGGGCAGGGCGCGCCCCTGGTTTCCCCCGTCGATGCCAGTCTCCTGAGCCATCCCCAACGCCATCGCTGTGTGCAAAATATTGGCGGTATTGGCAATCTTACCTATTTGCCCCCGTGGGACCGGACCAGCACGCCGTCCCCTAACATCGTTGGTTGGGACACAGGACCTGGCAATGCCCTGATTGACTGGGCCGTTTGCCTATTTAGCATGGGTGAACTTACCTATGATCACAACGGTGACTGGGCTGCCCAAGGGACTCCCTGTCAGAGATTGATCGATCGGTGGCTAACCCAGCCATTTTTTAAGCAGCCGCCACCTAAATCCACAGGACGGGAACTATTTGGTGCTGGCTATGGTCAGCGATGTTGGCAGGAGGCCCAGGCACTTGACCTCAGTCAAGCCGACTTTCTTGCTACGCTGACGGCGTTCACTGCTGAGACGATTGTTGATAGCTACCGTCAGCTACCCTGTTTGCCCGATGAGGTTTTGTTGTGTGGCGGTGGTAGCTGTAATCGATATTTGCGATCGCAGCTGCAAACCAAGCTACCCAACACACCAGTCATTACCACCGATGACGTGGGGCTTGATAGCAGCTTCAAAGAGGCCATTGCCTTTGCCATTCTTGGTTACTGGCGTTGGCATCAGCATCCTGGCAATTTGATGACCGTGACCGGAGCTAGCCAACCCTGTCTTCTAGGTGATATCCATGGGGTCGACCATGCCACTGCTAAAAAAGGCCACAACTGATACGAGTGTCAGGGCGGTAGCAATGTCATGGGTCTTAATCTATTCTGGGAGGGCAATCACTTTAACGTTTAGGTCATCTGTAAGTCCTGGTAGGTTCAATTAGTTAGCGCCTCAAATTTCTAGCTAAATACCGTTGATATTGAACTATACAAATCGTCATAAAACCATTAGGAGAACACGTGAGCCACAGTTTTCTGCTCGAACCAGGACGCTGGACCCTTCAAGGCAACTGGTTAACTAAGGATTTGCTTCCCATGACCGTCAAAGGCAAAATCCTCGTTGCCTGGAACAGTAATGACTGGTTCACCATGGTCACTAAGCTGATTTTTCCCAACGGAGAACTCGACGATATTTCCCTACAGTACAAAGGCCGTATTACCGGCAGCGATCGTCAATATACCTTTGTCTTACAACATAGTGTCCTCGGTCGAGTAGAGGGCGAAGGCTGGATCGCACCGAGTTCGATTGTTCAACAATACTGGGCGCTCAAAGATAGACACATGCGTACCGGATTTGAAACTCTCTATCGCCTTAGTCCCAATCAATATCATTTCTCTGGTGGCATTATGGCCGGCCATCATTTAACCAGCACTATGGAAGCCATTGTTGAGCGCCATCAGAGTTAGGATACTTAGATCATTTCACAAGTTACTTGTCATTTCACCCTGGGAAATTGTCCATGGGGATGTATAGATAGTTGGTCCCTCCCTGCTGTGGTGTTTCTGACGCCCCAGCCCATAGAGCAATGCTGCTTTTTTCCATTAATGGGAGCTTGACGCCTATTAGAGAGGTTTGTGACCTTCACCATAAACCTTTCAGCCATTGCCGTGGCTGTGTTGTTGGCTTAGAACCGCAGCGTTAAATGACAGACAATAATTTCGGTCGTAGACTTGCCAATCGCTATGAGCTCATGGACTCCATCGGTCAAGGCTCCATGGGCAAAGTTTACTTGGCCAAAGATACGCTGCTTGGGGGAGTGCCAGTCGCTGTCAAATTTTTGGCTCACACCCTACTCAACGAGCAAATGGCCCAGCGATTCAGGCATGAGGCCATGACCTGTGCCCAGCTGGGTAACAATAGCATGCATGTCGTCAGAGTGACGGACTGCGGTGTGACCGATGACGAAATTCCCTTCTACGTGATGGAGTACCTGAAGGGAAAAAACCTGAGCCAGGTGCTGCATCCATATCCCTTGCCGGTCAAACGATTTCTCGACTTTACTCGCCAAATTTGTCTAGGGTTAGAAACGGCGCACAAGGGCATTATCCTCGATGGTCAGGTCATTCCTATCATTCATCGAGATATTAAACCCAGCAACATTTTGGTAACCCAAAGCGCCAGTGTCGGTGAGCTGGTCAAGCTTCTAGACTTTGGGATTGCCAAACTGATGCAGGCCGGCAATAACGAGCAAACCAGCACATTTTTAGGCACGTTGGCCTATGCCTCACCAGAGCAGATGGAGGGACAAGAACTCGATAATCGGTCTGATATCTATAGCCTTGGCATCGTGATGTACCAAATGCTGAGCGGCTCGCTGCCATTTCGTCCCGATAATATTGACTCATTTGGGGGATGGTATAAAACCCATCGCTCCCAAGAGCCTAAACCATTGGATGGTTTGTCCCCCTATGGAGAATTACCGAAGCATCTGAAAGATGCCGTAATGGGGTGTCTGGCTAAAAAACCATCCCAACGCCCCAGCAATGTTAGGCAACTCCTTGCCTATCTTGAGGGGGCAATCAAGACCCCCTCAAGCCCTAAGACTCCCTCACGTCCTGTTGCAGATTCCCCCAAGGCGGTCGCTGCTCAGTCTGACGAAGATTGGTTTTATCGCCAGCATGCATGGCCTAAGGACAAGCCCATCGATCAGATTGTTTTTCCGCAACTGCTGACTATGAACAAGCGGCAGTTACCGACGCTCTGGGTGATGCTACCTACCCAAGAAATTGAGCAACGCGTCAGCAACACAGGGTATAACAATTTTTTATGTACCTTTAGCCCTCATCCGATGGTGCTGTGGGTGACTGCCTTTTACGGCAAGACCCAGGGGGCACGCTGGCTCTCAAGCTATCTGGACCTGAAAAACACACACCATCAAAAAATCATTTGGCATCTAGGCGAAAACAGCAACTATCAGGTCCTATTCTTTTCTAAAGAGTCTCCTAATCAGGTGGTCAATGTACGTTCTTTGCATATCGCATCTCCCCAGCGAAAACTTCTCAAAGAATGGACACTCAGAGCCCGCACAGCCATGTCAGTAGGCAGTTCTCAGGACAGCAAAAATATGCTGAGAAAGGAGCTCAACGAGCGGTTAAAGCCTCGGATGCTTTGGTGAAGCCTGGCGACCTCTATCGGACTACGATCAATCGATGATTTCATCCCAGATAAAACGGGTATTTTAATAGGGGTTCAAGTTTTTATAACCGTTATTTTCGCCTGATAGTTTTTTAGGTTGACCGTAATTCCTGTAATTTCCTCAAGTTAATTACCCACAATAATGAAGGGCCAGTCAGCCTAGACGATGATAAATTTAGAGTCCGCCTGATTTGAGGTCTGTTAATAGTCTTTAAGACCAGCGGCTTATCCCACAAAGTTGACTTAAATGTGGGTCTTATCAAGTAGGTCTCATAAGAGATTGCAGCAGCGACTA
This sequence comes from Cyanobacteria bacterium J06554_1, assembly GCA_038534515.1. Taxonomy (GTDB): domain Bacteria; phylum Cyanobacteriota; class Cyanobacteriia; order Phormidesmidales; family Phormidesmidaceae; genus Leptothoe. The sequence continues at coordinate 183,832 of JBCAWO010000001.1, forward strand.
CGAGACATGCCCTAATGCGCCGGTCTATGCGCAACTCCTGGCGGATACAGCTGGGCATTATGGGACGCTGTTAGGTCCTTAATAGTGAGTCCAACGCTAGGTATGATTGGCTTAGAATTGCAGCGTTAAATGACAGACAGTAACTTCGGTCGCAGACTTGCCAATCGCTATGAGCTCATGGATTCCATCGGTCAAGGCTCCATGGGAAAAGTCTATTTGGCCGAAGATATGCTGCTTGGGGGGGTGCCAGTCGCGGTTAAATTTCTTGCCCAAACCCTGCTCAATGAGCAAATGACCCAGCGATTTATGCGTGAGGCCATGACCTGTGCCCAGCTGGGCAACAATAGTATGCATGTCGTTAGGGTGACGGACTATGGCGTTACCGATGACGAAATTCCCTTCTATGTCATGGAGTATCTGAAGGGAAAAAATCTAGGTCAGGTGCTTCAGCCCACCCCCCTTCCCATTCCTCGATTTCTCGACTTTACTCGCCAAATTTGTCTAGGTCTGGAAACGGCGCACAAGGGCATTATTCTTAATGGCCAAGTCATTCCCATCATTCATCGAGACATCAAACCCAGTAATATCCTGGTGACTGAAAGTGCCAGTGTCGGTGAACTCGTCAAGATTCTGGACTTTGGTATTGCCAAGCTGATGCAGCTTGATAACACTGAACAAACCAGCAGTTTTATGGGCACATTGGCCTATGCGTCTCCGGAGCAGATGGAGGGGCAGGAGCTTGACAGACGCTCAGACATCTATAGCTTGGGCGTCATGATGTATCAAATGCTGACGGGATCTTTACCGTTTCGCCCTAGCAATAATACGTTTGGTGGCTGGTATAAAGCTCACCGCTCCCAAGAGCCAATTCCATTAGATGATCAATCGCCCTATGGTGCCATCCCCAGATTGATTAAGGATGCTGTTATGGGCTGTTTGGCAAAGGATCGCTCCGATCGCCCCAGCAGCGTTAGCCAACTCCTTGCCCACCTGGCACCGTTAGAAAATCGATTTAGCCGCTCAATTGATCTGGGTAAGCAAATTAGAGGCACACTTCAAGAGCTGCGAGTTGTTCCCAAGCAGGAGACTCCCAGCGGCTCTGAGGAAGATCGTTTTTGCCGGCTACAGGTTTGGCCTCAAAATACCCCCGTTGCCGAGATTGTTTTTCCAAAACTGCTCACCATGAGCAACCGTCAGCTGCCTACTCTTTGGGCAATGTTAGGGTCTTTGGAAATTGAGCAACGTATTAGTAATACCAGTTCCAATAATTTTCTATGTGTTCGTAACCCTTATCCCATGGTGCTTTGGGTGACAGCGTTTTACAGCAAATCCCAGGGGGCGCGGTGGTTATCGAGCTATTTAGATCTCAAAAATGTCGGTAATCAAAAATTTATCTGGCATTTGGGCGAGGAGGGCGCTTATCGAGTGCTCTTTTTTTCTAAGGAGTCTCCCAATCAGCTAATAAACTTCCGTCGTCTGCACATTGCACCTCCTCAACGCAAACTCCTAAAGGAATGGGTCCTGATGGCTCGAACTATCATGCCCATAGGCAGTCCCCGGGAGAGTAAAAAAATGCTTAAAACGGAGCTCAATGATAAATTGAAACCCCAGATGCTACTAAGTTTTGAGTCAATGCACTCTGATAGCTAATCGATGAAATATCTACAGCGCAATCGCTACAGCGTCAGCAGCATCCACCCGGTTGGTTAGGGCTATCTGAAAACTTAGTTTGCTCGGGGAAAGTGTATGACAGGATGCCAGCTTGAGCGCAGCAGGGCACTGGTAAAGCTGGGTACCGACCATTTCAAGATGCCTTTGGATTTACCTGAACAAATTGCGATCGCAGAAATGTCATTTACTTCCGCAGACTTTAATATTTCAGATTGGGGGTCGCCCTGGCGGATTTCGGTAAAGACCTCTATGCCAGCTGTTTGTAGGTCAGCTTTGACCTCATCGAGTTGAGCCTGAACCGCAGCCTGGGATTCTCGCAACTCCATACGAATGCAGTCATCAATAATCCAACACAGCGTGCATTGTTTTGGATGTTCAGCTGATTTGGCGGCCGCTTTGATCTGTGACACCAGGTACTTAGCACTATCGCTGCCATCGTAGGGAATTAACAGATGGGTAAACAAGGTTTGGCAACGCAGGGATAGCTCTTGCTCTCGGTAGGTTGCCACCAGCTGAGGTCGCAAAATCAATAGCGGTATGTCAAGTTGATTAGCAATGCCCGTCGTCGTGCTACCAAATATCTTTTCTGTCAAGATAGACCGAGTGGGTGAGCCCAACAGAAGCACATCAGCATCGTGGTACTGGGCCGCTTTTGGAATATTGTCAATCACGCGCCCTGAACGGACATCGATAACTACCGATTTTCCATCAGACAGTGCAGCTTCGCTGGCTACAGCCAACTGCCTCTTTGCCTGAGCAATTGCATCGTCATCTACTTTTGGAATCTCACGATCGGTGGTCAGGGAAACGTTGTGAAAAAAGACTACTTTATCTAGACCAGACTGAACTAAATCAGGAACAAACGTGATCAACCGCTGTAAGCTATCGTCAAAGTCAGTACAGACTAACGCACACTTAAACATCTGACTCTATACTCCACCCTTGCTATCTATAGCTTAGTCTTGAAAGGCTACAACTACGACCGTAATGTTGTCTCGCCCGCCACGCTGTTTAGCGGCATCAACCAGTGATTCGGCGGCCGTGGGGCATGAGCGAATTGACTTCAAATGGGTGGCGATTAGGGCATCAGAAAGCTCCTCTGTCAGACCATCACTGCACAGCAGTAAGCGATCGCCCCCTGACACATCCAATGATTGAATATCAATACGATTCAGGTCTTCCCTCCCCAGGCATTGAGACAGAACATGTCTCCAGGGATGATGCTTTGATTCATCCACCGTTAACTCACCCTCTTCAATCGCCTTTGCAACCCAGGTATGATCTGTTGTGATCTGCTCGAGCTTAGCCCCTCGCAAACGATAGAGACGGGAATCGCCCACATGGGCACACCAGGGAGCCTCTTCGGGATCATGAAACATGACAGCCACCGCCGTCGTTCCCATATCTGCCCGTTCGGGATGGTGATATTGGTCTTTCAAAATAGCGTCGTTAGCAGCAATGAAGGCTTTACGCAACATGACATCTGGAGCCTCGGAACTATCCCAATGATTATCCAGATACTGATAAATAGCCTCTGTTGCTAAGCGACTGGCTTCTTGACCACCAGCATGCCCACCCATACCGTCAGCAACTACAAAAAAACGGCCTAAATCGTCCAGATAATAAGCATCTTGATTGCTTGTTCGTAGTAATCCTGGATCTGTTAAACCGGCAAAAAAGCGTTGCATAAAGCACTTAGGCATAAAAGGAGCAGCTATGGCATGCGGTCAGCTCGTCCAAGACGCATCAGGGAACGAATTAGCGCTATTCCCGAAGCAACGGCAGGTAGAGTCATCCCTAAAGCTACCCACGGTAATTGACTAATCCATAATAGGGTTGCAGACAGGGTAAACGTGCCCAATAGCAAAGTATAGTTTGTCATCAAATTGACACTGCTTAGGCGGCGTATGGCCCGATCGGTTTCGATCGAGCGTACCCGTACACGAATATCGCCTCGGTCTAAGCGATCAAGGGAATCCTCAATGCGCCGCGGTAAGCCAAAGGCTGAACTACCAACTTGAGCCGCCTGACGACCGATTTCGCCAATGAGGCCGTTACTAGAAGAATTAGAGACATTAGTCATAAGCTGATTAGCAAACGGTTTTGCAGCCTCCATAAAGTTAAAGTCTGGATCCAATCCCTTACCCACACCTTCCAGTGTGGAAAACGCTCGCATTACAAACGTAAATGTAGCTGGAAATCGAAACGGTTGATCGTAGGCAACGGCATACAGATCATCGCTGATGGAACTAATGGACTGCTCCTCGAAAGGCTTGTCCATGAAGTTATCTAGAATATACTGAATCGAGCGGCGAACAGGCCCCATATCATCAGTTTCTGTCAATGCCCCCAAATCAATGAGAGACCTCATGACCATATCGGCATTGCGCTGAGCTACACCCATAAACGTGCGCATGAGTCCATCGCGGGTGACGGGTTGAATCTGCCCCATCATGCCAAAGTCATAGAAGATCAAAGCCCCATCGGGATTCACCGCAATATTGCCAGGGTGAGGGTCTGCGTGGAAAAATCCATCGGTCAACAGCTGATGTAAGTAGGCTTGTGCCCCCAGTTGGGCCAGCTGCTGTCGGTCTAACCCTGCTGCCTCCAACGATTCATAATGACTAATTTTAATGCCTGGTAGGTACTCTAGCGTCAGTACACGCTGAGATGCATAGCGCCAATAGATACGAGGGGCTTTGACCCAGTCAATGTCACGAAAATTGCGGCGAAACGTATCTGCGTTACGTCCTTCATGGAGAAAATCAATTTCTAGCCACAGGATACGGCAGCACTCATCATAGATACCAATCCAATCGCGCCCTCGGCCCCATTCGGGGTGACTCTGAAAATAATGGGCAATGCCTTTCAAAATAGACAGATCGATTTGAAATAGGTTCTGTAACCCAGGCCGCTGGATTTTAACAACAACCTCTTCTCCAGAGTGCAGCTGTGCTCGATGCACTTGCCCAAGGCTGGCAGCAGCCAGAGGAATGGGATCAAATGTCCGATACAGTTCTTCGACAGAGCGCCCTAAGTCATCCTCAATGATGGTCTTAACTTGCTCGTAACTAAAAGCAGGGACCTGGTCTTGAAGCTTCGAGAGCTCTTCAACATACTCGGCCGGGAATAGGTCGGATCGAGTCGAGAAGAGCTGACCTAGTTTAATAAACGTAGGACCCAAATTTAAAAAAGTCAGCCGAATCCACCGAGCCTGGGCACGTCGTCGAGCGGCTTGCTTTTCAGCCGACATCCCCCCGGAATAACTCCAAGACTTGCCATAGAGCCAACGCTTACCTAACAACGTTAGAAAGAATGACCAAATGTCGATGAACCGTTCCGGGCGACTGTAGCGACGATTCCACCGGTAGCGTTTTTCAACCGGTGTTCTTATGCTCTCTGCTGCAAAATGTTCTGGAGTAGAGGCGGGCTCAACCGACATTAGCTGGGGACTACCTTCCCCAATACGATCATTAGGCAAGGGTTCGTCATAGCCCTCACCCAGTGATGGATGCTCAGTTGTGTTGGGAACTGTAGACACGCAGTCTCCTAGATGGTCAGCGGCAGGGTGAGAAATGGAATGGAAAGTGACTGTCGATCCTAAACTGGATTTCTGGCCGCAATACCTGTATGTCGTATGTCAGATGTAAACTACCTTGGATAAGAGATACGGGGCTTTTGCTCTCAAGAAGAAGCGCGATACTGCTGTAGGGCAACTCGAACCTGGGCAATTTCAGCCCTGAGATTGTCAATCGTAGCCTGTAAATCTTCACCGGAACCTGCACCGTTCTCTTCAGAAGGGACTACTGTTTGCGAAGACTGGGCCTGTTCGAAAACGTCTTCAACAAACTGATGCAGCCGTTCTCTTTGCTCAGCATCAAAACGACCAACACTACTCATTCCGGTAGTAATGGCTTCTTCAACTTTTTCACCGATAGCCGTTGCTAAGGCACGCCCTAAAAAGAACGCTTGCAGCGTTGGATTGCTCATAAAAAAATTACGGATATCTAGACCCCATTATACCCATGGTTTAAGACTAGCTGAGTTCCAATACCCAATCCTATAAAAATATTTTGTGGGTAGAGATTTCTCTGAGATGATTTAACTCACTCAATTGGGTACAGATGGCTCAGGGGATGGAATCGATTCTTCTGGAAAAATGATAACAGGACCGTCGGTAAATTGGGATTCCGATGCCGGTTGTTTATCAAACCAAGGGCTAGTCTCAGTGGCAGGCACGCCACTATCGAGTGGTGTGCCATCGGTAACAGCAGTCCCATTGTCGAGTTCCCCAGTATTGGTAGAGACAACAGGCGGTAGTGCCTCTTGGTCAAAAACCTCATCCGTCAGAGTCTGAGGTTCATTTTCCCTATTCGAATCGGAGGCAGTGGCTGAATCAGCGGTTTCTTCGGATGTGCTGATGTCTTCAGCCGTCTGGTCTTCGGTGTCATAGATGTCGTCACTGACAGCTTCAACCTCAATCTCTTGAGTCGGCTGCTCGTTGTAAACCAATTGAGGTGGGGGTGTTTCATTCCAATTGGTATCTATATCATTTAATTTCTTGACCGAGGGGACCTCAGGCGGCCACTCAGCCAGTGGCGGAAAGTCTTGCTGCGGTTTGAAGAGAGGTGCTTGACCGACGGGCAATACCTGAAAGCGCAAGGTGCCCCCTAGGGCCATACCCAGACCGCTTGCTGCAGCTGCGGTGGCTACCAAGAAAAATAAGCGCCGTCTAGATAGTCGGCCAGACTGTGGCGTTGATGCATCTACAGTTGATTTAACAGACGGCGGCATGAGCTGCATTTGGGTACAAAGAGCCTTGGTAAAAAACAGCCAGGGGCTATGGGACCAAAATAATGGGCAGTTGCTACTTGAGGATCTCTTGCATTTGTCAGGGCAGTTAGGGCAAGGGCTATCCTTGAAAGCCTGACGTTACAACTGCTAACCTGACGCGCAACCGACGTTGGCATAGCCTCTCCCTTGGAGATATACATCCGTTGATGGCCACACAACCTGTTCAACCTTGCAGGTCTAATGAAAGACAGGGTGAAACTTAAGATTTCCTCAATTTCTAACTTTATCGATAGCAGTGGAGAAATGGCAATGGTGTGGGCCAGGTATCTTTTCGTTGTCGACGCTTATAAAGCAGGTTTGCTAAGGGGTTTAGGTCAAATGAATTACTTATTATTAGCCCTTTTCATGAGGGTAACACTGATTTTTTAAGGGGGTAGTGCTGATTTAGGTGGTCTTCAGCTGATGCCACTGATGTGATGTCGCCATCTAAAACGCCATAGGTGAGCGCCGTCAGTATTTGACCATATAAGGGGCCGGGTGAATATCCCAACTGTTTGAGGTGATTCCCATTGATGGGAGGCCGCACATGGATCAGCTGGGTGATGTATTGCCAAACGTGGGTTCCAATTTGCCGGGGGTGACGCACACTCACCAGTAATAAGCTCGGTAAATCGTAGGCAACCAGGCTCTTGTAAATAAAACTAGGCTTTGGCTGTGGCCGGTTAAACCTATCTAACAGAGTGTCTTCAATTATTGCCAGCTGCTGTAATCGTTGGATTGAGCCTAGGGGTAATTGTAAATTGGTGGCTATTTGCGATCGCACCTCCACCCTTGCCAGCAGCACTTCTAACCTCAATAACCACGGCTCAATATCAATATCTTTGCCCACTTCATCGGCAAATCGCTGTCGCCAGCGACCGGCCCGATGCATCTGTCGCCACAGCTCAGCATCAATGGTTAGTGTGGGATGTAAACAGCTCAGGGCTCCAAGCTTATCCAATAGACCGAGGGACTGAGCCCAATAATCTGCTTGGAAGATATAGGCCAACTCAGCCTTAAGGCGCGTTTGCAGGGCCGGTAGCCGCTTCTGTGTCTGCTGCAGTTGCAAATCTGCATAGATACCGCTGTCCACCGCATAGCGAATAAAGGTTTCAGTTTGGGAATCAAGGGAAAACCCTAAGCGCACAGCAAAGCGTACGGCTCGAAAAATACGGGTGGGGTCCTCGATAAAGCTATTGGCATGAAGCACCCGCACCTGTCGCTGCTGAACATCCAGATAACCCCCAAAAAAATCAAGTAATAACCCTGGCTGGGGAGCTGTTAGGCGAATGGCCATGGCATTAATAGTAAAGTCGCGCCGGTAAAGATCCTGACGAATCGAGCTAGGTTCTACTTCTGGGTTTGCGGCTGGATAGGGATAAAACTCTGTACGAGCGGTGGCAATATCGATCATCAACGGGGCGTGGCCAGCCCTTGCCCGCCAAATTAGAGCCGCCGTCTGAAATTCGCCATGGACCTGGAGCTCAGCGTCTGGATACTGCGTTTGCAGCTGCTGGGCCAATACGACACCTGCACCGTCCACCACTGGTGAACGAAAGCTATCCACCACCAGATCAATATCTTTAAGGGATACCGTTGTATTCTCAGGTGCTAACAGCAAATCTCGAACAGCTCCACCCACCACATACAGATGCCAGCCGTGCCGTTGGGCTGCCTCAGCAATTTGAGTCAAGAGCGCCCAGAGCTCCTCTGAGTCTAAAGCCGTTGGGTAGGCCTGTAGCGATGTTTTTAAGCGCTCATAGACATTGGTTTTCAGCGGTGTCAGCAAATCGTCATCCGATGATTGGGCAGGATACAGCTGTCTTAATACATCGGTGCGGGTGACAATGCCGACCAGCTCGTGGCCATCAAGGACGGGTAGGCGACCCACATCGTAGGTCAGCATCAGGGACTGAATCTCGCTGAGGGTGGTGTGGGGCGAGATGGTTTTCAAATTGAGCGTCATGTATCCCTTGACCGGAGCATGACTAAAACCATGGTGCAACGCTAAGTCAATATCCCGTCGCGAAATAATGCCCTGAAGGGTGCCCTCATCATTGGCTACACACAGGCCCGAATGACCATAGCGCAGCAAAATTCGCTGGGCATCTGCCACGGTAGTGCCAGGGCGGATCGTCCGCACCGGTGACGACATAATATCTTGGGCTGTGACTGACGGAACATGGGACTGAACGACGACATCACAGAGCTGACTAAAAATAACGTCAGGTTTATGGGTGGTAATGTTTGCCGCTGCGGCGCAGGTATGACCGCCACCACCATAGGGTTGCAGTAGCGTTCGGCAATTCATGCCTGTTTGTGGACGCGTACGGCTAATCAAGGTCAATCGAGGGTTGGTCTTGGCCGTGTAAACTGCGGCTAACAGCAGGCTATCTAACCCTAACAGCGCCATCATGTGGCTGGCTAACCCAGACAGACCAGGCACAAAATTTTCTGTTTCTAGATAGACAGTGCCTACAACGTAGCCTTCAATCTGTTGGATAGTTGTGATGTCGAGAGCCGTACTGAGCAACCCCTGGAGCGTTTCCGATAATCCAGGCTCTACCGACTCGGCAATGGTTTGCTGATTAGCTCCCTGTTCCATTAGCCAGGCCAGGGCCAGGGCATCACGGGGGGTGGTTTGGGCAAAGGTTAACGACCCTGTGTCCCCATGGATGCCAAGGGCCATAACCGTGGCCTGGGTAGGAGAGATGGGCTCGTTTGCCTGTCTTAGGGCTTCAACCACCAGAGTGGTCGTAGCTCCGACTGCCTCGATATGGTAGTTGCCCGGCATATCAGGACAAGACTCCGTATGGTGGTCATAGATGGTGATGGGTAGCTGGGTTGCGATCGCATGCTCAATCCAAGCCGTCGCCACCCCCACTCGACTGCGCTGATGAGTATCCACCACCGTAATAGAGCGAATCATAGATACCGTGACTGCCCGACGTTCAATCAGCGGATACTCATCTCGATGTAATGCCAAAAAAGATTTAACCGCCGGATGGACACCGCCAGTCAGAACGATGCGGCTGCCTGGACATAGGCAAGACAAACCGACTGCCGCTCCCAACGTGTCAAAATCTGCGGTTGTATGGCAAAGGATTAAGTCCATATCGCATCTGTCGGCCCAATCAGCAGATTTGCCAGCAGCTCGCAAATATTAGTCCAAAAAGATTAATCCCCATAGATTCAGGTAAAACGCTTTCGCTAGGGGCCTAATGTTTGATAGCTTACTAAATAAGGCGATCAGTGCTCCACACTGTATCACCATCAATAGATTAAGAGGCTTGTCCCAGCGTAGAGGCGAAATTCTGTTTAGCTAGCATGGCAGTTTTCCCCCTGGGTATGGTGTGTCAGATCTTTTGCTGTCTTGAGAGTGGCGAGTTATGTCTATCCTATTTCAACTGTTTTTATTCATTCTGGTAGTTTGGTCCTTTGTCATGGTGATCGGTGTACCCGTAGCCTATGCTTCACCCCAAAACTGGGAGCAGTCGAAGCGTCTGATCTTCCTAGGGTCAATTATTTGGGGTGTTTTGGTAGTGGTAGTGGGTAGCCTCAATTACTTCGTGGTTTAGAGTTTTGTGGTTCAGAGCAGTGTTTTTTTGAAATGTTCGGTTGTTTCAAGACAGCCGTAGTGAATTGTGTTACCAGTACAAAACATTTGTTGCCAGGTGGTAAGGTCATTGGGGCCTGCCACCTTATTTTTTAAGTAGAGTAATTCCATGGCTGTTTTTGAAGGAAGTTTCGACCGCTCCAGTACCTCGAGGTTTGCAATTGTCATTGGTCGATTCAATGACTTAGTCACTACCAAATTGCTAGAGGGTTGTCAGGATTGTCTAAAGCGCCACGGTGTCAATATAGATCCCAATGGCAACCAGGTGGACTATGCTTGGGTCCCTGGCAGCTTTGAAGTTGCCCTGGTGGCGCGACAGCTAGCTCTAAGCGCTCAATATGACGCGATTATTTGCTTAGGGGCCGTTATCCGTGGTCAAACCCCACACTTTGACTATGTTGCCGCTGAAGTTTCTAAAGGCATCGCTGCTGCTGGGTTTCAAACCGGTGTACCAGTCGTGTTTGGTATTTTAACTACCGATTCTATGCAGCAAGCCCTAGAGCGAGCGGGCATCAAGAGCAACTTGGGATGGAACTATGCCATGAGTGCCTTGGAAATGGCCAGTCTGATGTCTCAGCTACCAAAACCAGCAAATGCCCTAGAAATGTCTAGCCTGATGCCCCAACTGCCAAAATCGGCAGAAGCCTGAGTATTCTCTAGCAAAAACTGACCCATGCTTCTTGCCTTTGGAGTTATCCTTTACTCCTTGGAAAATCGGTAGCTCTGAGCAATAACTTGAAGAGCAAGGCTAGAGCCTACCGACGCCCTTATGGTGAGAAAAGGGTTTGACAAAGAAAAACGCTCTATGGCATCCTAGTAAAAGTAAAAACAAGGCAAATGCGGGTGTAGCTCAGTGGTAGAGCGTCACCTTGCCAAGGTGAATGTCGCGCGTTCGAATCGCGTCACCCGCTTTCTAAATTGAATTTCTTGTGACTGGATGTTTAGCACGTTTGGACTGCTCATTCGGAACTCTTCCATACCCAGATACTAGGCTAAGGAGTCGTTCTAGGGTGTCATGTAGTTTGCAAGAGCGTGCCAAACCTGTCGGTAGCTGGAGGCACGCCCGTTTGGCTAGAGAGTTAACTAAATAAACCCCTATCGACTGGCTAGTTCCCGTGCCTCTAACTCAGCTAAATCCAGAATCATGCCTTCACGGGCCACGATGCTATTGGGAAACTCTGCTGCTGTTTTATGGCCAATATCATCCATAAAGTCGTCGTCATGGAGCGGATCGTGGTGGAAAACCACTAGCTTTTTCACATTGGCGGCCTTTGCTAGCTTGACGGCCTCTTGCCAAGTAGAATGTCCCCAACCCACCTTGCTGGTGCTTTCAGAGTGGTATTCCGCATCGGTATAGGTGCAGTCATAAATCATCACATCGGCATTTTGAGCCAGATACAGCACGTTTTCATCTAGCCGATCTGGGAAATGCTCGGTGTCCGTAATATAGGCGGCCGCCAGACCGTTCCATTCAACCCGATAACCGACAGCCTCGCCCGGATGATTCAGTAGAGCGTTGATAACGTTAATGTCGCCAATGGCTACGGTCTCACCTACCGAGAGATCACAAAATTTTAGCTGTGCCTGCATGATCTGTAGCGGTACAGGAAAGTTAGGATGCAGCATTTGATCGTTGAGGCGTTGCTCAATCGTTGCGCCGTTGGGCGAGATCACGCCGTATACCTCGAACTGATTATTTGGCAAAAAGGCGGGTACAAAGAAGGGAAATCCTTGAATATGATCCCAATGGGAATGGGTGAAAAACATGCTGGCTTGCACAGCCTGACCTTCGTCTAAGATCTGCTGCCCCAGTTCCCGTAACCCCGTGCCTCCGTCAAAAATCAAACGCTCACCGTTAACCCGCATCTCTATACAAGACGTGTTGCCACCGTAGCGAACCGTTTCGGCACCAGGGCAGGGAATACTTCCCCGTACCCCCCAAAAGTGAATCGTAAATTGAGTATTCGAGTCGGACATCAGTGGCTAAAAATGACGTTAATGAGGGACGCGAATTTTGCTTAATGGTAGTTGACTGGCTTTCTGATACCCATTAGCGCAGCGTATCCCCTTTTTTTCTGACGAAACAGGTAGTTATCAGGAGTAATCTTACCCAGGGATTTACCCAAAACCTCTGCATACCTAGACTGTCTTTATAGATCAAGCCATAAAGCGCATATCTGTAATTGTTAAGATTTTTTTATTGGGTCCAGGTATGTGGGCATGTTTGACTTTGCAGGTGACTGTTTTCTAGGTTAAGCCATATTGCTTACAGCCAGTTTGCCCAAAGCCCTGTCAAAAATAGGCGCTATTCCGTTGCCCCAGGACAGATCTCAGGCAGTTTGCTCTGTAGGGTGGCTAAGTCACTGTAGGCAGTGAGGTCGTAATGCAGGGGCGTAACCGTAACGTAGCCAGCTTTAATAGCTTTTACATCGGTGGTAAATCGAGTCATAAAGTCCATGTTTTGCGCTTGGCTCAGACTATTGGGCAATCCATTGAGCAGCTCGTTGTCGCTCTCTTCTAAGACTTCTCCTGCTAGCCAATAGTAGGTTTTTCCACGGGGATCTGTTCGCTTCTCAAACAGATCACGATACCGACGCACTCCCAGACGGGTCACTGTCACGCCTCGGATTTTTGTTTTAGCTACCGCTGGAATATTTAAATTAAGCAATAGGGGCTGCTCTAGATGTGCCACTTGGGGCAATAACTGACAGACATAGTCTGCTGCTGGTTGAAAGTCTGAACGGGTAAAACTAGCTAAGCTGACGGCTAAGCTAGGAATTCCTTCTAGCAGACCTTCCATGGCTGCTGAGACCGTGCCTGAGTAGAGGACGTCATTACCCAAATTAGCTCCGTGGTTAATCCCTGAAAGTACACAGTCAGGTGGGCTATCTAGCAGTGCATCGAGGGCTAGTTTGACACAGTCAGCCGGTGTGCCAGAACAGGCCCAGGCTGGAATCTGTTGATGGTAGATAGCGGCTACCTGCTCAGCTCGAATGGGGCGATGCATGGTGATTCCATGTCCCGTAGCAGAGCGTTCTCGATCGGGACAGACTACAGTTACCTCATGCCCCTTGGCTGCCAAGGTATTGGCAAGGGTACGAATGCCCATGGCAAAAATACCGTCATCATTGCTGATTAATAGTTTCATAGAGAATCAAAGCTTCGGTGTAGACTAAAGATTGTCTTTTATGCCCTTCCCGTCTCGACTTTTGGCCAGTATGACCACCGACCTAGAGCAGCAACTGAGTACATTACAGCAAGAAGCTAGCGATGAAATCGCCACACTGAGCAGCCTAGACGAACTTGAGCAGTTTCGGGTGGGCTATCTGGGAAAAAAAGGTAAGCTCTCTAAAATCTTGGGTGGCATGGGCAAGCTGTCCGCCGAAGATCGGCCTCGCATCGGTGCCCTAGCTAACCAGGTGAAGACAGCCCTGCAAGCCAGTATTGATGAGCAAAAAACCGCCCTACAAGACGTTAAAATTCAAGCCCAGCTAGACGCTGAAACCCTGGACGTGTCCATGCCGGGCACGTACTTGCCCCAAGGGCGAGTCCACCCCATCAACAGCATCATTGATCAGATTACCGACATTTTTATTGGTCTTGGCTACACAGTTGCTAGCGGTCCTGAAATTGAAGAGGATTACTACAACTTTGAGGCGCTTAACTTTTTGCCTGACCACCCTGCTCGGGATATGCAGGACACACTATATTTGCCCAACGGCAAAATGATGCGCACCCACACCTCCAATACCCAAATTCGCTACATGGAAAATCATGAGCCACCGCTGCGGGCATTGGCGACAGGCCGTTGCTATCGTCGAGATACGGTGGATGCTACCCATGCAGCCGTTTTCCATCAGATTGAATTCTTTGCCGTCGATAAAAATATTACCTTCGCTGATTTGCGAGGCACTATCCAGCTATTTTTAGAGGCCCTGTTCGGTGATATCGAAGTAAGGCTGCGCCCTAGCTATTTCCCTTTTACTGAACCCTCAGCCGAGGTTGATGTGAAATGGAAGGGCAAATGGTTAGAAGTTTTAGGCTGTGGGATGATTGACCCCAATGTGCTCAAATCCGTTGGCTATGACCCAGAGGTCTATAGTGGTTTTGCCGCAGGTCTGGGTGTGGAACGTTTAGCCATGGTTCAGAGTCAGATTGATGATATTCGTCGACTCTATGCCAGCGATCTGCGCTTTCTACAGCAGTTTTAAGGCCTGCTTTTTATGACGTTGGTCAACATTTGGTCATGACAGGTCATATAGCAGACTGCTGAATGCATTCAGCAGTCTGCTGCGCACATAGCCGTTGCCATCTGACGCTTTTAAGGATTACGTATGGCTTGAACTATGTGCGCCAAGCTATATTTCTTGAAAACGTTATGGTCAGAGCACCAATGGGAGGTGCAAACGTCCTAAGACATCAGGACGTTTGCTATGTGTCTTTATCTTGATTAATCATCGGATGCAACGCCCACACCAATGGGGCAAGAAACATTGGTGCCACCCAGACCGCAGTAACCGCCAGGATTTTTCGCTAGATACTGCTGGTGATAGTCTTCAGCATAGTAAAACTCAGGCGCATCCAAAATTTCAGTTGTGATTGTGCTATGACCAGCTTGGCTAAGGGCTTCCTGATACATCGTCAAGGATTTTTCGGCAGCTGTCTTTTGTTCAGGAGAATAGGCATAAATTCCAGAACGATACTGGGTACCAGCATCATTACCCTGACGCATACCCTGGGTAGGATTATGGCTTTCCCAGAAGACCTTTAACAGTTGCTCATAGCTAATGACGCTGGGGTCAAAAACTACAAGCACCACCTCGTTATGCCCAGTCATGCCTGAACATACTTCTCGATAGGTAGGATTCGGGGTGTGACCAGCGCTGTAGCCAACTGCTGTAGAAAAGACGCCCGCTTGTTGCCAAAAGCGACGCTCTGCTCCCCAAAAGCAGCCTAGACCGAACATAGCTGTCTGCATGCCGTCGGGGAAGGGGGGCTGTAACGGATTGCCATTAACGTAATGCTGCTTAGGAACAGGCATTTTCTCAGAACGGCCCGGCAAGGCATCTGCGGGAGACGGTATTGTCGCTTTTTTGCCTAAGCCACCAAGTCCAAAAAGCACCATAGATTTGTAATAAAGTTAAGAACGCTGATACCTTTAGTCTACTCAATTCAGAGGTATTCGTCGGTCTGGCTCTTAAACGATAAGCCCGCTGGCATCCCAGCGGGCTAAAAATAATCAGATATTCCTAATTTGGAGGGAGAGCCTGTCGCTCCGTAGCTTAGCAATGCTAACAACCAAGTTAGTCATGTTTGCATAGAAACTATTTGAGAACGGCTGCTTCAAATGTGGCTCGGTCCTCAAAGATCTCAAACACCCGATCCATGCTGGTGAGTTCAAACAACATGCGAATTTGATCGTTGATGGAGCAAACATACATTTTGCAACCAGCGGTGCGTGCATTCTTTAAGCACGCAACTAAAACACCCAGACCAGAACTATCTACAAATGTGATGTCCTTTAGGTCGATTAGCAGTATCTTGGCACCTTTTTCCAGGGCAACGTTGACTTGCTGGCGAAATGTGGTGGTTTGGGTACCGTCTAAAATACCGCTGGGCTCAATTACATGAACACCTAAGTCCATAGAGATTGTCATGGCTAAATATCAATAACTTATAGTTTAGCTTTACAGATGTTCAAAACTAGCACTTTTACTGGTCTCATCAGCAGAGGCTGCTGAACAACGTCAATTGAAAGTGTTCGTCCCCATTTACGCTAGGTTGCCCACTAGGGGGCCCTAGTCTGCAGCTTAGAACAGTTAGTTCTTCAATAAAATTGAGACTGTTCCGGTCGATTGATTGACCGTTTGCCCGTAGCTAGTGATTGCGATCGCATCAATCGACTCGCTCCAGGGCTGCAAAATGGGTCTTACTAGGGAAAACCAACGATTACTTTCCAAAAGACGATCTAGATCTGACCAAGTTCCATAGATATAACCTTGGTTCGGCTTATCCATCGATTTCACGGTGCGTTCAAATTTTGGGGTGGTGGTCAGTGCATTGGTAGGGGCTGCTAAAGCAGTGGTCAAACCACCAAGGGATGTGCTGAACACATCGCAGTCATTGACCTTAGTATGTACACCCACAAGTTCCGTTTCAACCGTAGTTTCTCGATTGCGGGTATCCACCCGGGTCTTTAAGCGGCTCCACGCTTTAACCGTCTGGCCCTCTAACGTTAATTGGCTAACGGTTAGCCCTTGCTGTACGGCGATACTGTCTAACTGCTCTGTCACCGTTGGTTCAGCTGTTGTGACAGCCATTAGCCAGGTACCGTCGGTCAGCTGACCGATGGCATAATCATTGGACAAAAGCTGGGTAAGCGGTCCAGATAGGGCTTGGGCAAGCTGCGTCGATTGCCATTGTTGCCACTGACGCAAAGGAAATGGCAATCCTTGATAGCGACTAAGCTGATCCCATAGATCGGTCCATAGGGGACGTAAGTCATGACCCATTGCTGCCCATGCTACGGATGCCGGCAAATATTGCTGAGGACTGCTGAGGTTAGGATCTTGCCCTGTCTTTGTATCTGGTTGTGGTACCTCGAATCTAGACGGACTGTTGTTTCCCAACGCGGTTAGCTGGGTGTTGATGACCATCTGCTGTGGGTGTAATACGGCCGTTGCGCTTAACTGCTGCCACTGAAGAGATGACATAAACCGCATCTTGGCCGGTGTGGCTAATCCTAGCCAGTCGATAAAGTCTGGAATGTGTAGGTTAACCCAGACGGGGGTGCAACAGTCGCGCTGCGATAGTTGTAACGTAGGAGCTTGGGCAACCCGCAGACTCTGGCGTAAAACTTTGACATCGTTCGCCACAAGTAGGGTGTGTTTATCCACAACAGCGGTTGCCAACGGTTGTGTTCCTTGGGCAACCGTACCGGCAATAATGGGCACACCGTTTCCCTCCGTTAAAACGGGCTGTGTGCCAGCCACCGTTTGCCGCTGCCAAAATAGCTCTAAAAACTCCCTCAGGTTTTCATCGTCAGCCGTGTCGGCGACTAAAAGGTAGCCGGTTTGAAGACCACGACGATTTAGATCTAAATCCTTATCTGTAATGGCAAAGGCAATATTGTTACCCAACCAGGGGCGAATATCTTCGCTGGGATTAATGGCGAGTGGGGTAAAAAATGAGTCTATGGCCTGGACTAGAGCTGATGAAAGATTTGAGCGCTGCCAGGCTTTTCCTGGCGCTATTGTGGTGTCTACTACCGCCGCAAATAGGGAATGCCTGGGGATAAACTCTAGTATGTGGGCGCTTTGGGAACTAGGCGGCTGTAGGGATAGCTGCTGACAGCTATTGAGACCGAGACTGATGACTAACAGTGCGATCGCAAAACCTCGCTGCCAAGGTCTCCCTAACAAATTCACCATAGATATCTGTGCCCAATCCTGTGCGCCTCTAGTTTAGTAGAGCAAAGACCTTGAAATTAGGCACAATCATCAGATTTGTCAAAGTCAGACATACAATCTCTAAGCAAATCAACTATCAAAGCTCAGACAGCCTACTCTAACTCAAATCCTGACTGCGCCAGACTGCCAGCAACCGACCCTGGATATCTACGTCTTGAGCCGGATAGACCATTGGCTCATAGCTGGGATTAGCAGGTTTAAGCACTACATCATTACCTTGGCGGTACAGATATTTAAGGGTGGTTGCACTTTCTACACGGGCAGCCACAATGGTTCCTTCCTTGATGCTATTAGGATCCTCCACCGGACGCATAATTACAAAATCCCCATTATCAATCAGAGCATCGACCATGCTGTCGCCGCGCACCCTTAATGCATAGTCATGGGACTTAATGGGCAATGAAGATAAATCAAGATGTTCTTCTGCAACGTCTGTAAATGCTTCCACCATAGAACCGGCAGCAATTGTCCCTTTGATGGGGACTCCACCACCACCCTGCAAAATACGTATTGTTCTGGCTTTACCCTCATTCCAGTCGATATAGCCTTTTTTGCGAAGATGATCGAGGCGGCTTTGGATAGGTGCCGGAGACTTAAGCCCCATAGCCCGCATCATTTGCCGAATGGAGGGAGAGTGCTGATGTTCACGAATATAATCAGCTAACCAGTTATAAAGCTCTTCTTGAGCATTGGTTAGAGGTTCCATGGGTTACTCGTAGGATAAACCGTAGGGGAACAGACGTACCCCCTTATGAGAACAACAGTACCAACAAATCCTCCATTTTGTCCACCTGATTGGCTAATGGGTTTTCCCGATGAACCTGAGAGTACTTTTCGGTCTGAGAACTATTACATCTGTCAGGCTGGTTAGGGCAGTGGGTGTCCTTGAACGCCTTACATTACAACCGCTAACCTGACCGTAACCGCTGTTGGCGTAGCCTTTCCTTTGGAAATATACATCCATCAATTGCCGTATCTGAGATTTCAACTGATCCCAACGTAAAAAGTTCTAAAAAAATAAGGCTTGGGGTATAAATACTCCAAGCCCAAACCTCTAAAACCATTGGCTGCTAGAAACAGCTGTAGTGACCGATTTAGCGAATATATTCTTTGAGAACGCTATTGCGGTTGGGATGACGAAGTTTGCGCAAAGCCTTGGCCTCAATTTGACGAATCCGCTCACGAGTCACGTTGAAAATCTGACCAATTTCTTCTAAGGTCTTCATGCGGCCATCGTCTAGACCGTAGCGCAACCGAAGAACATCGCGTTCGCGGGGGCTTAAGGTGCTAAGTACGCCTTCCAAATCTTCACGCAAAAGACTTTTGGACACCTCGTCCTCAGGGGTTTCACCGTCGGACTCAATAAAGTCACCGAGACGAGAGTCCTCCTCTTTACCAATGGGCGTTTCCAACGAAATTGGCAGTTGAGCAGATTTAGCAATAAACCGTAGCTTCTCGATGGTCATTTCCATGCGAGTTGCAATTTCTTCTTCCGTTGGTTTGCGGCCTAGCTCTTGGGATAGAAGCTTAGTGGTTTTCTTGATGCGAGAAATAGTCTCATACAGGTGTACTGGCAGACGAATAGTACGAGACTGATCAGCGATGGCGCGGGTAATTGCCTGACGAATCCACCACGTAGCGTAGGTTGAAAATTTATAACCTTTCTCATGGTCAAACTTTTCAGCAGCACGGATCAAACCCAAGCTGCCTTCCTGAATGAGGTCTTGAAAAGATAGACCACGGTTCATGTATTTCTTTGCGATGGATACCACCAAACGCAAGTTGGACTGGACCATCTTGTCTTTGGCACGACGTCCCAGGTGGAGACGGCGGCGAAAAGCGGGTAAAGGCATATCAACAGCCGCTGCCCAATCAGCATCATCCGGCTCATCATCCATCCCGTCAGATAGGTCGTCACGGATGCGCTCGAGCTCGAGTAAATCGGCAATCTTACGAGCCAGTTCAATTTCTTCCTCTGCCCTTAGCAGACGAATTCGCCCAATTTCTTGTAGATAGAGTCGAATAGAATCTTCGGTGTAGTGCTTCTTTTTCGACTGAGCCGACGCTGATGCTGCTGAACTACGACGTCGAGATGCTCCTTTAGCAGCTTTAGTACCCTGGACCTCTTCCTCGGAGCTTGTAAATGTTTTCCCAGCTTCAGGATCGATTAGCGAATCCAGATCACTACTGGGTCTCAAGTCCTCAAGAACGGTATTTGTTTGGGTCATGCCGCTTTCCTCGTATTCCTTAAATGCAACAGATCAAAGTATCAAACAGTAAACCACCAATCTCAGCAGGCTCACTCCAAGGCGCTCAACTGTAAATCACGTTAAGTCAGATGGATGAACCCCACTAGGATTATTAGCTGGTGAAAGACTTATCTGATAGTGTGAATAGACTACCCAACATACAGAACCACTGCTCACAAAGGTATACATTCGCCAACACTCTGAATAAGGCTTTCATAGTTAGCAAAGCTTAGATTGATCACTACCAATGTAAAAATGCTGGACTGACTGCGGAGTCTATCCGTGTTTCTACAGTAGTAACATGCTTTCTATGAAAACGCCCAGAGGAATTGCAGCAAGTTGTCAGAAATCCATAGCTTTCTGTGAACGCCCCTAAGCCCAGGTCCTTTTATTTCAAGGGTTATAAGACTGTATCAATGTACACATAAATATTGCCTATCAAAATCAAAATAAATTATGAAGTTTTTCATTCAGGTGCCAAGACATATGCAGTGACGGTGCGCTTTGCATAAAGTAAAAAATATTCATCGGCTGTGGGCACACACGGTAGGTTTCTCTTGGCTGAGTGAACTATCAATGGCGGAGCTATGGCTTAGCTGTAGCTGATGATTTGTGTCTGAGGTTAAGCCAAAGGTGGCAGGAACTATCTTCATAGGTAATTAAGGTATCAGCTCCTTGTTGGGCGAACTGACTCGCCTGCAGGTAAAGCTGATGCCGTTGGCTATAGTCCAGCGTACATATTCGTTGAAAGAGAGCATGCTGATACTGCATGCCATTCTGTATGTCTTGGTCCAACCAAAACTTAAATCGTCTAAATGGCTGTGATTGGATTGCTTTGGAGACCACAGGTTTAGGGCATAGGAACTTTTTTGGTTGTTGCTGGTTTAAGGGATGCGCCGTTTTGTTAAAAGTGCTAACAGCCAGCATTTTTCAGATATAGCAAACTGCTGAATGCATTCAAATGCATATATCTCCATAGGCCAGTTTATGTACTGTTGCCATGGGGATGCAATCAAGCTTTTCATTGTCGAGTGTTTAATGGGAAACCGGGTTGATGCCCTAGAGAGTTGTTTTTGCAACAGCTGATTCAACTAATAGATTTAAGACATCTTTACTAAGGGGCTCAACTAAAAAACCATCAATTCCTGGGTGGTCTTCTTGTGGTGACCAGCTTGGTTCATGGGATTGGGTCAAAGCGACGATAGTTGTTCCTAATGGTTTAACCGTCTCTCTTAGCTGGTCTACAAAGGCCGGTGACCAGTTTTGATGAGTCCCTGAGAGAATTACTAAATAGGGAATACTTTGTTCGATGCGGGCGACGGCTTGCTCAGTTGACTGGGCGACAAAAACCCTGCCCTGAACCTGCTTGGAAAGCGATTGGAATGTTAGGTCTGCGCCAAAATGCTGACTTAGCAATAGTACGTAACCGTTAGAGCTATCCATATGCCATTCCCCATTAGGCCTATTTCAGCAATTTAAGTTTATGGGGACATATCGGAACTATTAGATATGTGTAAGGTATTGAAAGGCTTCTTAGGATGGGTTAGCAAAATTGAGAACTAGTACATTCAAGTTAATGAATTGAAAAGTTCTCAAAAAAGTTGCTTCTATGATGCTTAAGTGTCCCTAGGGGGCAAGGCGTGCCTTTTTGAGCCGTGTGGTTTCGTACCAGGTTGCGATCGCAGGCACCCATGTTTGAAAATGGGGCCACATCACCTCGCATAGCTTTTGTGCTTCCAGTTGGGCATCGGCTTTCCAGCGTAAATCTAGCAAATGCATCAGCGAACGGACATTAGCTGACATTACCCAGTGCTGACGGACATCAAACGGAATGAGCCCCCGGGCATGCTCTTCAGAAAATCCTTGCCCGATACGGGTTTTATAGCGATCGCAGGCCTCTAGACACCAGTCAATATCCTGCTGCCGTAGTTCCTCGGTATAAGTGTATTTTTTCCCTTGGCGATCGCTATAGTCGCCAACGGGGCGCAGATAAAAGACTTCTTCGACCGTCCGTTTGCCAGACACCACGTCTAAAATCCGAGAGCCTGTGTAACGAAAAGATTGCACATCAAACGAAACCCCCACGCGATGGGTACGGATTTGCTGCATGGTGGAATGGGGCAGCCATCCGCAGTTTAAGACAATCTGGGGATGTTCTAGCGGTCCATAATGGCCTCGACCACCCCTGAGTAAGTTTCGAATTACCAAGTCACCGCATTTTTCTTCAGAGGGCCAATCTTGGCGTTCATTCCACACAAACCCCTCGGCATAGTCCTGGTGCATTGCAGCATAAATAGTCTGTTGGGGATTGGGGGTTTGGGAAATGACTTCGACGGTAAACCGTTGCATGGGCAATTGGTAAAAGGGACGGACGGTACAAAGGACAACGCTGTGGGACACTTAGAGACTACAGCGGGACTATGGCAATCGACAGATGCAAGACACAAAATACTAGGTGCGATGAATAGTCGACCGATACAGTTTATCGACAGAGAAGCACCAGCTCAAGCCAGTTTATCGGAACGTATAGTTTCCTAAAACTAAGTCACAAAGTTCGATGTTAAGCAGACCTTTGTTCTCAAAAAAGTCATCAAAAAAAATACGCAGGTCTAACTGCGATGGAGTTTCTGTTGAAGCTCTTGCTTAAGGCGAGCCATAATCGATGCTTCGTCCAGCTCATTCATAATCTTGGCAATTGCCGCTTTTGGCCCCTGTTCTCCCCAGCTGGCACCGTTGACTAAATAGGTGCGTGTGACTTGGCCAATGGCATAGGTGGCAACACCGGCTACGGTGGCTTGGGTCAGGGCCACTGAAAAGTAGGGTGCTAGGCTCAGGCCGCCCGTGGCTAGCCCTGCAGCTCCTAAAATTCCCTTTAGAGAGCTAAGGCCCAGGGTAATGAGTAATTCGCTGAGGGAAAGGCTGCCGGTTGCGATCGCAATTGTCTGTAAAAGCTTCAGAGACTCTTGCTGGGTCATCGGTAACCCATAGAGTTTTGACAGACTCACCACCAGACCTAGATCCACCGCTGCACCACCAACAACATCGGCCAGCAATACAGGATTTACCGCTACGGCCACGGCTTTAGCCAACGCAGTCTGCCAAATCACATCATCGGCCCGCCGCTGACGAATTTCTAGCTTGCGTTCGACCAGCTTGGCTTGGATATCATCTGTGTACAGCAGGGTGTTGAGCGCAATTAAGGCTTTTCCCTCCTGTTCTAATACGTCTAAGATTTTTAACTTCAGGGTCTGAACATCTGGAGTGCCCCGGGTGCGACGGTGTTGACGCACACCGTCGGTGTAAACCACAGTTGCCCGTAAGGGAGCCGCAGCTGTCAGCACAATATCCTCAGGCAAAATGCTCAAGGGCATGACTCGCTGCCGTATTTTCTCTAGCAACAGTGCCTGTTCTTCTAAAGAATACTGATCGGCTTTATTAAAAACCAGCAAAATCGGTTTACCAACCTGGCGCAGCCATCCTAGGGCATCATATTCAACCTGGGTCAGATCGGCTGCAACGACAAACAGAACTAAATCACTCTGTTGGGCGACCCGTTCTGCTAAAAGCTGGCGTTGCTCACCCCCCACCTCATCAATGCCAGGCGTATCAATTAACTCAACTCCAGACCTTGCTTTATTAGTCTTATCTGTCAAAGCCACTCGCTGCACAGAGCCATCATCGGTAGACTTGAGCACCTGCCAATCTACGCTGGTCACATCTTGGGTAACACCATGGAGTGGGCCTGTGACAAACAGAGGCTGACCAATCAGGGCATTTAGTAACGACGATTTACCCCGACCCACCATGCCAAATACGGCCAGGTGTAAGGTGCCCTGCTCCAGCTTTTTCTGCAATCCAAGCAGATTATCAATTTCAGGCTGTAGCCCCTCCCGCTCTCGGGGGGTCAAATCCAACCCATCAATCACCTGTTGCAAGCTGGCTTGGGCCTGTCCATAGTAGAGATCGAGTTGTTCAAACTCTGCTGGTGTATGGGCTGACGACGAGGAATTAGGCAAATTGGTCAACGTACGTAGGACTTTATCTGTTTACCACAGGCCCTCTCAGTTTAATACTGTCCTTACGGCGCTGTTGATCCCCAGTATGTGATTTTATCTGCCCAGTATCAGGACATGGCAGGTCCCACAGATCGATTCACACCCTAAATCAGCAACGCTTGCCGCGTAGCATCAAGAAACTTTTCTGCACCTGTAAAACATAGATGAGAGAATATTATTTGGAGGCGTTGCCGCTCCTCCATAGTCTCCCCACGTTGTTAATCTTGCTGCCGCTTCATGGATTTTCAAAGTTCAGCCCAGAAAACTTGCTACGACCGCATTGCTCCCTGGATGGATGAGTTGTTTGGGGAGGCAACGGTAGCCTTCGAAGATGAACCATTATTTATTATTACTATTGGGTCTGCCGTGGCCTCTACCCGGGTTGTGCCATGGGGTGAAAATGAGGCTCTGATTACCACTCGGTCCTATGTGGTGACCGATGTAGATGCGACGTCTGAACTTTCTTACTATTTGCTAAGGGCGAACGATAATATTCTGTTTGGGCGCTTTGCCCTCGATAGTGAAGACGATATTGTGTTTGAACACAGCTTAGTGGGCTCTACTTGCGATCGCATCGAGCTAAAGCATTCCGTGACCACAGTAGTGCGCTTGGCCGATGATTACGATGATGAGATTGTGGCTCGTTGGGGCGGCAAGCGTGCCCTTGATCGTTGGGCCTCGCCCGATGGTAGAAATTAAATAAACGAGAGGCTGGTTAATAAACCAGCCTCTTGCGCCTCTATTTACTTGGATCTATTGGCTACAAGCAATCCACGGTTTTCTAATGACCTACACCACTGTAGTTAAAGCCAGCTGCTTCGAGCGATTTACGGTCTAGGAAATTACGACCGTCAATCAGGTTGGGTGTATTCATCAGCCCAGCCATCTTGGTGTAGTCCAAATCCTGAAACTGTTTCCAGTCGGTCACCAATACCAGCGCATCGCAGCCATCAGCCAGACGCTCAACATCGGTTTCTACAATGACACCCGTCATGCCATTGCGCATGCCACTTTGGGAAACAATCGGATCGTACGCTTTGACCTTGGCACCCAATCGATTCAGGTGCTCAATCAAAATCAGAGACGGGGCATCACGCATGTCGTCCGTATCGGGCTTAAAGGTTAGACCCAATAGACCCACGGTTTTACCCTTCAAGATTTTCAGCATCTGCTGCAGCTTTTCTAGGGATAGCAGGCGCTGTCGTGTATTGACATCGATGGTGGATTTGAGCAGCTGGGCCTCGTAGCCATAGTCATCAGCCGTATGCACCAACGCCGACACATCTTTGGGGAAACAGGAGCCACCCCAGCCAATGCCAGCTTGGAG
Source organism: Cyanobacteria bacterium J06554_1 (assembly GCA_038534515.1). Lineage (GTDB taxonomy): Bacteria > Cyanobacteriota > Cyanobacteriia > Phormidesmidales > Phormidesmidaceae > Leptothoe. Next base: position 209,052 of record JBCAWO010000001.1, read on the forward strand.
AAACTTGCTGCCAATGCGGGAATCTAAACCAATTCCCTGGGCCACTTGCACCACATCTGCACCGACGCGATCGCAAATGTTAGCTACTTCGTTAATGAAGCTAATTTTAGTGGCCAAAAATGCGTTCGACGCATACTTGACCATTTCCGCCGAGCTCAGGTCGGTCACCAAGATCGGTACCTGGGGCGCAGACTGATCGTCAGCAAATGTACGCTCCACAATGGGTTCATACAGCTCCTTCATCATGGCAATTGCCTTGGGGTTACTGCCACCTAGTACGATCCGATCGGGGTTGAAGGTGTCATAAACGGCAGAGCCTTCACGCAGAAATTCCGGGTTGCTCACCACATCAAACGGAGGAGTCTCCGGTTTATCAACAGGGGCACCCGCACCGACGGGTACCTGCTGACGCTCGGCCATGCCATCCATCACAATCATTCGAACCCAGTCCCCGGAACCAATGGGAACTGTGGACTTATTGACAATTACCTTATAGCCACCGTTGAGGTGCTCACCGATGCCACGGGCCACTGCTTCAACATAGCGAGTGTCGCTTTCCCCAGTTGGCAGAGGCGGCGTACCTACAGCGATAAATAGAATATCGCCATGGGCCACACCGGCCCCAAGATCAGTCGTAAATGTTAGTCGGTCTGCCTCCATTGACGATTGCATCAGCTCAGACAGTCCCGGCTCAAAAATGGGGGATTGCCCTGACTGCATAAGTTTGACCTTCTCCGCATTGTTGTCAACGCAAATCACCTCATGGCCAATGTGGGACAGACACACCCCTGTAACCAAGCCAACATAGCCCGTACCAATAACGCAAACACGCATATAAATACTCCTTACTTAAAAGATAGATCCAGTGAAAATTAAACCTAAGTGGTGTTAGCCCAAGCCTGCTGCTTAAACCCATAACCCCCTTGGCATAGCCATACCAAGGGGACAATCCATAGCTAGCAAACAGTCGCTAGGACGATTTTGCGGGTGTGGGTACTGCCAGTTTACCCGCTGCGTCTAGACGCGATTTAAAGTCGGCGATAGTAAGCTCTAATCCCTCTTTTAGAGGAACTGTGGGCTCCCAATTCAACATACTCTTAGCCTTGGTGATATCAGGCTGACGACGACGTGGATCGTCCTGGGGTAATGGCTCATACTTCAGTTCAGCGTCAGGGTTAATCATCTTCTGAACGGACTGAGCAAGCTCTAAAATGGTGTACTCACCTGGGTTCCCCAGATTCATTGGGCCAATATAATCGCCATTCATAAGACGAATAAACCCATCTACTAAGTCAGAAACGTAGCAAAAGCTACGGGTTTGGGACCCATCGCCATAGACCGTTAAGGGAATACCCTGTAGCGCTTGCACAATAAAGTTACTCACGACGCGACCATCGTTTTCCAGCATCCGAGGTCCATAGGTATTAAAAATTCTGACTACTCGGATGTCCACATCGTTCTGGCGGTGGTAATCAAACGCTAGGGTTTCAGCCACGCGCTTACCTTCGTCATAACAGCTGCGAATACCGATAGTATTGACGCTACCCCGATATTCCTCAGGCTGAGGATGTACTTCAGGGTCACCGTACACTTCGGATGTGGAGGCAAGGAAAAACCTGGCTTTGACACGTTTGGCCAATCCCAGCATGTTAAGCGTACCCATCACGTTGGTTTTGATGGTTTTAACCGGATTGTATTGGTAGTGGACCGGTGAAGCAGGGCAGGCTAAATGATAAATCTGATCTACCTCTAACCGAATCGGTTCTGTCACATCGTGCCGAATCAGTTCGAATTTGGGATTATTCAACCACTGAAGAACGTTTTGCTTGCGTCCTGTGTAGAAATTATCTAAACAGATCACCTCATGGTTTTCGCCCATCAGTCGATCAATTAGGTGTGAACCAATAAATCCGGCTCCACCAGTGACTAAAATTCGCATAATACTTATGAACTAATAAAACACCAATACAATTGGAAATGTTTGTAACCCATGCGCGTTTCAAAAGCCAAGACTTTATCTACGGTGCTAGTTGAGTGATGTCCCTTAAAAATACGGTGTGTAACAAACTACTTGGGGACCATTGAGACCATCGCTAGATAATTTAGCGAAAGGCACCATAGCTATGGATACCCCTCAATGTGTCTGCAATTTAACAAAATTTGCTGGTCAAACGATCAGCCGAAATGGGCATTCACTACAACTTCAAATCCTTTTTACAGGAATACCCAAAACCTTGCTTCAAATACCAATGGCTGGAACCCCATGGTTTGAGAGCCGAGCAAAACGCCCGTGGTTATCAAATCAGCCCTATAGCTTAGCCAGTATATCTAGGTCAGTTTTGATCCAATCGATACCTGATTTAGTTCCCTGGCGATCATAAATATCGCTGGCTGCGATAAAATCGGCCACTGCGTCTTGTTTTTTCGCCAAGTTTGCCTGGGCTCGAGCGCGATTGTGTAGCGCTTCGGCAAGGGCGGGCTCACAGTCCAGCACCTTGGTAAAACAGTCAATAGCTCTGGCATAGGCCCCCTCTCGATAGGCCCAAATGCCTTGATTAAACTGATGGCGAGCTTCGCCACCAATGGGCGTGGACAGGTCGGTGATCGGAGTTGTAAAAGGAATACGTTGACCTAGGGGGTGTAGCGTGGTGGTTGCGATCGCACCTCCGCCAATACCCAGAATGGCTAACATGACCGCTAGAACGACCCATCCGTTACTCGAAACTTCCATAATTCACCCTGTGTTGACCAGCAGTCTGATGGTCTCCCATTATCAAGTGCCAAATATTTCTTGCTAAAATCCTGTTTGGCCAAGGGGCCCTATGAAAAGATTTTATGAAGTCCTAAAGGTTATCTATGTCTAACCTATCCCCGCTCTAAAAACCACTAGCAGCTTTATAAAATCTTTACCTTTAACAGTGATCCAACATCAACGGTTGCATTGGATTATCCTTACGCTAAAATGCCCGTAACTATGAACTAAGATGAACACTATGGCAACGTCTACTTGTTAGAATTCCATGAAGTTCATTTCGGACCGTTTGGTTAGCAACAGGACCTGACGGTTTATGTGCCACGAGTCTGGTTTGCTACAAAGACTCAATCATCGACCATCTAGAGGTTTTTTAATGCCTGACATGTTTCCCGGCATGAACCCTTACCTGGAACATCCCGACCTTTGGCCCACGATTCATCCACGGTTTGTCACCGCATTGGCCAACCTTCTACAGCAGGAAGTCTCTGACCGATACAACATCATTACTCGCAAACGAGTCTATCGTGTCAGCGGTGAAGATAGCCTTGTGGTGGAGCAGTCGACTCAAGCAAATTGTGATCATGGTTCACCCACAAACGGTATGAATGGTTCGGCCTCCCAGCAGCCTATTCCTACGTACATTGCTGTGCCTCAAACAATCAAAGAAGACTATATAGAAGTCATTGATCACCAAATTGGCACAACCGTCACTATTGTCGAGGTCCTTACACCGCAGAAAAAACGCCCGGGGCGTGGTCGAGAAAACTATGAACAACGCTGCGAGGCTATTTTTGGCAGCGACACCCATTTTGTTGAAATCGATTTATTGCGAGGATGGGAACCCATTTCTGCCTATGGTCCCAGCGATACCGATTATCAAGTTTTGGTGAGTCGTAGCGATCAGCGTCCTAAAGCCGAATTGTATACATGGCAGGTTAACGCCCCCATTCCGCCACTCACATTGCCCCTGAGCCGTCCCCAAGACGGCAAGGATGCCCAAGCATCCTGTACGGTTGACCTAAAGAAGGCACTCAATGATACCTGTGCCGGGTCCACCTACAATTTTTCCATCAACTACGAGCGAGATCCCATTCCGCCGTTACGCCCGGAGGCTAAGCGTTGGCTGGCAGCTCTCCTGGAGCGATCGGGTCTGCGGCAATCAAGCCAGATCACAAACAGATATGATGAGGTGAAACTCAAAAATCACAGCGCACATCTGCAGGCATGACCGGCCAAACCATTAACCACCCTCTCAACTCCCCAGGCTTAGGCTCTTTTAGCTCCTCCAGTGCTCTAAATTCTAAGGGTACCAAGCTCCAGAAAAAGATTTGGAACTGGCGAGGTTACGATATTCAGTACGCCGTTGAGGGGCATGGTGTGCCCCTAGTTCTCATCCATGGGTTTGGCGCATCCATTGGTCACTGGCGTAAAAATATTCCCGTTTTGGCAGCGGCAGGCTATCAGGTCTATGCTCTCGACCTACTCGGGTTTGGTGGATCTGAAAAACCGGCCCTGGACTACTCTTTAGATCTTTGGGAGGTTCTACTACGGGATTTTTGGCGCTCCCATATCGGTGCTCCTGCTATCTTCGTGGGTAATTCCATCGGCGGGCTACTGGTTTTGATGACATTGGCTAATTCTCCTGATATGGCCAACGGCGGGGTGCTACTCAACTGTGCTGGTAGTCTCAACCATCGCCCCGAAGATTTGCCTCGACCCCTCAGTATCGTCATGGGTCTGTTTAGCAAAGTAGTCAGTTCTCCGTTGCTCGGACCGCTGATTTTTGGCCAGGTACGCCAACGATTTCGCATCCGTGGTGCACTCAAGCAAGTCTATGGCAACCGCGATGCGATTACACCTGAGCTGGTGGAAATTCTTTATCGTCCGTCCTGTGATTTAGGGGCTCAAAAGGTCTTTGCCTCAATTTTGACAGCACCACCAGGGCCACGCCCCAGTGACCTTTTGCCCCAAATTCAGCATCCGCTGCTGGTACTTTGGGGTGAAACTGATCCCTGGACTCCGATTCAAGGTGCCAAACTCTATCAAGAGATGGCAGATGATCCCAAACAAGCTGTGACGTTTCAATCTATCCCCAATACGGGGCATTGTCCCCATGATGAACGTCCAGAAATTGTAAATGAGTTGATTCTGGAGTGGCTTAAATGTCGGGATTTTTAGCCTGCATCTCCTAACGGTCTGGGAAAGACGGTGTCTCAGCTTTGGGTTACTTGTAGCTCAGCGCATTTTCGTCTATCACAAATACTGTCAGGGGCTTATTTCCATGGGAAACAACGGCTACATGGCTGGCAATGCTTAGGGTGTCAGATTGGCGATAGGCTTCTGGTAAAACTCTGACATGTTCTCGATGTACATCCATCAGATTTGGGGATGTCGCCACTGGAATAGCCACCAGATCCGCTGTCTGGGGTTTGATGATGACCAAGTAGCCTTGCTTATCAGGGGTGGGTACGTTGAAAAGCTTGTGATGTAAATCAACCACCATGACTGTATGAGCATCTATGTGGGTCAACCCTGTGTGCCCCAATCCACTGCTGTGGATCTGAGACTGCTTGACAACTTTATAGACCGTCTCAATCCGACAACCAAGGGTTAATTTTCCGAGGTCCATCGTAATTAGCCTGAGGGTGTCAGCGGCAGTAGCAGGGGGGCGGATAGTCATGGCTGTTGTTGTAGAAGGGTTGCGATCGCACCTACAAATTCTTTTTCTATGTAGGGCTTTGTAAAATAGTCAGTGGCTCCCAAGTGCCTGGCCAGGGTTTGGTGTTTATGGTTTCCCCGGGATGTCAGCATCACCGTTGGGATCTCAGCCCAATCCGCATTAGCCCGCCGCTGACTCAGAAATTCAAATCCGTTTAGGCGAGGCATTTCCACATCACAGATGATCAGATTTGGTAAGGCTCCTCGCTGCAGTTGCTCCACTGCATCGCGACCATCCTTAGCCTGTAGCACCTGGTATCCAGCTTTACCCAGTGTTAGGGCCAAGGTTCGGCGCAGTGCAGATGAATCATCAATAATCATCAGAGTTTGAGCTCGTGGGGGCAGGGACTGTGTAGGCACCTGCATTGATGCTTTAGCCTCAAACTGCACCAATGCTGCGCCATCAATCACGGGTACCAGGCTACCATCGGCTAACACTGTGCAGCCATTGACATAGCTCGGTGCAGCTACAGCCTTACCCAGAGGTTTAATCACCAGTTCTTGTTCAGTCACAATCTGTTCTAACCCCAGTGCTAACTGCCCCTGTCCCTGCTGAACAATCAGCATTGTGTTTTGCCCCTGAACCATATCTCTCCCCTGTAGCTCTTGAGGCAGTTGTTCCGGGACCTGACAATGATAATTTAAATGCTCAGCCAAATCATAAACTGGGATGAGTTGTTCTCTCCAATAGAGAAATTGTTTTCCACCAGCGTATTTCAGCTGATTTGCACTGGGCTTTAAAATTTCCTCAATACCCTCGGAAGCAAGGGCCACCGCCGTTGTGCCAATACTCCCGACTATCAGCTTTGTTAGGGTTAATGTGAGGGGGATTTTAAGAGAGAATAGGGTGCCTTTTGCCGGACGGGTTGTGAGCAATATCTTGCCGTTAAACGCTTGTAAACTCTCTCTTACAATATCAAGTCCCACTCCACGCCCCGAGAGTTCACTGACCTTACTTGCAGTTGAGAACCCTGGCTCAAAGATGAGCTGCTGAATTTGTTGTTTCGACATAGCTGTTAGCTGTTCTGGCGAACGCAGCTGTACTTCGACAGCTCGCTGGGCAATCCTGTCGATATCTAATCCCTGGCCATCATCGCTAATGTCAATGACCGTATAGTTGCCACGGTGATAGGCACGAATCTCGATGGTTCCCTCTGCGGGTTTACCCAAGGAGCGCCGCTTGTCAGCCGCTTCGATGCCATGGGAAAACGCATTACGCAACAGATGTAATAACGGATCATAGAGTTTCTCGAGCATGACTCGATCAACTAAAACCTCTGTGCCTGTTAACTTGAGTTGAACTGGCTTTTGATAGGTGGTTACCAGCTCTCGTATAACTCGGGGAAATCGCTTTAATACCCGATCTAAAGGCACCATCCGTGACCACATCAGCTGGTCTCTCAGTTGGGTTAGCGTACGACGTTGATGTTCTAGTAACTGATTTGACTGTCCCGCAAACAACCCGACATCATCGATTGACTCTGCTAGCTGGAATACCTCTTCTAATATTTCTTCTAGCAATAAATTAATTTCGCCATAACTGTCCATTTCTAGAGAGTCAAAAGCAGTTTTAGTCAGATTAGAAGATGTTCCCGCCATCGTTCGTTCGGGAGCGATCAAGATTTGATCAGACAAATTTTGTAGCTGTTTGACAATGGTGCGAAATGATAAAAATCGTTGCCCCAGCTTGTGAACCGTTCGTTGAAACTGATCATTTTGTAGCGACAGACTGTTGCGGTTAATGGATAACTCTCCCACCAAATTGTCCATCCGCTCTAGACGGTCCAGCGCAACTTTAGCAGAAAGCCTTGGCTTTGACGTGGATGTAACTACCGGTTGAGAAACATCAGGTGTGGAGTCAACCGGCGCAGGGGTAATCTCCGTCGACAGTCTTGGCAGAGAGTCATAGACAGTCCCAATAAAGTTAATGGCCGAATCAACAGTATTGGGACTGTCCTCTGCGAGCTGCGGCAATTCTAGATTGAGAGTTTCAGACCCATCGGCAATATTCTCTGCTATCTCTAACTCAGGAGATGGAAGGTCAGACCAATGCTCTATTAGGGGAGCTGGAGATGATTCTGTCATCACAGCTTCAAAATCAGTCACTTCAACATCTAATGTTGCAGCTGCCTCCTCCGCATTACCCCAAATATCTTCTAGAGCCTGAATATCAGGAGGATGAGAAACTGAGCCGATCTCATCATCTAACTTTTCCACTGAGGGGAATTCCATAGCCTCTATTGACCAGATTTCCTCTAAGCTAGAAACCTGGTTGGTGGCAGTATCTAATGGATCTAAGGTCGGAGCTATGCCGTGGTTGGCCGGTTCATCTAGGGCGTCGAGATCCAAGTCCGCCAAATCAAAGTCATCAATTTGTCTAGAAACAGATGCGTCGCTGTCGGTAAGATCATCAGGCCCAGCTATGGGACCACTAGCCATGGCTAGTAAACTATCAGAGGGCCTATCAAGACTTTCCCTGGCACCACCAAGAATTGCTGTGCGAGCATTATCCACATCCTGCAGCACCTGCTCAATAACCGGTAATGGCTGATTCAAATGCTGAGCTGCGGCTGTCTGAGCCGTGGCTATAATCGTGGTAAATCCTGACAGGTCTATGAGCTCTGCAAACCCAGCTAATATCTCAATCTGTATTTGTAGCTCTTCGTCACAGTTATAGTTATGGGGATGTGCTAAGACATCTCGTAATCGTGTCAATACCTCTGCCACATCTACCTCAAAAATTGAGGCTACAATATCAACACCCAGATCAACGGCACTGGGCATAAAGCTATCGGTCGCATCCAAGGCTGAACCCAGACGATTTTCTAACTCGCTAAAGATAAGTTCAAATGCGGCTAGAGCTTGTTTCTCATTAAAGGTGCCCGTAACGATTTGCGACTGCAGGGGATGACGCAGGCAATCGTAAGCGCGCAGCAACAGAGTTTCCAGCTCTGCATCAACAATTACTGTATCACTGTACAACGCCTTGAATGCATCTTCTAAGCGATGGGCAATGGTTTTAATTGTATCTAAATCAACACTGGCTGCTCCTCCCTTAATAGAGTGAGCTGCTCGCATGATCTCATGGACCTTGGGCACAGTGACCTCTGGTCGCAGATTGAGCAGTCCAGTCTCAATAATGTCTAACAGTTCAGACGCTTCTTCAATAAAAAATTGGTAGGCCTGATCGCGAATATTGGGATCGATGGTCATGACAGATTAGCCATTGATGTCAAGGGTTCAAACAGCATGGTGTTGGCCTAGCTCACCTTAAACTGGCTCACACTCTCCTGGAGTGCCTGGGAGATTTCTAGCAGATCTCTGAAGGATGTGGACACTTTATTGGCATCGGAGGATGTCTTCTGAGCAATATTGGCCACATCTTTCATGACGCTAGTAACACTCTCAGAGCTTTCAGACTGGGACAGTGTTGCCTGGGTGATCGAGTTGACCAGGCTCTTCATCTCAGTTGTAACTTGGGCAATGCTATTCAAGCTTTCACGAGTCTCGTCGACTAGCTGTGTGCCCACCACCACCTGCTCGGTTCCTAGTTCCATGGCTTCAACGACTTCATTGGTTTCCGCCTGGATCTCAGCCACCAGATTCTCAATCTCTGTCGTTGCTTCCGCCGACTGCCGCGCTAGCGAACGTACCTCGTCCGCAACTACGGCAAATCCTCTTCCCTCTTCACCGGCACGGGCCGCTTCAATTGATGCGTTTAGAGCCAATAGGTTAGTTTGGGCTGCAAATTCATTAATCAGATTAACTACGCCGGAAATCTTTTGGGACGATTCGCCCAGCCGCTTTACCTTTTTAGCAGTTACAGCGACCGTTTCTCGAATGGCAATAATACCTTCTACGGTCCGGTCCATGGCAGCATCGCTAGAGGCTACCGTCGCTGTTGTTTGTTTTACAATTGCTTCAGCCTGATCGGCGTTGGTAGCGACCGCTCGAATAGACTCTACTACTTGATCTAACTGCTCAAGGGCAACAGTAATTTCTTGGGTTTGCTGTTGTGCTGCGATTGAGAGGTCTTGAACAGAGGATTCGTTTTGACTGGCGGTAGTTGTTACCTGCTGCGAAGCGGTTTGGACTTGACTGACAATTTTTTTCAAACTTGAAATGGTGGCATTGTAAGAGTCAGCAATAGTTCCTATTTCATCAGCTGTTACCTGAGCTCTCACGGTCAAGTCGCCTTGACTAACTGGGTCCACTTCTAACATTAGCTCTAAGGCGCGTTTTTGGAGACTTTCCTTTAAAGCTTTTTGTTCTGTAGCTAGGGTAGAGAACTGCTGTACCGTCATTAAGATGCCTAGCTGTCGGCCCAGTTGACTACAGAAGCTGATTTCTGGAGCAGTCCATATATGCAGACTTTGGGCATGGTGAATTGTCAATAACCCAAACAGTCTATTTTGGTTGACAACTGGAATTACTAACGCAGATTTAACCTGGAGCATCTGCCATCTCTGACGTAGGGCATCAGATAAGTCGGCAATGGACACATCGTCGGCGATTAACAGCTGACCATTGGTGTAGGTTTCAATTTCAGTTTGAGAAATGAGCAGACGGGGCACAGTCTCATCAAAAATGCTGGGTTGCGCAGCGGTAACCGATTCATTCTGTCCTAGTATTTGATCGCCGTCTATGCGATATAGTGCAACCCGATCAGATCTTAGGAAAGTGCGCACCTGCTCAATAAAAAGATTTAGCTGGGTCTGATTATTTTCACTCTCTAAATCATCTGTAATTGTAGTGGCTGAAGCCAATAGCTTTGACTGTTGCGCAGTGGTTTGTTGCTCATTGTTAAACTGTTTGAGCTGTGCTGCCATTTGGTTGATGTTACTCCCCAACTGAGCGATTTCATCTTGGCCAACTACCTCTAACCGGGTGCGTAAGTCTCCTTTACCAATTTTAGTTACTGCATCAGCAGCTTGTAAGATTGGCTGTGTGAAGCGACGGGTTGACCAAATGGCTAAACCGGTGGCCACGCCTGCCGCTGTTAATGTTCCTAGTGCGATCGCAAAAAATAACTGCCGTTGCGTTGCCTTTAATAACGATAGATCTACTGACGTTACCGCGCTCCAGTTCAAATCAGGGAGCCCATCAAAAGATACCCAAGGGGAAAATCCCACCACTTCTTGTGCACCTGTTAAAACGTTCTTCGCTTTTACCGCTGCCCCCTGATCACCCCGAACAACGCCGGCAATATCCGGAAAAATGTCAGCTAGGGTCAAAATCTCAATATCCTCAGCTGTGGAGAGTTCTACAGGTTGGCCCGCTGAATTAGTAGGAATAGTGTAGCCAGCCTCAGGAGAAAGAAATACATCTCCAGATTCGCTGGCTAGATAATACTCGTTACCATCATTACCAAAGTTACTTAAGGCTATGCGCAAAGCCTCAACCGGAATACGGGCCCGCACATAGCCCACTGGCTGGCCAGTTACTTGGTCCTTCACCACAGATGCCGAATAGATGCTAAATTCCCCAGAGGTGGTGGAAATTAGGGGCTGACTTAGAATAGGTCCATTAGCTGCCTTTGCTGCTTGAATATAAGAGCGATCGAGATGATTGGTCAGCTTTTTCCCTTGAGAGGTTTGGGCAAGCGGGTTACCGTAAAGATCAAAAAAAGCAATACTGCTGTAGGTATTGCCATAGGAGGCCATCATTTGATCGAGGGTCTCGGCTTTCTTTTGGGACGTAACTGTTGTCCGTAGCGTAGGATCGGTGAAAATATTTAAGCTAGCTAAAAACTGAATATCCGAATAGCGATCCTTCATAAAGAGATCTACAACTAACTGCAAATCGCTCACACGGACCTTTTCTTGTTCTTCTAACTTTTCTAATGTCCCTTGGTTGGCAATACTATAGGCAACTGCTCCCACTCCCACCACCGGTAGCGTTCCTAACAATATTGCTAGCAACGATGCCTTTGTTCTCAACCCCATGTTCTGCCACCAAGCTTTCAGATTGCCTTGGCGCGGAGCCGCTTGAGTTGATGGGCGTGCCGCCATCTCGAGTGGAGACTTAGTGACCAAACCAGCTAATAAATCCTCAGACTGCATTGTCTCAACCAACGTTTTGCTAGGAAGATTACTTCTGCTGTCGGGCTGTTTTGGTGTGGTTAGCGTCATGGGAAATACCTCGAATTCAGATAACAAATCGGGTGTTGCTTTGTTGCGGGATGGTTTTATCTGCAAGATGCTGACGTAGGCATGTCTTACAGACCAGTGTGTTCCTTCAGCAACGGCACAAATCGGATAGGGCGTGGAACTAGGCTGGCATGTGGTCAAATATTGCTGGACTATCAAGGAGGGTGAGGATCTCACCAGTAGAGTTCAACCAATAGCCCCGTAAAAATGGCACTAATGCTTCAGATACAACAGCTGGAGACTGAATATCATCTAGGGATAACAACTCTATGCTTTCTACCTGTTTGACCCATAAACCTAGATAATATCTTTCAGCCGTCTCTACAGAGCGTTTCTCTAATAGCAAAACATCATAGTGAGTAGATAATGTGGGCTGTTGCTGCTGTGAAGACACTTCTAGCAAATTTGCGGTATCTATAATCCACAGGACCTCTCCGCGCCAGTTATAAATCCCCATTATCCAAGGTGGTAAATGGGGCATGGCGGTAATTTTTGCGGCTTCAACCTTTAGCACCGCTACCAGCTGATTGACTGGCAACAACGCTGTCATATCGGCGGATAAGCTAAATCTTAGAAACTGCGTCAGCGATGACGTCTGAGGTAGTTTCTGTGGAGACAATTGCATGGTTTCTAATGGCTCATTAGTCCAAGACTATTCCGAGATTGAAAGATGATTTAGAGAAAACTTGGGATTGAAAATTTAATTAGGCCCTACTTCTTGCCGTACAGATGCTCCACATAACGCCTTTTGCAGATGCAATTCTTGGAGCTTATACAAGCTTTATCCTTGACTAACTGACGCTAAAGCTTGATCAGCTGTTTAATCGTCTTAGATAACTCCGCTTGATCGATCGGTTTTGTCAGATAGGCATCGGCTCCTTGTTTCTTGCCCCAAAATTTATCCATGTCAGTATCTTTCGTAGAACAGATAATTATAGGAATATTGCTAGTGGCCTCTTCTGCCTTAAGATCGCGACAGATTTCAAATCCACTGCGGTCTGGTAACACCACATCTAACACGATGATGTCAGGTATTTGAGCGCTCAACTGTGCTAGGGCATCGGCACCATTGGCCGCTGTTATAACGGTTAAGCCATCCTGGGCCAGGCATTTAGTCAGCATCTCCAGAATAGTTTTAGAATCGTCAACAACTAATGCTAGTCCCATGGATTTATCCCATTCCAATAAACAAAAAATTAGCCTGAGCAAACCCCTGTAGCGGATGCCTAGAACACTTCGTCACCATTATTCCCACCAACAAGACTGAAGTGACGATTGCCAATTGAAGTAATGATATATGTCACCTATGATTCGACAACTCTAGAGTTCCACTGACGCCTGTTTCGAAAGCTGTCTTTCTACAACAGATAAGACCTGATGCGGATTGATAGGCTTGCTTAGAAAAGCCGATGCTCCCACCATCCTGGCTCTCATCCGGTCAATCATGCCGTCATTTCCAGTCAAAATTACAATGGGTATTTCCTTAAAAGCAGATATCCGGCGTAGCTGATGGCAGAGTTCATAGCCATTCGTTCCAGGCATCACGAGATCGAGAAAGATCAAATCAGGCTTTTGGGATAACAATATGGCAATAGCCCTTAACGGATCTTGAATACAATGAACTTGATAATCTGCGGTTCCCAGTACTTTTTCGAGGGCCCGACAAATTGCTGGACTATCGTCCACACAGACGATCAGGGGACCTTTGGGAGACTGATTTGATAGCTTGAGCGATGATATTGGTGGCTGAAGGTCATCAATATCAATCAGCTCTACGGTACCTTGCTGCACATGGGGTAATAGTGAAGCTGAGAGGGAGACAATATCACGACTCACCTTAGCGCTGAGATCCCTGAGGGTGAATTGCCCAGTGAGCATCATGGTCAGGGTTCGATACAATGGCTCGGGTACCTGTTTTTTAAGCTCTAGAGGATGACGAATAATCGGTGCCAGATCAGGCGATCGGTCGCCTAATTTGGCATCTAGCCAAGATTGCCAAAGCATTCTAGCTTTATAAATTATGGTGTCAGCATTCACAAGCAAAAGTTGGTTTGATAGTCTATGCTCGGGTTTGACTTGATACACCACCTCGCGAGTCTGACTAATATCGAAGAAGACTTCTACAAAAATGCTGTGAATGATTTGGCTGATTTGCTCACGGGATATCTTTTGCTGACTGTACCAAAACCCTAACAGCTGATACTCCCAACAGGATAGATTTTGATGGCCATCTAGTTTGGATAGCTTGCTTAATTCGGTCTTGAGGGTTGATAGTTCTACATAAAGGTCAGGACAAAAATATTTGACATAGCGATGCCAACGACGCATTGGCTGTTTACCACCCATTACATAGAGCAAGCGCCCCATATAAAATTCAAACGTCCACTCAGTGCTGTGGGCCGCCAGCTGCAACTGCCCATTAAACTGGCTCTGTTTGAGCAACCCAAAAAGACGACTTTGTTTTGCTGCCGTAAATTCACTAATGGTAATGACAGACTGTTTAGTGGCCATTGTTAGGGTCATTGTATTGACAGGGTAAACAGACTTGATGATGCTAAAAACGTGTTGGTTAAGCCCCTGTGGTAATGAGATTTTGGATTCAGAGCCGATTAGCGCTCAGCTTTGGGTGCTGCTGGTTGTATTAAGTCTCTTTCTGTAGATGGGAAAAAAGTATCGGGTAGCAATGCACGTTGAGAGAAGTCTGGATAGGCTTCAAGGTTATGTTCGCTTAGATCTAACCCTATGGATTCGGCATGGAGAGAGACCCGTAAACCAAAGGTATATTGCAATATGGACCAGCTTATCAGGGTGCTCACACCCACAAAGATAGCTACCGTAGCGACTCCCATTAGTTGAATCAGAAGGGGCTGGATATTACCCCCCATTAAAACTCCAAGAGCTGGACCAGAGACCTCGGTATGCCACGGATTGAGGCCTGGTCCAACACTAAACAGACCCACTGCCAATGTCCCCCAAATGCCCCCGACTAAGTGGACGGGAAGCGCACCGACGGGATCGTCAATGTGCCATCGATTAAATAACTTGGCTGCGAAGACAGCAACCATGCCCCCCACAAAGCCAATAATGATTGCACTGGTGGGGGCTATATAGGCACAGCCTGCGGTAATTGAAACGAGCCCGGCCAACGAACCGTTGATAATCATGCCGAGATCTGGCTTACTGGTGGCTAGCCAGGACACAATAGCGGCGGCCACGGCTCCTGTGGAAGCGGATAGATTTGTAGTCAGAATGATTCGACTGGCAGCGGCAGGGTCTGCGGCCATACTGGAGCCGGCGTTGAACCCAAACCAGCCAAACCATAGAATTAAACCGCCTAGGGTTGCGATCGCAAGGTTATGTCCTGGTATAGCGGCGTTCTGACCCTGTTCATAGCGACCGGCCCGTGGCCCCAATAGCCAAGTACCTGTGAGGGCGGCCCAACCTCCTACACTATGGACCACCGTCGAGCCAGCAAAGTCTGAGAAGCCCATGGTTTGTAAAAAACCGCCCCCCCAGACCCAGTGCCCCACCATGGGATAGATCACCAGAGATAGGACGGCACTGAAGGTAAAAAAGGCAAAAAATGAAATGCGCTCAGCCACGGCGCCAGACACAATGGTTGTGGCCGCTCCAGCGAATACCAACTGGAAGAAGAATTTAGCCTCTAATGGGATGCCGGCCCAGGCCAGGGAGCTAAAAACACCACTGTAACGATCTCCCGTCAGCGGACTTAGATCGAGACCCTGTAAAAAGAATCCTGAGTAACCAAATATAGGGTTGCCATCCCCAAACATAATGGCAAAACCAACGGCCCAGAAGCACAGTGAAACTACACCAAATACAATCAGGTTTTTAGTGAGTACATTGACTGCATTTTTACTCTGACAAAAACCGGTTTCCAACATGGCAAATCCGGCATTCATGAAGAACACCAGCGCCGCACAGAGCAGTACCCATACTGTATCTACGGTTACTTGGAGAGAGGCTGGCACCGGCGCACCATCAGCTGCCAGTACTGCTCCGTTCCAAACCAACCAAATGGCAACGGCCAAAAACAGGATAGGTTGCCATCCGATTCGGCGCTGGCGAAATTGTCTCATCATGAAGAACCGCTCTAGGACCGCACGTTGGAGAAGTGATGATAGACAGCATCGTAATCGTGAAATGACATCTATCGGTGGCTACGTGCGAATTGTGTAATACACCTATATTTCCCAGAGAGATTGTGTTCTCCCATGCTATTGACAATGCTAAACAAAATTATGATGGCGGCATTCACGTAGAAGATTCTACGGCTTAGCCAGGGCCAAAATCCGTTTTGCCACCGTTTCTGTTATTGGCATGACCGACAGACGATTTCCTCGCTTGACCACTTGAAGTTCGTCCGGTTCAAAATTATCTTTGAGCTCATTGAGACTAACGTAGTGATCAAAGGTCTCAACATAGGTAACCGTAACAGTATGCCAACGAGGATTGTCAGGATTGGATTTGGGGTCGTAGTACTTGTTAGTTTGGTCAAACTGTGTTGGATCGACCACCATTTCCTCGCCGATTTTCATCAGGCCGGCAATGCCAGGGGGCTTGGTATTGGAATGATAAAAGAAGGCTAGGTCGCCTACGGTCATAGACTTTAGGAAATTACGAGCCTGATAATTGCGCACACCGTCCCAAATCTCGTTGCGATCGCGTTCCAAATCGTCAATGCTATACACGTCTGGCTCAGACTTCATTAACCAGTAGTTCATCGTTTTTCAATACCTCCTGTAGCTCATTCCCACACTCATCCTGCCAGCCAATGGGCCAGGACAGCTTAGCGCAACGACCATCCCCGGCATAGGCCAAACCCAAGTCAATGGGCCGCTCAGGTAAATACTGTAGCCGTTCGGCCCATTCAATCACCAGTATTCCAGGTTCAACCTCTTCCCCGTCCCAATAGGTTTCTAGATACAAACCATCCGCCGCTGCCCCGTCCAAACGATACAAATCAACGTGATAGAGGGGTATGCGTCCTGTCAAATACTCGTTGATCAGGGTGAAGGTTGGGCTGTCAATGGTTTGTCCAATATCTAACCCTGCCCCCAAACCCTGGGTCAGGGTGGTTTTACCACTACCCAACGGGCCTGAGAGTAATAGTGTGGACCCGGCTGGCAATCTCTGCCCCATCAGCCACCCGAGGCGATGGGTGGCCCTGATGTTTGGCAGCTGAATTGACATAGCCATGGGCATCGTTAACTCTGGGCAGGACAAAACGGAGTACGGTAACCAACCTTGGATAGGCAACCCTCCAACTTTAGATCTAAATCAGGCATTCAAGATCTGCCAACAGTCCATGCGAGGCTAAAATACTCAAAATGCCTACTGTGCCTAATTAAAAATGCGTTTCAGTGAGAGCCTAAACCCTGGCAAAACCGCTTCTCCTGATAACGTACTCGGGTTCTTAAACACTTCAACTGCCTGACCTGCAAAATAAACTTGCACCTGTTTATTGTCCCAGGCACGCTAGTTCAAAACTATGCACTTTCAGTGCAAGGTCATAGCCACTCTCAAAGAAGCTAGAACACTGTGAGATCGCATCCCCCTAATTCCTTCACCCAGATTAGATCGCTCTGACTAAGCAAAGAATGAGTCCTTAATCCCTGCTGACTTATTCTGGCATCGTTTAAGGTAGAACTATAAAAACCATTCAGGCAGCTCCTTGTTCTGCCAACCTCTTAAGGAGGCATACCCGTGGCCTATTCAGCAACGGAATATAAGCATATCCAACTGGATGATGAGCAAGTGCCCATGATTGAGGGTACTACCATGAAGGTCGTAGAGCTGATCACCTCGCACCAGGCCTATGGCTGGAGCCCTGAAGAATTGCACTTTCAATACCCGCACATTGCCCTGGGCAAAATTTATTCCGCCTTGGCCTACTACTGGGACCATCAAGAAGTACTTGATGCCGACATTCAACAGCGGTTAGAACACGTCGAGAAACTGCGTCAATCAGCTCCACCGTCACGCATGGCTCAGAAGTTGAAGGAACTTGGAGTTCTTTCATGAGCGTAACGCTCTATATGGATGAAAATGTCCCTCGTTAAATTACAACGGGCCTCCGTCTACGGGGCATAGATGTCTTGACAGTTCAAGAAGATAGCCGTGCGGGCATATCTGATCTAGAGGTACTAGCTCGGGCCATTGAATTAAAACGTGTTTTATTTTCCAGAGACGATGATTTGCTGACCATCGCAAATCAAAGACAGCAGCAGGGCCAATTCTTCTATGGGGTAATTTATTCACATCCACAACGCAGTAGCATCGGTGACTGTATTCATGACCTGGAACTGATTGCTACTGTCTGTGATGTAGAAGATTGCATTAATCAGGTGCAGTATCTGCCAATGTAATTTCCCTGTTACCTGAACTACCATCAAATACTACAGCACCTCTGAGGTGCCCCAAATCTCCTCACCTGGTAGTTGCACTCAAAACCCTTAGGACACCGTGCGATCGCAACGGCCCAATTACGTTCAGTCCAAAAGTACTACTTTTAGCTATGCTCAGAGTAGATCATATGTTTTACGTTCATCCTATAGATGCTATGGTGCTCAAAACCATCAATCCCCTATTAAGAAAGGGATTGCTTAGGCCCCCTCCAACTGTATCGTTAATCTAATAGCGAGTTCACACCGAGTTCAAGACAGGCACCCGGCCATGATAATCACGGTAGCCAGCTTTAAAGGGGGGGTTGGTAAAACCACGACCGCCATTCACCTAGCCGCATTTTTTCAAGGTAAGGGCAAGACGTTGCTGATCGACGCCGACCCTAACCGCTCTGCCCTTGGTTGGTCTGGCCGTGGGGAACTCCCTTTTGAAGTGGTTGACCAGTGGCAGGCCGAAGCCCAAAGTGAGGCCTATGAGCACATAATTATTGATACCCAGGCCCGGCCGACCACTGAAGACCTGGCCGCCCTGGCCAATACTTGCGATTTACTAGTGCTGCCGACCATGCCGGATATTTTGTCCCTGGATGCTCTGGTGCTCACAATTGAGTACCTCAAATCAATTCAGACCAGCCAATATCGAATTTTAATCACGTCAATACCACCCAAACCCAGCCGAGCGGGCGATGAGGTCAAAAAATTACTCAAAGACGCTAATATTCCCACCTTTGACATTGGTATTGGACGACTGTCCGCTTTCCAAAAAGCTGCTATGCAAGGGGTACCTGTCTATGACGTTAAAGATCAGCGGTCTGAACGGGGGTGGCAGGATTATGAAACCGTGGGGAACGAAATCCTTAACCTGATGAGAGAGCGATAAATGTTAGGAGGGTGCACATACAGCAAAGCCTCGGCTGTATGGCCGAGGCTTTGCCAGGTTCGGACTAGATTATGGTCTGTGCTGTCTTAACGGCGGGAGGACATTAGAATACGCAACACATACCAAAACAGGAGCATCACTGCAGCAAATAGTTCTAACGATGCTGCCACATGCTGATTTGTGGAGTAGCGGTGCATGACGTTAGACGTTTTATACAGGATCGCGGCAGCAGCAAAGGCCACCATAAAGAAAGAAAAGAACAATCCCAGGGAGAATCCGAATAGCAGGCTGCAAACGATCAGACCTAGGGCTATCATGCCGCCAATTTTGAGAACACCGCCCAAAAAGGCAAAATCCCTACCAGAGGTAAAGGCTACTGCTGTGAGCCCACCGAATAAAAAGAGGGTGATAATTCCGGCGGTGGGAATAACCGACGGGTCTGAAAAATACGCTGCCATGTAAAGCAGGGGGGCAAAGATGATTGCTTCGCCGACAACGTATAGACCCAGCCCTGTATACTGAGCATTCACATCATCAGCTTTGGCTGCCATGTTACTGGCTAGATAACCCAGCAGGGCAAATCCACCGAGCAGCGCTAGCCAACCAAAGCGGCCGCCGCCAAGAAATACATTGGCCAGTAATTCAGCAATACCTAGCTGGAAAAACAAAAATTCAACCACTACAAACGCACCTACGGCTCCAGCAAGGTGAGTGTAGGTACGTTTAATAAATTCTGCTCGCTCACTGGGGCGAGCCTGGGCCACCATAACCATGAACACATGCCTCCTATGGGCAAAAATGACAAATCACTCTGACAGCATGCATCCCTTTAGACTGTCATTTAGTGATACCTCAATCAGAGGCTAACATACTTGCCTAGTCTACTGTTTCTCCTGAAAAGATGGCCTTTCTATGGCGTTACCGAGCGCTCCGGGGCCGGTGAAAATAATATAAAAATGTATTTCTTAATACAAAGCTGACGATTTGACATATGAAGCTGTCAATAAGGTCTTTTCGGTCTGATTTCAGTACAAGTACTGGAAATATAAGATGATTGTCACATTGTCTAAAAATTACAATGGTTGATCTTGCCACTGCCTCCGCAGGCCAGACGGTCTATCCTCCTAACTTTTCAGAAACCTCGATTGAGCTACGTCAATCGTTTCAAGGGGAACGAGTCTTAGCCGCTATCGATGTTGGGACCAACTCGGTTCACATGGTGGTGGTCAAAATTCAACCAGAGCTGCCTGCATTTACCATTGTTGGTCGTGAAAAAGATACTGTGCGTCTCGGTAACTTTCGTCCGGGTACAAACTGCTTATCGGACGAAGCAATGGATCGAGGCATTGCTGCATTAAAGCGATGTAAACAGATTGCAGATAGTTATCAGGCCGATGACATTGTGACCGTAGCGACTAGTGCTACCCGTGAAGCTATCAACGGTCAATTGTTTATTGATCGAGTTAAGCAAGAGGTTGGGCTAGATATCAATCTGATTTCTGGTCTTGAAGAAGCTCGACGAATTTATTTGGGTGTACTTTCTGGGATGGAACTCAAGGGTAAACCCCATGCCATTATCGATATTGGCGGTGGTTCCACTGAGATAATTTTAGGGACTGGAGAACGCCATCGGTTTCTTAGCAGTACTAAGGTCGGGGCTGTGCGGCTCAATGCCCAGATGGTGACTAGCAACCCTATTAGTAGGGACGAGTTTCTTCAGTTACAAGCCTATGTGCGTGGGCGATTAGAGCCCAATATTGACAAGCTTAAATCCAAACTTGCAGAGGGTGAATCCCTATCCTTAGTGGGGACATCTGGCACGATTGAGTCGATGGCGATTTTAACTGCCATTAAGAAATTGGGCACCGTGCCTGCGTCGATGAATGGTTACACCATGACCATGGATGAGCTAGAGCAGAGTATGCAAACGCTGCGACGGATGAGCTTTAGTGAACGGTTGAAGCTGCCAGAGATTTCGGCGCGCCGGGCTGAAATTATTGTGCCAGGGGCGGTGATTTTGCAAGAAGCGATGCGGATGCTAGACGTGGATCGCATCACTATCTGTGAGCATGCTCTGCGAGAAGGGTTAGTGGTGGACTGGATGCTGACCCACGGTCTGATTGAAAACCGGATGCAGTATCAGCAGTCGGTCAGGGAGCGAAGTGTGATGAAAGCGGTGCGTAAGTACCAGGTTGACAGCCCCCACAGTCAGCTGGTCGCCACATTTGCCCTGGCGTTGTTTGATCAAACCCGTGGTCTATTGCATCAGTGGGGGCCGTTGGAGCGGCAGGTCCTATGGGCGGCGGCCATGCTTCACAACTGTGGCCATTTTGTCAGCCATGCTTCCCATCACAAACATTCCTACTACCTGATTCGTAACGGTGAGCTGCTGGGGTTTACCAGTGCTGAAATTGAGCTGATTGCCAATGTCGCTCGATATCATCGAAAAAGTGCC
This sequence comes from Cyanobacteria bacterium J06554_1, assembly GCA_038534515.1. Taxonomy (GTDB): domain Bacteria; phylum Cyanobacteriota; class Cyanobacteriia; order Phormidesmidales; family Phormidesmidaceae; genus Leptothoe. Next base: position 230,434 of record JBCAWO010000001.1, read on the forward strand.
CCTAAGCTAAAGCATGAGCCCTATAAGGCGTTGACTAAACACAGTCGTCGAGTTGTTAGCCAGCTGAGCGCGATGTTGCGGGTGGCGGTGGGGTTGGACCGCAGACGGGTGGGTGCGATCGCAACCTTCCAAACTACCTACGATCCTAAGGCCCGTACTATGACCCTGGGCTTCACCCCCAATCATCCTCAAGACAGCTGTGAGCTAGAAATTTGGAGCGTCAATGATAAAAAAGGCTGCTTTGAACAGGAATTTGACCTGACATTAACCGTTGAACAAGCTGCTTAGGTATCGATATCCCCAGTCAAATTAATAGCGCCCAGATTTGAGTTCAAAATAGGCCCAATCTGCAGTCAGGGGATAATAAGAAACCAGATGATTGCCAAACCTGTCAGGCTGATAGGCCAAGCCAACGGTTTCATTGCGATTAAAACGAGGAAACGGCTGGCTGACAATAAAATGCATAGAGCCATCTTTAAATGTGTAATAGGCCCGCACATCATAGGCACCATAGTGACGATTAACAATTGCAAAGGCAGGTCGCACATCCGCCGTCACTACATAGCTTTCGAGAAAAGGCATGAGCGTAGCAAAGGTATGGCGTGGAATAATTCTGTTATACAAAGCAAGACCAGATAGGGAAAACGCAATCACCACTGCTAGAATCCAGTTCGTGGGCCAGGTAACCGGTGACAGTATGGGACGTTTTCTATCTAAACTGACATAGGCTAAAAATATGGCCATTTGAGCAACCCAGACCATTGTCGGGAGGGCGTGAACAGGGATAAAATCTCTCGTAAAATACTCCCTTGGCCAGTCGTAGGCTACAGTAATGCCTGTGACAAAAATTGTATTGAGGGTAATAATCAGCAACACCCACCAAAACGCTTGGGGAGCCCCCTCAACTGCCCATATCTCTTCCCAGGTATGGGAAGGTTTGGGAAAACGCTGATTCAAGAAAGAAAGTGCTGCTGCTACAGGGACCAGTACTATAAACAAAAGTATAAGAATTAGAAAAATAATAGGTAGGCCTTGGGACCAGTAAAACTTTGGTAAAAAATAAACCAAATGGACAAAAACTTCCACCACAGACACGGCAAAACCGGCTAACCCGTTGATCCAAATATCCCGTGCTGCTGTTGGCCAGGGGGCTAACCATAGCAAAATTGCACAGTAGATAAAGCAGCTGCAGAGGGCAACAACTAAAGCGCTATGTAGACGACTCAATGGTTGAGAGGATTTAACTCGTTTCATGGAGCGTAGAGGATATGATCACGTAATCTATAACATTCCCTGCAAAAAGGTTTTAACGGTTGGCGTCATTTGGTCTTGTTTCCAGACAACACACACTTCAGCCTTGGGGGTAGATTCCCGAAAGGGAATAAAACAAACACCGCGACGCTGGAGATTTTGCAAAGAGGCAGGCACAATTGCAACACCAATTTCTGCGGCTACCAGACTTAAAATAGTTTGCATTTGAGCTGCTTGTTGTGCCACTGTAGGGCTGAAATTCCCCTGATGACAGAGACTAATAATTTGGTCATAGAGTCGGGTAGCCATGGTTCTCGGAAACAACACAAATAACTCTCCTTGCAACTCTTTAACAGAAATTATAGGCTGTGAGGCTAGCCTATGGTTTAATGGCAATGCAGCCACTAAAGGCTCTTGCAGCACGGGTCTGGCTTGCAGGGTCGCCGTGTTAACAGGGGGCCGCATAAAGCCTATATCTAGACGATTATTCAAAAGCCCTTGAATTTGTTCTTGGGTGGATAGTTCATGGAGAATAATCTCTATATGGGGATACTGTTCTCGATATTGTTTGAGGTAGTCGGGTAGCAGGCTATACATGGCAGAACTGACAAATGCGATCGCAAGTCTTCCCACTTCACCTCGATTGGCTTGCTGAGTCTTTCTAATAGCCTGCTCCAGGTGTTGCAATAGCTGTCGAGCTTCCTGCTGAAATACCTGGCCTGCTGCTGTTAGTTCCACCTTTCGCCTTGTCCGTGCAAATAGCTGCACACCCAGCTCGGTTTCTAACTGCTTGATTTGTTGGCTCAGGGGCGGCTGGGCCATCTGCAATCGCATGGCGGCCCGACCAAAGTGCAGTTCTTCCGCAACGGCTAGGAAATACCGGAGATGTCGCAATTCCACCCTGTTACCCTTAATACTTCTTAGATATTAATAAATGGTAAATCATATATTGGACATCTCAATGGTTCAACCTTAGCCTGGGGATACGTTTCAATCTTAGCTGCTATGACCTCTGAAACCCTTCAACCTCAGCAATCTTGGGATGCCGACCGCTACCAAAATCAACATAGTTTTGTCTGGCAGTATGGGGCTGCTTTGATTGACTTACTCGACCCGCAGCCAGGAGAGCATATCCTCGACTTGGGTTGTGGCACCGGCCAACTCACCAACACATTGGCAAAAACCGGTGCCATGGTGAGCGGCATTGATGCCAATGCCAATATGATTAACGCGGCCCAGCGGCAGTACCCCCAACTATCGTTTGCCGTAGCCGATGCCTGTAATTTCCAGGTAGATCATCCGGTTGACGGTATCTTTTCTAATGCGGTGTTGCACTGGGTCAGGCCACCAGAGCGAGCTGTTCAGGCTATAGCCAGGGCCCTAAAACCTGGCGGCAAGTTTGTAGCCGAGTTTGGCGGCAACGGCAATGTGCAAAAAATCGTCGGTGCGGTTGAAACCGTCAGACAGCAGCAAAACCTCAGCCCCTGGTATTTCCCGAGTATTAGCGAGTATGCTCAGCTGTTGGAACGCCACGGGCTAGAGGTTACCTTGGTCGCGCTCATTGACCGGCCCACACCCCTAGAGGATGGCGAACGAGGTCTTGCCAATTGGCTCAAAATGTTTGGCAGTCAGCTCTTGGCAGGACTGGGCCCGGACGATACTGAAACCGTGCTACGCCGTGTAGAGGACCGTTTACGCCCCCAGATGTATGACGGACATCAGTGGACGGCTGACTATCGTCGCTTGAGGGTCGTCGCTGTAAAACAGGCCCCATGGGGGTGATGGATTTCCCATGGGATAGTTCACGCCAACAATTTTGAGAAATCCCTGCCATTATGATGCAATGATGAAGCAGATCCATCCGGTATCTGTGACATCATGATCCATGGCATGACTATGGCGCTGTATCTAGTTATGGCACCATAGCGCTGCTTGGAATTTATGGCACCTCACATCGGCATCACGGAGTGGCTGAAACTATGGCAAATGCAGTGCTAGAAATCGCTTTAGATCTTGAAGCACTCAACCAAACCCTGGGTGGCGTCGATGCCGCTGAATTTGTTGCCTGGAGTGTTGATACCTTTGGGGATGCCCTGGTTATGAGTACCAGCTTTGGTATTCAGTCGGCCGTCATGCTGCACCTGGTCACGCAGGTAACCCCCAATATTCCGGTCATTTGGGTAGATACGGGTTATTTGCCTGCAGAAACCTATCGTTTTGCTGAGCAGCTTACCCAGCAGCTGAACCTTAACCTTAAGGTTTACCAATCGCCCATTAGTCCAGCGCGGATGGAGGCCCTCCACGGGCGGCTGTGGGATCAAGATAATGTGGAGGCCCTCAACCGCTACGACCAGATTCGTAAAGTTGAGCCTATGCAGCGAGCGCTAAAAGAGCTGGGGGCAAAAGCTTGGCTGGCCGGGTTGCGGGCTAATCAAACCTCCCACCGTCAAACCCTGGGCCGCATTGCTCAGCAAAATGACATGTACAAACTGCATCCAATTTTGTCTTGGCATTCGCGGGATGTATATCAGTATTTAACCCTGCACGATTTGCCGTATCACCCATTCTTTGAACAAGGGTACGTCACGGTGGGTGATTGGCACTCTAGTCGCCCGTTAACGGCTGCCGATAGTGACGAGCGCGATACCCGATTTAAGGGCATGAAGCAGGAATGTGGTTTGCATCTGCCCCAGACCCAGGGGGAAGCAGAGAGTTTAAATTCGAGTTCGTTGTAGGTTGGCGGGATAGAGAGACGTTGCTGACGGTATCTGTACATGATGGCGATATCTCACTTGGCTAAGCCTTCATCTTGGATAGTTAGTGCCGATCAGAAGCTAGGGGCCCTGGGTCTGTTTGTAGCCGGTGTTTTGATGGGGCTGTGGCCGGCTTGGCCCTTGGCATGGGTGGCGTTGGTTCCCCTGTGGTGGGCTATGTATCGGGGGGCTGGCCTGCGCCAAAGTGCCGTGTGTGCGTTGATTTGGGGAGTGGGGTACCATGGCACAGCTTTGCTATGGGTGCTGCATCTGCATCCGTTGACGTGGTTGGGGGTGCCTTGGTTGGGCAGTGTTGCGATCGCAACTGCCGCCTACGTCTTTGTCACCCTCTGGGGGGCGGGCATTGCCGTTACCTGGGCTGTGGGCATGGCTGCCCTGCGACGACTGGTTCCCTTGGATACCATTGGTCAAGTATTTGTGGGCACGACCCTATGGTGTGGCGTTGAGGCGCTGTGGAGTCTGGGGCCCCTTTATTGGACCTCGTTAGCGATCACCCAGAGCCCTGGCAATTTGGTGATTGTGCATCTGGCTCGGCTCTCGGGTCATCTGACGATTACCGCGGTCATTGTGGCGGTGAATGGACTGTTGGCAGCGGCCAGCTATTTTCACCCGCGTCGCTGGGTGACCCTGGCTGTGGGGGTGTTTGCGATCGCACATGTAATCGGTTGGGGACTTTATCAGCAGCCCCTACAGGACCAATCAACCAAGGCGCTCAATATTGGTATTATCCAGGGTAATATCCCTAGCCGAGAAAAGCTGACCTATCAGGGGGTGCGCCGAGCTGAAGACCTGTATCGCAACAACTATCGAGAGTTGGCCAAGCAGGGAGCCGATGCGGTACTGACACCTGAGGGGGCGATTCCCAAACTTTGGAACAAAGAAACGAGCCTTTTTAGTGATGTGGTGCAAGAAATTGGGGTGCCGCTGTGGCTGGGCACATTTACCATTGCCCCAAAAAACAAAAGCCATATTCACCAAAGCTTGCTTGAGATTACCCCCGGTCATACAACCCAGTACAACAAAATTAGACTGGTGCCGTTAGGAGAATATATTCCCCTGCAATCTGTTTTAGGTGATCTCATCTCTCGACTGTCTCCGATTAGTACAGATATGCTGCCGGGGCAGGCCAACCAACGATTTGAAACTGCCCTGGGGCAGGCGGCTGTCGGCATCTGTTACGATTCCGCCTATGGTTGGATCTTTCGGCGACAGGTGGCCCAAGGGGGAGAATTTATCCTCACCGCGTCTAACAATGATCCCTATCCGCTACGAATGATGGCGCAACACCATGGACAGGACGTGATTCAGGCGATTTCGACCGATCGATGGGCGGCACGTAGTACAAATACAGGTCTGTCAGCAGTGGTAAACCCCCATGGAGAAATTCAATGGATGTCAGAACCGTCCACGTTTGCGGCTCACACAGAGACGATCTATCAGCGCGATACTCAGACACTGTATGTGCGCTGGGGAGACTGGTTGGTGCCACTATTGTTGTTGTTAAGCGCTGGGTGGGTATGGCGCTATCAACTAGTAAAATAAGCTCAAAGACACGTGTGAAGGTTAGGTTGCTACAACGATGACATGGCCGTTGTCTCGTATCTCTGAAATAGAGCTAATCGAACGTCAAACATTGGCAAAGCTGGCCCAGCTCAAGGATGAATTGATTGCTCTCAAGGGATTACCCGTATGGCGCACCCATGGGCAACTGGCACAGGAGTATGCGAGTCAATTAGCGCAGATGAAGGCCAGGCATCTGGGCAGGAAGCAAGCGCGCGATCGCAAACGCAACCAATACCGAAACACGTTACAAGGAGAGGCTCTCATAAATGCTCTAGACAATCTCAAACGAGAAAGTCAACAAGATGGCATCGAGCATCGTTATCTAAAACAGAAACGCGATCAAGAACTCGCCCCCTTTATTGAAACCATTGCCCAGACAGACCAACAAATAAAGCGGCTCAAACAGCAGTACACCAAACTTTCTAGAGAGTGGCAGGCCAAAATGCAAACGGCCTATGCCGCTGAGCAGCCAAGCTCTGAGAGCCTACCTCTGCCGATACTGTATCAAGACAAGGCGTTGCTCATTGTGGATAAACCAGCTGGGCTGCTGTCAGTCCCAGGCCGTCGATATCGGCAACAGGATAGTGTACTCAGTCGCCTTCGGAGGCAGTTGTTGGACCCTGACTTTTTACAAGTTGTGCATCGTCTCGATCAGGCCACCTCAGGGATTTTAGTCCTGGCAAAATCTGCCAGTGCCCATAAAGCATTAGGGCAACAGTTTGCCCAGCATCAGGTCTGTAAGACTTACGAGGCTATTCTCAGTCGTCTAATGACTAAAACAGCTGGTGTGATTGATTTACCCCTTTGGAGTAATCCTAACGAACGCCCCAGACAATCTGTGAATGTAGAATACGGTAAACCAAGTGTGACTTACTTTGAAGTGTTGCAAACAGGTGAAAACCCTAGGGTTAAGTTTATGCCCCATACGGGTCGCACCCATCAAATACGGGTTCATTCTGCCCATCCTCAAGGGCTCAATTCCCCCATTTTAGGGGACTCTCTATACGGTCACCCCAATCAACCAGAACGCCTTCATCTCCATGCCAGGTCCCTGGAGTTTGTCCATCCGGTGAGCCAAAATCAGGTATTGTTCACCAGTGACACACCGTTCTGATGCCTAATCACTAGGCAAGATAAAATCGCACTTTTCTGTTAAGGCCAGGGCTAACTTAACGCTGACATCATTGCCTGTTGGGCAACACTTTGATAGAGGCCTTTAAAGTGTCCGGTTAGAACTTGGGCATCGCTAGCCGGTAGGGGCATTGGCCCCAACAAATCTAGGACTGTTTGATCCGAGGGGGTAATCACCACAAGGGAGGAATCTAGGGCATCGTCGTACTGCCAAAAGTTCTCTAAGTTGAGGGTTTGAGATTTTGGTTCGGGAGCAACAACAATGTCCTCCGTATCCTCAGCAACGGTCTCGACAGGATTCTCTTCTACCTGTAATTTACGCTTTTCTCGGATGGCTGCAATAATTTGCTCTTTGGTACGCCCCCGAAGCTGGAAGAGAACGAACGGGTCTTCGCGGAAGAAGTCTGCTAGCTGATAGTACACGGCAGCAATGTGCTTACAGGGATTTTTAGGGTCAGGGCAATTGCACTTAGAATGTACATCTGCCAGGGTGAAAGGAAATAAACTTAACCCGTTGGATGTGAACACATTCTCAATATCAGCGGGCATTTCTCCAGCCAGCAGCTGGGCTGAGTAAATTGCTTTTTGAGACAGGGTATCGATGACAAAGTTCCAGTCCTCATCGGCAAAGCGATCAATCCAAATGGATAGCTGATAAGGGTCAGCGGCGGTGCCTTGGACTGAGGAGAATACTTTTGATTCTTTAAAATCTAGTTTGAGGATGTGGCCTTCACGGGCATAGCGACGACCTCGCTCTAGGCGTTTTTTAAACCGGTAGGAGTTCAGCAGATCCACCCATTGTTGTACCCACCAGGCTTCGGATTCGAGTTCGTAGGGATTGTTGGTTTGGTAAGAGGTCATGGACGTTGGAGATGGGTGTATGGGATTGAGAAAGCGTGAGTGGAGGTAGTCTCTAGAGTAAGAAAAAGATTAGCAGGGAGAGATACAATGCGTAGCATATGCTGGATAACCCGTCTCCTTCTGAAAGGGGCTCCGGAGTGAGTTAGCCGTTGGTGCTAGCGGTCGAGACCCACCCCGCCTACGGCACCCCTCCCAGGAAGGGACTAGTTAGGAATCTGGCTCATTTTCTCTAAATTGAGTACCTCATTTAGGGTATCTTCAGGCATCAGATCTTTCTCTAACACAAGCTGGCGCATAGATTTACCGGTTTCTAACGATTCTTTGGCAATAGCGGCGGCATTGAGATAGCCGATGTGGGGGTTCAGTGCGGTGACCAGAGCCAGACTGCCTTCGGCAAAGTCAAGGCAGCGTTCGGGGCGGGCGATGATACCTGACAAGCAGCGTTTGTCGAGGGTGCTAATGGTATTACCCAGGATTTCGATGCTGTGGATCAAGTCATAGGCGATCAGGGGCATCATTACGTTTAGCTCTAGCTGACCGGCTTGAGCAGCGCAGGCAATGGCCTGATCGTAACCCATGATTTGGAAGCAGACCATGGAGGTCATTTCGGCCATGACGGGGTTGTATTTACCGGGCATAATCGATGATCCAGGCTGTACCGGGGGTAGCTGAATTTCTTTGAGGCCGGTTTTGGGACCGGAGTCTAATAGACGGAGGTCGTGGGAAATTTTGACCAGGTCTTGAGCCAGGTTGCGTAGAGCGCTAGAGACCGACACGAAGGGGGCCATGCTCTGCATGGCAGCCATTAGATGGGGAGCACTGGTAAGGGGCTGGGCGGTAAAACTTGCCAGCAGCTCTGCAACGCGGTGACGATACTGGGGATGGGTATTGAGGCCTGTGCCAGTGGCGCTACCGCCAAGACCCAGCACACATAGATCCTGGGCGGCGGTGCGGAGACGACGGAGGTGATCGCTCAGAATAACTTCCCAGGCGCGGAAGTTTTCGCCCAGGCGGATGGGGACCGCATCCTGCATGTGGGTGCGACCCGATCGAACAATGTCTTGGAATTCAGTGGCTTTGGCTTGGAGCGTTGCGATCGCACCCTCCAACCCCGGATACAGGGTATGCTCCAACGCCAGCAGCCCGCCCACACGAATGGCGGTGGGAATCACATCATTGGTGGACTGACCGTAGTTCACATGGTCGTTGGGGCTGACGCGCTCATAGTTGCCCTTTTTATCCCCCAGCAGCTCCAGCGCCCGGTTGGCCAGCACCTCATTCACGTTCATGTGGTGGGAGGTGCCTGCCCCGGCCTGATACACATCCACCACAAACTGATCGCGCAGGGCACCTTTGAGGATTTCGTCAGCGGCGGTGACAATGGCCTGGGACAGGTCAGTGGGGATACAGCCGAGTTCGCCGTTTGCGATCGCAGCCGCCTTCTTAATCAGCAAGCAGGCATCCACATAGGTGGGCAGCGGCCTTAGACCACTAATGGGAAAATTTTCCACCGCCCGCAGGGTTTGAATTCCGTAGTACGCTGCCGAGGGAATGGCTTTTTCCCCCATGGAGTCTTTTTCAATGCGGCTGGTGGAATTAGTCATCGGATCTGGTCGTGTAATCGGGCCACTGTTGATAGTAGCGGTAGAGCGAACGTCTGTGCATCTCTTTTGTCCATCGCTACGGTGGCAATTCCGACGGTATTAACGGCGACGGCGGCTCACAGGTTAGATGCATCGGTTCCCCCGCCGGGTGGATAAACGATAGCCTATGGGCATGGAGCCAATAGCCACAGTCGCTGGGAATGGCCGTTCCGTCTGGGTGGGGCTGTCCGCCCGCGATATAAAGCGGATCGCCCAGTAGCGGATACCCCACGGAGGCCAGATGAATCCGAATTTGGTGGGGTCTGCCGGTGAGAATAGTGACCTCCAGCAGCGTTGCCTTTGGGCGACGCTGAACCACCACACAGCTGCTATGGGCTGCGAGACCGTCTTCGACAGCTCCATAAATGTGGCCTAGCCGAGGGTAGGGGATTTTACCAATGGGTTGGGTAACGGTGAACTGGTTGGGGAGGTCCGATGCACCGATCAATGCCCGATAGCGCTTGCCCAACTGACGCTGGCGCATTTGCTGGCTGAGGTGGGCGCGGGCGGTCTTGGTTTTGGCTATCAGCATTAGACCTGATGTGCCTCGGCCAAGGCGATGGATCGGTGCCGCCGTTGGACAGTGCTGGCGCAGACGCCACAGGAGTGTGTTTTGCAAAAAATTACCGCCGGGGAGCACGGGCAGCCCTGATGGTTTGTGAACTGCCAGCAGCACATCGTCTTCGTAGATAGTGACTATGTCTAAGGGAACCGGTGGTTCTAGCCACGGCGGGCGATGGTAACTGAGATGCTGCCCCGGTACTAAGGGCGTATCGGCTGTGGTGGGCTGGTCATTTAGCCGAATTTGGCCAGACTGGATGCGCTGCTGCCAGGTGGCGCGGTCGGAGTGGCGATAACGGTGGGTGTAGTAGTCGAGGACGGTGGTGGGTGGGTGATGTTTAGAGATGCGATCGCAATAGACCCAACCCTCATTAAAAACCGGCGGGTGGTTACTAACTACCCGCCGCACAATTTCATTCTGTGTTTGATTACTGGGAGTACCCAACGACTTACCGCTTAAACAACCCAGCCACGCTGCTTTTCAATTGGTCAGTGATGGCCTGGACGCCACCCGCAATACCCGGCTTAGGAGGCACCGCTACAGTAATGGGCTCATCCTTGAACGCTTTGACCCGATACCCATATTCCAAATTCATTTTGTTCTTTCGCAAAATCGGGTAAATACGAAACGCCCCCTGGAGCAGATCTTCTTCACTGGCAAAGATGGCTCGATCAATATCAGCAGAGCGCTTTACAGCCACGACACCCACCGGGTACCACTGCTTTTTTTCTTTAATGCGAATGTGCACTTCAAACTCAGGATCGCCGGAAGAACGGCGCTTATCCATTTCTCGAGAGGCTTCCTGCCGGCGCTTTGTGCGCTCCGACGTCTTGGGTTTAGGTTTAACCTTGCCAAATCCTGTAGACATTTAGGAATACCTCTTAGGGTGAGTACTTTGTAAAAGTTTACATCTTTTTAATTATTTATAGAACCGTATACATAGCATCGATGGTGGTCAGCATAGCTAACTGCTAGGGTTAAATGCGCTCTACCGGCATAAATCCTTGACTACAAAAACTGGCCCGCTCTATGCCATTCTGGCCTACGGTTCTTGGGGACTACTCCCCATCTATTGGAAATTCTTTAGCTCAGCCTCGCCCATAGAAGTACTGAGTCACCGCATGCTGTGGTCGCTGGTGTTCTTAGGGCTGATTTTGACGCTACAGCGGCGGCTGCCAGAATTGCGCAGGCTACCCCGTCGGCAGGTGCTGGGGCTGTTAGCATCGGCCCTATTGCTAAGCGTTAACTGGGGTTTGTACATCTACGGTGTGAATACGGACCAGGTAGTGGAGACTAGCTTGGGGTATTTTATTAACCCGTTGGTGTCAGTGATGCTAGGGTTTGTGGTGCTTCGGGAGAGACTTTACCGTGGGCAGCAGGTGGCAGTGGTGTTAGCGGCCATCGGTGTGGGCTATTTTATCTGGCAGTTTGGGGCAGTACCGTGGATTGCATTAGCATTGGCAGGCACGTTTGCGCTTTATGGGCTGTTGCGAAAGATGGTGGCTGTTGCACCCATGGTGGGGCTAACGGTGGAGACAGCGCTGATGACCCCCGTTGCGCTATTAACCATCTTTTATTGGAGCGCTAGCGGAACTGGCACCTTCGGCAGCAGCCCCGGATTAACTTTGTTATTTATCGGCGCAGGCGTCGCCACATCAATGCCGCTGCTCTGGTTTAACAATGCCGCCAAGCGATTGTCGCTATCGACGCTAGGATTTTTTCAGTATGTGGCTCCATCACTGCAGCTCATACTAGGCGTATTTCTATATCAAGAGCCGTTTACGCAAACGCACCTGGTGAGTTTTAGCTGTATTTGGGCGGCCTTGCTGATTTATTCGAGCACGTCTTTATTGCAGGCACAAACAAAATTTTAAATTTTAATTGATATGCGTTGGATGTAAGGAATACCATACACCCGGAATAGTGAAGTCACTTCGTGAGAGATAGTAACCAGTAGTGAAACAAAAAGCTTTCCTTTCAAATCCGCTAGGGAGATTATCTCACTTACAGACCATGAAAACCTCCAGATAAAACTTCTGTAATCTTTCACGATTTGACATGATAGGTTTTGTTGGACTCAACCGATGGCCTAATCAATAGGGACCAAACATCGAATTTGCTACGGAATTTAGATCGTTTCCGCAAAAGAAATCATCAATTAGCACCAAAATCTCGTCTTGGCTCAAACAGCCATCTCCATTCATGTCTAGCTGTTCAAAAGCAGTCGAAGCGTAGGCAGGATGCACGCTATAAACTTGGAAAAGCTCTGCCCACTCGTCTTGACTAAGCTGTCCATCTCCATTCTCATCGAATACCTCAAAAATTAGCTTCATCAAAGACTGTACCTCTTTGAGATATCTCTCATTGTTGCCTAAAATATCGTCATAATAGGCGAGCCACTCTTTGAGGCATATTTTCTTGTCGCCGCTTACATCTGCTTTGCTTGCTAAAGATTTCCAAACCTGTAAAAACCTCTCTTTTAGGGCTAATACTTTGGGTGAGCGGGAACCTAGGTTTTTAACTGTGGCTATGTTGGCGGCAATTTTTTCAAAATCTTTCTGCACTAAGTACCCATTTTGATCGCCATCGTACATACAGAACAACTTAAGGAGTTTTCGTGTTTGCAGCTCGGTTAACATGGTGTCATTAATCTCCTAGGGAATGGGACCTTCAGCACGGGGATAAAATTGTGCATGAGCATCATAAATCATTCATTCCTCAAAGTCGCAGAAGTGAAGTAATGGTTTACTCTCGGATCTGTTCGACAATCAGCTCTTGGCTATTGTCTGACCAGTAGGAATAGGTCCCTGCTTCAAAATCCCACTCGCCGACAAATGGCAAGGATGCTCCATTCTCAGTCCATTCAATTTCGTAGCCATCGCGGATAAAGTTCAGTGAGCCGCTGCCATAGAAGTTGCCCTTGCGATCGTAAACGCTGATGGTGCCTGGTCTGTCGCTGCCTTGACCGGGCATCCCTGGCATGAAGTGATGAATTTTAGAGTAGGTGACGACGGCTTCGTATTCGCCTGCTGGGTCTGCAAGTCGGGTGTATTCGACTTGGGCTATGGATAGATAGATGATGGCCCAGATCAGACCGGATGTCAGTAGGGTTAAGCCATGTATGCCCGCACTGGTTGCGATCGCAACGCCAATTAAAAATTTTTGCATCAAGTTTCCGCATCAAGTTTCCGCATTAAAGAAAGAGAGTCTTCAAGCAGTCTCCTAAACACCTTAAGAAAAGACGCACCCTGTTTTAGAACAAACCCTGAGGGTATCTACACTGCCTTGGGGAGAAATTTCGCAACGGCAATGGGCTTAGCAACTAAGGCGTTGCTATGGGCAGTCATGGGGTGGTGTGCCATGGGGCCAACCCAACCTGCCGTATATTTTCATTAGGGTTGCACCACGACTCGCATTTACCACTTACTACTCGCCCGTCCCATGCACGCTGACTATCTCAAACGCATCCTCACAGCCCGTGTCTATGACGTTGCTTCAGAAACACCGCTCGAAATTGCCCCCAATCTATCCAAACGTTTGAGTAATCAGCTGCTGCTCAAACGCGAAGACATGCAGTCAGTGTTCTCCTTTAAGCTGCGGGGTGCCTATAACAAAATGGCGCAGCTGCCGCCTGATAAGCTGGCCCGTGGCATCATTGCGGCCTCTGCGGGGAACCACGCGCAGGGTGTGGCCCTGGGGGCTAAACGGCTCGGGACCCGCGCCATGATTGTTATGCCCGAGACCACCCCAGAGATGAAGGTCAATGCGGTAAAAGCCCGGGGTGGTGAAGTCGTTCTCTATGGTGAAACCTTTGATGAAGCCTATACCCACGCGCGTCAGATAGAAAAAGAGAAGGGGATGACCTTTGTCCATCCCTTTGATGACCCGGATGTGATCGCAGGGCAGGGCACCATTGGGATGGAAATTTTGCGCCAGTACCAGCAGTCCATCCATGCCATTTTTGTGGCCATTGGCGGCGGCGGTCTGATTTCGGGCATTGCCGCCTATGTGAAACGTCTGCGTCCTGAGATTAGAATCATTGGGGTTGAACCGAATGATGCCGATGCCATGTACCAGTCCCTCAAGCTAGGGCACCGGGTAAAACTGTCCCAGGTGGGGCTGTTTGCTGATGGTGTGGCGGTGAGTCAGGTGGGGGAGGAGACATTCTGGCTATGTCAGCAGTATGTGGATGACATTATTCGGGTGGGCACTGATGATACCTGTGCGGCCATTAAGGATGTGTTTGAGGACACCCGCTCTATTGTGGAGCCAGCGGGAGCCTTGGCTATTGCTGGGGCCAAGGCCTATGTCAAACAAATGGGCATACAGGATGAAACGTTGGTGGCCATTGCCTGTGGTGCCAACATGAATTTTGACCGGCTGCGGTTTGTGGCCGAGCGGGCGGAGCTGGGGGAACAGCGGGAAGCCATTTTTGCGGTGACGATTCCGGAGCAGCCGGGTAGCTTAAAACGGTTTTGTGATCACATTGGTAAGCGCAATCTGACGGAGTTTAATTACCGAATTGCCGATCAAGCTGAGGCGCATATTTTTGTGGGGTTGGAGATTTGCGATCGCAACGACGCCATTGCCATGAAAGACCAGTTTGAAGCCAACGGTTTCAAAACCTTTGACCTTACCGATGACGAGCTCACTAAAATGCACCTGCGCCACATGGTGGGGGGGCGCTCAGCCCTGGCCAAAAACGAGCGGCTGTATCGGTTTGAGTTTCCTGAACGACCTGGAGCCCTAATGAAATTTGTCAGCTCCATGAGCCCTAACTGGAATATCAGCCTGTTCCACTACCGCAACAATGGCTCCGATTATGGTCGCATCGTTGCCGGTATTCAGGTGCCCCCAAACGACCTGGATAAGTGGCAGGCATTTTTAGAAACCCTGGGCTACCGCTACTGGGAAGAAAATGACAACCCGGCCTACCAGCTCTTTCTGGGATAGCGGCGGGACACCAGCAGCCCGATTAGGCCGATGGCCATGACCAATGCGGGGACCCATATGGTGGGGATATCCTGGTGGCGCTGGGCAATGGCCACATCTGCCCAGACAAACACTAACGCAAACGGTAGATCGCGTCGCTGCACGATGGCCAGGACCGCAATCAGGTTGGCCACCATAATCATGATGGCGGTCCAGACGGCCCCAGACAGCCCCAGATCCCTAATCCCACTGGCATAGAGGGCTGAAGCAATATTCACCACCGTTGCCACCGAGATCCAAGCCAGATAAATGCTGATGGGACCGTGGACCATTTTTCTACGACGGCTGTCGGTAAAATGCTGCCCATCTTCTAACTCGCTGTAGGCGGCAATTAGCGCTAGCAAAATCCCGGCCATGGCCACCACCGACAGCCAGTAAAGCTGCAGCGTAAATAGATAGATCCAGATCATTTGGGCGACACAGGCAATAATCAGACACACATTAATTCGTCTGATGATTAGCTGGCCGCGCTGTTTACGGCGAGACTGATACCAGGCATAGGCAATCAGACCCACATAAATAACGCCCCAGATAATAAAGGCATAGTTGGCCGGGGTAATCAGCACACCGCCTAACGGACCATTGGCCAGGTCGGCAACGGTATTGCCATCGATGGGGAAAAGATTTGAAAGGGTATTGACAGCTAAGGTGCCAATAATTGCAATCCAAGTTGCGATCGCTAGCCCCTTGTCTCCAAGTTGACCCATGGCATAATCACCGGTAACTCCTGACGTCATTGTGACCCCTAGGGCCTTTGTTTACCAGGTAATTTTCCTACAGGGCATGGCCCATTGACGGTTGGGCGGAGCATCTATGGGTGAATGACTCTTTTTTTCTGGGGACGGCAGGGGGAACCCATACAGATCTGTTGCTCAGGCATATCCTTAAAAACGCTGCTGCGGGCGGCAATTAGAGCATTGGCCCCAATCCGTACCCCCGGTGCGATAAAACAGTCCGTTGCCACCCATGCGCCATTTTCAATCACAATTGGGGCTGTCATCAACGCAAACCGTGGATCGCTCGGGTCGTGGCTACCGGTACACAGGTATGACTTTTGGGAAATAACACAGTGCTGACCCAGGCGGATCGGAGCCAGACTATAAAATGTGACATCTTCCCCGATCCAGCTATGGTCACCAATCTCTACTTTCCACGGATAGGTAAACCGAGCCGACGGGCGAATGACCACGTCTTTACCAATTTTGGCCCCAAACAACCTTAGTAGGGCACAGCGTGGACCATGGGCCGTATGCAGGGTAAGGGGAAACACTACGGCTTGCACCAGCCACCACACCATCACGTACCATTTGGAGCGGCCTACTTCAAAGCCTGGCTGATAATAGCGGCTTAAATCGATCAGGGAGGGTGAACCAAAGTCCGATTTTTGATCGACAGGTGCGTCTGCGGCGTCAGATGCGTGGATGGACACAGGGGAGCTGCCGTCAGTCATTAAACATCTCCTACTAGAGCGGCTTTGGTCTGCTCGTTTGACGCTTTGGTTTTGTCGTCGGCCAGGTTAAGACTGCCGCCAAACCTTAGCTCGTAGAGCTTGACACCAATCTGATATTCATACTGGCTGAGCAGTCGTCCGTAAATATAGCCGGGATAGCCATCGAGAAACCCAAGGCGAATGAAATAAAACAGCACAAAGCGCAGTAGGGGCTTAAAGGGCAGACGCACCCAGATTTTCTTGAGAAAACGCTTGCGCTGTACGGAATCACCAAAGAGATTGGCCCCAATGGTGCCATCGTCTCCCATCCCGGTCAGTAGGTTGTAGTACACACGTGCTTCCCAGTTGGAATAACGGTTGTGACGGGCCAGCCAGTGAAACAGATCGCGAAAATCAATGTGGAGCATATCGTTTTCGAGATAGCCCACATTACCGCCTTCAATGACGACATGTTCGTGCACTTCGTTATCGCCGGTATTTTGAATTTCTTCGGTATTTAGGTTTTCGTATCGACCTTTGGCATGCTTAAAAAAGCGCATGTTCCAGTCGGGATATTTGCCCCCATGGCGAATCCATTTACCTAGAAAATAAACTCGTCGGTTGAGATAGCAGCCGTCTAAGCTGTCGGCGGCGATTACCTCTGCCATCTCGGCCCATAGTTCTGGGGTGATGCGTTCGTCACAGTCAACGATCAGCACCCAATCATTGCGGAAAGGCAGGTTGTCCAACGACCAGTTTTTCTTTTTGGGCCAGCGACCATTGAAATCAAACTGGACGACATTAGCACCGTAGGATTCTGAAATTTCTACTGAGCGATCTTCACTGTGGGAGTCCACTACAAACACCTCGTCTGCCTGGGCAACGCTTTCCAGACAAGCAGGCAGGTTGGCTTCCTCGTTTTTGGCAGGAATCAGCACAGAAACTGGAATTTTGGTGGCAGCAGTCATGGGTAAAGGGAGATGAATAAACGGTAGATAGGGATGGGAACGTTTTTTAGAGCGCAGATGACTTGGCGGGTGGTTTGACGAGATATCGAAGCACACTACCTAGATAGCCCAGCTGACCGTAGGCATAGGCCAGGTTCTCAAACCGCTGAGCTGGGTCATTCACGTATTTGACGGTTTTGTAAACGCCGCGAATCAGACGCTCTCCACCCCAGCGCAGTTGGGCAACACCAGCACGACCCGATACTTGTTCACGGTAGCATTCACTAATGCCTTGCCACCAACTGCGGCTGAGAAACCAGCCTGGCTTGAGTCTGGCTGGGGCTACATTGTGGGCGGCCAGGGCGTTGGGCACATACACCACATGCCAGCTATTTTTGAGGGCTAGCTGGGTCATGTGTAGCTCTTCGTTTGAGAGCAGGTTTTTGCCAACGCGGCCAAGGTTGACGTCAAACCCGCCTACGGAGTCGAGGAAGGTTTTGCGTAGGGAGTAGTTTAGACCTCGGGGGGTAAGGCTAGGATTTTTGATGTACTGTATTTGATCGCCCAGGTCGTAAGCCCCCAGCCCGCTAGCTAAATCGTCGGAAAGCCAGGCCGGTGGTTGGCTGATGCCGGGGGGCCACAGTAGGGTGACTTTGCCACCTGCGATCGCAACCTTGTCATTATCTTGATAAACCTCCAACAGCGAGGTCAACCACTGGGGGCTTGCCACTGCGTCGTCATCCAAATAAGCCAAAATATCGCCTTTGGCAGCATTGGCACCGGTATTCCGGGCTGTAGATAAACCTAACGTTGACTCATATACATAGCGCAATCGAGGATCTGACAGTCGCTGCTGGACAACTTCTGCGGTGGTATCGTTCGATGCGTTGTCCACCACAATCACCTCAATGTTATCAAGGGTTTGGGCCAGCAAACTATCAATAGCCGCGCCCAAATAGTCAGCCCGATTGTGGGTACAAATAATGGCAGAAATCATTAACTCAGCCATAAAAGCTTTAAATAAAAAGGAAATGTACTGAAACTAAACGCAATACTGTGGCAGTGATGAAATGCTAAAGCGATCAGATTAAACCTTAAACATAGGAACTAACGATGATCCAAGGCGAAGCCGGTTTTCAAAGCCTGATGGACGGGTTCTTCTGCTCTAAATCAAAATTCCCGCTTCACTCTAGATGTACTCATTAAACTTTACTGAAATTACGCAATTTAAGACCGATCTATCAAGTTCGTTTTATCTATTCTTCAAACGTGTAAAATCTCCGATCGTCAGCTGTTATGGTCCAGCCCCTTACCCAACCTTTTGAAGCCGAGCCCCATGAGTACCTCCCCTGATATCGATCTCGCCCCCTACATCGATCATTCTCTGCTGGTGCCTACGGCCACCCCAGAGCACCTCGATCATTGGTGTGCAGAAACCCAACGCTATGGCTTTGCCAGTGTCTGCGTCTATCCAGTTCATGTCCGACGGGCCGTTGAAAACCTCCATGAAAGCAGTGCCGTTGTGAGCACTGTCATTGGTTTCCCTACGGGGGCAGACACCTCTGCTAGCAAACTCTTTGCCGCCCAAGAGGCCACCGACAGCGGTGCCACCGAACTCGACGTGGTGATTAATCTTGGCTGGGTCAAATCTGACCAGTTGGAGCGAGTGCATACAGAATTAGCTCAAATTGTTGAAGCCACCGGGCTATGTGTGAAGGCAATTTTGGAAATGACCCTACTCGACCCAGCTGAGAAACGGGCCGCAGCTGATGTTTGTATGGATGCTGGGGTGCAATTTCTCAAAACCAGTACCGGCTGGAATGGCGGTGCCACGGTCGAAGATATCCGCCTACTCAAAGAACTCACCCGGGGGCGAGTGGGGATAAAAGCTTCTGGCGGTATCCGCACCCCTGACCAGGCCCTAAGCCTGATTGAAGCGGGAGCCACTCGCCTGGGTACTTCCCGGGGGCCAGACATTTTGCAACAGCGCTCCGCCGCACCCCAGATCGCTGACTAACATACCAACGACTGCTCGTTTGGCTTATTTGTGACCCCAGGTATCAAAAAAACTGAATATTTTTTCTAGAATCCTTTCCCTAACGGTAACTATGTCGGGCACTATTAAATAGGCCTTGTCCATGTCCAGACCTGTAATTTTCCCTAGGGGGAATGTCCAGACTCTTAACGTGGATGCGGCTTAGCTGTTAAAAATAGCTGTAGCCTTTCGAAACCACACTATGACTTCCTCTGCAAAACCGATAGGCAATGCACCCTCACCCATTGCTGCACTTGCCCTTAAGCTAGTGGGTGGCATCACTATTTTGGCCGCCCTGGTGGATTTTCTGGTGCTGCTCTTGCCGCCAGATTTACTCAACCGTACCTGGCAAATCACCACAGCCACACAGCTAGTTGATCGCGGCATTGTTCCCTTGGTGGGTATTGCCTTACTGTTTACCGGTTTCTGGATCGATAGCTACGTCAGCGGCAAGCGCGGTGGTGGCAATCTTGTGCTAGATGCCCGATTTTGGACCTGTCTGTTGGCCTGTCTCTTAGGACTAGTCTTTGCCGTTCTGACGCCAGTCCATATGAATAACGTGCGTCTACAAAGCAACGATGCGCTAACCCAGGTTTCTAATGAAGCCGATGAGGCCACCAATCAGTTAGAACAGCGACTGGTGGCAGAGGTTGACCAGCAACGAAATCAGATCACCAGCTTATTGAATAATCCAGAGCAATTTGAACAGCTGGTGGCGAGCGGCAACGTTACCGCTGAGCAAGCTGCCCAAATTCGTCAGTTTGAGGGTGATCCAAGCTCGTTAGATGCATTTCTGACAGGGCAAGCTTCCGAGCTTCGAACTCGTCTGGAGACCGAAATTGGCTCCCGTCGCGAAGAAGCGACCAAGCGTGTCCGCACCGAAGCGACCAAGGCAAGCATTCGTATTCCCTTGAGTAGCATTCTGTTAGCCGTTGGCTATCTTGTTATTGGTATCAGCGGTATGAAACGCCTTCTTGCTATTTAAGCTATGGGGCCTTCGGTGTCTTTCGTAGGGGTGTTGCACGCAACACCCCTACGAAATTAAATGGTTGTCTGATTAAATTATTTGCTCGCCCTGTGTTAGATGGCTGTTGAACGGCTGTTGAACCTTGGCTAACAGCTCGTAAAATGGCTGCCAATTATCCTCAGCCACAATGGGTTCCCAAATAGCCTCAATTTCAGGTCTGAGTAAAACAACGATTGGATTGCTCTGACGTAAACATTGCCCCACTTGAACTACCTCAGTGGCTGATAGTGTGCTCAGACAGGTGTAATAATGCAGCCGCCAAGCTTCTAGCAGAGTCGTCGCAGCATCGTCAGAGTTATCAGCTGTCGCCTGTAGAACTTTCTCTGGACCATGGCACCATTGCTCTGAAAACTGCCCGGTTAGCCCTGTGAAAAAGTCGTGATAGCTAACGTGGGTTTTTTCTAGGAGTTCTAATGTAAGTCGCAGCAGCTCATCTCCCAATTCTGGCAATAGCTCTTCAAAGCCTAATTTGGCCAGCATTCTCTGTTTGTAGGCTTTATGGTAGTGCGCTCGATAGGGTGCTAGCCCAGTTTCTAATGCATCTGCGCCCATAATCAGCCTTAGCGGCTTCTGCAACATCCCCAGGTTCCACTCGCACACCCGAGGCTGATTGCCATAGCTGTAGCGTCGCCCATAGTCAAAGTAGGCAGCCGTAAAGCGAGGGTCAAACTCGTCCATAAAGGCATAGGGGCCATAGTCAAAGCTTTCCCCGGTGATAGACATGTTGTCGGTATTGAGGACCGCATGGCAAAAGCCCACCGACATCCATTGGGCGGCTAGCTGAGCCACCCGCTGCACCAGCTCGGTATAAAACTGGCCATAGCGTTCCTGGGGGTCCTGTATGGTCAGTAAATGGGCGTAGTAAATTTCAATCACATGATCCAACAGTGACTGCATTAGGTCGCTTCGTCCCAGGTAGTGCAGTCGCTCAAAGGTGCCAAAACGGATATGGGATTGACTAAAGCGCACCATCACCGATGACCGCGTTGGCGATGGCTCATCACCTCGCCACAGTCGCTCGCCCGTTTCCACCAGACTTAAGCATCGAGAGGTGTTTACCCCAAGGGCATGGAGAGCCTCAGAGGCTAGGATTTCGCGCACGCCCCCCTTGAGGGTTAATCGTCCGTCGCCATTGCGGGAGTAGGGCGTTGTGCCAGACCCTTTGGTGCCAAAGTCATAAAGGACACCGTCAGTGCCCCGCACCTGACCGTAGAGAAAGCCGCGACCGTCGCCCAACATGGAGTTGTAATCGCCAAACTGATAGCCGTGGTAGCGCAGCGCCAGGAGTGGTGAACGTTGTTGAAACTGACCAAACGCCTCAATAAAGTCAAAGTCTTCAACGGTTTTAGGCTGTAAGCCTAGCCTGGGCAGTAGCGCATCATTGCGAAAGCGAAGAATATGTTGCGGGAAATCTGCGGCGGCAACAATGTCGTAGTAGTCCTCACCCAGGGCTTCTAATGCCGGCTCATAGGTCAGATTTAAGAAAGGGTTTTCGGTCACAGAGGTGGCAAAGGGTAGGCTTTAGGATCTCCAGTATCTCGTAGGTTATCGCCGATAGGCTTTCAACTATCCTTTAGTTTCTGGACCGCATTTCTAAACCCTAACACCACGCAAATGTTGGAGAGGGTGAGAAAGAATTCAGCACTGCCGTGGAGCCAGTCCACATTGGCTAGTTCCATGCCATAGGCTTGCTGAGCGTAGATGCCAGCGGGAATGGTGACGGCGACAAACACGAGCAGGATATAGAAACCAATTAGTGCCAGGCGAGGTGTTTGGCCAGACTTGGTGACAAAGTATAGAAACCCCAGGTAGGGGAAGAGGGAAATGGCAAACAATGTTTCTTTAGACACGGGCCTGCCTCCAGACATACCAGGCGGCAGCACAGACGGTGCAGTTCCCGACGACGGTCATGGCTGCTTGCAAAAATACTAACCACCCTAGGGATGGTGAGTTGTCGAAAAAATGCCAGGTGCAGGCACACATGGCGCTGACTAGGGCTGGCAGCATGCCAAAGGACAGCCACTTCCAGGCAGACCAACCGCTAAGGTCGGCGAACTGCCAGATAAAATAGATGGCGGCAATCCACTCAATCACGCTGGAAACATGGACCATCCAAGTGGGTAACGAAAGGGCGTGCATAGGCAATAAGCTAAAGTA
>JBCAWO010000001.1:252815-323961 GCA_038534515.1 Cyanobacteria bacterium J06554_1
ATCCACTCAATCACGCTGGAAACATGGACCATCCAAGTGGGTAACGAAAGGGCGTGCATAGGCAATAAGCTAAAGTATCTTCTGTTGAACGCCGAGCCTTTTTCATAAGTGACAGCGGCTTTGGGGGCGTTGGCTAAATCAGCATCGGTGAATGTTCATCGGGCTTTAATTTTATCGGGATTGCGGTGCAAACATGCGAGCAGTGTTGTGTGGATACTATGGCATGGGCAACGGCGGCGATGAGGCTCTGCTAGCAACGTTGCTACAGCAGCTACCTAAGTCTGTTACGCCTGTTGTTCTCTCTGGTAACCCCCAGGAAACAGCCCTGCGATACGGTGTCGAAGCGGTGCCACGGAAATCGCTATCTGCTGTTTGGTCGGCTTTACGGCGTTCTCAAGCATTTGTGTGGGGCGGGGGGAGCCTGATGCAGGATGCCACCAGTGCGATCAATCCGCTGTATTACGGTGGGTTGATGAAGCTGGCTCAGTGGATGGGGCTGCGTACTATTGCCTGGGGCCAGGGGATTGGCCCGCTAAATCGGTGGAGCAGTCAGTGGATTACGCGCTGGGCGTTGCGCAATTGTGATGCGGTCAGCGTTCGCGATGGGGCGTCAGCCCAGCTGTTAACTGATTGGGGCATTAACTGTCAGCTGGCTCCAGATCCGGTCTGGGCTCTGAAGTCGTCCCATTTGCCCGGGTTTGCGGACTTACATGCCCCGCGAATAGCCGTTGTCTTGCGGGGACATACTCAGCTAACCCCTGAGCGACTAACAAATTTGACTAAAGCTATTGTTGATTTTCAGACGGCTACCCAGACATGTGTCGTGTTGCTGCCATTTCAGCCCTTAAAGGACGGTGCGATCGCAACCCACATTGCCCAACAGCTCAGCGGCCCCCACGAGATTATCCAGGTGGACAATCCAGCTCAGCTCAAGGGGGTCTTTCGCGGCATTGAAATGGCCATAGCCATGCGGTTTCACGGTGTGGTCATGGCTGTTGCCGAGGGTTGCCGGTGTTTTGCCATTAGCTATGATCCCAAGGTCACCCAGATTATGCAGGAACTGTCGCTACCGGGTTGGGGCCTTGCGCCCACTGACCCTCTGCCCCTGATACCAGACAATGCCAGCACCATGACCCAGCAATGGCTGGAGCACTATGCCAATGGAGAAGGTCTGAGTGACGTGCAGGTGCGCTCCCACGTCGATCGCGCTCTGCTACATGTGGCTTTACTTACAAAAGCCCTGACAGAGCAGCCTTAAGGCTAGAAAAACAGTCGCTGTCTGTGTTGTAATGTGAACTACCTTAACTTTTAATACATTTTCTACCATTGGTAAAATGCTTGTATTTACTGATATACAGGCATTTTTTAACAATTAACTAGTGTTAATCAAATTTTCTGTGTTAACACTATGGAGAGATTGGCGTAAGATGCCATCGTCTCCGCTCTATCATTGCGGTGCTCTAGGATGTTCTACCCAGCTAAATCAAACGACCGCCTCTCAGATCAAGAGAGTAAAGCCTTGGGCGTTTCGTCTCATGGGGTACAGATGTCTGTTGCCCAATCAGATAACAATAGCTGGCAGACCGTTCATTTCCCTGGCACAGTCGATGCCGACCAACTTTCAGGGCCCACACCTCATTTGCGGACCAACCCTATGGATTCTTCTAGTACTCACCAAAGCAACAGCACCGCTAATAATAGTCAGACCTCTACCATTGAGCAATCGAGTCAGCGCGAGACCGAGTTACTCAACTTAGTACGGGACCTGAACGAATGTAACGATGTCCTGCTGGCTAAGGTATCTCAGTTAGAAGAGTCCCTAGAGCGATCACAGGCTGCTCTGCAAGCTGAAATTGACCGCTCGGGACCGCCGGTTGGCGACCGTGAGATTGTTCAGCTGGTGACGGAACTAGAGCAAAGCAATCAGGCCCTACAGCATCACCAGATGCGAAACGAAACTCTCCAAACAGAACTCAACGCATTTCGAGAGCGCAATACCCAGCTAGAAACTGAACATAAGGCCTTGCTGCGGCAACATACGGAACAGTCCCAGGAGCTACTACAGGCAAATACCAATTGTCGTGATTTGAGAGCTCGGCTTCAGCGGCAGCAGCGCTACACCCTACAGTTCAAAGCCGCCCTGGAAAAGTGTTTAACCATGTCAACGGAGTCTTCAAATAGCTCTGTAACCGTTGATTCGCCGGGTATAGCCATGCCCAAAATCGATGAGATTCGCCCTTGGGAATCTGCCCTGGGCTACAGCAAACTAGACCCCCAGCTAGAGTCGATGATTCGCGGGATTCAAGGCGGGGGAACGCCGCCTTCCCCGGTGACTAGCCTAGAAAATGAAGCAGAAGACCAGCTGTGGCACGATTTGGCTCGGGTGGTGGACCCCTCTGAGCTGCAGACAGGGCTGACTGTGTCTGCTCAAGAAACGCCTGCAGGGCTAGATGAGAGTTCTAGTCAGTTCACTGAACCATCTCCCTGGGGCCATGACTCTGACCTGTCTACCCCCAGTCCGCAGACCTCAGGTATCAGTTCATCAGCCCCTGCTCCGCTTGATGCTTCTGTTGAAACCCCAGAAGACTCTCCCCAGCTATCTTCCCAGGCCAGTGAAATCCTAGCCCGGCTCCAGGCAACCAAGGCTGTCACTGCGGCCGATACTTATTTGCCCGCGATGTCTGCCCAAAGCAGCCCGTCGCCCCTGGTTAACCCCCTCAAGCCCCAAAAGCGAATTGGCTCTCTGTCGGCTGTTGACTTGCCAAACTTTCCTCGGCTCAAAAAGCAGCCCCCTCAAGCCAAGGTTTGATGGAAACTTTTTTCGTAATTCCCAAAAATAAAATCTTTTTTTAAGTCAACTTAGGTTAGACTTTGTTAACTTCTGGTCAATATGCCAAGAGCAGCGGGTAATGGTTGCCTGCTGTTTCTGGCTCATAGGTGTCTGGGATAAATTTGCCTGGAGATATTAGCCCAGAAAAGTACCCTGCGGGTTTGCCTTAGCCCATCAGGCGGCGATTGCATCTTACCCATAGAAATAATATGAGTCCGTCATCTTTAAAAACCGTTTTAGAAAGCTCTCCATCTGCCAAATCTGTGAGTGATGCTCACATCGCAACAGCAATTCTCAACGTCATTGAGACCGCCCGTTCCAAGGGACAAACGCTAGATGATGTCATCACTGAACTGATGACAGATGATTCTCTGCTAGACCCCAAAAGTCGTCATCTGCTGGGCGATATCTTAACCCAGGCGTGGAACACGCTCTAAAGAATTGGTTTCTAATGCTGAGGTCAGCTAATGTCCGTAGTGCTGTCTCCTACAGCCATTTGTAGTACCATGGGCTCGCCGCCAGATTGATGATATTTATCGGCCCATTTCCGTAGAAGCAAATCTAATTCGTCAAGGGCCTGCTGGCGATTTTCCGATGGAATATCTAGCGATTCAAGTACCCTCATGGTGCCGTCCTTGCGAGCGACCCATTCATGCATGAGGCGAAAATAGCGGGCCGTATCTTCGATCATGGTGTACGTTCTTTCGGCATCATCTGTGGGAATGTAGGAAGCTCGCGCCAGAGCATAAAAGGGCATTCCCCATGGCGAGTCGATGCGGGATACGGTACCCGAATAAATTAGGCGGCGTCGGATATGTTCGGCCAATGCTTCACTGAGGGGAAGCTGTCGTCCGCTGGGAACAGCTTCCTGGGAGCGGGCGTGGAGAAACTCAATGAGTTCGGCAAACTCGAACGAGGTGATCAGCTGGGCTTCCGGCAGATTGGGCGGTAGCTTTTTCTCGATTTGCGCCTTTTCGTCCGAAGTCAGATTGGTGCCAAATATTCTAGAGCGCCCTGGTTCCCAGGGATATTGCTCGAGCCAAACGTAGGGAAACTGGATCAAATAGCGAGGCTCCTGTGCCCCCAGCATTTTTAACAACTTACCTTCGCTTAGGGCCTGTCGTACTTCTTCTACGATGGCTTTGACTCGTTTGGGTTCAATGTGGTGTAGATGCCCTGTCATGCGCAGGTTTTGACCCTGCTCCATGTAGGTGGTGTAGATAGCACACTTAGCAGCTGTGGCTGCCGCATCTAGAAACGCACCGTGGCGATGCCCGCCAGTGCGCATAGCGCTAAAAGCGAGATACATCATTATCTGATCAATGGCGCTGGGTTCTAGACGCTTGATCAAATCGGCATCAGTAGTCATCGGTGATTGAACATTGGTCATGGAGGACGCTCAGGGATAGATACACGCTGACTTTGCAGACAGATGGTTAATGGGACTAGGCTACCTCAAAGAAGCACCAACTTTTTTTGATTTGTTCAATATGATGGGGCAACTTTTAATAGTGATAGCTCTTTGTTCACTAGCTTGTAACGGTTAGCGTAAAACTTTTTCTGATTTATATCTATAGCTCTTTAATAGTGCTTTGTCTCTATTAATGGTCTGAATAGAATCAGGCTATTTTGTTTTTAACCAACGAGTCGACCGCTGCCGCGATAGGCTTGGTCGGTGGAAATACGACCGCTGCCGCGATAGGCTGATTCACTGGTGATGCGGCCACTGCCACGGTCAGCTTGTTCGATGGAAATGCGGCCACTGCCACGCTCATCAATTTGCTCAGTTTGAATGCGGCCACTGCCACGCTCAGCTAATTGTATGTCAGATACAGTAACAACCAATCCTAAAAAGTTGAAAACGCTGATGGTAGCAGCAATTGACACTACCGATAGAGAAATTCTCATGGGTCAGAAAATGAGTAGTATTGCTACTTTCTGACTACATGGAATTGACAAATAGCTCAGGAAAAACTATGTGAAAAATGTGTGGGTGGTGTTACTGAAATTCTGTCATTGAGGCTACTTTTCGTCGATTAATCGACTAACCGATGGTCTGGATGTTATCCACTAGAATCCATCCCCCGCCGTGATTGTGGATTCCTTGAACTACAAGGGTGCTGCCGCTGGTCGCGTGGGTTAACTGGTGTGTGGCCTGGGGTGATACGGAGACGAGGGTTAACAGCTGGCTAGTATTGTTGTCCCCTGGGCAGAGCAGTTGATGGCTGTTGTTTTCGCCTTGTTGGAACTGTCCGCGAAACGTTTTAGCTGTAGGGGATAAGACGGTGGGAAAGTTCCCCATCTTGTGTGAAGAATATATGAAGCCGTGCTTGGGATAGGTCTGTGGGTTGTGTAGGTAGGTCTGCTGGTGCTCAATCCAATGCTCATCGGTAGGCAGTAGGTCAAAACAAGGCACTACCATAGCGGGGGCTTGTTCATCTTGAAGTAAGGCCTGTTGTAAAGAGCGTACGGATAGCTGGCGAGGCTGGCAGCGTTGATGCAGACATAGGGCGGCAGCGGCCCCAGCGGCTTGACCAATCCCTAGGACAGCTGGCTGTAATCGGGTTGCGCCGTTGGCAATGTGGGTGACTGAGATATTTTTGTCGCAGGTCAGGAGACTATCAATGGTGGCAGGGACCAGTGCCCCATAGGGAATGGTGAAGGGGGTGCCGGTCCAACGTCCACCCCAGTGGATAGCTTTGGGGGCTAGGGGCATATCAAACCCGGGATAGTGGTGATCGTTGGGATAGTTGCCGATTGCGATCGCATCCACCACACCCTTTTCATTTATCGGCAGTGGAGCCACCTGACCACCGGCCACTGGCAAGATGTCTCGCTCACTCACCGTCGTCAGTCCGATAAGCCGTCGACTTTCACGATAGTAGGGGTACAGGGCAAACGCTCCCCCACCAGGCGTTCCCCCCAGCTCAGGAAATACCCCCTCCGCCAAACCGTAGCGAGCCCCCAGGTCAGCTTGGATTTTATGGGCAAATTCCTGGCTGTGGGCCCTGGCCTCTTGCCAATAGTCATAGCGGGCTGACATTGACTCAATCAACCGCTCTAGACCTACCCCATAGTCATTGCCCTGCTGGGGCCAGTTGATCATAAAGCGATGGCCCGGCAGTCGCCCATAGTTGAGAAACTGCTCGGGGCCATAGCCCTCCCAAGCACCGGTAAACGAAGTCTGGGAGCCGGTTGATGAAATTGGCGGCGCAGTTTTTCCTTGGCCATAGTCCTGCATCACCACTACCCAGGTGGGCGACTGCACCGGATATTGGTTAATCGCGGGGGCCAGTGGATCGGTGGGGTCGCTGAGGGACTGGGGGGCACTGGGTTCCTGCCACTGAGATTGAGTTTCCCAACCCCAGCGATAGGGGACATCCCCCAGCGCCAGTACATCCCCCAGCTCAGTGCCATCAACCGTAATCTGGGCGTCCACTGAAAAATGGTCAAAGTCTACCCCGATCACCCGATCGCCCGATCGTCGCACTGCTCGAGGAAAATGGCCCCAACGCCAGGTCAAATTGGGCAGGGCGGCTACCCAATCTGCAAATATGGTCGCACCCACAGCTGGCTCATA
The DNA here is from genome assembly GCA_038534515.1 of Cyanobacteria bacterium J06554_1. Classification (GTDB taxonomy): domain Bacteria; phylum Cyanobacteriota; class Cyanobacteriia; order Phormidesmidales; family Phormidesmidaceae; genus Leptothoe. Next base: position 259,226 of record JBCAWO010000001.1, read on the forward strand.
GGTAAAGAAACTTACCCAGGCATTGTGCAAGCCCCCAGGCTGTCGTTGCTCTAACTCTCGTAAAAAAGCACCCCACAGCCCGGTTTGAAAGGCTGCCAGCTCATTGCCATCCGGGGCCGCCACCCCGGCAGCGGTCAACATGCCCCCCAGCCAAGGCCACTCGCTAACTAACAGCACCTGTGCCCCCAGCCGCGCCGCCTGAATTGCCGCTGCGGTGCCTCCGGTGCCACCACCGACTACGAGAACTTCGGTATTTAGCTGTTCCATTCTTGTCTACAAATAGGGCGTCACATCCTCACCCAGGTCATCGGCCAGGTGGGATAACGCTCGAAATCTCAGACCCACCATTTGCTCATAGAGGGGGTTGAGCTTACACATGGGGGGAATGTGGACCACCTTTTTGCCAAACAGGGTGACATCGCGCTCAAAGGGGCACTGGGAGGGAATCATTTTGCAGACAAAACGGGCGAGGCGCGGGTCATCCACCTCCAGCTGGTCAAGCCATTCCCGTACGGGTTTGAGGGGTTCGGGGCCTTCTTTGGGCGGCGGTGGGGTCAGGGGACTAGCGGCGGCTACGGGAGTGGCTTCAGCAACAGCCGTCGTTCCTGGCTGCACCTCTTCGGTTACCTGACGCAGGTTGTAAAGGGTGGACTGAAGGGATTGCAGGATAGCGGTATCGAGGTTTAGCGCCTGGCAGAACTCCATCAAAATTTTGTCCTCGGCGGCGGAGTAGACACCATCTGCGATCGCAACCATCACCGCCATCCGCAAAAAGTTTTCTGACGCGATGGGATTGGGAGTGAGAATAGCCGCTAGTTCTGCCGGTTTAATCGGCTCAAAGGTCTTGAAATCGAGCTTAGGTGCAAACTCCACTTCCATCATGGTGTGGATCAGGTCTTTCTCCTGCTCATCGAACTCACCATCGGCCCATGCGATGGCCAGCAGCCCTCTCAACCAGGCCTGAATTTGCTCTTCGGTATAGAGAGATTTATCAGATGTAGACGTCATGGCCAGCCTTGGAAAAACATCAATGTTTGCCAGCGGGGCTGTGCTAACCCCATGGCTACGGACGAGCTGTCAACTTAGATGACAGCTGAGCCAGCTCAGATCCAGTTTTACCAGTAAACACCCATAAAATTGAGCGTCCCCCGTCACGTAGACTGCGCAGTAACGGCTCCGGCGGACGCTCAGATGCCACCGGCAGCGATTTGTAGTGAATACCCCGGCTGCCTAAAACGATGGCGGCAATGGTGTTGGCCCGCCGCATGTGGTAGTCCGATGTAATCAGATAAACGCTTTCAATCCCCAGTCGGTCAAAATCGTCTACTAGCGTGGTGAAGTTAGTTACCGTATCCACGGCCCGATAGTCCAAGTGCAGGCGCTCCAACGACACCTGGGATTCTTGAAATACCCAGGTGGAATACTCAGGGTTTGCCCCGGACGATATCCACACATCCATGTCAGGATTTTCCGTGGCAAACTGAGCCGCAAACTCTTCGCGTTTGGCATCTCCGCCCAGGACTAATGCAACGGTGGGTGATGACAGATGACCGCGCACCTGCCATTGACCCAGCCATAGGCCTATGGCCAAAAGCAATACAGATGCCAGGGGAGCATAACTTTTTCTACGACGCACCTTGGGCATCGATGGATTCCTCGAACGGGTGAATTGAACCTGCGGGCAAGTAGACGAGTTAAATCGAGAATATTTTTACTTTAAAGGAGGCTAGCATTCCTACTGAGTAAAATGTGGTGTTGTTTTAACAATAGGCTTGCTTTTTAGGATGCCGCTGTGGCGAAGCCGTGGCTACGGCTGTTTCCATTCATATTCTTCGTTCTTTTTATGGTTAAGGGGCTAATCGACTGCAGCGAAACTTCTGCTCCGTGGGTTCTGCTAAAGACGTCCCTAGGGTAGGTGAGCGATTTACCCTTGAATTTCTAGGTTTATCATAAAGAAAAGCATTAATCGTTATCGCGCCCCATGGATGTAATGGAATTTTTCCAGCGTAGTGCTGGACAGTGGCAGTCTCAGCGCACCACCCATCATTTGCCCTTTCGTCGAGCCGAGCTGGGTGGCTCTAATATTACTGTTGAAGCCCTCGATAAGAGCCACGAAAAAATCATTGCTATTTGTGAGCTCCACGAAATTGACCCTGCCCTTGCCGTGGGTGGGGCCTACGTTGCCTGGAATGGCGAAATGGCCTGGGATCGCGAAGGTGAGGAAAACCACGCGGGAACAACGGTTTTTGCCCTGGTCCCCGATGAGGATAATCCCCAGAAAGGGCGTCTGCTGCGTGAGCGGGGCTATGCCGAAATCGTCCCTGTCGTAGGCCGCTACGAAATGGATGATGAGGACGGTCTGATTTTAGATACCGAATACGACACCATGAGCTCCGTCGAGCGGTTTTGGTTTGTGACGCCTGATTTACGGATGCGCAGCAGTATTGTGAAGCGGTTTGGTGGATTTAATACGGCGTCATTTTGTGCCGAGACACGACTGGTGGATGGTAAGCCAGCTGAGGTAACACCGATGGCCGATACGGCAGCGGTTGAAGCCTTTGATCAGACATCTGAACTGGCGGCGATGGGCTGGTAGGGCATACCCTGGTGGCTGCCTTGTCTGGGAGATAATTTCAACCAATCTCTCCCATGATGGGTTGGAGTATGGCGAAGGTTACGAGGAGGGTAGCCACCGGGGCTACCCCCATAAAGGACTAATTAGTAAATTGATTGATTAATCCTTCGATTTCTTTTCGGTCTTCGCTTTTGCCTCCAACGTTTCTAATCGGCTCTTTAGATCTCGATTTAACTGCTTTAGTTCATCGAGGTCTTTACGCAGCTCATCCACTGCCTGGTCAGCGCCGATGGCCTTACGCACTCTGCCCATGGCTTCTTCAGCGCGGCGTTTAACGCGACCGTCGGGGCTTTGCTCGGCCAGCCCTCGCAGTACGCGCACTGCACCAGCAACTTCCATCTGACCCAGGGCCATGACAACGGCAACCTGGGTGAGGAAAAATTCTTCGCGGGCGATGGCTTCGAGACGGTCTAGGATGCGATCGCACCCCGCCTTACTCTGCCCCGCCGCAATCCTGCCCAAGGATCGAATCGCCGTTAGCCGCAGCGCCTGGGGCACCCCAATCTCGGTGTAGGGCAGCAGGAGGTCCAGCGCCGCTTCGGAGGACTTGAACACGCTCAATCCGCCAATGGCCCCCGAGCGCACCACCTCATTCCAGCCTGAGCGCTTTTCCAGTACCATTTCCAACAGCTTCAGAGTTTTCTTCTCCTTATCTTTGCCATTGTCCAGAGTGCTAGCCCCCACTTTGCCCAGGGCCGTCGCCGCTGCCCCCTCTACGTAATAGCTTTCATCGCCCTTTTCTACAATTGATTTCAGCGCTTTGTAGCTGCCAGCAGTTTTTACCCCTGACAGGGCATTGACCACGGCCCGCCGCACGTTGGGATGTTGGTCATCTAGCCCTTTCAACAGTCCGTCAACCGCCTGCGCTAGCTGAATTTTGGCTAAGGCCTTGGCAACCTCTGCCCGCACCGCCCAGAAAGCATCATTGATTAGGGCCGCACTCAAGGTCTCTACGGCCTCTAAGCTGCCTTTCTTGGCAATGGCGTCAGCGGCGTACAGACGAGAAATGGGGTCGGGGTCATACTTAAGCTGGGCCTGGAGTTCCTTAAGCGGATACTCCAGCTTGACGGTTTTAAGGGTATGGTTACCCACGTCAAAGCTAATAAAGTCAGGCTTTTTCTGGAGTGGGAAGTAAAAGGCCTGCTGCCGCTCGTGAATTCTGACCGTGACGGTTTGGACGTTGGCGGTATCTTGATCGACATAGCCAAAGCCAATGGGAATCTTGAGGTCAAACAGTCCTTCTTGCACCTGGGATTTGCCATCGGCCACCTGGGTCTGGGTAACCATCAGTTTTACTAGATTGCTGTCGCTATCCCAGCTGTAGGTCACGGCATAGTCGGGATGACCACCGCGATACACGTACTGGTCAAACAGATAGCGCAGATTCTTACCGGTGGCCTTATCGATGGCCCGCAGCACGTCGACGGTCTCGACAGTGCTGTGGGCATTGTCGCTCAGCAGGGTACGAAGTGTCTGGGTAAACAGCCGATCGCCCAGGGCCTGGCGGATCATGTGATAAACACAGGAGCCCTTTTCGTAAATATGGCGGTCGTACAGCTCAATGGGCTCCCGATAGATGTGGGTGACCAGCGGCCGACGGTAGCGGCTGGCGTCTTCGGCCAGATAGTCACGGGCGTGGTTGAGGTGGTAGTACATGGCCTCATCTCGACCGTAGGCCTCCTCCAGCCATAGCACCTCGGAGTAGGTGGCCATGCCCTCTTTGACCCAGGCATGGGACCAGTGGTTGATCACAATCAGGTCGCCAAACCACTGGTGGGCCAGCTCATGGGCCACGAGCGTTTCAGACCGCAGGTTGTCGAGGGCGGCGCGCTTATCTAGCAGGCAGCGATCGGTGAGCAGTGTTGTCGTGGTATTCTCCATGCCGCCAAAGATAAAGTCGGCGGGGCAGGCCTGGTCATAGTTGGAGAAGGGATAGTCATAGCCAAACACCTGGCTAAATCGCTCCATCATCTGGGGCGTTTTACCCATGGTGAGCTCAATCTGGTCTTTGCGGCCCTTGGCCACGTAGTAGCGCACGGGGCGACCGCGCCACTCGGTTTCAATGCTGTCGTATTCGCCGATGGCCAGGGTCATCAGATAGCTGGGGTGTACCTTGTCCAGCTTCCAGTGGTAAATTTTGGCCTTGCCGTCTTCTTTCGTAGACATCAGGTCGCCATTGGACAGGGCGAAGTACTTTTTGGGTACCCGCACCCGCACCTCAGAGGTGGCCAGCTGTCCGGGATAGTCAAAGCAGGGAAACCAGAACCGGGAGTCTTCATCTTCGCCCTGGGTCCAGACCTGGTAGGGCTTGTCGGGGTAATGCTCGTCGGGGGCGATAAAGTAGATGCCACGCTGGGGTTCTTTGACGGCGTAGGCAATGGTGAGGGTAATGGCCTGACCCGCCAGGGTGGGCTTGCCCAGGTGAATGTGTAGCTGCTCACCGTCGTAGTCAAAGGTCTGTGGTTCGTTGCCAACGGTGACCGAATCGATGGTCAGGCTGACGCCATCTAGGGTGAGGCTATCGACGCCATCGCGTACTGGGTTGAGGGTGATGGTGCAGGTGCCGCTGTAGCTTTTTTTAGGAATATCAAAGTCTAAGTCGAGGGCAATGTGCTCTACCTGGCCGGGACGGTCGGGGTTGTAGTGGGGGGAGGCACCGGGTAGCTCAAACGACTTATGGCCGTTTTCATCGGCGTTGAAATAGGCGGCGACGGACATAGAAAATTGCAGTGGAATGAGGGGCAAGGGGGCAAGGGGTTAGCTGGCCCAGCATTAGCCAACTAGGTTAGCGTTTTCTCAAAGAATGCGCCCTTGTGCTTTGGGATAATTAAAGTCTTTCCACAGTGCTGCGCTCCGGGGCTGCGATATCCAGACCGTGGGTGTCTTGGAGAAGAAACTTAAAGGTTGTTCCTTAAATCTGGTTTTAAGCTGGTACACATCTTTGTAAATCGCTGGCATCTGCCGTATGAACGCCATTGCTACCCGCTCGATTAACCGCCTGATCAATGGAGCCCTGGCGGTTAAGCCCCTGGCTAACTTTGCTAAAGACCGGGCTCGCACCATGATGATCAAACGGGCTGAATCTATTGGGGTGTATTGGCTAGATGAGGTGGCCCAGCTGAGGGCGCGGGGCGGAGATACGGACTTTAACCCGGTGTGGGAAAAGGAGCGGCAGGGAATTTGCGATCGCACCCTCACCTACCCCGACTACTACCTCACCAGTTTCCATGCCTATGACGAAGGAAACCTAGGCTGGGAGCCAGCTTTAGAAGCCACCGTAGCCGCCAAAGCCGTCCATGCTCGCCTCTGGCCCGAGGGCGATGCCCGGGGGGATATCCGCCTGCGCCAAAGCTATTTGGATGTGTTGCTAGACCAGCTGCCCCACACACCTGGCACCATTATCGATCTTGGGTGCAGCACGGGGCTTAGTACTCGCGCCCTGCAGCAAACCTATCCCAAAGCTCAGATTACCGGGATTGATCTGTCTGATTATTTCCTGACGGTTGCCCGATATCAAACCACTAATCCGGTGGACAATGCCCATCCTCCAGACGGTGCACCCCCGATTACCTGGCTCCATGCCCCGGCTGAGGCCACCGGTCTGTCTGCCAACTCCGTTGATCTTGTTTCCGCCTCCCTGATTTTCCATGAGTTACCCCAGTCAGCTATCCAGGCTGTGATCCAAGAGGCGTACCGAATTTTAAGCCCCGGCGGCCATTTCACCATTATGGAAATGAACCCTCAGTCGGAGGTATATAAAAAACTGCCCGCCTATGTGCTCACCCTGCTCAAGAGCACCGAACCCTATCTCGACCAGTACTTTTCCTTTGATTTGCACCAGGCGATGGTAGACGTGGGCTTTGGGCAACCGACTGAAACTCGAAATAGTTCTCGGCATCGTGTGGTGATTGCAAAGAAGCCATAGCCTCGCCAGGCCTCGTTTCCATCGTGTTCGGTCTGCGGTCAGCTTAACGATGTGTAATGTTCTGATTACACACCTTTAAGAAATCCCGCAGATGAATTGGGGATCAATATTTTTATTCTTACAGTGGTTAACAAGGCCTGATGGCTGCTGATCATGATTGCAGCAGCTGTGCGACAGCCGAGCCCATACAGCCCCGTCGTTGCTATTTAGCAGCTCTTGGGGGCACCACGCCCTAAGCGATGGGGCTAATGCTATAGAACCCTGGCCTTACTATCTATGGACTTTGCAACATTTCCTTGGTTGACCACCATCATCTTGCTGCCAATTGGAGCGGCGTTGCTTTTGCCATTTATCCCCGATCAGGATGGCAAAACCGTGCGGTGGTATTCCCTGATTGTCGGGCTGATTGATTTTGCCCTGATTGTCACTGCCTTTGTTAACTACTACGACCCGACCTACTCCGGGATGCAGCTAGTAGAAAGCTACAGCTGGGTGCCTGCCCTCGACCTGAAATGGTCAGTGGGGGTAGATGGTCTCTCGATGCCGCTGGTATTACTGACCGGATTTATTACCACGCTGGCTACCTTAGCAGCCTGGCCAGTGACCCTCAAGCCAAAGCTTTTCTACTTTCTGCTGCTGTCGATGTACGGCGCTCAGATTGCGGTATTTGCCGTGCAGGATATGCTGCTGTTTTTCCTTGTGTGGGAGCTGGAGCTAATCCCCGTTTACCTGCTGCTGTCAATCTGGGGTGGTAAGCGACGGCTGTATGCGGCGACCAAGTTTATTCTTTACACGGCAGGTGGCTCGCTGTTTATTTTGGTAGCGGCCTTGGCAATGGCCTTCTACGGTGACACGGTCACTTTTGATATGCAGGCCCTAATGGCTAAGGACTATCCGATCCGGCTGCAGCTGTGGCTGTATACGGCCTTTTTGGTGGCCTATGCGGTGAAGCTGCCCATATTTCCGCTGCATACCTGGCTGCCCGATGCCCATGGCGAGGCAACGGCCCCGGTACACATGCTGCTGGCGGGTATTTTGCTAAAGATGGGTGGCTACGCTCTGATTCGCATGAATGTGGAGATGCTGCCCGATGCCCATGCCATTGTGGCACCAGGGTTGATCCTGTTTGGGGTGATCAATATTATCTATGCTGCGCTCACCTCCTTTGCCCAGCGCAACCTCAAGCGTAAGATTGCCTACTCGTCCATTTCCCACATGGGGTTTGTGATTATTGGTATCGCCTCGTTTACTGATCTGGGCATGAGCGGTGCGGTACTACAGATGGTGTCCCACGGTCTGATTGGGGCTAGCCTGTTCTTTTTGGTGGGGGCGACCTACGACCGTACCCACACGCTGATCTTGCCGGAAATGGGCGGTGTCGGTACCAAAATGCCTAAGATCTTCGCCATGTTTACGGCCTGCTCCATGGCGTCTCTGGCGCTGCCTGGGATGAGTGGCTTTGTGGCTGAGCTGATGGTGTTTGTGGGCTTTGCCAACAGCGATGCCTACAGCTTTAACTTCAAGCTAGTTATGATCTTACTGATGGCGGTGGGGGTAATTTTGACCCCGATCTATCTGTTGTCGATGCTGCGGGAAATCTTCTTTGGTCCTGAGAACAAGGAACTGATTGAGGAGCAAGCGCTGATTGATGCGGAGCCGCGTGAAGTCTTTATTGTGGCTTGTTTGCTGGTTCCCATCATCGGTTTTGGCCTCTACCCTAAGCTGATTACCCAGGTGTATGACACCAAAACCATTCAGATTAGTGAGCGGATTCGGACGGAGCTGTTTGCGATCGCACCCGATAAAACCCCGCCGTTACCGTTGGCCACCATTCCTACGACTAAGGCCCCCACCATTGGGCAATAGGGTTCCATGGGTAGAGGCGTTCCATGGAACGCCTCTACCCATGATAAAAAATTTCATTTCCTCTACTAAACCATCCGCCTTCCCAAGATTGCCCCTTGACAAGGTCGATGGTTTTCTTTATTTCTTAAACACTACTCCTACATCAAGATCATCCATTGAATCTGACTCGTTTTGCAGGTGTCGTTAACTTTTTCTCAGTGCAAGATTGGGCACTGGAAGCAAGACTACTGCGATGGCTAACTATGCTTTGGCTAGCCATTGGCTTGGTGGTGTTGTTTTCAGCGTCTTTTCCTGTCGCTGATGCAGAGGTTGGTGATGGTGCCCGCTATTTCAAGGTTCAAATTATATGGATTCTTGTTGGTCTCCTGATGTCCCGGTGGGTTGCACGCCATCCGCTCAGGCTGATTATGCAGTTTTCAGGACTGGGTCTGTTTGTGTGTTTTGGGTTAATTGTGGCGACACACATTCCAGGATTTGGGGTAACTGTTAACGGTGCCACCCGCTGGCTTCCACTGGGACCTTTCCTGATTCAGCCGTCTGAACTACTCAAGCCCTTTTTGATTTTGCAGAGTGCCAGACTTTTTGGTCGCTGGCATCGCTTTCGTGTGAGGACGCGCTGGCTGTGGTTGGGGGTGTTTGCCCTGTGTTTAATGGCAATTTTAGTTCAGCCTAACTTAAGTACGACCGCCGTTTGCGGCATTACCCTGTGGCTGATTGCCATGGCCTCGGGGCGGCCCTATCGACAGCTGATGATGACAGCTGGTGTGGGTGCGTTAGCGGCTGTCATCAGCGTCAGCATTAAGGCCTACCAGCGTGAGCGCATCATTTCATTTTTAGATCCTTGGTCCCAGGCTAGCGATAACGGATATCAGCTGGTGCAGAGTTTATATGCCATCGGCTCAGGTGGTTTGTGGGGCACCGGATTTGGCATGGGGCAGCAAAAACTGGGCTATCTGCCGATTCAATACACCGACTTCATTTTTTCGGTCTATGCCGAAGAATTTGGGTTTATGGGGTCGATTATGCTGCTGTTGTTTTTGGCCGTGTTTAGTACCGTTGCCCTGCTGGTGGCGCTCAAGGCGAAGTCATCGGTAAACCGGCTGATTGCCATTGGTTGTATGGTGCTGTTGGTAGGGCAGTCGCTGATTAATATTGGAGTGGCCACGGGGTCTTTGCCAACGACGGGATTGCCCTTTCCCATGATGAGCTACGGTGGCAGTTCAATGATGTCGAGCCTCGTGATTGCGGGGCTACTCATTCGAGTGGCCCGTGAGGCCCATGAGGCCGATATTGTGGCCATGACAGAGCAGCCTCTGCGCCCCCGACGCTACCGACCGGGCAGTCGCCGCCGTCGCCATGTGCAGCAGCCCCAACCGGTAGCCCCAACAGCAGCTGTTGTTGGTTCGTCTGCACCTACTAAAAAATACGACAGGCCTGCTAAAAAACATATCCGTCCGCCTGTCCGGCTGCGACCTGACGGTATACCCCAGGCAGCCGTGCCAAAGCCGAGTCGCAAGCGCAAACGTAAGCGGATCAGAAGTATTTAACGTTTCGATACAATTACAATTAAGGAGTAATAGTCTGTCGACGTCGATCGATGGTCTGATTTTTTACGCCTGTTTGCTCTCTCCTCCATATGTGGGAAACGCTTCAACTTAGTCTTTACAACCTCAGTCAGCTGGCCAATCAGTGGGTCGGTGCCCAGCTTGATCACCTCTCCATTGCCAGTGTTGCCATCATTGCGGCAGCTGGTTTACTCACTAGCCTGACGCCCTGCATGCTGTCCATGCTGCCGATTACAGTGGGGTATATGGGTAGCTACGAGCTAGAAAACCGATGGCAGGCGGTGGGGCAGTCAAGCTGGTTTGCCCTGGGTTTGGCGACCACCTTGGCGGGTTTGGGTGTCTTTGCCAGCAGTTTAGGCTGGGTCTATGGTCAGGTGGGAGTGGGGTTGCCGATTGTGGTCAGTGCGATCGCAATTATCATGGGTCTCAATCTGCTCGAAGCGCTGCCGCTGCCGCCGCTACCCTCCTACAGCGGCATGGACTTTATGCAAAATAATATTCCCAGGTCGCTAAAGTCCTATTTGTTGGGTCTCACCTTTGGCCTAGTCGCCTCCCCCTGCAGCACGCCAGTTTTAGCAACGCTACTTGCTTGGGTTGGTCAAAAAGGCGACCCGATTCTCGGCAGCTCTCTGCTATTGGCCTATACCATCGGCTATGTGGCTCCCCTTGTGATTGCCGGGATCTTTACCGCGTCGATTAAGAAAATTCTTGCTATTCGCCAATGGTCTGGCTGGATTACCCCTGCCAGCGGTGTTTTGCTAATTGGCTTTGGCGTATTCTCATTGGTCTCACGGTTTATGCCCATCGCGTAATGTACAGACGTTCCATGGAACGTCTCTTCGTCAAAATTTCTCTATGCTGCTTGCCCTAAAACGCTATTTCAAAAAGGATCTGATTCCCCTGCTGGCTGACCTGCGTCTCGCAATTGTCCTGCTGCTGGTCATTGCAGTATTCAGCATTCTGGGCACCGTCATCGAGCAGGGGCAGGGACTGACCTTTTATCAAGAAAACTACCCAGAAGACCCGGCTCTGTTTGGGTTTCTCAGCTGGAAAGTATTACTTACCGCAGGCTTAGATCACGTCTATCGCACCTGGTGGTACCTTTCCCTACTAATTCTGTTTGGCAGCAGCCTTACCGCTTGTACCTTTACCCGACAAATTACGGCGCTGCGCTGGTTTTCCCGTACCTGGAACTTCTACAGCAAGCCTCGCCAGTTTGAAAAAATGGCCCTCAGTACCGAGCTGGGCCAGGGCGACCTTGAGCAGCTTACTGAACTGTTGGAAAGCAAACGCTACAAAACCTTCCATAAGGATGGCACCATGCTCTATGCCCACAAAGGGCTGGCCGGAAGGATTGGTCCCATTGTGGTCCATGCCAGTATGCTCATTATTCTCCTCGGGGCCATGTATGGGGCAATGACGGGATTCTTTGCCCAAGAGATAATACCCAGCGGCAATACCTTTATGGTGCAAAACGTCTTTGACGCTGGTCCCTGGGCCGGACCGCAGATTCCTAAAGACTGGTCAGTTAAGGTCAACCGCTTTTGGATTGACTATAGCCCTGAGGGTCGAGTCGATCAGTTTTACTCGGATCTGTCGGTGTTGGACGACCAGGGCGAAGAAGTTAAGCGTAAAACTATTTGGGTCAATCAGCCCCTGCGCTATCGCAATGTCACCCTGTATCAGGCGGACTGGTCCATTGCCGGTGTGCGAGTAAAAGTAAACAACAGCCCTATCTTGCAGCTACCCATGGCTCCGATTGAGACTGAAAATGGCGGTAAACTTTGGGGCACCTGGGTACCGACGAAAACCGATATGAGCACAGGGGTTTCGCTGATTGCTCAAGATCTCCAAGGCACGCTGCTGGTTTATAGCGAAAAGGGGGAGCTAATTTCCACTGTGCGTGAGGGTATGTCGGTGCAGGTAAACGGAGTTACCCTATCGGTGGTTGAAATCATTGGTAGCACCGGCTTACAAATTAAGGCTGATCCCGGTGTTCCGATTGTTTATCTTGGGTTTGGGCTGCTGATGCTCGGGGTGGTGATGAGCTATATCTCCCATTCCCAGGTTTGGGCACTTCAAGAGGGCGACCAGCTCTATGTCGGTGGACGGACTAACCGTGCTCAAGTCCTGTTCGAGCGTGAGCTAGTGTCAGTGTTAGACGAGCTAAGCACACAGCAAACATCTGAACCGGTCAAGGATTTAGTAGTGTCCTAGCCTGTTATTGTCTCTATCGGGTTAGTGAGGACAATGGGCATCCCTGAAAGCTTCATGTCATAGCATGGTCTTGTCTGCTGACTCCATTACCCGTATTTTGCTATGTCAGATAATTTGCATAGCCAGCTATTAAAAGATTTTGAGCACTTGGCCAAAATTCCCAAGTTATTTGACCGCGAGTATGAGTGCATCCAGCGTGCCCAAGCTTTTGAAGCGAAGCACGGTTTGAGTGCAGAGAAATATCAGCGTCTGTTTGAGTTGTATCTGAGGGATAAAAATCTACCAGACTGGCTTGAAAAAATAGCTGCTGTTACCCAGCGGTTTCAGCTGGTGGCGCAAGCGCTACAAGGATTTACCTACTTAGCTATCTTGATCAGTGCCCTACAGTTTCTCTATGGATTTCAAGAACGTCAAAGCCAAACTTTGAATGATAAGTGGGCTATTGTTGCGTCAGACATACGAGTAGGTAGCTCTAAGAAGGATGCCATCGAATATCTCCATGATCGCGATGAGGTGTTATCCAACATTGAGGCGGTGGATACGCAGCTGAGTTATTTGAATCTGCCACAGGGAGCAAATTTGCAAGAAGCTGATTTTCGAGGGGCAAATCTTTACCACGCCTATTTTCAAGGGGCAAATCTATACCGCAGCGATTTTTCTAACTATGGGGCAGAACTTACCAACTTAGAGGGGGTGAATTTTCAACAGGCAGACCTTCGTCAGGGAAACTTTCAAGGGACAAATTTAAAGTTTGCTTGTTTTAAGGGGGCAAATCTGGAAGCTGCTAATTTTGGAGAGGCTTACTTGGTTGGAACAGACTTTCGTGGAGCTCGCTATCTAACGGCAGATCAAATTCGTGCTGCTGGTGAACGTTCCTACCGTCGGGCATTGTTTGATGATGAGCTGGGCCGAGAACTAAACCTACCGCCAACCGATGCTGCGATGGCGGTGGGATGTGGAATAACCCCGCGAGATCGCAAGTGGTGGCAGGGCTTTGTCGGACGTTAGGGTGGAGATAACTCTCCCTAGAATCACTGCCGCCGTTTTTACCTACAGGGTGAAAGTCTTCAGTATATTCCACAGTTGTATGAGGGTTGTTTAAGCGCATTATGGCCTATATGAAATAAGGATATAGATGCTGGTCCCCGTGTTTCTGCGGCTAGTGTTGCTGGTCACTTTTATGACAGGTATTTGACCTTAATTTACTGAGACCGTCATGAAAGTATTTTTGAAGAGTTTGTTATTGGGTGCGATCGCATCTACCAGTCTGTTAACCGTTGGAGCCGTTGAAGCTCACGCGGCAGATATCAAAGCAACCGTCACCGCCGATAATTTTTACGGCATATTTTACGGCAACGAAGATGGCAGTACCCTCAACTTTGTTGGTCGTAATGAAACGGGTGATGGGGGGTCTTCAGGAGGCTACAACTGGTCCCAAGCAGAAACCTGGGATTTCCAAGTCAACACCAACGACTACCTGTATCTGGTTACTTGGGATGATGGTCGCGTCGCCGAATCCTGGATCGGAGAATTTGAAGTGGGTGGTAAAACTATCCTATCTGGGGCCGATGACTGGGAATACATCGTCGGTGGAGACAATCCTTACTTAACCGATAAGTCAACCAACCTGCTGCCTGGGAATGCAGAACTCTCATCCTTAATTGATGGTGCGCTGTGGCAAGATACCATCAGCATTGGTAAAAACGGGATCAGCCCCTGGAGAACCATTGCTGGGGTTGACGAAGATGCTGACTGGCTCCAAACCGCTTCCCATACAGAAGGCAGCTATACAATTTTCCGAACTCGAGTACCGGCTGAAGATGTGGCCGATGTGCCTGAACCGGCATCAATGGTTGGTCTGCTGTTTGTGGGTGCGATCGCAACGACCATGAAACGCAAGCGTAAGGCCTAAATTCCTAGGTCAAACCTGGCAAATGGCCTGGATGTCAAAAAATTAGGTGGTTAGAACAACTGCGACGAGGCTCTACAGGCCTCGTCGCAGTTGCTTTGTATTGCAATCGACCTAAGGCAACCACGGGTACTGACTAAAATCAGGTGGCCGCTTTTCCAAAAACGCCTGTTTCCCTTCAGCGCCTTCTTCCGTCAGGTAATACAGCAGTGTCGCATTGCCGGCTAATTCCTGTAAGCCCGCTTGACCATCGCAGTCAGCATTAAATGCCGACTTGAGACAGCGGATGGCGGTAGGGCTTTTTTGCAAAACCTCCTGCGCCCACTGAATACCTTCAGCCTCTAGCCGATCAACAGGAACCACATGATTGACTAGGCCCATATCCATCGCTTGCTGAGCGTCATACTGCCGACAGAGAAACCAAATCTCCCTTGCCTTTTTCTGGCCCACAATACGGGCTAGATAGCTAGCACCAAAGCCACCGTCGAAGCTACCCACCTTGGGGCCAGTCTGACCAAAGATGGCGTTATCAGCCGCAATGGTTAGGTCGCAGATCAGGTGCAGTACGTGTCCACCGCCGATGGCGTAGCCCGCCACCAGGGCGATGATGACTTTGGGCATGGAGCGAATCAGCCGCTGCAGGTCCAGCACATTCAAACGGGGAATGCCGTCATCACCCACATAACCGGCTTTACCCCGCACACTTTGGTCGCCACCTGCGCAAAAAGCATACTTGCCATCAGTGTGGGGACCGGTTCCGGTGAGCAGCACGACACCAATGGATGTATCTTCTCGGGCGTCACAAAAGGCCTCATACATCTCAAAAATAGTTTTGGGACGAAAGGCATTGCGCTTATGGGGGCGGTTGATGGTGATTTTCGCGATGCCGTTGGCCTTGTGATAAAAGATGTCTTCGTAGGTTTTGACCGATTGCCAATCGACTTGCATGGTGTGTTTGTTGATGAAGTTTCGCCCGTGGGCATCACACGATCGCCCGGCGGGCAGTGCCCACCCTACCATGTCCTAATCATTACAACCCTGTTACAAATCGAGATTGCTCGCAGCAAAACACAGGTATCTACGGGAGAATAGTTTCCTGTGGCAAATTAATTTTTTCCCATCGTCTAGATTCATGGCCTACTACTGGTTCAAGTCGTTTCATATTTTTGGTGTTGTGGCCTGGTTTGCAGGTCTTTTTTATCTGGCGCGTTTGTTTATCTATCATGTCGAGGCTGACATGGAGACTGAGCCCGCCCAGAGCATTTTGAAAAAGCAGTACACCATCATGGAGAAGCGGCTGTACAACATTATTACGACACCGGCTATGGTGTTGACGGTGGCTATGGCGGCCGGATTGTTGTACACCATGCCTGACTACCTACACCAGGGATGGATGCATGCCAAGCTGGGGTTTGTTGCTCTGCTGCTGGGCTATCACGTTTACTGTGGTCGCCTGATCAAACAGCTGGAAGCCGGGGAGTGTAAGTGGAATAGCAAAACCCTGCGTTTGTTTAATGAAGGGCCGACGC
Organism: Cyanobacteria bacterium J06554_1; assembly: GCA_038534515.1. Classification (GTDB taxonomy): domain Bacteria; phylum Cyanobacteriota; class Cyanobacteriia; order Phormidesmidales; family Phormidesmidaceae; genus Leptothoe. The sequence continues at coordinate 274,872 of JBCAWO010000001.1, forward strand.
TGCTGCTGGTAATCATTGTCATGCTGGTGATTTTCAAAGGGCAGTTTCCGACAGGTGCTACTACCTGGCTAATTGTGGCGTTAACAATTTCGTTTTTGGCAACGATCCAGCTCTATGCCCGCAAGCGACGTTTGGATAAAGAAAAAGAAGTAGCTGAGGCTACAGCAGCTAAAGAGCAGGTTTTACAGTCTTGAATCTGTAAATTGAACGAATTTTGGAGGGTGGGCCATGCCCCACCCTTTTTTAATTTGAATCATGAAACGCTTAACCATGAAACGCAAATCACCCTATGTTCTAGCGATCCTCTGTGTTGTAGTGCTGCTCACATGGTCAGCGGTAGCCCAAACTGCCGTGGATAAGGTGCCAGTGGCCAGTGGCTTTGATGGGGCTGTGGCCTCAGTGGATGTCGAAGCCAGCCGTGTTGGCATTGAAGTTTTACACCAGGGCGGCAATGCTATCGATGCTGCTGTAGCTACAGCGGCGGCATTAGGTGTAACTGAGCCCTTTTCCGCTGGTATCGGTGGCGGTGGTTTTATGGTGATTTATCGCCGCGATCAGGATCGAGTGATTACCCTGGACGGTCGTGAAGAAGCTCCGGCAGCGGTTACACCTGATCTCTTTCGCGATCCAGATGATCTAGAAGGAGGGAATTTACCGTTCTTTCCCAATCGCATCAGCAGTGGTCTTGCGGTCGGGGTGCCTGGCACCCCTTTAAATTGGGCAACGGCTCTGTCCCGTTACGGCACGTTTTCGCTGGCGGAGGCGTTACATGGAGCCATCGATCTTGCTGAGTTTGGCTTTACGGTGGATGGGACATTTGCACAGCAGGTGGCTCGCAACCAGGAAAGGTTTTCTGCGTTTACCTCGACGAGTGGGTTGTACTTACCCAATGGTGCGCCGCCTGCTGTTGGGTCTGTGTTCAAAAATCCTGATATGGCTAATGCTTATCGATTACTGGCCGATCAAGGGGTGAATGGCTTTTATCGTGGTGATATTGCTAAGGCGATTGTGGAGACGGTACAGTCGCCGCCTGCTGTGGATGAACCGCCCTTCAAAGTTTATTCTGGAGCCATGACCCTGGGAGATTTGGACCGTTATGAGGTGCGGGTTCGTCCTCCGGTGGTGAGTGATTATCGTGGCTACAAGTTTTATGGCATGGGTCTGCCAAGCAGTGGCGGAATTACGGTGGCTCAGACGCTGGGAATGCTTGAAAGTAATGATTTGGGCAGTTTGGAACGCAGTGAGGCGCTGCATCGAATTATTGAGGCGGAGCGGTTGGCATTTTGCGATCGCAATACCTACCTGGGCGACCCTGAATATGTCGACGCCCCTGTGACCGGTCTGCTCAACCCGGATTACATCGCCACGTTTACCCTGCCTGAGCGGGCCGCCGAACCCTGCACCATTCCCGGTAATCCGCTGCCCTACCAAACCGACCCTAGCCCCAGCCTGACCCAGGTGCCCGCTGCTGCTGGCAATAGCCAAGAAGGCCTATCCACCACCCACCTGGTCACCGCCGATCGATTTGGCAACGTGGTTTCCTATACCCTCACCATCGAATCCACCGGTGGTTCTGGCATTGTGGTTCCTGGTTATGGGTTTATTCTCAACAACGAGCTGACGGATTTTGACACCGCCCTCCCCCATGCCAATGCCCCCGAGCCTGGCAAACGGCCCCGTAGCAGCATGGCCCCCACCATTGCGTTTGCCCCAGACGGTCGCGTCCTGGCCTTTGGTAGTCCCGGCGGGTCCACCATTATCACCACCGTAGTTGGTATCGCGACCAATCTAATTGACTTTAAGATGTCGCTAGCCGATGCGATCGCGGCACCTCGGTTTTCCCAGCGCAATGGACTGCACACCACCTTCGAGGAAGGTTTAGCCGCCGCAGATATTCAGTCGTTAGCTCTTCTAGGTCATCTATCTCGGTTCACCAGTGAAATTGGTGCGGCGACGGGGGTAGAACTTTTTCCCAATGGCACTATCCAAGCGGCCGCTGAACCCAATCGACGGGGTGGGGGTGCTGCTATGGTGGTCAATCCGGCGTTAGACTGAGCCCCCCAGGCCAGGGGCAATTTTCACAGCCATCAACACCGCTCAAAATAACCACCATAAACAATTCGTAACCCCCGGAATATCCCTACATCAGGTTGATTCCAAGCTGTAGGACAGTTTAACAACTGAATCTATGGGATAACTGCATCTGTCCCGACACATTATGGTGGTTTATTGGGGATACTAGAAAGACTGAGAAGTCTCAGAGACGTCACATAGAAACGAAAACCAAAACAACATAGGGACGCGATCCGCCAACAGTGCTCCAAGAGTTTGACATATCAATTACAGCGGTAGGGAATGACCGATATCTGGTGCGCACGGAGCAGGTCGCACCGGGGGTTCCCCTGGCACAAGAACAGTTTCACTGGCCCATAGACGCCTGGCTTAGTGAGTCATCCACCCTAATGCACGATCCCCTGCTCGGCATACTAAAGGGGGAATCGAGCCAGCGATGGGCATCCAAGCCCACATATCGATCAGGTCGGCACGACGACGAAATATCCGAGGGGCAGATCCCCACCCTCGTTAGCCTGGGTCAGACCCTATACAATGCAGTTTTTGATCAAGCCCTGCGCGATAGTTGGCTCACAGCCCAGGGGGTGGCTCAAAACCGCCGTTCTCCATTGCGGCTACGACTGGGGCTAAAGGGAGAAAAGCTACAGCAGCTGCCCTGGGAAGTATTACATGCTGGCGATCGCCCCCTGGGTACGGGCACAGATGTCACCTTTTCTCGCTACCATCTGGATCGGCGTCAGGGCTACGACCGCCCGGTTGCGACGGTGCCTGATTTTGATAAACCCCTGCGGGTTTTGATGGTCATTGCCGCCCCCAATGATCAAGATCGCCTTGAACTTGCCCGTGAGGCCAAGCACCTTCAAAATGAGCTGCATCCCACATCAATGCGCTCTGGGGGAAGCTACGATATTTTGCCCAAACAGCAGCTCGACGTACAGCTAACGGTTTTGGAGCAGCCGGGTCGAGCAGAACTAACCCAGGCACTCGAGCAAGGCCGCTATCAGGTATTGCACTATGCAGGGCATAGCAATCTGGGCAATGCCGGGGGCGATCTGTACCTTGTTAGCCGTCAGACGGGGCTGACCGAGCGGATTAGTGGAGAAGATTTGGCCGGTCTTTTGTCAAATAACGGTGTCCAACTGGCGGTTTTAAACTCTTGCCGAGGTGCCTATGCCCAAAGTGCCCAATCTGAGGTCGGTTGGCATGAGCAAAACCTGGCCCATGCCCTGGTTAATCGTGGCATCCCGGGGGTGATTGCCATGGCCGAACGCATCCCTGATGATGTTGCCATCACCTTTACCCAACTGCTTTACCGCAATCTGAAGCAGGGTAATCCCATTGATTTGTGCCTTAATCGTACTCGCCAAGGGCTAATTTCGGCCCACGGTTCCCATCACAGCTATTGGGCACTGCCTATTTTGTACATGCAGCCTGGGTTTGACGGCTATCTTGCTAGCAAACCTGGCACCCACAACAGTGCCCTCGATCAGCTTCTGAGTGAGTCTGAATCTGCCCTAGCGGCTTTGGAACAGACGCCGCCTGTTGCTGATGGGATCAACCCAGCGACCCAGCGACCGACTGACAAGGCTCCGTTAGATACGGCCGATTTGGATAATGTGGTGGAAACCGTAGAGCTAGAGGATATCCTCAGCTACAACGAAGAAGATGCCTCGACCATGACGGAGCTGGTAGAGCAGCTATCGCAGCCGTCAGATCCTGACGAGGTCATGCTAGCGGATGTGGATGAGTCGCTGCTGCCAGAGACTTTGGAGACGCCGGGGCTGGACTTATATGATCAGCTGCCCAAAAAGCCTGCCCAATCGCCCGCTGAGACTGGTGACGCTGATGATGAAGCTGACGATGGCGAAGCAACCATTTACGGTGAGGACCGTCATACCCCGTCGACATCAGAGGAACGTCGCACGTCGGCTCCTAGACAGCGCAAACAGCAGGTGGCGATGGGGGTGGGTATCGCCGCCTTAATGGCATTGGCGAGTGTGGGTATTAGCGATCCTCTCAATGTGTTTTCCCCGTCGTCTCAATCGCCTGATACTGCCGAGGTGTCACCAGAAATTTTAGAAATTAGCGACATTGCCAGCGGTGATCCTGAAAGTACTGTCAAAGCCCTGAGCGAAATGGCGGCCTCAGGCGATCAAAACAAGGCCCTGGCGCGGATTACTGAACTGGGTAGCATTGACGACCCAACGTTACTATTTTCAAAGGGACAGCTGCAGTGGGATATTCTAAATCAGGGCTCCTTTGTCGATAGCACCATCGGTCCTGCTGAGGTTGTGAGATCTTGGCAAGACACGTTAGAGGTACAGCCCAACTGGTTAGATGCCCAAGTTGCTCTAGGGTTTGCCTACTATGAGCAAAAGCGATATCAGGCGGCAATTGATATCTGGAAAGATGCGCTGGATACAGGAAATGTCTATCCCATTCCTATCCTGACGCTGCATCGAGATGCACAGAACACAGATATTCAAAATGCCCCCGCTCAACTCCATGCCCACATTGGATTGGCCATGGCTCACTATCAGCAGGCTGAACAGGGGGCAACTGACAGTGACAAACTACCCTTACTGGCGGTAGCGGTCGACCATTGGAAAGATATGATTCAGGTTGCTGAGAATAAAGATGTGACAGCTGGGGATTTATCTTCCCACTGGCTGTGGTCAGAGCAGGCATTGGCAGACTGGGGTAAAGCCCGCCCGGAAATTGCGAATTACGTCAGTCAGGCAAATTAACAAATAAAACACTGAATCAATTTCTTTTGATTAAAATTGACCCAAAACAAAGGCATCTGATCTCGTCTTTTACAGATGCCTTTGTTTTGGTCAAATAATCGATTTTGTTAGAATCCCTTAACATCAGATCGACAAACAATGTTAGAAATCAAACAATATAGTTCTCATAATTACTGATACTTGCCCAATACAGGATTAAGAGAATTAGTTAAGCTTCCCTGGCTGTCGGTATTCTTTTTCCCAACAACGCTCTAAATGCTTGAGATTATGTCTTTGCCAAAACCTTAACGGACTGAAAACAGTTTTGTGATGGGGGCTAAAGACTGGTTGTTGAAGGTACTGCCAAAGTGGAAATTTCATTATCGAGTAGCTCAGCAAAACAAACGAGTACGGGAATCAAAGGCAGATGTAAGTAAAAATCAGCGTAAAATGCATAAATTAAAATGCATAAACTTGCCCATGGTCTGTTCCCAACCACAAGTTACCCAAAACGCTGTCTATAAACCTATATCAAGATTAATAATTTCAAGTTCTCTTACATCTATATTCTTCTACTTGAAAGCTATCCTTCTTCAGTATAAACACCTTACTTTTTGCCAATTAATCTTGTTCCAAAGTTGGAAAAATACTTCACTCAGCTTAAACAAAAAAAATAGTAAATTCGGACACCTACTGCTAGTCAAAAGATACTTAGAACGGTGTCAGGTTGATTGAGATAATGGCAAGTGAGTCTAATCCTCGAGGCAACCTGTCTCGGAGTTTTATCCATGGGCCAAAAAATAAAACATCCGCTCGATGACGGATGTTTGTAGGAATATGAAACTCAAAATGGAGCTGACGGGAGTCGAACCCGTGTCCGCCCTGAGTAATAACACGCCACTCATTCACAGGCTTAGCCTATCTAACCCTCAAGGCGGGAGCCGTTCATTATCCCGAACGTAGGATGCTCTGGTAAAGGTCTTTGTTAGGTTTCTCACCAGAGAAATTAACCTAACGCATCCGTTGGGGTTAGGCTTATCACCCTTAACGGAGTCAGGTGATAAGCGCTCGAACCTATGAGAGGTGTTTAAGCGGCAGCTACAGCTACTTGCTTACGAGCAAAAGGTACGATGTTGTTTGCATCTGTATTTAGTTGAGCCTTGATTTACGAGAGTGGACTCACTCTCGGCCTGTATCACAACGCGACTTTCGTCAAAACGTCGAAACCGTTACAGCCCCTTAAATCAATCCGTAAGATTAACTGACAGAGCATTTCCTATTATAAACCGTGATTTCAAATCTGGTGCTGCTGGTTGCTCGAATGATTTTGAATCTTGCGGTTAGTTAAGGGGGAATGGTTTATGTGACTGATTAGCTTTAGTAAACTAAATCGGCTGTCTTTTAACTTATAATTAATTATTGAGATTGAGATATGTGTATCGCCTAGCGTTCGAGCTGCCTCGATATTTTGTGGGTTCGTTCCCGATAATTTGTAGGCTTTTGTGAATGATTGCAGGTTCGGGCGATAGGTCTTGAGATGTCTAAATCATGGGCCAAAGACGAGTATCACAGGTATTCCTTCAATTAGTAGTAGGGGTTATAAGGTAATGAGCAGCGACGCAGCGGAAACCACTAACACGGCAACTCAGTCATCTAGTTCTTCGAGCCGGACTCAGAAAAAGACTACGACGTCTTCCGCTAGTAAGAGTGGCGGCATTGTTAAAGCTCAGAAACCTGACATCATTGTGTTGGCCGATAACAGTCGTGTTGTTGAGACCAACACGTTGCCTAACAATCGCCCAGTCACCGTGAGTGATGTTGATGTGGTACACAATTTGTCGTCGGCTGGAGTTCGTCCAGTTATGTCTGATAATTTTGAGATTGCCAGTACCGATCACTTGCCCGGCCATCGTCCCGTAGCGGTGAGTACGCTGGTCGTTTCTGATTTAGATACATTACCTGGTCATCGTCCGATTGCATCTAATGATATTGACGAAGACCCCGTTGCTCTGATGGGTTATTTAGATTAGATACTTAGCGTCTTTCTAAACTCTAAAAATAAACGAGTAGGGGCGGTCCATGGATCGCCTCTACTCGTTTTGGGTTAGTCCAAATTATGGCCGGTTAATTCGACGAAAATATCCTCCAGGTTAGAGGGGCGAGTCATCATACCGGTTTTGTTGGGTTGCTGATCGAGGTATTGGTTGGCGTCTTGAAGGGTGGGGAAAAAGTTGTAGCTCCAGCGATCGCCGGTTTGTTTCATAACGATGCCTTCGCCGTGTTGCGATCGCAACTCCGCCAGGGTTCCCATTTCAATCAGCCGCCCCTGGTCCATAATGCCGATGCGATCGCACAGATATTCCACCTCTTCCATGTAGTGGGTGGTCAGCAGCATGGTCATCCCCTTTTGTTTATTTAGATCCAGGATGATCTCCCACAGCCGGCGTCGGGTTTGAGGATCTAGACCTACGGTTGGTTCATCTAGAAACAGGATTTTAGGCTGATGGAGCAGGGCACGGGCAATCTGCAATCGCCGCTTCATGCCGCCGGATAAAGTTTTGACCTGGTCATCACGACGCTCAGACAGCTCCACGTAGGCCAGCCACCGATCAATGTCACGCTGGCGTTGAGGATTGGGCAGATGGTGCATTCTGCCATGGAATTCCATATTTTCCCAAACCGACAAATCGCCATCAACGCTGGTTTGCTGGAGCACTACCCCAATCTGACGCCGCACCTCCGCTTTCTGTCGATAGACATCATAGCCAGAAACCACGATGTCCCCCTGGGTGGCCCGAGTCAGGGTGGTCACCATCCGAATAGTGGTGGACTTGCCTGCGCCATTGGGGCCAAGCAGACCAAAGATTTCGCCTGGTTGAATGGTTAATGAAAGATCGTTAACCACACAGGTGTTGTTATAAACTTTGTGAACGTTACGCAGGCAAACAGCCGCCACCATGGGATGTCTTAAAAAATTGAGGTGTAGCTATAGTTGTAAAGCATTGATGTCCATGAGAGCAAAGATCAGCAACCAAGTTTTATTTATCCACCAAGATGATGTGCCCCCTTACAAAAAACAGGGGGCCATGGTGCGTAACAGCTACTTTTGGGCGCTTAAATCCATTGCTGATCGAGCCGGATTTTACCAGGATTGGGAATTTGACGAAACGGTTTGGATTGCCTTAGCCCGTATGCTGATGTCGTTTACAGAGTCGGGCTACTTGGGCTACCGGGAAACCGTATTAGAGTTTCATCCTGAGGACACGATTCCGCTAGAGCTGAAGACCGTGGCAACCTGGAGTGAGCCAGAAGAGGAGCAGGTATAAAAAAGGACAGACCTGAGTCTGCCCCCGTGTTCTCTGACTGTAAGTAAAAAATTGATGGAAAATTGGAGATATCTCTTCTGTCTGAGTGACCTGAGTAGGCCGACTTACATCAAGCCCAGCTGGGAAAGGATGCCTTGGCCAGTCATAAACTCAGTCGCTAGACCGATGATGAAACCTAGCATGGCCAAGCGACCATTCCAGTTTTCAGCGATTTCAGTGAAACCAAACTTTGTGCTTTCTTCTGCCATGATTCAGTGGGTCCTTTCAACGAAACGTTAAGGTGTGTAACACCTTGTAATCAAATGTTAACGATTATTTTTTGAATCGGCAATGGTTGTTTTGAAAAACTTGGATAAGCCTTGGATAAAGGGTTTGGGATGTTTGTCAGGAACATTTTGGGCGGTTATCCGGTGGCGGTCACGATTAGGGTGATGAGGATAATGGCTGCGATCGCAATTGCTAATGCTACCTTCCATTTTGCCACCGGACGCTCTCCCATCACAGTTCCTGTCTGGGCATTGATCATCACCTGATAGGTTTTGCCGCCATAGCGATAGGTGGCCATCCACAGCGGTAATAAAATGTGCTTAAACGTTTCCTGGCTATAGTCCGTGGACACTGAGTGAATACGCTGCGTATCCCCACCAATGTCGGAGCGTACATCGCTACGGATGCCGTCTGCCATAATTGCTTTTGCCCGCTCAAACCCTTCCTTGACCGGGATTTCGTAACGTTGGGCCTTAAATCCAGCCAAATATTCAGCGCTGTAGGGCTTTAGCTTTGACAAAGTCAGTCTGGGCCACAGCTGCTTTAATTTTTTCTCATTAACGGCACGGGTCGCTGGAACCAGCACATCGTCAAAAAAACGAGATACCTGACCAGATTTCGAATACCAACGGGTCCGCTGTACCTGACGGGTTTTTCTCTCTTGCTTGCCGTCAGAGTTGGTGGTGGTATAGGTTTCCGTCTCATAGTAGTGCTCGCCCCGTTCGCCCCGATAGCGACTGGCCGTCTGGGCATCGTAGGTCCAAAACGGCAGATAAACTCCGGTGAGGGCTTTGTTCTGGGCTAGCTGCTTGAGCTGCCCTGGCAAGAATATGGCTTTAAGGTCTTTCCAGTCCCAGCGAAAGGCAAGCCAGTCTCGTAAATTTCTTAAGGCCACCTTACGACCCACGGTAAAAGGTACCAAGGCCGATGGTGCCAGGGTGGGGTCAGAAGCATGGCTTTCTTGGGTGACAATGCTAGTGGCGCAAAATGGACACTTACCTGCCACATCCGGGGGCTCAAAGCTAATGGTCGCCCTACACCCTGGACAGTTAACCTCCTGGGCTGTGGTGGCCAGCTGGGCAATCTGTGTACGGTTTGTGTTGATAAATGCCGCTAGATCTTGCTCTTGCAGCGTAGATCTCAGTTTGGTGGCAGTCACCTCTGGCATAGCCTCAGCATGACCGCAGTAGGGGCACTTAAGCTGACCCAGATCAGGGTCAAAGGTCATGTCGGCTTTACAGCCAGAACATTGGTATTGGTTAACGGAGGTTGTGGGCTCCATTGAAGATAGAAGTAAAGGGCAAACTCCCCGGGAAACAGCGGGAGACTTAAGCCGCTGGTGGCGGTGGCGGTGGCATAGTGCTTAGCAGTGACTGCAGTTCAGGCACTGTATTCGCCGGTTGCCAGCTGGCCATACCCTGTTTCCAAACATTTGACTGGGCCGTTAAGCCATTGGCCAGAAGCTGGTTGATTGCATAGGGGCCAAAGTTTTGGCCATCTCGGGTGATGTACCAGGTGGCCGCTGGCATCGGCGGTGGTGGTGCAGCGGGTGCTGCCGCTGGGACTGTTGGGGCTGCCTGAGGGGCCATGGCATTGGCAATTTGTTGACCCATGGCAATGCCCACACCGAGGTCAAGGCCGGGGCTGCCGCCGCTGGGGTTTTGGGCCGACTGTTCGATGGCGTTGGCCGCCTGGTATTGGGTGTATTGCTGCATGTTGCCCAGAATGCCGATGGAGGCCCGCTTATCCAGGGCTGCTTCGACTTCGGGGGGCAGCGAAATATTCTCGATCAGCAGCTGACGTAGCTCTAAGCCAAACTGACCCATGTTGGGCTGCATGGCATCGCGCACCTGCTCCCCCATGGCCTGATAGTTGGCAGCCAGGTCAAACAAGGGGGTTTGGTCTTGGCCGATCCAGCTGGCAAAGGCCGATACGATCATATTGCGTAGGTGATCGCTAATCTCGTCAGTTTGGAACAAGCCATCGGTGCTGATCAGCTGCTCCAGCAAAGTGCGGGCATTGGCAACCCTGATGGTGTAAGTGCCGTAGGCGCGCAGTCGTACCGGACCTAGCTCGGGGTCTCGAATGGTGATGGGATTGGCAGTACCCCATTTGAGATTAGTAAAAATCTTGGTGTTAAAAAAGTAAACCTCGGCTTTAAATGGAGAGTTAAAACCATATTTCCACCCCATTAGGGTGGTCAGAACCGGCATGTTTTGAGTTTCTAGGCGGTAGCGACCGGGTTCAAACACATCGGCCACCTGGCCCTCGCCCACTAAAATCGCCACTTGACCAGGGCGTACCGTCAGCTGCGCCCCCATTTTTATTTCGTTTTGAAACCGCTCGAAGCGATAGGCAATAGTATCTTGCGACGGATCGAGCCATTCAATAATGTCAATAAATTCGGCTCGAACTTTCTCAAATAAGCCCACTGTTGCGCTCTCCGTAGCGATGGTGTTGCATGTGCTCTAAGAGTTACCCTAGCTTTCCCAGCAAATGGGGATATTGTGTGTGACCTTTATAGAAATCAATACAGGTTAATTTGTTCCGATTCCGTAAGGAACCGGGTGAGAGGCGGGCAGCAGCTGTGATTTAGACGGTAGTCGGAAAGCCTGGTCAGATTTTGGGGTTCTATGACCTAATATCTCTGCCTATGGAACGACCTTTTGTTCAACCCCAAAACCCACCAGACCCAGTTTTTCCAGGGGTTGTCCTGCGGGGGGGCGCAGATAGTTAAGAATCCGGCGAATCCGGATTTCTGGATTAATGAGAGTGATGGAATCTATGGAGACCACACGGGTGTAGTTGGTCGTCATCAACAGTTCTCTGGTGTGACCGTCGAAGCGAAAGCGGGAGATGATGGGCCGAGCTTCTTCGTAGGCGCGATCGCGCAGGTAGTCGCCTTCTAGGATGTGGCTGGTTTCATTGTGGACAACAAATGTAAGATTTAAGGCCTGGGAAACTTTTTCGCCCTTTTCTGACACGGTGTTGAAAGCTAGGTGAAACCCTGGAATCAGTGATAAATCTCGGGCTGCATCATACTCATTGTCAGTCAGCACTTTAGCTTTGAGCTCTGGCGTTAGGGGGGAAACCTGAAAGTCGGTGTGGGAGCGCTCTACTTCGTTCTGGGTGAGATAGTGGTAAGTGCGCTCTGTGGACCAGCTACCAACACAGTGGTCAAAAAACGTATTGAAAACTGAGCGAAGCTCCATGGGTTGCTCTTTGGGGGGGATCTATCTTTTTATGATAAATGGCGAGGTTACACCTTCTATCGAGTTTGACAGATGAGTTTGATAGACCTTTCCCAGGCTCCTATTGATTCAAAGGACTATCTACGGTCAGAGAATGCCTCGATATCAGTGATATGCGCTTTTGAACTCCGCGTAACTCTCCCAGTGTAGATAATTCAACCGCTAGTTCCTATTTATATGTCCCACGCAACCGACGTTTCTACCCTACTTAAGTGGATGGCTGCTGACTTTAGCAACCAGGCCCAGGCGATTGAAAATCCACCCTTTTTTGCCCACATTCGGGTGTGTATGCGCCCTTTGCCGTCGGGTTTTTTATCGGGGAGCAGTCTGTACCTGGAGCAGGCCTACGATTTTATGTTGGGACAGCCGTACCGGGTGCGAGTGCTGCATTTTTTGCCCCAGGCGGATCACATTTTGCTTGAAAACTACTTATTTAAAGAACAAGACGCTGTTATTGGCGCAGCCCGCGATATTGAGAAACTCACAACGCTGACGGCAGACCAGCTAGAGAAAATGCCGGGGTGCGATATGACGGTGTGCTGGACCGGCCATAGCTTTGTTGGCAAAGTGGTGCCAGGGAAAAACTGCATGGTAGTGCGCAAGGGCAAAACCAGCTATCTAGATAATGAGTTTGAGATTACTAATGATCGGCTAATCAGTTACGACCGAGGCCGTGACCCGGAGACCGACGAGCTGCTTTGGGGCTCCATTGCTGGACCGTTTGAGTTTGAGAAACGGCAGCGATTTGAAGATGAAGTGATGATTTAGGGCTGAGGGTTATGGTCTTAACCCACAACGGTAGGCTGTTTTGCCAGGATAAATTCTAAAAAGGCATAGGTGGTGGGTGTATCAAAGCGAAATGTTTTGCCTTCATAATCCACGAGGTATTCGCCAGCAACTTCACCACAGGCGGTGCAGGTAAAGGCGCTGGAGGCCAGGGCATCAACGCTGAGTTCTCGAATACGTTTGGCGAGCCAACTGTCTAATTGACTAAAGGTGGGTGACTCCAGGCTGGCCTGACGCTGGGTTGCATAATCCATAGCAAATGTTCTCTCTGAGGGGGCACTGCTATTATGCCTCCTGAACTCTGACTCGAGCTTAAAAACAGGTTTGAACTAACTGAGGTTTTTGTGTGTGGCTTTTGCACCCATAGTTCACAATATCAGTGAGCGTCAGACCCTATGGCTAGCAACCGCTAGGGCCGACGCAAGCGACTCAATGCGTAGCTCATAAGGAGAGGCCGCACCAACAGCCGATTGCTGTAGATGCTGGGGAGACTTCGCTAATGCATAGCATTAACGAAGTCGGCCTGTTGGTCCTTGGGAATGGGCCAGTCTTCATTTTCACCACCGATGTAGACCCGTTTGATGATGGTGTAGTCCTTACTAAACTGTTTGAGGGTATTGGTCAGCACATCTAGGGCGATGGCGTCGGTGGTGCCAAGGTCAAACCAACAGCGGGCCCAGGTGCCTTCGAACTGCACTTCAGACATGTTGTGCATAACTGCCATGAGGCTATCTTCGGCTACGTCATTGTTGTAGTCCATGTAGCTAATTTCATGGCCACCGTCTTGCACCTGTAGATTCTCGGCATTAAATCCACCCAGTTTGCCCAGGAAAAACCACGAGTCAAAAATTTCTTCGATGTACTGCTGTTCCATAGCGGAAGGCACGTTCTCTAGCTCTAACCAAATCCACAGGTTAAAGAAGTCGCACTCGCGGAAGCGAATTTCCATAGGTTAAAGGTTGCATGGTTTCGGTTATCTAGCATAGCAAGCTCCTTTGGTATCGAATTCTGTTATTACTCCGATAAAATTTGGTAGCGTCCCCAGGGGAGAACATCGGCGGATGAAAACATTGGCTATAGTGTGGAATGGTCCCTCATGTTTGCCGAATGCTCACTCTTGATCGAGTTTCTTACCATCCAGCGGCTAGTGCAACGCCGATTCTTAGCCAAATATCGTTTACCCTAGAATCTAAAAAAATGGGGCTGATCGTGGGACCCAGCGGCTCGGGGAAAAGTACGCTGTTGGAAATTTTGGCGGGTCTGGTATCTCCATCGAAGGGGTCACTACACTGGCGCGATCAGGAGCTACAGTCAGAAACGCTGCAACAGCTGGCAGGGCTAGTGTTTCAGTTTCCAGAGCGTCATTTTTGTGGTCATACGGTTTTAGAAGAGTTACGCATTGGTCATCCGGAGCTGGGCTCTGAGCAGGTGACGAAGACATTGGAGTCGGTGGGACTGGGGGCGATATCGCTGCAGGCGGCACCCCATGCTCTTAGCGGTGGTCAGCAGCGTCGACTGGCGCTGGCGGTGCAGCTGATTCGCCAGCCCTATTTGTTATTGCTGGATGAGCCGACGGCCGGATTGGACTGGTCGATGAAACAACAGCTGATCGGTCTGCTGGCAGACCTTAAGAAAGACTGGAGTTTGCTGGTGGTGTCCCACGATGCTAGGGATTTGGCCCATTTGGCAGATTACTGCTGGACGTTGCAGAATGGAGAGCTGCTGTCCCAGCCGTTGGAGAGGGTGCCAGTGGCTTAGGTTAGGGTGAGCCGATGCCACCCAGCGAAGCAGACTCAGCCAAATATCAGGGGGCCAGATGACAGATACCGTAGCTCAACAGTTGTTGCTCAATGGCGAGACATGGCAAAAGACGCTGCATTGGCAACCGTCTGAGACACAGCAGGGCTTGTTTCAGCGATTGTATCAGGGGGTTTTGGAGGGTAACCGCCAGGTGAATCTGACCCGCATTACGGAGCCAAACGAGTTTTGGGAAAAGCATCTGTGGGATTCGCTCAGTGGTTTGGCCCCCTGGTATGAGCCGGAGAAGCCGGAGTGGCTGCCGACGGTGAAGACGGTGATTGATATTGGTACGGGGGGGGGCTTTCCTGGATTGCCGGTTGCGATCGCAAAACCCCAATGGCACATCACCCTACTTGACTCAACCCGCAAAAAAATTGCGTTTCTTGAAACTCTCTGTGGTCAGCTAGGGGTAACCAACACCGCTTTCCTGGCGGAACGAGCCGAAACAGCAGGTCGCACATACCGTGCCCAGTACGACTTGGCAATGGTGCGGGCGGTTGGTCCGGCCTCTACTTGTGCCGAGTATGCCCTGCCCCTGCTCAAAAAAAGCGGCTATGCCGTTCTGTTCCGGGGTCAGTGGACCGACGAAGACGAAGACCTATTCATGGGAGCCCTAGATACGTTGGGCGGTGAGCTAGTGGCTATTTGCCCCTGGGAAACGCCCCTAACCCAGGGCATCAGGCACTGTCTGTATATCAAAAAAATTGAAAAGACCGATCAAGAGTTTCCTAGACAGGTTGGAGTCCCGGCAAAATATCCGCTTTGAGTTGGCTCAGCCAAAACCAACAACTACTTGCCAATCCCTTTAACCACCAGGATGCCGCCAAAGTATAAAAACAGGACGGCCCCCGCCAGCAGGCTTTGGGTGATGGGGTCGGTCGAGGGTGTGAGGACGGCTCCGAGCACCACAGCCCCCAAAAGCACGGACCGCCAACCTTTTAGCATGGTTTCAGAGCTAACAATTCCCAATAGCCCCAACATAAATTGGATGACTGGAATCTGAAACGCTAGACCGGTGCTAAACAGCAGCAGTAGAACAAACTCAAAGTAGCGGTCAATGGACCACAGCTGCTCTACAACCCCTTCGCCATAGTTAATAAAGAAGTTTAAGGCGGCAGGAATAAGGGCGATGTAGGCAAAAAATATGCCAACAACAAACAGGACGCTGGAGCCCAAAACAATAGGGCCAACCAACCGCCGTTCTCGCCGAGTTAGACCTGGCAGAACAAACAGGGCAATTTGGTAAAGGATAAAGGGGCTGGCCACCAAAATACCGCTGTAGCCAGCCACCTTGATGGAGACAAAAAAGTACTCACCGGGGGAAAGCTGTAGAAACTTAGCTCCCTGGGCTGGAATCTCTAGAATTGAGACAATGCGGTTAACGACGCAAAAACAACCAATTACACCTGCTAGCACCCCCAGCAACGAGTAGAAAATACGCAGCCGCAGCTCTTCGAGGTGATCGAAGAGGGACATTTCTAACTCATCGGGCAGCTCGTTCAGGTAGTCAAGCTGTTCGGTGGACTCTACCGTCTCTACGTTGGACGTCATGGGCTGCAGTGCCAGATATTTTGTGTAGATATGTTTTCTATTGTATCGCTGTGGCTGTCCGACGGCTGCCCAAATCCTATGGAGCTGTCTGCCAGTTGTTCGTAGGTTAAGGAGAAAGGCAGCAGGCAGAGTGGCCCCATTTCCCCTTAACCTTTTCTTTCGTTACTGAGACCGGGTACGGGTTCGTTATTCTGCTGCTTCAAAGGTTAAAAATTCGGCTCCACCGGGATTTCCGGCTGGTGTTGGGTCGCTACCGTTAGCTGATACCAGGGCTGCGCCCGCATTGCCAACATTCATGGTGATCGATTCCTGGCCTTCCCAACTTTGCTCGGTACCCGGTTCCATTAGACCTTCGAAGACAACGGCACCGTCAACGGTAATGCTCATCCACGATGGGCCAGCTTCAGTGATTTCCACATTTAAGCTAACGGGGGCATCGCTAGCGGGAACGTCGGGCTCAGGTTCCGGCTCCGGGGCCGGGGCTTCAGCCTGGGGGATGGGAGCTACCTCGGCTGGTGGTGGTGGTGCTTCGGTCTCGGCCGTCTGCTGTCCAGAACCACCACCAAAGAAAATGGGACTTAGGAGTGCGATCGCACCCACAATCGCCGCTGCACCGATGCCCCAAGGCAGCCAGTTAACGCCAGATGATTGGCCTGCTAAGCTGCCACCCATGGCCATGGGGGATGGCTTAACGGAGGATGGTGTTTCAACTGGTAGTTCTTCTGTAGCCAGTTGACCCAAGGAGGCAGCTGGGGCAGCATCGCTTAGGTTGTTAAGGCCAAGGGTCGTCAGCTCACTATCGGGTATGGGGCGTGGGTCTAGGGTGAGGTCCCGGGTAGCTGCCGCGCTAGTTTTTTTGGACAGGCTCACACTGTCTGCCCCAGCAGTAAGTACAGGCTCATTAACCAGGGGCATTGCGCCGATAGCTGGTTTGAGCGGAGGCTTGGGCTTGGGCTTGGGCTGAGATTTAGCTTGGACCACCGGTTTGAGCGGAGTTTTTTGGTAGGACATGTCGACCTGAGTTGCCGGTCTGGGCACGGGTCTGGGGGTATCGGGGATAGAGTGGACCGGAAACTGTTTGGAAAAATTAGTGCCGTCTAGTCCCAGGGCATCGGCATAGCGACGAATAAACCCCTGAACAAAGATAGGCTGGGGCAAGTCAGTGGTATCACCGGTTTCCACGGCCTTTAACAATTGAGCCCGAATGTAGGTTTGTAGGGAGATATCCTCTAAAGACTTTCCCTGTTCCTGACGCTTTTCTTGCAGGTAAGCGCCAAGTTGACTCAGTTGTTGCTTTTGAACGGTGCTATAGCTAGTCACGTTACTCTGCTGGTGGTAATGAACAATGTGAGAGCCGATATGTCTCACAGGGACTGGACTAATCTTAGGCGAAGCAGCCTGATTTGAATGATTGACTGGATGCCTACGACCAATTCAAATAGGCCCAATAGTCGGTTACCTGTTGCTACATTTGATTAATTGTATGGTCAACCGTTCGAATCGCATAGGGCTGTCAATACGAATAGGGGGCCAATAAGGAACTTAGCCGTTGCTGATTTGGGTAGTGTACCGGTCTAGTTAGAAACGCCGATCTATACCGAATCTATTAGAAACACTATGCGCCAGCAGCTTGCAGATAGAATCATCTCGAGGAATAACAACGTCGGTATCTATGACGGCGCTGAAAATTCGGCCATTTTTCGGCTGATGGCGGGATTGTAGAGTCTTAAATAGTTCCAATAGCCACCAAAGACGGCTTCCACATAGCCCTGGGTTTCATTAAATGGAATAGTCTCCACAAAGACATCTGGATCGCTGTAGCCCCTAGCCACCCAGTCGGCGACGGCACCTGGGCCAGCGTTGTAGCTGGCGACGGCAAACATGGAGTTATCGCTATATTCTCGATGGGTGTAGTCCAGATACCAGGTGCCCAGCCTGATGTTGTCGTTGGGGGTTTCTAGCGTGGTGTCCAGGTCGCTGTTGCTTTCGCCAAGTTGTCCCATAATCCAGTCAGCGGTGCTGGGGATGATCTGCATCAGACCAATGGCTCCGGCGCTGGAGCGAATTGTGGGCTCAAATCGAGATTCTTGACGCATGAGGGACGTCACCAATAGCGGATTGAGCTGGCGCTGCTGTGACCAGGTTTGAATCAAATCACTAAAGGGAAAGGGATAAACCGTTTGCCAGTAGGCCGGAGTGGTCTTGAGTTGCTGGTATTCGGATTGTTCGGCAGCCTGATCACGCCAGGCCAGGCTGGTGAGCATAAAGATGCCATCGAGGTTGTCGCCCACACCCACACGCAGTACGCCATCGGTAAACTGTTCGGCCACGGTTGGCTCTTGAACGTTTTGAAATTCTGTTTGCCACAGGCTCCAGGCATCGGCATCTTGGCCCAAGCGATAGAGCAGCTGCAATGTCTCGGAGCCAGCGGGTAGTGGATCTCTTTGTTGAGGCAGTCTGACTTCAGGCACCAGGTAACGCACGCTATCAAAATCCCCCACATCCCAACCCAGCATGACGGCCGAGCGCCAGGCAAAGTAGGACTCGGGATATTGGGCCAGGGTGCGTTCGTAGGCCTGGCGGGCGTCCTGACCCTGCTGCTCAGCCCATTTCCCTGACCAAAAGCTGGCTTCGGCGGCCAGGTCGCTGTCGGGGTTGGCCGTTACCAACTCTTCGGCCAGCTGACGGGCGGTGGCAAAGTCATTGGCCTTGGCAGCTTTATGGGCTCGACTCAGGCGTAGCCGGGCGGCAGCTTCTGAGTTGCTGTGTTGGCTAAGGACTGAGGTGCGGGCGTCTTTGGCTGATGTGGGACTCTGGAGCTGCTCTAGAATGTTGGCTTTTTTGAGCAGGGCCTCGCCTGCTCGGTCTGGGAAGGTCTTCATGGCCTGATCCAGGGGGGCAAGGGCGGCTTTGTCCGGTAAGGAATCGGCTAGTTTGATCAGCCCGAGGCCGGTTTCGGGGGCATTGGGGTAGGCTTTGGCAAGTTTTTGATAGTTTGCGATCGCAACCACCCGTCTATTGGCAATTTGAGCCCCCCGCGCCGTTCTATAGAGACTAGTCGGTGAGATTGGGGCTTTGCCATAGGCCTCAGATGCTTTACCATACTGCAGATTTTCCCAATACCCAAAGCCAACGGTTTCCCACTGTTCAGGTGTCAGTTCCTGACCATATTCCTTTGTTAGTCGGTCCAGGCTCGCCTCATATTCCTCGCGATAGAGGCCATGGGCCGCCACTAGCAGCAGTTTGTCCTTTGAGGTGCCCGTTTTCAGTTTCTGTAGAGCCACCTCCACCGCCTTAGGATGGCTAGGATGCTTTTCCAACAGTGCATCCCACTGGGCCGGGTCCCGTTTACCCAGCTCGTAGCGAGCTTCTGCGGTGGCACCGTGGGTGTCATAACTAGCCAGTAGCTCATTCCAGCTGGTAGTCGCTTCCCCCGCTAAGAGCTGAGCCTGACCCTGCTTTAGCAGTGCGTAAGGGGCAAGCACAGGGTTACTCTCAATTTTCCCCTGATCGCCCAGGGTATCCAAGGCCTCAGCCGCCTGACCCTGGTCCAGTAAATCCGTCGCTAACAAATAGCGCGCCAGGTAAGAATCCACCGTGTTCTGCTCAGGCACGATCAGCTGTTGTAGCAGTTCCTGGCGGATCTCGGGTGGCTGCAGCGCTAACCGAAACGCTTCTGATGTCTCAATGGCTCTCTGTTCTTGGCCTGGATTAGTCTCCGCATTGGGCAACGCCCGCCTAGCCGCCTGCCCAAAAAATACGATCAGGGCTAAACTGGCCAGGCTAATGCCCCCCAACAGCAGTAGGGGTAGTTGCTCTTTACCTCGGTCGATGAGACGTTTTCCCATGGTGGATCAGCTGAATCAAAAATACAGAGAGTGGTATAAACCGTGTCCACACTGCGATGATGCGCTACGGTGCTGTCAAAGCCTATATCTGTAAGCTAGCTCTGTTCTATCAAACAAAACATCAATATGATAGAGAGCCGTATATGATAATCAGTCAATAAAGACGCCGAAATCATTAGATACTAAGACGGGAATTAGCACAGAGATGGGAATGAAGTTTGTAGCATCAGACAAGTCTTGTTTAACGTGGTCAGGAGATTGCCTGGTCGTTGGTTTATCTGAAGAATCGCTCCCCCTCACCGGGTTGCTATCTGACCTAAATGAGCAGGTGTCTGGGCTGCTTCAAGAACTCATTGACGAAACAGACTTTAAGGCAAAGGCCGGCAGCTCCGCTGTGATCCGCGTCGGTGGTACGGTCCGTAAAGTGGCCATCGTTGGTTTGGGTGCGGCTGAGGACCTAAAGTTAGAAGGCTTACGCCGTGCCGCTGCCGCCGCTGCCAAGCTGGCCAAGCGTGAAAAATGTGCATCCTTAGGTATTAGTTTCCCCATTTGGAATAACAGTCCGGAACGAACCACCCAGACCATTGCCGAAGGTGTCGCCTTGGCGCTACATGACGACAAACGGTTTAAGTCTGACACCGAATCCCCTAAAGTGACAATTACCGATGTGGCACTGCTCGATTTACCCGGCTATGACACGGCATTAAATACGGCAGCCTACGTTTGTGACGGCGTTATTCTAGCGCGGGAGCTGGTGGCGGCTCCTCCTAATGTGGTT
This sequence comes from Cyanobacteria bacterium J06554_1, assembly GCA_038534515.1. Classification (GTDB taxonomy): domain Bacteria; phylum Cyanobacteriota; class Cyanobacteriia; order Phormidesmidales; family Phormidesmidaceae; genus Leptothoe. Next base: position 295,278 of record JBCAWO010000001.1, read on the forward strand.
ACTCCTACTGCTTTAGCCGAGACAGCGGCAGCCATTGCCAATGACCATGGCCTCACCCTCAAAGTACTAGAGCAGGCCGACTGTGAAGAGCTGGGCATGGGGGCCTATCTGGGTGTTTCCATGGCGTCGGAAATGCCCCCCAAGTTTATCCACCTGACCTATACCCCTGACGGTGAGCCCAAACGCAAGCTAGCGTTAATTGGTAAAGGACTGACCTTTGACTCCGGCGGTCTCAACATCAAGGCCGGGGCAGGCAGTATGATCGAACTGATGAAAATGGATATGGGGGGTGCAGCGGCCGTGCTGGGTGCTGCCAAGGCCATTGCCCAAATCAAACCCGATGTGGAAGTTCACTTCATCAGTGCAGCGGCTGAAAATATGATTAGCGGCCATGCCCTGCATCCTGGAGATATTTTGACCGCGTCCAACGGTAAAACCATTGAGGTTAATAACACCGATGCTGAAGGCCGCCTAACCCTGGCCGATGCCCTGGTCTATGCCGATAAGCTAGGGGTAGACGCCATGGTGGACCTGGCCACACTCACCGGAGCCTGTATTGTAGCCCTGGGCAATGACCTTGCTGGTCTATTTAGCCCTGATAATGAGTTAGCCGGAAATCTATCCAAAGCAGCAGAAGCCGCTGGTGAGAAACTCTGGCGGATGCCCATGGAAGACAAGTACTTTGAAGGGCTGAAGTCGATTGTGGCGGATATGAAAAATACAGGACCTCGTCCCGGTGGTTCCATCACTGCGGCGCTATTTCTAAAGCAGTTTGTGAAAAATACGGCCTGGGCGCACTTGGATATTGCCGGACCTGTATGGAGTGAAAAAGACAATGCGTACAACAACCCTGGTGCCACGGGGTATGGTGTACGCACGTTGGTTCAATGGATTTTAGAAAGTGTTTAACTAACGCCGATTCGCCTGCGCAGGTCAGCAACTTCGAGCAGTGGGCGCTGTGGGACTGCTTGACTGTTGCAGCTTGCCGTAGGATGTGCTGCTAATACTTTTTGCTCTTCGCAGACCATTTCTTGACGGCAGCTGGGGCAATACCAAAACATTCTATTTTGGCTGATGTGACGCAGCAGTGTGTCTTCGCAGAGGCTGCACTGTGCGCCGTTGTTTAATGGTGAAATATTAAGCAAGTTTTTCATAGGTCGTCGCATCCTATGGATGCGTCACTGACTGTCCCTACGATGCCCAGCCTTTTTAAAAATTGCTGTAACTTTGCATATATTTGTACAAAATTTAAAGATAAACGTTTCATAACATAACTACGTGATGTCAGTGCATGTGTCGGCGGCAACGTTTCTGGGGTGCAATAGCTGCCAGGTTGAACCGATGATTGTTTGCTGTAGCTCTTGAGCCGTCGAGCCATCATCGGTCCCTGGGAATCATTGCAAAGACTTTTGTAGCGTTGTTTAACTGCCTAATAGCTCCCCCGTTTCCTGGAGTTGGTGGAGTCGTTGGTAAAGCCCCCCTTGGGTTAATAGCTCATCGTGGCTACCTACTTGGCTGATGCGTCCTTGGTCGAGTACTACGATCTGGTCTGCTTCTCGGACAGTGCTGAGACGGTGGGCAATGATAATTAGCGTGCGGGTACCAAATAGGGAGCGCATCGCCACCTGAATCGCTCTCTCTGACTCATAGTCCAGACTGGAGGTGGCCTCATCAAACACCAACACATCAGGCTCCATCACCAAGGCCCGCGCAATGCCAATGCGCTGACGCTGACCCCCCGATAGCCGTACACCCCGCTCACCCACCGTGGTCAGATAGCCATGGGGCATCTGCTTGATAAACTCATGGGCCTGGGCAATTTTACAGGCGGCCTCCACCTGTTCCGCCGTAGCTTCCGGACAGCCATAGATCAGGTTTTCCATTAGCGTGCCGTTAAAAATATCCACCTCTTGATGCACAATCGCTAGCCGTTGACGATAGCCAGTGATGTCTAAACGACGCAGGTCTTGACCATCAATTAAAATGGCACCGCTTTGGGGCTCAAAATAACGGAATAATAGCTTGACTAGTGTGGACTTGCCGGATCCCGAACGTCCCACTAGGGCGACTGTCTGACAAGGCTGTACCAACAGTTCAATATCTTTGAGGACGGGTTTATCGGGGGTATAGCCAAAGGTGAGCTGATTAAAATGCACCTTGCCGGTAAATCGATAGTCAGGCACATCGTCGGTAAGCTGTCCCGCATCTGTCCCCGCCGGTAGGGCGACAAACTCCTGAAACCTTGCCATGGCCCCATATCGGCGTACAAACATTTCGGCTAGACTACAGATTGGATCAACCTCAGCATAGGCCATGCTAGACAGGGTAAGAATCGTCACGAAATGCCCTAGGGATATGCTTCCCTGGACTGTGGCCCACAGAGTTAAGGCCAGCACACCAAAGGTACAGCTCTGTACGATGGTGCGTTGCCAGGTGCCCAGCTTTACGTAGCCCAGATGGATACGATAGTCGACCACCTTAAATTCTCGATCTAGCCGTTGTTGCTGCCGCTTTAGCTCGCGCATTTCTGTAGCAAATGCCTTGACTGTTTTAATGTTGGTGATAATCTCCGAGGTCCGGCTCTCGGTATTCTCTATGTATTTGTCAAGTTTCTCTTCTTGAGCAGACAGTCGTTTGAGGCGCAACAGACTATAGCTAACAATGACCAGAAACGAACTTAGCACCACTAGGGCGATGGGCCAGTCTAAAAAGGCAATGACAACAAAAACCCCAAACACCCGCACAATCTTGGGGATAAATTGCCCAATAATTTCTGGATAGGTCCAGGTATAGTTGGCTAATCCTTTGGCGACCCGTGCGGCAATTCGACCTGGGTTGTTTTCATCGTAAAACTCTAGCGGTAGAGTCAAGATTTTCTCTAGGGAACGCCGGGCCTGATCGCGTCGAGCCCGCAGTGCCGTATCCCAGTTAAACCAGGGGCCGATCCAGGGCTGGATCGGCGCACGTCCGACGGAGATAACCCCTACTAAACCCAACAAAACTAAAAGTGAAAATGTTGGGGTGATGGGTTGTTGTAGCAATCGACCAAAAACAGCAATCAAGTTCTCGAGGGGCCGATCGAGGGGCTGTTGTGAGAGAACATTGAGCAGCTGCCCAATGGCATAGGGTACAAACAGATCAATGATTTCAAACGTGCCCATGGCAGCCGCATTAAATACTGTTATCAGCCAATATTGTCGATAATATTGAAGAATTTTGAGTAGCTTGTCCATGGGATGCCTCCTGATGTCGTCCGCTGGATGACGGTTTTTGTATTATTTTTAGACTACAATCGTACTTCGCAAAAAAGAGATCGACAAGGTAGCCATGGCAATCGATATATGTGTCGATTGCGAGTCAGGTTAGCGGTTGCTGTGCCCATAGCTGTTGCCATCTAAAGCTTTCAGGGATTACGTAGCCTTGAACTATGTGCGCCAAGCTATCGTTTGGGGCTGCAGGGGTATCCATGGTCTAACTAACCTGACTGATGCAATAGAATCCATGGGAGTTAGGTCTGTTCTATTCTGACCCCTAACGCTGGATGTCTGCATCTGACTATTATTTTGTGAAGAAAACTAATGAAGGCTGGTGCTTTCTTCGCTCAGGCGTTTTAGCGCCAGGGTTTGGTCGGTTTGGATGGAAATCTGTAGATCGGAGAGCTCCTGGAGCTGCTGCCCAATGGTCTTGGCTTTTTTCTGAGCGCTGCGGCGTTTGTAGAGTGCGGCTCGAGCCAGATCTTCGCGGCCTCGGCTAAGGGCGGCGTGGGCTACCTGTTTCCACTGATGGCTGTCGCTCTGGGCCTGTCTGTAGTCGGGGAGGAGGGTACTGGTTGCGATCGCAATATTATCCAACGCCCTGGCAAATAAATCTAAAATTGCCTGGGGTGTTTCCTGCTGTGCCGCCTGTCGAGTCAACCCGCTAGGTAGCTTGATCTGCTCTAATCGCAGCCCAAAATTATCCAACTGAGGGCTGATGGTCTTGCCAATTTTGCACCAGTTGGCAAAGTGCTCGCAGTTATTAAAAAACAGGTTGTAGCGCTGTTCCCCTAGCCGACTTTCGGCCCGCTTAAGCACCACATCAGGAATAAACGACACCGACTGGGGGAACGTATACACCGGGTTGCCTTGGGCAAAGGCCTTAAAACTGGTGCGTGATACCGTTGCCGTTCCTACTTTGCGATAGTGAATAACGCTACCATCACCGCAGTCAATCCCATGGTGCTGATAGGGGATACCCATCACATCGCGCATCACGTAGACCTGATCGCCTCTGGCCATCTAGGCAAGCCCGTTATCCAGCGGGTCGGGGTTAGTCTTAGGGGGTGTCGTATCGCGAATATCGGTTTTGATCACGTCCAAATCAGTTCTTACGGGCTGGTCTGTTGATGATGTTTGGCCAAACTGATGCTGTTTGCGACGGGCCAATAGTTCTTTAATCGAGGCCGCTGATGACTTTTCTGGCTGCTCGATGGTGATCTGTAAATTGGGACCAGAACGCGCTAACCGGACCACCAGCCCATCTTCGGCAGTTACATTTTGTATCCGTTTGCCGTCTAAATAGGTGCCGTTGGTGCCCAGACTTTGAATGGCCCAACCCGCTACTCCTTTATGAATTTCCAGATGATGTCGAGAAACAACGGCACTGTAAAGAACTACATCATTATCCGTAGAGCGGCCAATCCGAATGATGTCTTGTTCCTCAAAGGTCCAGTGCTGGATGGGGTTTTTATTCTGCGGGTGGAGTAACGATAGGGTAATCACGTTAATACATCGAAGGGCAATCTAACAGGGATGGCAGCGCAGAAGTGACAATTAAACGGTCGATTGGTACCTCCATTGACCCCTATGCAAGTTGAAAAATAAAGCTCACTTTATCACCTTTTCCAAGGGCAATGCGATCTCCGGGTCGCAAGCGATGGCGGTTTCCTGCGGCGAGTGGCAAATTATTGACGTACGTACCATTAGAACTTCCGACATCCTCAATATAGTAGACATCGCCCTCAATACGGATATTTGCATGAACGCGAGACACAATTTCTGATTCAGGAAAACCAGAGACGTCTATATCAGGTGGAATGCGGTCGTTGGGCTTACCAATATGTAACAAATTAAGCCCAATGGGCAACTCCATTGAGGTGTCAGTTTGTACATGGAGTAGCCTGGCTGTAAAACTCTGGATTTGGGTTTGGGGGACTACGACAGCCTCACTGGCACCCATCTCACCGACACCCGCCGGCTGGGTAACGGGCGGTGCGCTGTAGATATCAACCGCTGTGGGAATAGTGGCCGGTACGGGATCTGCGGGTAACGGTGGTGGAGGCCCGGTGGGGAGTGGCTCTGGGGGGACCAGGGGCTCAGGCTCAACTAACTCTGATGGTTCACCGTAAAGCGGGGCGGATACGGCTGGGGCTATGGGGTCAACAGTGGCGCTTGGCAGAGGGTCAGGCAGATTGGCGGCGGTTGCCGTGGCCGGTTGCGGGGCTTGGCTAGCTAGGCTATGTCCACACTGACCACAAAACCTAGCGTCTGCTTGCACCTCTGCGCCACAGTTAGAGCATTTAATAAGAGCTGGCAGAGGGGTGTAACAGGCTTCACATTGCGAAGCCGCCTCTGGGTTTTGATAGTTGCAGTTTGGGCAAATAATCATAGCGGTCTGATTTACGCTAGCCATGTATAAACTACACGGTTTCGGCGATTTTCTGTCGATGCGTTGGTAGAAGTATAAGTAATCTTTGACTTTGTTCTGTATCCTTGCGTATCTGAGGGTTTGAAGAGACAGAGGGGCATCCCCCCTGAGGGTTTATTCATCCCTAGGGGAGAGATATCCGAGGAATTAATGAACTGTCCGTTCTACGGCGGTGGGTAACCCCTGGCTGGCGTCGGCATCCATGAACCAGGTTAATTTACCCACGGGGGCAATCAGCCTGGCTGGATAGGTGGCACTGTCGGTAGCGGGGGCAAACACCTGGGAGAGGGCGGCTTGTTTGTTAGCGCCTGCCACCAAAAATAGGACATGGCGAGCCTGGTTGATGAGGGGGCTAGTAAAGGTGATCCTGGGCTGACCATCTTTATTGCCAACGGTGACCCAGCGATAAAACTCATTGAGGGCCAGGGTATGGGGAAATAGGGATGCGGTGTGGCCGTCATCGCCCATGCCCAGCAAAATGAGGTCAAACTGGGGGATTTCTGATTCTGAGGTGGCTTGAAAGCTATCGGCCAGGCTTTGCTGGTACCGTTTGGCTGTGGTTTCGGGGGAGTCGGTGTCGGTGGGAACGACAAAAATGTTTTCCGGTGGGATGTCGACATGGTCAAGCCAGGCTTCACGGGCCATCTTGGCATTGCTGTCAGCGTGGGTGGCGGGCACATAGCGCTCATCTCCCCAGTACACATAGATCTTGTCCCAGGGCAGGTCGGCTTGGGCAATGGCCTGGTAGAGGGGTTTGGGTGTACTGCCACCAGATAGGGCCAGGGTGCATCGTTCACGGGTTGCGATCGCATCGCGGATCAGCTCAATCACCCGGACAGCCGCTGCGGCCACAAGGGCAGCCTTATCAGAAAATACATGGACCTGGGGGGCCGCTTTTTGTGAAGAGTTTGGGGCGACAGTCATAGATCAGAATCACCAAATATTGAAAAAGTCTGAGAACGGGTGGTTTAACCCCCAGCCTGGTTTGTATCTCGACCCTGTGATAAAACCACAGTTCCAGATACGCACCAGGTTGAGTGCCACTTGAACGCTAGCGCAGCTTATGGATACCCTTCGCTACTCTTAATAGACTTTGTATTATTTTGAGCGGCTCAGCAGTGATTAACTTTGGGGGACTAACGTTGGATAAGCACCCCAGCTAGTTGGAGTAAACGGTAGGTCGTGAATGGGACTTAATATTTCAGTTGTTCTGCCTTGCCTAAACGAAATTCGCCACGGCTATCTGCCCCGTATTTTAGATAACTTGGTCCTGCAGCCAGGGGAAAAGCAGCTAACCATCGTCATGAGCCCCAGCACAGACGGCACCTACGATGTGATCACCCAGCACCCGGCTGCGGCTGCTTTCAAACTCATTCACACCGAGGCCACTAACCGAGCCCAGCGCTTGACCATTGGCATTCAGGCGAGTCAGGGAGATGTGGTGGTGTTGCACCATCCGGCCACCCTGTTACCCGCTGATGCCCTGACCCAAATCCGGCAGGCAATGGCCGATGATGCCGTTACCTGGGGTGGGTTTCGCCACAGCTTTGACATGGACCATTGGTTGCTGCGGTTTACCTCCTGGTACTCCACCACCCAGCGACCGCGCTTTAGTCGCATTCTCTACTTAGACCACTGTATTTTTGCTCGCCGAGAGGCCCTGATCCACATTGGCGGTGTCCCCAATATGGATATTTTTGAAGACACCGCCCTCAGCAATGCCCTGGGTCAGTTTGGGCCGCCCCATGTAGTTCCCGGCACCGTTGTGACCTCCGCTCGCCGTTTTAAAGAACGGGGCATCTATAAACACGCTGCCCTCAATCAGCTGCTCAAGCTGATGTACCACGCCAAGCTCGATCCTAAAAAAATGAACTGGCTCTATGAAGGAAAAAGCCAAATTAACGTAAGCTACAACCAAAGTGAAAAGGATTAAATGTCCCGCACCTATAAAGCTACTGGCATTAACCTGAAAGCCGCTCCCATGGGTGAAACCGACCGGTTGATGACCATCCTTACCAAAGAATATGGACTCCTGCGGGCCATTGCTCCCGGTGCCCGCAAGCACAAGTCGCGCTTGGGTGGGCGCAGTGGGCTGTTTGTCGTAAATGAGCTGATGCTGTCCAAGGGCAAGTCCCTCGACAAAATGATCCAGGCCGAAACGCAACAGTCATTTCCAGGGTTAAGCCGAGACTTAGCTCGGCTGACGGCGGGGCAGTATTTAGCAGAGTTAGTGCTGTGCGAGGCCAGCGAGCAGCCCCAGGTGGAGCTGTTTGAGCTGCTGGTGGCCCATTTAGAACGTCTGGAGAATGCTTCGTCTAGTGCTGTCCTAGCCTGCTTAGCCCATGGCACGTTTCATATTTTGGCCCTAGCGGGGGTGGCCCCAGAGCTGCGTTACTGCTGTCTTAGCCGCACCCCGATTAAGCCTCAGCTGGGGGGTGGGGCAGATAATCCTTGGCAGGTGGGGTTTAGCATTCAAGCCGGTGGGGTTATTACCCTAGAGCAGCTAGAGCAGCTAGAAAATAACGCGGGCCCTGCCGACTATGAGGTCAGTCGTCGCAAACGGATTTATGGCTCGCTGACGACCACCATCGGTGCGTCAGAATTGGCCTTATTACAACAATTAGGTCAAGCAGAGCTTGTTTTTACACAGGCTAGTTCTTTACCATCTATAGGAGGGGGTGGTGCAGCTCCCCACAGTCTGTGGCGTCGTGTTGAACGTCTGTTGAGAAACTACGCCCAGTTCCATTTCGATCGACCCATTCGATCGGCTGCACTGATCGACAGCTGCTTTGCCTCATCTGCTTATGCTTCGTGAGTCTGACTCGAGTGCGTCTAAATTTTCTGAAGGGTGTGAGCCTCAGTCAAATGGCCATAGCCCTGCGATGGGCCCGCCATCGGAGACGGCTAACAGCGCTGACTTAACGGAGCAACCTGCCGAGCCAGTTACTGGTTTTTGGCCAGTGTTGCAAAACCGTAATTTCCTTACCCTATGGGGTGGTCAGGTGTTTTCTCAGCTGGCTGATAAGGTCTACCTGGTATTGATGATTGCTATCATTGCCAGCCAATATGACGCGCCGGATCAAACCATTAGTGGCTGGGTATCAGCGGTGATGATTGCGTTTACGATTCCGGCGGTCCTATTTGGCTCCTTAGCGGGGGTATATGTGGATCGCTGGCTAAAACAGCCCGTGCTGGTGCTGACTAATCTGCTGCGGGGGGCTTTGGTGATAGGGCTGCCCCTGGGGCTGTGGTTCACCCATGACATGGGGGCGGTGGCAGGTATTCCTATCAGTTTCTGTCTGCTGTTGCTGATCACATTTCTGGTCTCTACCCTGACCCAGTTTTTTGCCCCGGCAGAGCAGTCTGTGATTCCGTTAATTTTGGAAGACCGTCATTTGCTGTCGGCTAACTCCCTCTACACCACTACCATGATGGCGTCGGTGATTATTGGGTTTGCGGTGGGGGAGCCACTACTTGCGATCGCAGATAGCCTGCTTACCCCCCTTGATGGCGGTACCGGTATTGGTAAAGACATTCTCGTAGGGGTGAGCTATGGCCTGGCCGGACTGATCCTGACCACAATGCGCACCGGAGAATCTACCAAAACCCTCACCCGAGATAGCCACGTATGGGCCGACATCAAAGACGGTCTGCGCTATATTCAGCAGCGGCCCCCCATTCGTAATGCCATTATTCAGCTGGTGCTGCTGTTTTCAGTCTTTGCAGCCCTGGCGGTGTTGGCCGTGCGTCTGGCGGAGGTTATCCCAGCCCTAAAGCCCTCCCAATTTGGTGTACTCCTCGCCTCGGGGGGTGTCGGTATGGGGCTGGGCGCAGCGGTGATCGGTCAGCTGGGGCATCGTGTGGCTAAGCGACATCTAAGCCTGTTGGGGCTGTTGGGTATGGGGGCCGCCCTGGGCGGGCTTTCCCTAACCATCCACAGTCTCTGGGGCAGCCTGGCCTTAATTACGGTTTTGGGGGTGTTTGCCGCCACCGTGGGTATTCCCATGCAAACCACGGTGCAAGAACACACCCCAGAAGAGATGCGAGGCAAGGTCTTTGGGCTGCAAAATAATGTGGTTAACATCGCCTTGAGTCTGCCCTTAGCCCTGGCGGGCGTTGCCGAATCCCTGGTGGGGTTGCGCCCCGTGCTGCTGAGCCTGGCTGGTATTGTCGTCCTGGGTGGTCTACTTACCCAAACCGTGTTTACGGTGCCCGCTGAAACGCCCTCTGCCCAATAAATCTAATTACTTCGCTAATGACTCAATGCCGAGTAACTCGTGAAATGCTGATAAAGTCATATAAAGCATTCGTACGGTTGCTTAAGTGGCATTAAGTTAGGTTATTTGACTGGTTACTTAAGCAAACAAGGGTTCCTAATGGGCGTCTTGCCAAACGGTTTAACTCGTAAAGCCGTTCATGTCTGCTTTGAATGTCTGCTTTTAGAAGCGCCCTTTTAATAAACGTCCGAATTTATAGCCCCCTTTAGATGCACATTGCATGGATTGGTAAAAAATCCCCGTTTTGTGGAAATGTCACCTACGGTCGAGAGATTACAAACGCTCTGCTAGAGCGTGGTTACCGGGTCACATTTCTGCACTTTGCGACGGATGAAGAATCATCAGACGATCACGTTGGCTACGAAGAGGTTTCCCTACCCTTCATTTTCAAATCCCAAATTCTCATTATTCCTGGCTTTAGCTCAGCCCGACGCTTGGCGGCAGTGCTGGCCGAACTCAAGCCAGATTTGGTGCATGCTTCGTTATCCCTGTCTCCTCTAGATTTTAAGCTGCCAGAAATTTGCCACGAGCTGGGAATTCCCCTGGTTGCCACATTCCATCCGGCCTTTGATCGCAAGCGTCGCAATCTCACCTCAGGGACTCAGCACTTTACCTACCAGCTATACGCTCCACGATTGGCTAACTATGACCGGGTGATCGTATTCTCTCGAATTCAGCAGGAGCTGCTGGTCAAACTGGGGGTGCCTTCAGAGCGGGTTGCGGTCATTCCCAACGGGGTGGATGTGTATCGATATGCCCCAGGTCCGTCCCGCATTAAGAAAGAGTTTCGAGCTAACCAAATCTATGTTTATCAAGGGCGGCTGGCCATTGAAAAAAATGTGGAGTCGATGCTCAAGGGTTGGAAACTGGCCAACATGGGGCCAGAAAACAAGCTGCTGATTGTTGGCAGTGGTCCCTTAGAAACGGCCCTAAAAACCGCCTATGGCAAAGATGATTCGGTGATATGGCTGGGGTTTGTTGCCGATGAGCGCCGCCGTATTGAGATTTTGCGAGGGGCCGATGCCTTTATTTTGCCGTCTTTGATTGAGGGGTTGTCCCTGTCATTGCTAGAGGCAATGGCCTGTGGCGCGGCCTGTATTGCCACCGACGCCGGAGCGGATGGAGAAGTGTTAGAAAACGGAGCCGGAGTTGTTATTGACACCCAGCGGGTAGCCCAACAGCTGCAGACGATTTTTTCCCTGCTAAGCCACCATCCCGAGATGATTTCTCTCCTCAGCAGTAAGGCCCGACAGCGGGTATTAGAGCGTTACACGTTGAGTAAAAACATTACCCAGTTGGAAAATCTTTATGCCCAGATGGTGCCTAGTAAGGCTCGCTATTCGGTACCCCAACAGGTGGGCCAGGTTTAAAGAACCCAAGTGTGGAGAGCCTATATGTGGGGACGTTCCATGGAACGTCCCCACATATAGGCTTCAACTCATGGAGATTAAATGCAAATAGGCATTTGACTGAGCAGTTCTAAATCCTCAGGACGATCTACATCCCGCAGTTCTTCTAAGGTGGCGATAGAAAGGTTGAGGCTGGTTGCGATCGCAACCGTCCGCTCAAATACTTCCCCAGTTCCCCAGGGAATATCCTCAAACAGTCTGGCCTGGGGGCCACTCAATCCAATCAGGTAGTAGCCACCATCGGCCGCTGGCCCCAAAACCACATCGTGGCTTTTGAGCTGTCGAAATGCCTGCTCAAAATGGCGTGTACTCAGCTGGGGACAGTCTGCCCCAATAGCCACCACAGCCTCCATCCCCGCCTTGAAATTCCCCATAAATGCCTGGTGCAAGCGGGTTCCTAACCCCCCTGCAAATTGAGGCAGATAGGTAAACTGTCGTCCCAGCCACGTTTGCATCTGCGACAGTCCACCGCCAGAAAAATGAACTTGGCGGTCAATGTCCGGACGCAGGGACGCCATTTCCTGCGCCATAGATGCCGTCATCCATCGCTGCAGCTCTGCCGCACGCACCGCCCCCAAGCGGGGGATTAAGCGGGTTTTAGTATTTCCGGCTTCGGGGTACCGCGTAAACAACATCAGACAGGCCCTTGCATCCACGATATATCCCCTTTTCTATTTTTTAATGTTTCCTTTAGATTATGACTGTTTATTCAACGACCAGTCGTAGTCAAAGTAACTAAGGCTGTAGTTGCCAGCTTCCAGATAGGCCCGCTCTTCCTCACTGACATAGTTGCTGATGAAATTGAGCACGGCTCGCTCTGCCTTGCTACCGGTAAACCCAGTTTCTACACCGTAGGAAGGAATCCAGTCTTCGCCAAACCAGCTAAAAATTTTAGATACCCGAACTTCACCGGCCTCCTGATCAATAGCCAGCCCGTCAGGTCTAGCCAGCCATTGCTCCACTTGTTCATCTAGCTGGGCATCTAGCGCTTCCCCGGTAAATGCTTCGTTGCGCAGTGGTGGGCAGCTAATGGCGGCACAGACAATGGCCGCATGAATTCGAGGCTCATCAAAGTCAACTCGCAGCACATCATGCTCAATATTATTCAGGGTCTTTTCCTTGCCTTTGATCGGATGCTTTTGCAGACGCCATACTCCAGTGATGTCCTTGATGCTAGCCTTGAGCGGCGTTTGATTAATAATGGACTTTAAAGTCAGAGAGTTATAGGCATTGACCCAATAGGCAATTTGCTCCGTCTCGCTCCAGCTGTCGTAGGTGGTGTCATCCACCACGGCTAGTCCATTGTTAAAGCTGTCCAATGGTTGCCGAGACTCCTGAAGACCGACATAGTCAACCCAGCCGGAGTCATCAACATAGGTACTCAAGACATCGTCATAGACCGAATAATCCACACCCTCCTGGGTGGCGATAAGCTGGGTTTCACCAGCGGTGGTATCAGGTGGTGTCGCCCCGGTGGAACAACCGACCAAACCTACGGAGCAAGCCAGAAAAAAGGCAGATAAATATTGACGTTTCATAATTAATCAGCGGTGAGGAGTAAGGGCAGTAGAAATAATGACTCTCCTGCAATCTCTCATTGCCAACTGAATGCCGCCTGAGAAGCGCCTTAAGTTCTGTTCAATTTTGAGGCTCCCGACCCCATCACCTGGGCACTGCTCCAGAGCACCCCTAGCACAAATGGCCACCATAGCCAGTGGCGCAAGACCCCTGGCAAATACCAGCTGTAGTCTCCAATGGACAGCTGGTATTGCAAGATAAAGTACACGTAGGCCGATAGACTAACCAGTCGACTGCCCAGGTTGCGACTGACCACCAAAAAAGGCATCAGCCAGCTTAAGTACCAAAAATGGACAATTGGCGAAATCACCATGAGCCCAATCAGATACCACTCGGTAAATTTGTGAAAACTGTTAGCCCGCAGCAGCAGCCATAGGACCACCAATGCCAGGGGAAACGCATAGAGCCAGTTAGCTGAGAGGGACGGCTCCCATAGCTGCGCGACCAGGTGGGGAATCAGTTCAGCGCTACGACCATTTTTGACAAACGAGGAGCCAAATCGCACTAATGGGCAGGAGGCAGGGCTACAGAAGGGAACTGCTGTCAGCACGATAGGGAGTAAACCGGTAATACCGCTTAAGAGGGCAATGCCAATTCGCCCCCGTCGGAGCCCATGCCACACCAAAAACGCTAGAACCGGTAGCGATATCCATTTAACAGCAATGCTGATGCCGACCAACAGGGCGCTGCCCAGATAGGTTAACGGTGGTCGTTTGGTCGGGTTATCTGGTCGCTCAAACCACAGCCAGGCCATGACCAGTGGTAGCACAAACCAGCTGTCGTAATGGCCGCCGCCGGCAAAGCTGTAAATTATCATCGGATTCCAGGCATAGAGCAGCGTTGCTCCGTATCCAAAACGCCGACTCAGCAACCAGCACACCATCAAATCTGCCACCGCAAACGCTGCTTTAAATAGCGGTACCGACACAGCAATGTTGGCCAAGGAACGGAAGCCAAGCTGGGTTAAGGGGGGGTAGATGGCCGAGGCAAAGGCATTGTTGATTTGGTCCCACCATTCTGTGCGTAGGGGCTCAAGGATATCGGCTGTCGGTGCAAAATCATAGGGGCTAAAGCCCTGTAGTTGGATATACCCTTCCCACAGGTAGCGCCAAATATCATCCCCTGGATACATGGCCAATAGCAGCGCCCGCGTGGCTATGGCCACTGCCCAAAACCACATACCTGGCAGACGCTGCACTGTCCAGGCCAGGACAAAGCCCATTCCCATGATGGCGCTGCCCACCCAAAAATGGATGACCGATGTTGTTACGCGAAAGTCTCCATGGGGCAGCACATAGACACTGCCGGTCACCAGCAGCATCGCACTGAGAAAGAGCAGAAGTTGTTGGGACCTATTTGTTATTTGTTTTTTTGATTGGTTTAAAGACTCACAAGCAGCCCCTGGCCACAGCGTTTGCCAATATAGACGCGCCAGGGTAGACAGAATAATGGTGCCGGCTTTAAAGCTCCCCGTGACAGTGCCTGAAATTTTGGACCGGCCTCCCTGACGGGGCAAATAGTTGACCGGTAGCTCACAGATACGCAGACCGCATTCCACAGCTCTAGCCTGCATTTCGACAGTCCAGCCAAAGTTGCGATCGCACATGCCAATGTCGTCCAGCGCCGTCTTTCGAATCAGCCTCAGCGGCCCGAGATCCTCAAAGCGGTGACCCCAGCCCCAAGCAATCAGCGTTCCCGCTAACCAGTTACCAAACCGTTGCACCGGGCTCAGCTGCTGTCGCCCTGCGGCCGTTCCCCGCCGATTGCCCAAAATCAGATCGTACCTGTCTCGCTGAGCCAAAAACTCGGGCAGCTGAGCCAGGTCATCGCTGCCATCGGCATCACAGAACAAAATCCATTCAACCCCACCAGGCAACGCCTGTAAACCTCGCCAACAGGCTTGCCCATAGCCCTTAACCGGCTCCGACACCACCTCAGCACCTGCCTGCGTCGCGATTTCAGCGGTGTTATCCTGGCTGCCGTTATCCACCACACGAATGTGGGTTAGCCCCTGGGTTTGTAATGTTTTAACGACGGTGCCAATCGAGGCCGATTCATTCAGTGCTGGGATGATGACTACTATATTTTTTAAATTCATGGGATGCCGGGCGACGATGTCAGCCCCCATTAAATCGGTTGTGACTGAAATTTAGCTGAGCCCAGTCTCAGACAATCACCCAATTTTTGTACTGGCAGCCTTGCTGTTCCACCAGGCCATGTGACCAAGGCTATACCGATATCTGTAAACTGAAGTAGCGACCCGCAGGAGCAAAATATGGGCAAAGCAGCAGATATATCAGCAACGACGGCCATTATCGATCGGCAGCTGCAAACCTATCGCTCTGCCCTAGCCCAGCTGCTCCAGCAAATGCAGACATTGGCGAGTGGCATCAACAACTCGGACCTGGCGCAAACCACAGACAGCCTCCGTCGCAGCATTGATGAGCCCTTTTTGTTTGTGGTTGTCGGAGAGGTCAAGGCGGGTAAAAGCAGCTTTGTCAATGCGCTACTAGAGGCGGAGGTGTGCGCCACCGACATTGCCCCCTGCACCGACTCGATTCAGCAAATTGTCTATGCCGATGTAGAAACGTCTCAGCAAATGGAGCCCCACTTGCGTAAAATTGGTCGCCCCATCGATATCTTGCGAGAGATTTCCATTGTGGATACGCCTGGAACCAATTCTTTGGTGACCGGACATCAGGTGATTACCGAGCGATATATTCCCAATAGCGACCTGACATTTTTTGTTCTCTTTGCTAAAAACCCCTACCAGAAAAGTGCATGGGACTTTTTAGACTACGTCAGCGTTGACTGGCGTAAAAAAGTCGTTTTTATTTTGCAGCAGGCCGATTTACTCCGCCCTGAGCATCTAAAGACCAATGTTCAACAGGTGCGAGACTATGCCATCCAAAAGCAAATTACCGCACCCATGGTGTTTGCGACCTCAGCCGAGCTGGAATTGGAGGGAGATTATGAAACCAGCGGCTTTGCTCCGGTGCGGCAGTATATTCGCGACATGGTCTCGACGGGGGAAAGCTATAAAATTAAGCTGCGCTCGGTGAGCACCACTACCCACAAACTGATCGAAGCCCTAACGGATGATATTCATAGCCTGAAGGCACAGCTCCAGACAGATCGGGCGACGGCAGAGCGGATTCAACAGCAGATTGAAACGGGGCGGGTGCGATCGCAAACCGAAATCAATACCCTTGTCAGTCGCCTCTCGGATCGTTACGACACCATTGCCAGCCGCATCAAACTAGAATTTCGCGATAGCCTCTCCGTCGTAACCGTGATGCGTCGCTCCTTTGTCGGTATTTTTAAAAAAGAGGCGTCGCTCCAAACCTGGATTAACGGATTTAAAGATCGCTGCCAAGACGAACTCAAAACCTCCCTGGAAGAACTCTCCAATGAGGGGGCCCAGCATTTTGTCGATGGTATCCGGCAGCTGTTAGAAGGGCTGACCGTTGACCTTAACGCTATCCAAACCCACAAACTCCCAAGCAGTGCCATTTCTATCAAAATTTTGGAGCGTCGCCAGGAGGTGATCGAAAGCGTCAAAGCCAAAGTTAATGGCCTACTCACCGATGAAGGTCTGGCCCGTACATTGGGCTCAGAAGCCGAAAGCATGGCAGCAGAAATTGTGGGCGGTGCCTTTGTTGCCGTAGCCGGCACTATTTTGAATATCGTTGAGTTTGCAGTTGCCGAGGCCATTATGAATGCCATTGGTATCGCGTTTGCCGGCATCGGTGTGATTGTCCTAGCCATTGGTATTGCCTGGCAGCGCAAACGGATCATTACCAAATTTGAAGATGCCCTGGATGGTGAAAAAAATCGGTTTAAGGATGACGTCACCGACCGCCTGAACCAAAAGCTAAGTCTGATTTACGAAGAAGTAGACCGTATATTTGTCCAGTTTTACGATTATGTAGAGCATGAAACAGCAGACGTTGTTCCAGTACTCAAGCAGTATGACGCCATTCAGGCAGAAGCTACAGAACTGTTTAATGCAATGGCCACTCAAGATTTACTCAAGTAGCCCCCCACCCGCAGTTTTTTGTCATATGGGCACCAAGCTATAAAAAATAGGTGGTGCAGTAAACTACCGCACCACCTACCTAGTAATTTTCACGACAGGTCTAGCCAAAAAATACCAAGACTAGTCGTCTTTCTTATCATCCAGGGCGCTACCGCCACCCGAGGATTCATAAATTGCGTCGAGCTGTTCGCGGGCGTCCTTGATAGAAATAGAACGCATGACCAGCAAAGGCTCGTCCAGGACATTGCCATCGCTGTCCAAAAGTTCAGGATGGGACACCCGACGGGGCTGCTTGGGGATAGATGAGAGCGAACTACCGGGACCTCGGCGAGTCTCAATACCCAAACTAATAAGGTTTCGAACCAAATTGGCAATTGCCAATACGGCCAAAACTGTGAAAGCGAAGATGTAGAGTAAATGCAGCATAGGGCAGAAGCGGTGGCGCTAATTATCCTCGTTTAAGTTGTCTTGGGCTGCTTGGGCTTGCTGCTGTCGAAAGCGGATACCCACATTCCAACATTCGTGAACCAACTGATGCCAAGACATCACAACAGACATATCTACGCCTGCTTGGTTGCCAGTAGCCTGAGATAGGGACTGAGATGCATTGACCAGCTGTTGAGCCTGACGCACCCGATTGAGTAAATCCTGCTGCTCGTGCTCACTTAGAAAATCAATCGTCTCAGATTCCAGCAAGCTAATCGAACGGCCAAACCAGTGCTTAAAATCGTCAAGTAAAGGCTGTAAAACCGCCTTCATTAATTCAGGTTCGGGAGCATTGGAGCTGTACATCAATTGTACTTAAGCCAGATAACTATGGGGAATTTGTGAAGCAACGTAAGGAGACACAAACTATTGCTAGCTTAGACAGAACCCTTAGGTAGTGCCAATCAGACTGCGCATCTATTGAAAATGAACAAGTCTAAAGAGCCTTCTGTAAAGATTATTACTCAATAAATATATTAACGCTATTTCTTAAATGGAATGGTTAAGATATGCCATCAATTTTACGGGGCTCATTAGGTAGCTGATCGCGGGTTTGCCAGCCCGCTTTCCAGAGCTGACGGTTTTTTAAGCCATTGGCATTGATCCAAAATCGAACGGTTGGATCGCAGGAGGCAACCAGCTCAGCAAAGACGAGCTTGCCTTCATTTTTACGGTTTGTTACTTGAAAATGCCGCCAACCCATGGTGCGCTGCTGGGCGGTCCATTTAGACCCCAGTAAGTGGGGAAATCGTTGCTTTTTGGGTTTGGCCATGGTCAGAAGAGGGGCAGTTTTTTGAACGTTTAACGCGTCTTGGTGCCTCTACTCAAGCTTTTGCTTGAGCCCACGGATATGGACAGCGCGGCTGGTGATGTAGGCTGTTTTGGGCTCCAGGCGAATATAGATTTTGCCGGACAGCAGACCCCGTAATTTGGTGCGGGAATACATGACAATATCGGCGGCTAGACTATCGTCATCGACTTGGGTGTAGCCGAGCTCGGCCAGGGGCTGGCTGATCTGATTGAGGAAAACCTTATGGCCTTTAATGGGTTGCTTTAGGGTGATTGAGCGATTAAAGTACAGCCCCAAACAGCCACCGACTAATCCCATGGCCAATCCTAGCTGATTGGGTATGGCGCTCATGGGACTTAGCTTAAGGACCACACTGGCAAGTCCCAGGGTGATTAATGTGCTGGTGCCAAAGTAATAAAGAAATGTAAGGGAATTCTCGGGGCCTGGGTTACTCGCGGTCATGGTGGGACTGATGCATGCTCTCTGTATAGGGTTGCACAATTTCATCGCAACCAGTATGAAAATCAGTGGCAGAATAGTCAGGCGACATGAGTCGCTGTTTGATAGTCGGTCTCTAATCTATTGGCTTGGACTGGATATTAGATCTATTGGGTTAAACCATGATTGAAGTAGAGCAGCTTAGCAAAGCTTACGGGTCGACCGTTGCAATTAATGATGTGTCTTTTAAGGTAGAGCCCGGAGAAATTTTAGGGTTTTTGGGGCCTAACGGGGCTGGAAAAACCACGACCATGCGGATTTTGGCTGGGTATTTGCCCGCCACCAGCGGTACGGCCCGCATTGCTGACCATGAGGTCCACAGCGATTCGATGGCGGTACGTCAGAACATTGGCTATTTGCCGGAAACCCCCCCGCTGTATCCAGATATGACGGTAGAGGCATTTCTCTATTTTGTGGCCCGGATTAAAGGTCTCCCCATTGGCGATCGGGCGGCACGGGTGGCGTCGGCGATGAAACGCTGCAACCTGAGTGAAAAAAAGCGGGTGTTGATCCGTAAGCTTTCAAAGGGATTTCGCCAGCGGGTGGGCATTGCCCAGGCGATTGTCCACGACCCGCCAGTGATTATTTTGGATGAGCCGACGGTCGGTCTGGATCCAAAGCAGATTATTGATGTGCGCAACCTGATCAAAAGTTTGGCGGGTGAACATACCATCATCCTCTCGACGCATATTTTGCCTGAGGTAAGCATGACCTGCGATCGCATCACCATTATTAACCAGGGGCGCATCGTCGCCACCGACACCCCGGAAAATCTGACGGCTCGACTGGCAGGACAGTTGGGCTATGCCATCGAGGTGGCTGGCGACGTGGACCAGATTCAAGCTGTGCTCAATCCCCTCAGCCAGGTGGACTTGATTAAATACTTGCCCAGCGAAGGCTTAGCTGACAACCACCATCGGTTTCAAGTGATGGCGGCGACCGAGACCGATCCGGGCAGTGCGATCGCAAATGCCATTATCAAAGCCAACCTCGGCCTGTATGAACTTTCCCGCAACCGCGTCAGCTTGGAGGATGTGTTTATAAACCTGACCACCGAAGACCCTTCAGTCGCCCCCACCGACCCCCAGGCTACAGACCCTCAATCTACAGAGGCCCCAAGTACCGAAACATCGGTTCCTGAGGCAGATTCCCCAGACACCCCACCCACAGACACTTCAGCGGACAGCGATGAATAGCATCATTACCGTTATTAGCAACATTATTGCCATCTACCGTCGAGAGCTGCAAAGCTACTTTGCCTCCCCCATGGCCTATGGCATTGCCACTATTTTTTGGCTCCTGGCCGGGTTTCTGTTAGTTATTTTAGTCTTTGGTCCCCAGGGGCTATTGACCCAGTCGGCCTTTGCCGATCAGGCTGGGGTTCAGAGCGCCCCGCTAGACCTACCCTATGAATTCACCCAGTTTTATCTGGGGCTGTTGGGGTCCATATCTATGTTTATACTGCCGGCGTTGTCTATGGGGCTATATACCGATGAGCGCAAACAAGGCACCCTAGAGCTGTTGGCCACCTCACCCATTACCAACTGGGCCGTTGCCCTGGGCAAATTGCTGGGGGTGGTTACGTTCTTTATCACCATGGTACTGCCGCTGCTGGTGCTCGAATCCTTTATTGTGGGCGCTTCTGACCCCCCGTTTGATCTGCGGCTACTGTTCTTGGGCCACGGCGGGCTGATCTTACTGGCTGCAGGCGTACTTTCCTTGGGGATGTTTATTTCATCGCTGACCGAAAGTAGTGTTTTGGCGGCTATTCTTACCTTTGCGCTGGTGTTGGTGCTGTTTGTTGTTGAAGGGGTGGCCAGTGGCTTGCCCGGACCCGCTGGTGACGCCATCGGCCATCTCTCTTTGCTAAAGCACTACAACGACTTTACCCAAGGTGTGTTTGATATCAGTGGCCTGATACTGTTTCTCTCCTACGCTGTTTTAGGGATTTTTCTAACAGCTCAATCTATAGAAGCATTTAGGTTTCAGAGAAATTAGAAAGATGGACCTAATTAGGCAGTTGGCTGTTCCGTTGGACCGACAGATATCGGCTGCCATGTTTCTTCAGCAGTTCTGTTGAGAGCCTGTAGAAAACCTTACCCCTAAGCCCTAAAATCCCTTACCTATTTCTGTTACTTTCATTCCTGTCCCCACTTTATGAAAGCGCTATCTACCTCTCGCAAATATCTCCGCTGGCTAATATGGCCTGGCTTGGCTCTGACAACGGCGGGTCTCGTGGCTGGCTTGGTTGACACCTGGAGTACGTTGCCCATTGTTCTGCTGGTGCTGGGGTTGGTGTTAGCCCTGGTAAGCCTGGTTTTGGGTGGCTTCGGCTACCGTAGCTTCTGGCAAAATCGCTCCACCCAAGCCGGAACCAATGCAGTGTTGGCTACCCTGTCGATGCTGCTCATTCTCGGCATGGTTAATTTTATATCGGTGCAATATGCCCCCCGTATTGACCTAACCGAGGCCGGGTTGTTTACCCTGGCACCTGAGTCGAGGTCAGTGGTGACAAATTTAGACCAGCCTGTCAATGTGGTGGTTTTTGACTCAGCATTTAATCCTAACGATGAGCAGCTATTGGATAGCTATCGAACATTTAATGACAATCTCACCTACGAGCACATTAATCCGTTTCAAGACCCGGCGGCGGCCCGTGAGTTTAATGTCAGTGGTGAGGGGCGCGAGGTTCACCTGGCAGTTGGAGATGACAAGATATTTGTTCAGACATTGGGGGTGCAAGGGTTAACTGAGCAAGATCTGACCAATAAGCTGGCCCAGATCGGCCGCGATCGCAACGCAGTGGTTTACTTTATCCAAGGCCACGAAGAATTTGTGATTGATGGCAGTGCGTCAGGCTATTCCCAGGCTGCCGCTGCTTTAGAATCAGATGGCTTTACCGTTGAACCTCTCAACCTGGCCCAGACCGCTGTTGTACCCGACGATGCTGATGCAATTGTAATTGCTGGGCCGAAACAAGCATTTTTCCCACCGGAGGTGGACGCGCTCGAAACCTATCTAAATGGCGGTGGCAGTGTTCTACTGATGGTGGACCCACAAACAGAGCCTGGGTTAGACACCTTATTAGACGACTGGGGAGTTACCTTAGATGAACGGCTGATTGTGGATGCTTCTAATACTGGCCAAATTGTTGGTTTAGGGCCTGCTGCTCCCCTGGTGACCACCTATGGTTCCCATCCCATCACCGCCGACTTTGATAATGGCCGTTCGTTTTACCCCCTAGCTCGCCCTGTTCAGTTAGCGCCCATAGACGGTGTGAACGCCACACCTTTACTTCTGAGTAATCCCCAAAGCTATGCTGAACCGCTGTCTGAAACAGGGGAACTCAATGTTGATACCCAACAGTCGCCGGAGGGCCCTTTTAATATTGGTGTTGTTTTAACTAAAGAGACAGAAGCCTTACCCGAAGAGACACCGGAAGACCGCTCAGAAGAGCCTACCTCGGAAGAGGCAGAAAATTTGCCAGGGGAGACCACATCTGAAGAGACAGTAGAAGCGGCCCAAGATAATACCTCTGAAACAGAAACAGATTCATCCGAGATAGAAGCACCTGATACAGAAGACTCTAGCGACAACATTCCTGTAGAAGCACCTGCTGCCTCGGAGTCTGTTGCAGAACCATCCGAGACGGATAACATTGCGTTAGAAGAACAAAGTCAAGCAGACTCTGAGGCAGCAGGAGATGAACCGAGCGATGAATCTAGGGATGCTCGCTTGGTGGTTATTGGTAATGCCACATTTGCCACCGATGGGCTATTTGATCAACAACTTAATGGCGATGTGTTTCTTAACAGTGTTACCTGGCTAAGTGATTTGGAGAATACTACGCTATCAATTCGCCCAAAGGAGATCACCAATCGCCGTATTACCATGACCGTATCTCGACAGATTATGGTTATTGTTTTAGCGCTGGTTGTATTCCCGCTGGTGGGGTTAGTGGGAGCCGGTATCACCTGGTTCCGTCGTCGCTAAGGAGCATATATTAAGATGAAGCTACAGCGCAGTACTGGGATTTTGCTGGGAGTTGCGATCGCACTAGCAGCCACCGTCACAATCATTGAAACCAGAAAAGGCCCCCAATCTAGCTACAGTGAAACCCTATATGGCTTTACCGAAGCAGATGTCAGCTCATTTTCCATTGAACTAGAAGAGCGCCGGTTAGCCTTTGCCAAAACTGATGACGATACATGGCAGATGACCGAGCCTGAGTCAGCCCCAGCCGATCCCTCTGCCATTGCCTTCTTACTCAACATTATCACTAGCGACATCGTCAAGGAGACCATCACAGCTAACCCAAATCAGTTAGATACCTATGGCTTAGATGACCCTCCAGCCGTTGTTGAGCTAATGGTTAATGAGGAAAATCACACATTAACCGTAGGGGATGAAGATTTTAGTGGGACATCTCTTTACGTCATGACGGAGCTAGCCCCTTCAGCAGCTGACTCCGTAGATGTCTACCTCATATCTAACAGGCTAGAAAATGGTCTAGAACGCCCACAGGACAAATGGCTTCTCTCCGATTCTGAGGAGGGTGATACCGCCGAGTCAGATGACGCTACTACCCAGCCTCAGGATGCAGACAGCCCAGCTCAAAGTGAATAAATCCAGCTAACGAGAGAATCAAAAATTAAGACCTATGGCAAGCGACGGCTGCATTCGTCAGTCATGGGTCAGACCAGCTGTTTTAATTTGGGGCCAGATGTCCATTGCCCCCAGCTA
This sequence comes from Cyanobacteria bacterium J06554_1, assembly GCA_038534515.1. Lineage (GTDB taxonomy): Bacteria > Cyanobacteriota > Cyanobacteriia > Phormidesmidales > Phormidesmidaceae > Leptothoe. The sequence continues at coordinate 318,783 of JBCAWO010000001.1, forward strand.
ATCTGATCAGCACAATAAATAACCCAAAGCAAAAGCAGTCAAAAAAATGGGAAAAATTAACCAAGGAACTTCAATAGCTTTTTGCGGTTCATTATATAAGACACTACTCGTTGACTCGAATCTATGTTCAAATTGATGTGCATTATCAGACATCTCTAAGTTAGGCCTGTCTGACACAAGTTTAAAGTCGGCCTATCTTACCCATAGGCTTTACGATGACTTCAATTTTTGTATGAGTATTATTTAGGATGCTTGATACTAAAGACTTACGTTTATTAGCCTAGATACTGTATTTATTATTACTAACCTACGTATTATTTATCCGCTATTTGGGTAATCTAACGGATTTCTGATTGACCTAATTTATTAGCTTCAGAACGTTCTGATTCCTGAGAACCTACATAGAAATACTAGGTTCGGGTTTGGGTGCACTGACCAGTTACATTCACAAGCTTTATTTCACTATGATTTGTTCCTATCCTTTATCAGGTTTTTAGAAAATTGATACGTGCCATGAAGTTCTCATGCCCACGTTCAATTATCACTGTTAGTAATTACCTTGCTTGAAAGAATGGGTATAACTCTGTTACAGGGTTAACTATATTTCCTAGAGGTCTTTAGTGTCACTTGTATGTATTTTTTCACTAGCAATGGTAATTTCACTGAGCTCCAATATGTTCCCTCATAATTCAGTGAAACTGCTTGTTGAAAACTTTATATAGATTGGTATTTAGGTTCTAACCTTCGATATTAAGCCCGTAATATTATCCTCCCCGTCGTAATTCATTTCTTTTCCCAGTGAGGCTCAATGGCATCTAAAGATAGCTCTGTTCAAGAAATTGAAATAGATTTACAAAAGTATTGGCTAGTTCTCAAGCGTCGCTGGCTAATTGCGCTAACGGTTTTTGGACTAACAGCGACCGCTGCCGTTGGTGTTGGAATTACTCAAAAGCCTGAGTACGAAGCCGAATCCAAACTTTTATTCGAAATATCGAACCAAACGTCCTCTTTGGTTGGGCTTCAGGGAGCCGATCGAGAGCTGAAAGCACTAACAAATTTGGATAATCCCCTCGATACTCAAATCGAAGTTTTCCGCTCTACGCCCATTGCTCAGCAGGTGATATCGACGCTTCAGTTAAAGGATGATGAGGGCGCGCCCCTTGATCCGATTGATTTTCTCCGTGAACTAACTGTCGTGGGCGTTCCTGGAACAGATGTCCTGAGTGTTTCATACCGGTCATCTGATCCAGAATTGGCGGCGAATATTGTCAATACAATTACAGAGCTCTATATCCAAAACGATATTCAAACTAATCGTGCGGCTGCAGTTGCAGCTCAAGAATTTATTACGGCACAGCTACCTGAGTCTGAGGCGGCTGTTAGTGAGGCAGAATCAGGCTTGCGACGATTCAAAGAAGTCAATAGAATCATCGACCTTGAAGAGGAATCCACCAATCTCGTTACAGCGCTCTTTACCTTGGACAGTACGCTGATACAGCTCCAGTCCCAGTTAGCTGACCGCCTGGCACAGGCTTCTCAGATTCAGCAGAATTTGAAACTCAGTTCCCAAGAGGCTTATGCCGTAGGGATTATTAGTGAGTCTCCTGGTATTCAAGATGTGCTGCAGCAGCTGCAAACAGTACAGTCAGATCTGGCACTGGCACGTACACGCTATCGGGAAGAGCATCCTGAGGTTGTGACGATTCGAAACCAAGAAGCCGCTCTTCAGGATCTCCTACAACAGCGAATTGACATTACCTTAGGGGCAAACCAGTTAGATTTACCCCTAGATGATTTGCAATCGGGTCAGCTAGAACAAGATATGATTGCTGCTTTTCTACAGCTTGAGGGCGAGCAGTCAGGTTTGGAACAACAAATTGATCAGCTGGTAAATGCGCAGGAAACTCAGCAGGGCAGAGCTAGACAAATTCCTATCTTAGAGAAACAGCAGCGAGAGCTAGAGCGAAAGCTTGCTGTCGCCCAAACTACCTACGAGACATTACTGCAAAACCTGCAAGAGGCTCAAGTTCTTGAGAATCAGAACTCTGGAAATGCCCGCATCGTTTCACCAGCCTTAGTACCATCGGAAACCGTTGGCACGTCACTCAAGCTGTTTCTCATAGCCGGAAGTGCTGCTGGGGTATTACTGGGCTTGATTGCGGCCTTCTTAGCTGACATGGCTGACCACTCTGTGAAAACAGTGCGGGAAGGACAAGAACTCTATGAATATCCGCTTTTAGGCGTCATTCCTGCTTGGAAACGGTTTAGTGCCAGAGATGGGGCTGTTCCCAGCGTTGTGGTTCGAGGTGATACTGAGCCGGCTTCAATTTTGCAAGCCTATCAGGCGCTTCAGGCAAACCTCAAGTTCTCATGTGTAGATAAGCCAATCAAAACAGTGACCGTGACCAGTGCGGTTGCAGGTGAGGGGAAATCTGAAGTTGCGGCCAATTTAGCACTGACACTGGCTAATTTAGGGCACTTGGTACTGGTTGTTGATGCAGATATGCGTAAGCCTACCCAGCATTCCGTATGGGGTATTCCTAATCTAAAGGGCTTGAGCAATTTTGCTGCGGGGGAAGTTGCTCTCAAGGACGCTATTGTGCTCCAAGAACCTAACTTGCATATCTTACCAGCGGGTATTATTCCCTCCAATCCCCTGGCTATTTTGGAATCTCAACATATTGCGCCGCTTCTACAGGCCTGTGAGAAGGCCTATGACTACATTATTATCGATACTCCACCGATTTTAGGATTAGCGGACACCCTAACGATAGGGCGGGCAACGGATGGTATTCTGCTCGTTATGCGTCCCGGACAGGCGGATGCCGATAGTATTCGCGCCACAAAAAATATGTTGTCCCAGTCTCAGCAGCCGGTTCTGGGCTTAGTGGCCAATGGCATTGATGTTAAGGGAACGCCCGACCATTACTTTACTAAAAATCAGAACTACGCCCCCCACAAAAATTCGGCAAGCTTCACGCCTGTGGCCAACAACAGTCACGATGTTAATAACAGTCAGGTCAATGCCAACAGTCACCTTTAGAGCTGCCTGGTAATGGTGTTTAGCTCTTCGACTCAACGGTGAAAATTTTACTATTATGAATTCCTTTAAACGAAAAATGTTTCCACTTAGCCGTCACCAGATCCGATCAGCTGCACCTTTGCTCATGGGGCTCATTTGCTGCATGCCCGTAGCCGCCATTGCTCAACCGTTACCGGCACTACCGCCAGAGGAGCCAGCGCTGCCGTCTGTTGACAACAGAACGCTTAGGGCCAATACAGTGCCGATTGACTATGCATCGTCATCTTATTTGTTAGGACCTGGCGACCGAATCGAAGTTAGTGTCTATGGATTCCCCGAATATACGGGGCCAATGTCGGTATTTCCGGATGGCTCTATTATCTTGCCGATTGTAGGTAAGGTTTCAGCAGCTGGAAGAACAACCGATCAGCTAACGCAAGAGCTAACCCGGGTCTTAAACACGATTCTCGTTGATCCCGCTGTCTCTGTCACCTTAAATGCGCTACGTCCTGTTGTGATTAATGTTGCTGGCGAGGTATATCGGCCAGGACCGATTCAGCTACAGGAAACAACTGACATTACCCAGGAAGCCGCCTATTCTCCGCCTTATGTTAGTGAGGCGTTAGTGCAAGCAGGTGGCATTAGACGAACAGCAGACCTGCGTGAGGTTGTGGTAATTCGTGAGCTGCCCAACGGTGATACGGTCAGAACAGAAGTCAATCTTTGGGATGCACTCTGGTCGGCCACAGTACCTGAAGAAATGTTGCTCAGGGATGGAGATCTGGTGTTTGTTCCTCGGTTAGCCGAAGGAGAAGAACTGGTTGATAGCCGCTTATTGGCAACATCCAGCTTGGCTCCAGATACGGTTCGAGTACGGGTTGTTGGGGAAGTGACACGACCTGGAGAGGTTGCTGTTCCTCCAAATAGCTCTCTGTCTAGTGCCGTTGCGATCGCAGGTGGTCCCACAGATGATGCAAAGCTTAAGGAAGTTGCATTTGTTCGGATGAATAAAGAGACAGGTGAAGTCACTCAGGAAGTCGTAGATCTTCGTAACCTCGTAGACACCTACCAAATTCAAGACGGTGACGTTGTTGTTGTACCTAAAACATCAACCGGCTCAGTTCTTGACTTTGCTGCCCGGATCGTCAATCCGTTGAATTTCTTGTTTAGGATATTCAATTAACTGACTAGCGCCGCTACGGCGGGATAAATCGCAAAAGGCCTAGTCTTTTATAGATTAGGCACTAAGGCTATGGATATTTAATTTATAGATGAACAGGTTATTTTTTCTAAGGTTCGCCTAAATCATCATGCTCAATAAAGTTAAGCGCTTGTTTTCGGACAAGCTTGTAAAGAATATCGGATGGCTCACGGCCAGTCAGATCTTTAGGCGAGTTATACGTATAGCGCTAGTTGTAGTATTATCCCGTTCGCTAAGTACCGAGGAATATGGTCTGATTGCAATTATTTTTGCAATCACGGATTTTGCGAATGTATTTATCCAAAAGGGTGGAATTGCCCCCAAACTGATTCAAGCTAGTAAGGAAGAACTTGACGGTCTGCTAGATACGGCCTACTGGACAAATTGGATTCTGTGCTTAGGTATCTTTACGCTTCAATGCCTCATGGCATTCCCTATTGCCCTCTTCTATGAACAGCCAGAGCTAACGTTCCCTATTATCGTGGCAGCGACTCCATACCTGGTTAATCCGTTTTATGCTGTGCAAGATGCATTGATTCGGCGTGAAAATAGATTAGAGATTGGTGCGATCGCAACAGCCGTAAGCGCGCTCATTGGCCAATGTTCAGTGGTCATTTTTGCCCTAATGGGCTTGGGCATTTGGAGTATTGTTATTCCAGCAGTTATTGCCCAAAGCTGCTGGTTTATCATCTATAGAAAGAATCACTCGTGGAGACCTAGCGGTAAATTTACCCTCAAAGGATACAAACAGATTTTTGATTTCTCAAAATTTCCATTAGGAATAGAGTTACTAAACTATCTCCGTTCAAATATGGATTATATATTAATTGGTCGTTTCTTCAGTGTTGAACAACTTGGAATCTACTTCTTTAGTTTCAATGCTGGATTAGGTCTGAGTTTAACCGCCATCAATATGGTTTCTAACTCTGTTTTCCCTTATCTATGTGAAGCCCGTG
>JBCAWO010000002.1:0-141336 GCA_038534515.1 Cyanobacteria bacterium J06554_1
ACTCATCTGGCTGACCAAACACCTCACTACTGGAAGCCTGGTAAAATCGCGTGTCTGGCTTACACCGACGGATCGCTTCTAGCAAACGAGATACACCAATGGCCGTGTATTCTGCCGTCAATGCTGGCTGCGTCCAGGACAGCGGCACATAGCTTTGGGACGCAAGGTTGTAGATCTCATCGGGCTGAGCTTGATCAATGGCGTCCATCAGCGAAAACTGATCTAACAGATCGCCAGAAATGATGTGGACCTGATCGGCAAAGTGACTAATCCGCCCAAAACTACTGGAGCTAGAACGACGCACCAGACCGTAAACCTCATACCCTTTATTCAGGAGTAACTCCGCCAGGTAAGACCCATCTTGCCCAGTTAGTCCGGTAATCAGCGCTTTTTTAGCCACTACGTCTCAAACTCGTAAACAAAGATTTAGACCACCATAGCAAGGTTACCCATAACCGTTGAAATGTTGAAGGCGCTATGTCCAGACTTCATAGGCGGCACACGCTAGGCTCGCTCTCCATACAGGGCCGTGTAGTAGCGCTGATAATCGTCTGAGAGGAGCGGCTGCCACCAGTCGCGCTGGGCCAGGTACCACTGTACCGTTTGCTTTAGGCCCGTCTTAAAGTCATAGTTGGGCTGCCAGTCTAAGTCTCGCTGAATTTTGCTAATGTCCATCGCATAGCGACGATCGTGACCGGGCCGATCGGGCACAAAGGTAATTAGATCCCGTGCCGGAGACGTCGGCAGAGTTTCCACCAGCTCATCCATGAGATCGCAAAGCTGTTCTACGATGTCAATGTTTTTGACTTGATTGTTGCCACCGATATTGTAGGTTTCGCCGGGGGCTGCTTTTTGTAAAACGGTTGCGATCGCACTACAGTGATCTTCCACATGCAGCCAGTCGCGAATATTTTGGCCATCGCCGTATACGGGCAACGGTTTACCCAGCAAAATGTTTAAACACATCAGCGGAATCAGCTTTTCCGGGAACTGATAGGGTCCGTAGTTGTTGGAACAGTTGGTAATGAGCGTTGGTAAACCGTAGGTGTGGAAGTACGCCCGCACCAGATGATCGCTACCCGCTTTAGAGGCTGAATAGGGGCTATTGGGTGCATAGGGGGTAGTTTCGCTAAAGGCCGGATCATCTGCGTTCAGACTGCCAAAGACCTCGTCGGTAGAGACATGGAGAAAGCGAAAATGTTCTGGTTTTCCCTGAGATTCCCAGTGATGGCGAAACGCCTCAAGCAGGGTGAAGGTGCCCACGACATTAGTCTGCACAAATGCAGCAGGCCCAGAAATAGAACGATCAACGTGGGATTCAGCAGCAAAGTGAATAACCGTATCAATGGAGTGCTGGGTCAGCAGCTGAGATACCAGCGCAGCATTACAGATATCTCCTTGAACCAGGGAAATTTTCTTTTCGCTTTCTAAATCGGCAAGGGTGGCACGATTACCCGCATAGGTAAGGGCATCTAAAACAAGTGTTTCGTCAGCATTTTGATACCAATGACGAACAAAATTAGAGCCGATAAAACCCGCTCCACCCGTGATCAGACAACGTTGTTTTTTTGATTCTTCCATTTGTTCCCCCATCAATACTGTTACTCCTGTGAAAACATCAATGTACTGTCTGAAAAATTGCCGTCAGCCTAAATCGATCTGTTATGAAAATGCGTTTATGTCAGCATCTTGGCAAGAAAATCATAGTCCGGATCAGCAACGTCAAACGTTGTAACCGAGCTAATGAAAATGCTCTAGTGCAAAATCATAAAGTGCCTGATCGTAATAGTTCAAGTCAATCACTTGCTGTTGGATGTTAGATGGCAATTCGGAGAAATGAATAGTCAGATGGCTAGGCACCTTAGATTTATTGGCATAGGCAAGTTCGTCTAACTCTATTCCTAGGAAACCCCGCAGCCGCTGCCAATCTTGTTGGAGCGTTTCCAGAAAGCCAACAAACGAAAAATGTTTTTGTAGGTTTCTTTTTGCTTCTCTAAAGGCTACCTGCATCATTCTGTCGCTCAAATGCCCTCCATATCCCGACAAAAGTCTCACCATTTGATTATCGAGATAAGGACAATCCTTGAGATATCGCTCAAAGTCCCAGTCCTTTGGGAGATCGGCAGACATATGGCGATGGTGATAATCAGAAATAAAACGAGGAATCGGCTCTCTGAGAAAGGTAATATGTTGTCCACAAATCCCTAATGTCCGATGGAGACCAAAGGGAAAATGTCCGTTAACCATATCAAAACTGCTGATATTTTGACGAATTTTTTCTTGCTGAAATCGCCGTTCTACGGGGGTATATTCATTATGATAGTAGTACGCTATCCTACCGTCATAGGCGGATTCTAAAACAAGACGCATGGAGGTACCGCCTGTTTTTGGAATGTGTAGAAAGAATATTTTTGGATGACGACGAGACTCCCAGTAAACGGTTCTATCTGTCAACATCCTCCAAAAAAATGAGCTGTCTTGATAGAATCTTTTGGTAAGTAGATAGGGAGTTGATGTCTTGAGACGATCAACGGTAGTGGCTACGTTCATATTAGGGAGTTCAGACTAAGCGTTTGCCTGAGATACTTAGGTTTAATGCCAACTAGGTAAGTTCAAGCTGAGAGTCATCACCAATCATGAAACGTAGGGCCTTAGGTCGCTTGGGCGTTGTCTTGAGTTTGGCCCGTCGCCCAATAACGCTATCAACGATACGATAATCAATATTCTCAATCGTTGCGCCCTCCAAAACAACGCTGTGGTCAAGCTCTGCATTAATGATGGTCACATTATCGCCAATGCTGCTGTAGGGTCCGATAAAACAGTTCTCAATATGGCAGTTTTCACCAATCACCACCGGGCCACGGATGGTGGAATGGATAACCTGGGCACCTGAGCCAATCTTGACTCGGCCTGTAATTTGACTTTGACTGTTTTCAACCCGGACTGACGCATTGAAAACACTGGCATCTAGCAAAATGCGATTCGCTTCTAAGAGATCATCTTTTTTACCCGTATCTAACCACCAACCCGATAGTTCAGAAGCTTCCACAGGATTGCCCATCTGAATTAGCTGCTGAATCGCATCGGTGATTTCTAACTCACCGCGGGGAGAGGGTCGAATTTGAGAGATCGCGTTGTGAATTTGTGGAGAGAAAAAGTAAACCCCCACTAAGGCCAAATCAGAGGGTGGATTTTTGGGCTTCTCAACTAGCTGCTGCACCCGTCCCTGGTTATCCAGCTTAGCGACACCAAACGCGGTGGGGTTATGGACCTGTTTCAGCAAGATCAGGGAGTCAAGATTGTTTTGCTTAAATTTCTCAATAAAGGCATCCAACCGATCCTGAATCAGATTATCGCCGAGATACATCACAAAGGGAGCATCTTCTAAAAATGGGCGGGCCGTTGTCACGGCATGGGCTAATCCGGCTGGACTATCTTGCAACAGGTAGGATATTCTGGCGCCAAATTTTGCTCCATCGCCAGTTAGGTCACGAATTTCGCCCCCTGTTTCTGGGCTGATAATGATGCCAATGTCAGTAACGCCAGAAGCGACAATATTCTCGATGCAGTACCACAGAATCGGTTTATTCATGACTGGCACCAGCTGCTTGGCCCCTGTGTAGGTCAAGGGACGTAGCCGGGTACCTCTACCACCAGATAAAATCAGCGCTTTCATGACACTAGCTCTCTCAACATTTGTCGTAGGCTGTCTCGCCAGTAAGGGGGAGCCTGCCCTAATAGGTCTCTCAATTTTGTACAGTACAGCGCCGAATTGGCAGGTCTTTGGGCCACCGTCGGATATTCAGCGGTTGTAATGGGCACAATGTCTGGAGCGTTTGTTAGCAGCCCCAGCTCCAGGGCCTCTGAGAAGATTGCGATCGCAAAGTCATACCAGCTAATCGCACCGCTGCTGGTGAAATGATAGGTACCCGCAGTCTCAGCCACAGGCAACGTAATCAATCTCGCGGTGGTCTCGGCAATATCGTTTGCCCAGGTCGGCGTACCCACCTGGTCGCTCACCACTTTAATCACAGGTCGGTCCGCCCCCAGACGCAACATGGTTTTGACAAAGTTTCCCTTCCCCCTCGAGCCATAGACCCAGGCGGTGCGCACAATCAGATGTTGCGGATTTGCAGCCTTTACAGCCTCCTCTCCGGCTAATTTTGACCGGCCATAGGCACTCACAGGACAGGGCGGATCTGACTCTAAATAGGGCCGCCCCTGGGCCCCATCAAACACATAGTCAGTGGAGAAATGCACCATGGCAGCGTTGCAATCAGCCGCGGCTTTGGCCAAGACACCCGGCGCTTCTCCGTTGATGCGATGGGCCAACTCCAACTCGCTTTCAGCCCCATCCACCGCCGTATAGGCCGCCGCATTAATCACCCAGTCGGGACGCTGATCCACAACAGTTTGATAAGTCTGCTCTAAATTAGTCAGGTCCAGCTGTTGGCGGCTGAGTTGAACCACCGTGAGGGGCTCTTTTAATAACCGCCCTAGCTCTTGACCAACCTGCCCGCTACTACCAATCAGAAGTACTTTCATCTAAGAAAACAGCTCCGCATCTTTGAGTAACTGCCCGGCCATATCTTTGTCCGACAGTATGGGTGCAGACTCTCCCTGGGGCCATTTAATCCCTAACTCAGGATCGTTCCAGAGCAGGGTACGTTCACCGTGGGGCGCGTAGTAATCAGTGGTTTTATAGAGAAATTCGGCCTGGTCAGATAACACTAAAAAACCGTGGGCAAAGCCCGCTGGTATCCACAGCTGCCGTTTGTTATCGGCGCTTAGTGTCTCGCCTACCCATTGACCAAACGTAGGAGAACTACGGCGAATATCAACCGCCACATCAAACACAGCCCCTGAGGTGACGCGGACTAATTTACCCTGGGGTTGTTGTATCTGATAGTGCAGCCCCCGCAGAATGTTGTGCTTAGAGTAAGAGTGATTGTCTTGAACAAACTCTACCTCTGTTTGGATAGCGGCTAGAAAGGCCTGATAATTAAAGCTCTCAAAGAAAAAACCACGATTGTCGTGGAAAACCCTTGGTTCAAAAATTAAAACATCAGGAATACGGGTGGGCGTAACTTTCATAGGGGCGCTATCAATGGCCGTCAACGATATCAAGCAACACGGTTAGTTTACAGGGGTATCGGCACTTTGTATTGCATCCTCAGATTCAGCGGTGCTGCTGACCAGATGCCGAAACTTTGCTCGCCATCCCTGGCGTTTTAAGCTCTCTAGGGTGACAAACTCGACGGTCATATTAGCGCCCCACCAGCTATGCACCCGCTGTTGAATTTGCTCTGGGTTTCCCCCTGGTTGCAAAACAATTCTCAGGGTTAGGGTCTCGGGGGTCTTTTGCTCTAGCTGAAATTCGTCGATGCCCCCCAGACGATCTAATAAGTCTTGGATGTAATGGGTGGGGTAGCTGCGGTCCCCCAGGGTAACCATGTCATGAATGCGGCCAACGATGTTGGTGATGTGAAATTCACCATCCACTTGAATCAGTTCCCCCAAGTCTCCGGTGCAATAGCGAATCAGGGGCATGGCGGCATTGGTTAACCCGGTAAACACCAGTTCGCGATCGTCATTACCGGTGGCTCGGATTTCAGGCCAGACAATGTAATCTAACACCCGCAGATTACGGGTTTTGTCAAACTCAGTGTGGGCAGTGACACCAAATTCAGCATTGCCATAGCGATCGTAGATCTGACAATCAAATACCTTTGCGATCGCATCCCGCTTTTTACGGTCCAGCACCTCGCCCGTGGACTCAAAGACAGAAAATAGCTTTTGAGCCGCCGGATAATCCTCCTTTTCCGCCAGCAGGGCCAAACTGTACAGCGTCGATGGATGCCCCTGAATGCCGTATGGGCGCTCAGCCTTAAGCTTTTTCAAAATGCCCCGTAGAGATTGGGGGTCAAAGGCGGCCGTTGTAATATTCACTCGATTGAGGGTGATGCATTTGATCGTCTCCACCAGCTGGGCTCGACGGGATAACGCCTCAGGAAACTCGCTAGAGAAGTGCACCTCCTTCATGTAGCGTTTTTTTCCCGTCCATTCCAGCACCCACAGATTGGCAGCCGCCGTCCAATCAAGCGCCTCTTGATCGTAGTAAATCAGGGTTGATGGCCCTGTCGACCCACCCGTTTTGCGAACATGCAGACTCGCTTTATTCACCCGCTCGCTCTGGAGACGCTCCCCCTGTTCCCGCAGAATATCTTTGGTGAGATAGGGCAAATCCTTTAAATAACGAATGTCAGTCTTTAGGGTTTCAGGATCAAAATTTTGCTGGGCAAACAACTCTCGATAATAGGGAACGTCCCGCCCGGCCGTCGCCACCACCTCATAGAGCCGCTGCTGATTGGCTTGCTGCCGCGCTTCCCGTGGCAGTTGAGCAAACTCTTTCATTGCCGCTAGTTTCGGCAAAATTTCGCGTTTTTGTTGTCGCTCTACCAGCGGATAAAGGACATAGCTAATCAGCGCTCTAGTCATAGGGGAATTAACGGTTGCACAAGTTGAGTGTACACCTGCTGTAGCTGCTGGGCAGCTCTCTGCCAGGTAAAGGATGTGGCAATATGGGAGGCCAAATCAGGCGAACCCGGAACTGCCAGCTGCTGGCAAATACCCTGGCGAATGCTCTCAACAGAGGTCGGATCAACATAGGTCACCCCATCACCAAAATATTCTTGGGTGCAGCCCTCTTGGGTAATCACCACTTTAGCCCCTTTAGCGGCAGCTTCTAACGCAGCTAAGCCGGGCGTTTCTAGTAGGCTAGGCAACACACATACGCTACAGGCCCGATAGGCCGATAGCAATAGGGAACTGTGATGCTCCACATAGCCTAAATAGCGAAAACATCCCTGACCCGCCTCAACACACCGATCAAAATACGCCTGATCGCGAATATTGCCTAGCATCACCAGCGGTATATCCAAGTCTCGCACCGCCTGCACCAAATTTAGCTGATTTTTACGCGGCTCAATATTCGCCACGTTTAACAAAAACGGTGGCTCTATTCCATAGGTCTCAAGAAATAGCTGGGCATCGGCCCCATGGCGCAAAAAGTAATCATCCACCCCATTGACAATCGGAAAAAACTTTTCCCTGGGCACCTGAAAAATAGACGCAAGGGCATCGGCTTCTGCCTTGGAGTTGGGCAGTAGGGCATCAGCCAGATTGAGCAAGTGCTGGATTTCACCGATGGGGTAAATGCCAGCCCCATAGCTTTCTTGGGTAATCCACAAAATTGGCGAAATCACCAGGGGTAATCCCTTGGCCTTTGCATAGTTACAAAAGATAGATGAGCCCCCCTGCACCGAGAAATGGTGAACAATGTCGACCTGATCAAACTGGGGCTGCCACATGTCGTACAGCAAAACCTCCACCCCTAGAGATTCAAGGGCTTCTTTGCACTTCAGTAGCTGAACTTCTCCACCACCTGGGCAGTCAAAGGCAATGGGAAACGCGTTAAATAGAACTCGCATGGATGTGTTGTAAACAAGATTCTAAAAGACGCCAGATGGCCCGACCGTCGCTGGCAACGGTTAACTGCTGGCACCGCTGACGTTGGCCCACCAACAGCTGATGGAGCTGATGGGCATCAAACAGGGTATCGTGCACCACCCGGGCCAGCTGGGCCATATCTTTTTGGTAAAACACCAATCCTGCTTCGGCCAACGTTTCTCGCACCGCCGTTTGGGCAAAGGCAAATACGGGCAGGTCAAAGGCCATGGCCTCTAGCAACGGGATACAAAATCCCTCGTGCTCGCTCATCATCCAAAAGGCGTCGGCCTGCTGGTAAAGAGACTTGAGCTGTCCGTCGGTCACTGACCCGAGAAAGTGAATGCGTGCCCTGACAGCTTCGGACTGGCTCTCCAGGGCCGCCTGTAATGCCGGTTGATACGTATGAAATCCGTTAAACCCGGCAATTAGCAAACAGCTATCTGGGTCGAGGGCAGCGTACTCACCATAGAGATGGATCAGGTCCTCTATTTTTTTATGGGGAACCACACGACCCACATAGAGAAATTTGCGGGTGGCAGCAGGCAGCTCAATGGCAGTAGCGGCAATGGCATCCCACTTTTTAGGGTCTAAGACTGGGGGAATAATGGCCACGGGCACATCATCTGCTCCGCCCAGCATGGAACGATAGGTCGCCGCAGAGGCTTCAGAGATGGCGGCTTTTAGCTCAAAGTCTTGGGTCACGGGGCCCTGGTCATAGCCCCGCTGGCACTGGTCCGCCAGGGTGGGCTCAAACGCCACTAAAAACTCAGGCGGAGTAATGCCATAGAAACAAAGCACTTTGCAACAGGTGAGGGCTGCGATTTGCTCTAGCTGAGGCAAGTAAATCGAAAAATGAACAATCACGATATCGTTCGGGCCAACCTGGTCAGCTAGACGCTCTAACGGATAGACCAGGTCAGCTAAATAGGGTTCATAGCCCTCGGCATAAAGCTGACAGGGGACATCGTGGCGCTGCATCAGCTTATAGAGGGCAATAACAAAATTACCTACACCATCGCGCTCGTGGACATTATTCACCACCATATGGACCGTGGTTTGCTGGGGCCACACATACCAGGGAGAGATTAGATGCCGGATAGAATCAAAATTTGTCTGAAACGCTTCTAGCTGAGCAAGCAGGGGGGCATCGGCAATCATGGGAGCCAAAAATCTAGGGGTCAAAAATGATAGAAAAGCTGGTGAGGGCACGCCCCTAGGGAGCGGCAGACTGTTTGCGCTTCCATACCAGCTGCATGTGGTCGATCATCTGCTGACAGCGGCTTTGCCACGTGTGGGACTGGGCTGCGGTTATCCCTGGCTGAGCGTGGGTAGCATCCACGGCAAAGGCTGCGTTCAGGGCTTGCTCAAAACTGTCCACCGACTCCGTCGGCCAATAGAGCGATTCGTAGTCCGCCAGGGCGGGTAAGCGAGTGCCGACCAGGGGTTTACCCGCCGCTAAATATTCAAAAAATTTCATGGGAAACATGGACCGAGTATAGTCGTTGAGCAGACAGGGCAGTACCGTGACGTCAAAACCGCGCAGGTAGTCTGGTAAACGGGCATAGGGGCGATAGCCCAAAAAGTGTAGGTTGGGGGCGGTTAACTGCTCTAGCGTTTTGGTGGGCAGCTCCACTTCACCAATCATGACCCAATGCCAGGTAGGGTGACGCTGGGCAATGGTTTGGATTAAATCAAAATCGAGTTTGTGGGTCTTAATGGCACCGATAAAGCCAATGCGCGGTTGGGGAATGGCGGCCAGATCCTCCGGCAAGTCTCCTGGCAAGCGGGCCTGGGCAAAGTGATGATAGTCGGCAACGTTGGGGAAATAGTGGACTTTTTTAGGTGCGATCGCACCTAATTTCTCCTGTAAATTTAGACTCGTCACCAACACCACATCAGCCGCTTGCACCAGCGCCGGTTCGGCCGCATTAATAACATCGGCAGAAATCCCCGGCACCGTCGTTAGATCATCCACACAGTGGTACACCAAAAATGCAGGTTTTAACTGAGCTTGAAACCTAACGACGGTGGGGTTGTAGGCCCACACAATCGGCTGTCGAAAATTCAGCCACAGACTGAGTAGCTTCACCGTGGTCACCACAATCACCTGGTTTAACCACTGCACCCAGGGTTGATTATGCAGCGGAATCACCAGCGGTGAAAACACCCACACATTGGGAGCAACCGAGCGCAGCCCCCGCAAAGATTTCAGCAACCGCCGAACAATACGGCTTAAGTCACGCTTGCTGGCCGTGGGCTGACGCAGCCCTAACGACTCTAAATAGAGGACCCGAAACCCCTGCTCTGAGAGGCTTTGAGTCATACGCTGATTATTGGTCCAGTTGGCCTCCGACCAATCCGCCGTCGAAAAAACGATGATATCCCTAGGTAAGGCCACAGAAGATTGCCAGAATCAGCTACCTTTGAAATTTAAGCAGAAATTGGGATCGTTTCTCCTCTCCAGCCCACTTGCAGGGGTGGCGTAGCCTGCAGCGGCACCTGGGTCGGTTGCCACCGCACCCGCAGCGATTGGGTTTTATCAACGTCGATGTTGAGCAAGCTCCGCTTACGAACAAAGTCTAGACACTGCACCAGGTTGGGGAACCAGATATTCCCCTGGGACTGAATAAAGGTTAAAAAGTCTCTATGGGCCGAGAGCCGTTCCTCTTCTGTATCCCAACCGTACTGATAGGCAGCAGAAAAGGGATGGTCTAGATAGCCAAACAGCAGCCCCGCCTTGAAATGATGGGCAAAGCTTTCACAGTAGGGCTCCACAGAATTGCCGTAGCGATGGTAGCAATCGCCGTGGAGCATACATTGCTGGCTATGGGAAATCAGCGGCTTGTCACACAGGGGCACCTGACCAGATCGCCCTAGCAGGTATTCAGGATCGTTGTGAATGATGCCGCCCACAAACCCCATATAGTCTGCATCCGCCAGGGCCTGAACCGCATAGGCTGGGTTCTGATGAAAGGGCGATACGGCGTAGTTGATGGCTCCGGCCTCTGGCAAGTTTGCCTGCAGCCAGGCTTTTGAATCCTTGGCTTCTTGCAAAGCCGCTGCATAGTCCACACCCCAATTGGGTGGGTGGGTGCAGGAGTGGGACACCACAGCGCCCCCGTGGGCCAACACCTCTCGCAAAAAGGCCATGTCATTTGGTTGGGGCGGCAAACCGGTAACGACGGCTAAGGACAGGGGAACGCCCAGCTCTTGGTACAGCTCAAATAAAGGGCGGGCAGTGGCAATGCCCTGATCACAGTCAAGTCGCATGGTGACAGCCCCCCCATAGCCTGCCGGAATTTCCATAATGTGGGGGATGCAGACTAGCTCATCGGCTCGGTAGTGGCTGCAAAAGGTTTCGATAATGGTCCACTCAAGGCTGTCGATGGGACCGACAGCCCGATTAAACCAGAGGATAGAGCTGTCAGGGGTGTTTGCGATCGCAGCATATAAAGTTAGCTCCTGCCCATGAGAGTCAATCACTTTCGACAGTGCATGTGCCTGAGTCGTTCTAGCCAATTGACATAGCGACCATGGACCCCGATCAACAGTAATTCGACCAAACCCCAAAGTATTCCACTCATCAGTAAAGTCATAACGCCTCAATGCCCGAGCCTTAGCCTTTAAAGTAGCTGTTAGTAAATGCTCACAATCATATTCGACCAAGCTATTAGAAACATCACACTCAACAAAGGAACTTACGTCATCCCAAGCTTCAGATGACGCACTCATTGAATCAACAACAACGCCGAAATCACTGGCCAGACCTACTCCTAAATGACCCAGGAGCAAGATCTTTTGCCCCTTCGAAGCAAGCTGCTCAACCAGACTACGCTGCTTATCCTGAGGATTCAGCAAACAATAAATATGCTGAATACTTGCTACGCAAGAAGCAAAATCATCGTAACTAAAGCAACTAACTTGAGCAAGGCTAAAAGAACGCAATAGCGCAGCGTAGACAAGCGCCATGGAAGTATCCTTGTCTTCTGTAGAATGGAGCAGGATAATCGACACGTGGCTTAAAGATTAAATTTACAAAATTCAGTCACACTTCAAGGTAGATGAATACCTGTTTAAAGTGCCAAACCGCATAGATTATGGCAGATTTATGAAAATCATCCTAGTAAGACATGGTGAGTCATTAGCCAACAAACTGCACCTAGTGACTGGCGACAACCAGACAGATCTAACTGAAACTGGTATCAATCAAGCGATACAACTAAAAGATATCGTTGAAGAACTCAAATTTAATTTTCCTGAAATAGTTTTTCACTCTAGCATTGCCCTCAGAGCGATAAAAACAGCCTCATTAGCAGGTGTAAACCCTAAGATTTTAAATACCAGTAAAGAAATAAACGAAACTGACGCAGGAACAACTAAAAACTGGAAACTCAGCGATTTCAACAACGCTTATCCATCATTTTTTGCCGACTTTGATCTCAATAAAAAGTACCCACAGGGCGAATCACATCAAGAAATGATAGATAGATCCTTATCTTTTTTAACATCTCTTCTCAAAGGTCCCTGTGATTGCCATATGATATTTGCCCATGGAGGACCGATAAACGCTATTCTCCATTACGCCAATAACACCAGCATGTCTCATTTTCCAGCTTTTCAAGTAGCAAACTGCCAAGTAATCGAGCTAAACTTATGACCAATCTCTATAAAATAGCTGTTGGCTTTCGAGCTTCAAATGTGAATCCAGGTGTTATTTCAAGAGCCTGCATAGATAGAGTCATAGAACCTCTAGATTTCCTAAAATCTCTTAATATTGTCGATTATAAATATGCTAAAAGCCCTAAAGATCTAGAGTCTTTAAAGCAGGAGGGTTACACTTTTTTTATGTGTAATAAGTCCCTTAGTAAATATGAATACGAGCTAATCAAGTATGCCAAAAAGCTAGGGTACATAACTCTCTATGATGTAGATGATTATATTTTTGAATATCCCTCTTACAGTAATGCTAATAGTTCATCAGTTAAAGTTGAGGAATTCACAAAGATAGCAGACTGTATCACAGTTGCAAATGAGCGTCTCTTTTATGCTTTTCAGCCATATGGCATCACACGCCTCATATGTAATACTTACAACTTCAAAAAATATTCAGCCCATAATAATCAAAAATCCTATACAAGCAGGAAAGTTGTCATTACTAATGCAGATAATTTTAAGTTAACTCATTTCAGACAGGATTTTTTCTCACTGTTGAGAAAAATGATTACCGAAAAAGAAATATCCGAATTGCATGTCTTTGCTGACTTCTTACCAGACGAGTTAGATTTTCCAGGCATTCATTACCATGGCTATGTAGAAGCAGAAAAGCATAGGCGCATTTTAAGTGAGCAGGATTTCCATCTTGCTCTTGTTCCTATTGACTCAGGAAATTCTTACAAAGACTGGAATTTCAACTCCAGTAAAAATCCATTTAAATATTTTATTTACGGCACATCAAAAGTACCAGCAATTTATTCAAATATTGCATTTTATACACTACATATTCAAGACGAGTATAATGGAAAGGTGGTCAGCAATAACTTATCTAGCTGGAAAGAAAGCATGCTGCTGCTGCTGAACAACCCTCTAATGTGCAGCTCTATTGCTAGTAATGCATTTCTAAATATGAAAGAGCAGTTTGATATTGCAACTATGAAGCGACAATATACTGACTTATTCAACGAACTCACAAAATAAAATCGCATAATAAGTCCAGAGACTGGTGAGTTTTCATAAAATTCGTTACTGACCAGTCTATTAATCTACTTTCATCTAATTTTCTTGAGACCAATTGCTCGAACACATAGTATTTAGACAGGTCAACATGACTCATTATTTTTGAGCACATAGAGCTAATGCAGGACCATTAGGATGATCTGCATGCTCAAAGTTAATATCAATATTAGAAAAGCCAAACTCTCTCAATGCCTCCAATAGGCTGTCTCTAGTTAGCCATTTACTAATTTGCTTTGGTCCACCGCAAAAGCCCTGCCAATCTAATGCTTTTTTATAAGATTGAATGGAGTAGCTATAAGCAAAATCTCCATATTTTCCTGATATAGTCGGTTCAAATTTATGCGCCAGCGCCTTATTTTTAGCAATGATTTCTTGGTCATAATAATGCGTCCAAATAAAGAGCCGTTCTGTAACCTTTGACGCCAGGTGAAGAAGCTCAACAGGGCTTTCTAAGTGGTATAAAATTCCACTTGCAAAAACCATATCATAGGTTGATTTACCTTGTTTTAGAAAGGAGATAAAGTCACCCAGCCAGAAGTTAACTTTATTCAGATTTAAGACTTCTTTAATACAGAGACATTTCAAAAACGCACGTTTGTTAGCTTCAATGGCCGTTACTTTGGCGGCCCCTTTCTCTTGAAACATATAAGAATGTCCTCCCTCAAGGGGGCCCAGTTCTAGAATGTTCCAATCATTAAACCCACCAAAAATATCTTCTGCCCACAATACACGAGCATCCTGAAACAGGTCTGCCTGACCAGGCTGCGTATTTAAATTAAAACCATCGGGTAGTTTAGACGACCATTCGCCTTGAAAAATATCAATTATATTTTGCTGGCTAGGTGAACTTAGTACGTACTCGTCTAATACATTCATTGCTGAACCCTTTCTATAGTGAGGTAGGCAACTGACCAAAGAGTTAGTTGTGTAGGCTTAACTAAAAAATTGCTCATTATCGAATAACATACTTTGAAGAAGCTCACCTTGCCAAAGAAAGCAATGATCTAATCTTTAATTGCAGAGAATACATAAGTTAACTCTTCACATATAGTGACTTCAACCTATCATCGATTTTCTTTGAAACTGCCTGATTTGAAAAAGACTCTGAAATCAATCGATAGGCTTTCTCAACTTTAGAAGAGCGCACATCTGGTCGGCTAACGCATTGTAACATTTGCCTCGCAGCGCTGTCTAAGTCAGGAGAGAACCATCGATTACTTCTCCAGAAAGGATACGCATAGGGAGCTATTCTCTCAAGCTTGCCATCAACTAAAAATGAGGTTTCATTTGTGCAAAAGTCAGTATTTCCTGAATAATTAGATACAATTGTTGGTTTTTTAAGCAGCATTGCTTCTGCAATAGTTCGACCAAAACCTTCTGCCTTATGCAAGGAAATATAAGCGTCACAAATATCATATAGCCCCAGCAATTCAGATCGACTTAAACAGTCATTAATCAAGATAATATTTGGATTTTTTTCAAGTATTTTATTAAGTTTTTGATCGTCATACTGATAGTTCATAGTCTTTAGTATGAGCGCAATATCCGGATATGTATTCAAGACTTTCTGAAAAGCTCTAATAACATCCTGAGGATTTTTACGAGAGAATGTAGAGTTACTATCAAAAACGTACAGGAATGTATATTTGAAGCGATCAATTTTAATTTTCTGACCCAGCTCTTTTAGCGGCGATTTATCAGAATTTTCAACGATCAAAGGAATCTGATAAATTGGCTGCTCTAGGCTTTTCTTATAGGCATTCAGAGTATGCAAAGAGGATGCCCAAACCTCATCAAACAAAGCTCCGAAAAATGAAAACTCCTTGGGCCAATCCTCTAACTCCCAAGGAGCATAGGCAATATTACATCTATTTTCAAATTCAGATAATCCATATTGTGAAAAAAAGCGATACGTTTCTATCAATGGCATACAAAATATGTTGCATTGATAGACAAATTTGTTGGTCACATAGGCTTCAAGACTGCGATTTGCCTCGACAAAGTTTCCCTTTTCCGGATAGCTAACAATAGATATGGGGAGATTTAGTGACAGGAGCGCTTGGGCCAGTTTACGAACATCTTCGCCTATCCCAAATTCCCCAAAAACAGGGCCGATAATATTTATACCGTTGAACATAAGACTAAATCAAAATCTACTAGCTTGAGTGCTACAGGCATTCTTCCTTCTTTTCTGCCGCATTTAACCCAATGATCTTCGGCACTCTTGAGATGCCCGGCCGAGATAGATGCCTGTACATCAGGATATTGATTGAGATACCAGTCTTCGTCAAATGTTGACGGACAGGGCACAGGCACCCTTGCTTCCTCCCATCTGCCAAATTTAACCCAATGGTCTTTAGCACTTTTGAGATGCCCGGCTAAAACAGCTGCTTTTACATCGGGATATTGATTGAGGTACCACTCTTCGTCAAATACTGACGGGTAAGGTACGGGCACTCGCCCTTCCTCTTTGCCAAATTGAATCCAATGATCTTTAGCGCTTTCAAAATGTCCCGCCAAAAGAGCCGCTTTTACATCAGGATACTGGCTGAGATACCAGTCTTTATTAAAATCCGATGCACTTGGCGCATAGCCATTAAGAATTATTTGCTCTTGATCGAAGTATTGATGACGATAAATAGTGAGTTCTTGACTCATCACTTTTAATATCTTTTTATCAGAATACTCATCATAACCCGAGGATAGGATCCAGTTAAAAAATGCAAACAAATCACTTGAGACAGAGAGATCAAATGTCTGTTTAAGATCTAATCTAAATAAATAGATACTATAAAATAGAAAGGGTATGTAGACAGTTGAATGCTCGACAACATTCTGGACTAAAATTTTATGAAAGCTGTTAAATTCTTGAGAGAAAAGTTCTATAAGATAAGGATGATGTTCTAGATGGTATTGTTCATCATGAATAAACCAACCCAGGCAAGAAATTAATCCTTTAACCGTAAAGATATCATTATCTCTTTGAAACTCTGGCGTCTGAAGTGACCATAGTCCTAAAATTCCATTAGGTATATTAAAATTCTTAGAAGACAGTTTAAGTTCAATCTCCGAAGATGCATTTAATAAGGATGGGTTCATCGATTTTTCTTATTCTACAGAACGACGTTGAAGATTTCACCCATATGGATCAAGAACTACCTTAGGTAAATCTTAGCAAAAAAGATTGAGAGTACTTTGTCTGGTTCTATTCTCAAGTCAAAACTTTTACAATTACAACTCTTAGGGCAGTTTAAGACCTTTCTGAAAATTTTATTTTACAACCATAGAAATCCTTAACGACAGATAAATGTCATAATGATTGACCTTCAAAGTAGCTTAGTACAGCAATCTGCTGAATACGTATTTTCAAAGGAAGGGCTGCGCTAACAGCAGAGTACACTGCACATGACTGTCTAAGGCTTATATCTATTGCTAGTGTTATACGCTATTGCAAAAAGCTATATATTTAGAGCTATTTTCTGACTAAATTTTAGAAGGCAAAAATTAAAGGGCGTAACCATAAAAACCAAAGTAAACATGATATGAGCTTCCACGCCAAATCATAAAAGCTGATCTTCAAAGAGAAGATGCTATAGCAAATGCCCCGATATATTGGGACATTTGCTCGTCAGGTTAGCGGCTATTACTTGGAGCTTTCAGAGATATGTATTGTCTTAACTAACCTGGCAGATGCAATATATCGAATTCAGAGACTAAACTTTGATTTGATATCCAGGTATTCCTAACGTCAGGTTTGGGTTATAACAGGGATCGTGTTCTATGTATTTGATCCATTTTTTTTGCATAAAGCCAATTTCTTGAAGAAACCGTGACTGTTTCTCTGGTGTATCTTCAACACCACGACTTTTAGATTCATGGTGATAAAGCACAACGTGGGGAAGATAGACATTGTTATACCCTGCATCAAAAATTTTCAGGCATAAATCAACGTCATTAAATGCCACGGACAGTTCCTCCTCAAATCCATTAACCTTTTCAAAAACCTTCCGACGACACATTAAACAGGCTGCAGTAACTGCTAGATAGTTATTAACCGTCATAGCCCGGCCAAAGTATCCGGGTGTGTTTGCTGGCAAAAAGTAATGACTATGGCCCGCCACTCCCCCTAATCCGATCACAACGCCGGCATGTTGAATCGTGTCGTCTGGATAAAGAAGTAGGGCTCCTACAGCACCTACTGAAGGACGTTGTGCCTGCTCAAGCATGGCTTCAATCCAATCAGGCACAATGACTTCAGTATCGTTATTCAAAAACAGAAGATAGTCTCCGGTTGCTTGCTGGACCGCATAGTTATTTATTTTTGAATAGTTAAAAGGGATATCTAGCTCACAACATCTAAATCTTTCAGGCTCTTGCTCTTGCCACTTTTTGATAATAGAAAATGTGTTTTCCTCAACACTGCCATTATCTATAAGAACAACCTCATAGTTTTGATATTGGCTTTTTTCAAAAATAGACGTTAGACAGTTATCTAAAACTGAACCTAAATCACGAGTTGGAATTATAATGCTAACTTTTGGATGACTGATCAAATCGTATCGAACAATAAAGTGACCGATCAGATTAGCAGCTTGCACCACTTTACCTGGCTCACCTCGCCGATGAAGCGCATCTGCGATTGCTTTCTCTGCAGCAATCGCTGCATAGGGTTTTTGATCTGATTGACCTGATGCTGATTGAGGATGGATTCGCCAATGATAAAGGACTTTAGGAATGTGAAAAATACAATCGGTTTTTTCAGTAAATCGTAAAACCAAATCGTAATCCTGGCTCCCTTCATAACCTGTTCTAAATCCGCCTATCTCTTTTATTATCTTGTGTCTGTAAACGCCTAAATGGCAGGTGTACATCCTGGATAAGAAAGAATCAGGACACCATTCTGGTTTAAAGAATGGAGAAACAAGGTAATTGTTCTCATCTAGCTTATCTTCATCGGAATAAATCATATCCGCAGTAGGATGCTGATTGATTAATTCGACAACGTGATAAAGAGCATCAGGAGTAAGTGTATCGTCATGATCTAGCAGAGCGATAAAATCACCTGTTGCAAGTTCTAAAGCAGAATTAGATGCTGCTGAAATATGGCCATTCTCTGTGCGATAGACAATGTTAATACGAGAATCTTCAGAGCTGTAGCGTTCTAGAATCTCCTTAACGTGAGTCTCTGTAGAGGCATCATCCGCAATGCATAATTGCCAATGGGGATAGACCTGTGAAAGAACCGACTGAATCGCATCTTCTAGAAACGATTCCTCTGTGTTGTATACAGGAATGATGATGCTAATAAGAGGCTGATAATCAAGCGTTTGAATGGTTTGAGCCATCTTATCTAGCTCAGCAGTATTAGGGTAGTTTGCCTGAAGCCACTTTTGATATGTGGGGTCTAATGCCTGTGGTTCAAAGGCTTCTAATTTTTTTTTATTTAGTGCTCGTGTTTCACTTGTATTATTTGTCATCCTAAGATTACCAGTCCCACCCAAACTAAAGTCAACGTTTACTTAATCAATAAAAGCCTTAAATTCAAAAGCTACGCTTATTTTTTCCAGACCGAGAAATACTCAATTAGATTCTCATCACCAGAACTTTCATAGATGCAGTCGGCTGCAATAGAACAACGGCTCATGCATTCATCTAGAAAAATTCGAAAGGTGTTTGAATCCCAGACATGAGCATGTTCACGACGACGACGTACATTGTCAATATGATGCTTAAGATCTGATTGAGAGGATTGAGCAACGATGTCTGGATGGACAGCTTGTAAAAAGTCAAGATAGTGCTCGTCGGTTACCGCTGTAGTATTCAGCTTATATTCA
The DNA here is from genome assembly GCA_038534515.1 of Cyanobacteria bacterium J06554_1. GTDB lineage: Bacteria > Cyanobacteriota > Cyanobacteriia > Phormidesmidales > Phormidesmidaceae > Leptothoe. Next base: position 19,077 of record JBCAWO010000002.1, read on the forward strand.
GTCCAAAGATGCTCAAAGGAGGTGTTAACACGCTTAGCATCAAAGGTGTAACGTTTGTCTGGCGCAGAGATAATAACCATGCCACCACTGCTCACAATACGGAATAACGATTGAACCACCCTAATGGGGTTAGCCACATGCTCAATCACATGATTTAAGATCACAAAGTCAAACTCTTCGTCTCTAAAAGAAGAAAGACTCTCCTTATCTAAATCGGAAATATAATCAACATCTACAAATAGACTTGCATCAACTTCAGGGAAGTATTGGATAGCTTCTTGCTTGGAGATGGCATCGCAGTAAACCACTTCGCATTTATCGGGAACCAATGCAGGCTGGTGAAGTGCACCTATCTCTAAACCGCGTCCTTGTAAAAAAGCATATCCCTGAGTGCGATGTTGCATGAATAAAGATCCTCACGTTATGCGTAGTGATAACAGTAGAAGCTACAGTGAGTTTAAGTAGGTCTCTACCACATTGCTTGCTTTACCAAAAGACTGGATACAGCCTTGACTTATCCATATGGCTAAGTCACAGGACTCTTGAATAAAATCCATGCTATGGGATACGACTAAAACTGTTGTGTTCTCATTCCATAGTTCATCCATTTTCTGCTTACTTTTTTGCTTAAACTTTTCGTCTCCAACGGAGAGTACTTCATCTACCACCAGGATATCAGGGTGAATATCTGTTGCGATCGCAAATGCCAGTCGTGCCACCATCCCCGATGACAATCCTTTGACAGGAATATTTGCATACCCTTCAAGTTCTGCAAAGTCTAAAATACTGCTAACACGTGCTTTCATCGCCTTTCTAGAAAAGCCTAGAAGAACACCGTAGATCACAATATTATCAGTTACAGAAAGCTCAGGCTCAAAGCCAGCCCCTAACTCAATCAGCGGGGCAATATTGCCCCGCACCCGCACGGTGCCATTAGTCGGTTGAAGGATGCCACAAATAACCTTTAAGAGAGTGGACTTCCCTGACCCATTAGCCCCAATAATACCGATCTTATCCCCAGCAGAAATTCCAAGATCAATATCCTTTAAAACCTGCTTTCGGCTAGGGGTACGAAATTTTCCCTCTAGTAAAGATAAAGCCGTACGTTTGAGATCGTAGGAGAACTCTTCTTGCGTACGCCGCCATAGTGAAACCTGATCGAGCCGAATAACTTCCATGCCCTAAAGTAAATCCATGAAATGCGGCTTAAGCCATTGAAAGCTGAACCAGCCTAATGCCAAAAAAATAGCGCCACTCAACAACGTGGGCAATACTAGCTGTAAGTCTGGAGCAGTTCCTGACAAAACAATCTGTCGAATGCTCTCAATGATAGGGGATATTGGATGAAATACTAAAAGTGCCCTCACCTTTTCTGGAACAATGGCAGCCGGATAAAAAATTGGACTACTAATCCAGAGGCCAAAGGTCACCAGTTCGTAAAAGTAAGGCAAATCGCGAAAAAAGACATTTAGCGACGACACCAGCAGCCCCACTCCTACGCAGGTCATAATCAACCCGATTAGCGGCAGGGGCAATACCAGCACATTTAAAGCACTCTTAGAAAAAATCAGCGCGGTAATCGCCAGCAGGGGCAATGTGCCCACACACAGCTGATACACATTGGCAGCAACCGTTGAAACCGGAAACGCACTCATCGGTAGACTAATTTTATTCAATAGACTACCGCTATTGACAATGCTAGAGAGGGCTTGGGCGGTGGATGTTGAGAAAAAATTGATCACGACCATCCCAGTAAAGGCCGCTAATACATAGCTCAAGATAGAGTTGTTGTAATATTCGGCAAAGGTTGCACCAAAAATCGCCGCATACACGGCCGTCATAATCAACGGATTGAGCAGAGACCAATAGGCACCCAAAACAGAGCCGCGATACCGGACCTTCAGGTTTCGCTCCACCAGAATTCTTAGGATATCGCTGTAGCGTTTAAGCTGTACCTGACGAACAGGACTCACGACTTTCAACACAGTCACTCTCCAGTAGGGCTATAGATTTCACGGGCCTTGTCAAACAGCATTGGCAACACACAACAAGTTCAAGACAACAAAACTAAAGCTGCGACTTTAAAGCTGTTGCCACCGTCTCAATTTGGGCTGGTGCCAACTCAGGCCACATGGGTAAGCTCAAAACTTCTTGACCCAGCTGATTGCTAACAGGGTTTTCTGCATGCAGCCCCAGATAAATAGGCAGTTTATCTTGGGGAATGGGGTAATAAATCATTGCCCCAATCCCAGCCTCTGCCAGGGCCTGCTTGACCTGATCGCGTTTGCCATCCAAAACACGCACAGTGTACTGATGAAACACATGTCCCTCAGAGAGTTTAGGGACAATCACGCCATCGACCCCTGCCAGCAACTGACTGTAGGTTTTAGCCACCTGTCGCCGCTGGTGATTCCACTCGTCAATGTGCCGCAGTTTTACCTGTAAAATCGCAGCCTGCATAGCGTCTAGCCGAGAATTATAGCCCAGCATCAGATTTTTATAACGCTCCTTGGCACCATGGACCCTAAGCATACGAGCGGTCTCAGCAACCCGATCATCATTGGTGGTAATCAGACCACCGTCGCCATAGGCTCCCAAATTTTTGGTGGGAAAGAAGGAAAAGGCCCCAACATCGCCCATGGTGCCAACATAGCGGCCCAGGATGCGATCGCGAGTGGCCTCGCCACAGCTACAGCCAGCGCAGTCCCCTTTATAGACAGCCCCAAATGCCTGGGCACAGTCTTCGATTACCTTGAGATTATGTTTGGCGGCAATCTCTAAAATTTGGCTCATGGCGACCGGGTTGCCATACAAATGTACCGGCATAATCGCCTTAGTCTTGGGGGTGATTGCCGCCTCAATTAGGTTAGGGTCAATATTAAATGTATCGGCCTGAATATCGACAAATACTGGCATTGCCCCCACCATACTGATGGATTCTGCCGTGGCAAAAAAGCTAAAGGGGGTGGTGATCACCTCATCCCCTGGAACAATTCCCATGGCCCGCAGACCAATAACTAGGGCGTCGGTGCCGGAGTTCACACCGATGGCGTGCTTGACGCCTAAATAATTGGCCACATCGGTTTCAAATGCCTTGACCACGGGCCCCAAAATAAACTGCCCGGAATCTAGCACCTGATTGACGGCAGTCTGTATTTCAGCCTTAATGGCCTGGTACTGGGACTTGAGATCGAGGATGGGGATATTGATCTGGCTCACGGTATTTCACTTACCCTACTGGTCTTAATGCTGGGGAGCTCTGCTCTAGAATCTTAGGACGATTTGTGTCGTCATTTTGATATGCGTGTTGCCGTTGTCCATGAATGGCTGGCTAGCCATGCCGGTTCTGAGAAAGTCGTTGAACAGATTTTGCAGCTCTATCCAGATGCCGACCTGTTTAGTCTGGTGGATTTTTTATCTGCGGAGCAGCGTCATTTTATTGGACATCGTGCTGTGCAAACATCGTTTATTCAAAAACTACCGTGGGCAAAACGGGCCTTTAGACAATATTTGCCCCTGATGCCCCTGGCGGTCGAGCAGTTTAATTTAACCGCCTACGACGTGGTGCTTTCAAGTAATCATGCGGTGGCAAAGGGGGTACTGACAGGTCCCCATCAGCTCCATATCAGCTATGTACACACCCCCATTCGCTATGCCTGGGACTTGCAGCATCAGTATTTACAGCAGGCGGGGCTAGAGCGTAGTCCCAAGGGAGCCCTAACCCGTCTGATTTTGCACTATCTGCGGCTGTGGGACACCACCAGCGCTAATCGAGTGGATCGATTTGTGGCTAATTCTCGATTTGTGGCCAAGCGGATCTGGCGAGCCTATCGTCGACCAGCAACGGTAATTTACCCACCGGTAGATGTGTCTCGGTTTGAGTGGCAGCATTCTCGAGACGATTTTTATCTGACGGTGTCGCGGTTTGTGCCCTACAAGCGCGTGGATCTGACGGTGGCAGCCTTTAACCAATTGGGGCTACCACTGGTGGTGATTGGCGATGGTTCAGACTGGCAGCGAATCAAGACAATGGCGGGGCCAACAATTCGCCTATTGGGCAAACAGCCCGACGAGGTAGTCGCTGACTATATGCAGCGGTGCAAAGGCTTTATCTTTCCAGCAGAGGAGGATTTTGGCATTACTCCGGTTGAGGCTCAAGCGGCGGGCGCTCCAGTGATCGCCTTTGGCCGGGGGGGCGTTGCTGAAACCGTCATCCATGGCAAAACAGGTGTTCTGTTTTCGGAACAGACAGTTGACAGTCTGGTACAGGCCGTAAAATCCTTTGATATGGGTATGTATGAATTAAACCGGGGTAATCTGCGCCGACAGGCGGAAAAATTTTCCATCGAGTGCTTTCGCACCCAGTTTCGTGAGTGTGTTGAGCAAGCCTATACAGGTTTTCTGCGAGGTAATCCCTTAGAGTAGTTAGGTTATCGCCCTCGGCATCAGGTGCTCATGACTCTTTCTCAGCCGACTCAACCTGCGATCGCAACCCTTAAGGTCAACGCCCATCCTGGCTACATGGTGACAGCATTGGTGGTGTGCGATGCCGTCTGCCTGAGTTTGGCTGGCATTGTCAGCGTGTATGTGCGGCTGTGGTTTAACGGTCAGTATGAGCCATCGCTTTATTGGGAGCTATGGCCATTGCTGGGACTGTTTTTACTCGGCTATGGCCTATCAGGTCTTTACCCAGGCCAGGGGGTGGGCCCAGTGGAAGAACTGCGACGATTAACCCTGACCACAACGCTGCTTTATCTCACCCTGGGGTCGGCCATCTTTCTGTTTCGTGATTTAGAGCTGTATTCCCGAGCCGCTTTTCTGATGGCCTGGGGGCTCTCCATTATCTTTCCACTGCTAGGGCGTTACGGGCTGAGGGCCCTAGTCGCAAAGCGCTCCTGGTGGGGCTACCCGGTACTCGTGCTAGGGGCCGGCAAAACCGGAGCCGTCGTTATTCGCACCCTGCATCGTCAGCCAGCCCTGGGGCTAAAACCCGTCGCCGTCCTAGATGACGATGTCACCAAGCATGGCAGTCTTGAAGGCGTTCCAGTCATTGGCAACCTGGCCCAGGCACCGGTCCTCGCCAGCCGTGACCACATCCCCTACGCCATCATGGCCATGCCAGGGGTACACCGCGACCGCCTGCTATATGTAGCACAGCGCTATGGTCGAGCTTTTCCCCACCTACTCATTATTCCTGACCTGTTTGGTATGGCCAGTCTGTGGGTTGCCGCCCGAGATTTGGGTGGCGTCCTCGGACTAGAATCTCGACAACAGCTTTTACTACCGGGTCCTAAGCTAACCAAAAGCCTTTTAGATCAGTGCCTGACCCTACTAGTCGGGATTATTTCTTTACCCCTAATTGTCCTGATTGCCCTAACTATTCGCCTCGATTCCCGAGGCCCCATTTTTTACCGGCAAACCCGCATTGGTCGTAGAGGGCGTCCATTCAAAGCCTGGAAATTTCGCACCATGGTGCCCAACGCCGACCAGGTACTTAAGGAGTATCTGATCAGTCACCCAGAATTACGGACCAACTGGGCCCAAGACCGCAAGCTGAAATACGACCCCCGAATTACCCGTTTAGGCCGATGGTTACGTCGCACCAGCTTAGATGAACTCCCCCAGCTCTGGAACGTACTACGGGGAGAAATGAGTCTTGTGGGTCCCCGCCCCATCGTCCACGATGAAGTCAAACTATACGAAGAGAAATTCGAACTCTACACCCAGGTACTCCCTGGATTGACCGGGTTATGGCAAGTCTCAGGGCGTAACAATATCACCTACCAAGAGCGGGTTAATCTCGATGCCTACTATGTGCGCAACTGGTCAGTTTGGCTAGATATCTATATCCTAATTCGTACCGTTTGGGTGGTCCTGATGGGGGACGGTGCGTATTAACTCAGCTCAATCCACACAAAAGTTTCTCACCGTTCTGCGCTCAGGCCCGTGGCAAGACTGGCTGTGGCTCGGAGCCATGGTCGTCCTACCCTTTGCTAGCTACTTGAGTCTAGCCATCCTGGTGGCCCTCATGCTCACCGCTTTGTACCAGCGCTTTCACTCCATCCGTCAGGTGCTATGGCACCAGGGCTATGGTCTTTTAACCCTGGGGTTAGTCATCAGCGCCTGCTTTGCGGTCAACCGTGGTGATGCATGGCTGCAACTAGCCAATTTTCTGCCCTACTTTTTGCTTATCGGCGTTCTCTACACAGCCCCTCGATTTCAGCCTCCCAGCCACCTCTTAACCACCATGGCCCAGGCTCTGGTGCTGGGTTCTTTACCCTTTAGTATCGCCGCGCTGATCGAATACATTGTCAGATTCCCTAGCATTGCCGCCCGGGTGATCGACTGGCCAATCTTTCAGTGGGTATTTGACGTCAGCTTTAATGGCCACCGAGCCCATGCCGGGTTAAGCCATCCCAACATTCTGAGCAACTATCTAACCATTGTGCTGGGGCTGGGGCTGGGGCTGCTGGTGGGGCAAATATATCAGGGAGCAAAAGAATCTCCTAAAATGACAGCCGCCATCGCCACGGCTGTCACACTGGCTGGCATCGGTGTCTTTTGCACCAGTTCTCGGAATGGGTTAATCGCCGCCGTCACCCTGTTACTCATTGCCGGGTACTTAGCTCGGCGCTATCGCTGGGTGTGGATGTTGGGTCTCGTCATTGCCAGTGCCATTGCAACAGGACTGCTGGTTATGGGCTTTGGCGGTCGTTCCCTCAGCATTGCTCTATTTACTAACGACCCCCGGGTTGCGGCCTGGCAAATAGCCATCGACCTCATTCAGCAGCGTCCCCTGATGGGCTGGGGGCTGGGGGGCTTTAGTCACCAATATGTGCCCTTTAGCGTCACCGATCACGAGCGTCTGTTTCATCCCCATAATCTTTGGCTCTATTTAGCCTGTGACACTGGCATTCCCACCATGCTGTTCTTTTGTTGGGTGGTCGGCCATCGCTATATTGCTGGCATTCGTCGTCTGCTTGTTAGCCACAATACCGCCCTACTGAGCTATCTACTGGGCTTTACCGGCTGCATTCTCTTTGGTCTGTTTGATGTCACCCTGTTTGATGCTCGCATTAACGTTCTGAGCTGGTTTCTTTTGGCCAGCATCGGTGTTTTAACTAGCCGTAACTCATCAGCAAACCCACAAAACTGAATGCGAGCAGGAATGGTTTCTTATCCATCCCTGCTCGCACTCAGTTTTTGACACCTAATTTTTGGAGATATGGTCTAAAAATACTTTTTTGGACGTTTAGCCACTCTGAAACCTTTCAGGCTAAATTAGCTTGGCTGCTTTAAGACCAAAGTACATACCGATACCAGCGCCTGCCGCGCCAAACAAAATCACCAAATAAACCACTGCTCCAGCCATTGCCAAACTCCTTTCTTATAGCAACCAAAAAAGCCGTATATTCAACCATTGAAACATGTTCATTGACCATTTGTCGCGACCGATCTGCCCTTTGGTGATCCAGGCGCACCTTTGAATGTGAACCTCTAAGGCTAGAATGGAGAGCCTAGCGGTTTTAAACAGCGGCGAACCCCATGAGCAAAGGCACACTATTCGATAAAGTTTGGGATCTTCACACGGTCACAACACTTCCCTCAGGACAGATCCAGTTATTTATTGGTCTACACCTCATCCACGAAGTGACTAGTCCCCAGGCCTTTGCTATGTTGCGCGATCGCAACCTGCCAGTGATGTTTCCCGAGCGCACCGTCGCCACGGTGGATCACATCGTTCCCACCGAAAACCAGGCCAGACCCTTTGCCGACAGCCTGGCCGAGGACATGATTGCCGCCCTAGAAAACAATACCCAAACCAACGACATCCGCTTTTTCAACGTTGGTTCTGGCAGTCAAGGTATTGTCCATGTCATTGCCCCCGAGCAAGGTCTAACCCAGCCCGGCATGACCATTGCCTGCGGCGACAGCCATACCTCTACCCACGGAGCATTTGGTGCAATCGCCTTTGGCATCGGCACCAGTCAAGTACGCGATGTCCTCGCCTCCCAAACCCTGTCCCTCGACAAACTCAAAGTACGGCGCATCGAAGTCAATGGCCGCCTGGCCCCTGGCGTCTACGCCAAAGATGTCATTCTGCACGTTATTCGCAAACTAGGCGCGAAGGGCGGCGCAGGCTATGCCTATGAGTATGCTGGCAGCACCATCGAGGCCATGTCCATGGAAGAGCGCATGACCCTGTGCAACATGTCCATTGAGGGCGGAGCCCGCTGCGGCTATGTCAACCCCGACCAAACCACCTACGACTATCTCAAAGGTCGCAAGTTTGCCCCCCAGGGGGACGAATTTACCCAGGCCGTCAGCTGGTGGGAAAGCCTGCGAAGCGATGTCGATGCCGACTATGACGACGTTGTCGTATTTGACGCCCAGGAGATTGCCCCCACCGTTACCTGGGGCATCAGCCCAGACCAAGCCATTGGCGTAGATGAAGCCATTCCCAAGCTGGCCGCCTTCACCCCAGATGAACAGCCGCTGATCCAAGAAGCCTATGCCTATATGGATCTGGCCCCTGGCCAGCCCATGCTTGGCACCCCCATTGATGTCTGCTTTATTGGCAGCTGCACCAACGGTCGTCTCAGCGATTTACGAGAAGCGGCCAAGGTAGCCCAGGGCCGTCATGTGGCCACAGGCATCAAAGCCTTTGTTGTTTCGGGGTCAGAACAGGTCAAACAGCAGGCCGAAGCCGAAGGCCTGGATAAAATTTTTGTGGAAGCTGGCTTTGAGTGGCGAGAACCAGGCTGCTCCATGTGTCTGGCCATGAACCCTGACAAACTACAGGGTCGACAGATCAGCGCATCCTCCTCAAACCGCAATTTCAAAGGGCGACAGGGATCTTCATCGGGACGCACTCTACTTATGAGCCCGGCAATGGTAGCCCTGGCAGCCGTGAACGGCCAAGTTAGCGACGTACGCAGCTTGTTGCAACCGGCATCATAGGGAGTCCCAATACAGAACGCCTAGGCCAAGCAGACCTAAACACTCCACAAACTGGCCCGACCAGAACAATTTCCCTAGCGAGATATAAACAACTGCAGCACAAAGGTTTCACTTTTCTTAACCTTTTGATTACCTGACGTTAAGTCTTTGCTTTAATCATGTCGGTATTATCGACTAAGCAAGCTTTGCTGCGCTGTCGGGGGAAACACTAGCTTTAGCTACTGATTAGTTCACGAAGCCATTCTCTTATCATCAACGGCCACCCCTGGTAGCAGTGATATCAGCTTTATTTTTAGCAGAGTTATTCAAGCATTGCCGTTGGCTAAAATACATCTCTGCCGTCGATTGCTCATACAGCATTCACAGGGGCCTAGTTTTTTCTATGTCAGTATCCCAGCTCACCCAAAGAACTCGCACATCAGACCACTATATTGCGCTGCTGGAGCAGCTTTATCACGAGCGTAATTTAACTCAGTTTACGGCGGGTCACAGCATTCCCCTGAGACGCAATGAGATCTACGTTATCTGCCGGGGCATTGTGCAGCTGCACACAATTCACCCGGATGGTAGCGAAACATTATTGGGACTAGCTGGGCCATCGATGCCCTTCGGTCTTAGCCTGACGGGTGTTACCCCCTACTGGGCAACCGCTCTAACCCCCGTGGATGTGTTACCCCTCGCGATGGCAGAATTAGAGAATTCGCCGACTCTAATGGCCGGTTTGTTCTCCCACCTATCCCGACGCCTCCAGCAGTCAGAAGCCTGGCTAGCCCTATCTGGCAAACGCTTAGTTGCAGACAGGCTACGGCAGCTTTTAATCATGCTGGCCCAGGAGTTTGGCAAGGTAGAACCCCAGGGGGTCAAACTAACCATCCGTTTAACCCATCACCAGCTGGCCACAACCATTGGCACTACCCGCGTCACGGTCACCCGTTTGCTCAGAGACTTTCGCAAAGAAGGGTGGCTCACAATCCATCAGCGCTACCTCATTTTGCCCCTGAGCATGATCAATTAAGTTAAGTTGCGATCGCCGAGCTCTTAAGTTAAACAGGCAATCAAGGGAGCTGATTGGCAAACCCATTAGCGAACAAATGGTCACTAAAACACCTGTCAGTGTTTGGCAAAATTGCCAAACACTGACAGGTGTTTCTGATTGAGAGGATAAATCCATTGGTTAGGCATACTCTGTAACCGCATCTTGCAACAGGGTCACCTTCTTATAGTTTTTGCTGATGTGCGAGATATTCTTCAATTCACATAGACTTCAGAGTTTATTGAGAGATGTGAAGCGCATTCGATATTCGCACTTATCTCCAAACCTTTCTAAAAAACCGGTGATAACCTAGACAGTCATCAATCACAATCAAAATTGTTTAATTATTAGTCTTACTGATATTCAAGTCAGACGGTCCATGTTTGGTAGTGAATTATCTAGCTACCTGGGTTAAGCTGTCCCAAATGGATCTTGATTGATCTAACTATTCAAAAACTCGCTAGACATTCGAACCATCAGGAATATTTGAAAACTTTGGGGAGCGAGGATTTAACCTTGAGCCCTAGGCTTATTTGCTTGCATTTGCTCGAACGCACCTCGGTGCCTGCCCAATGAAATTTCACACCAGACTTAACTATTCATGTTGACAACGTCTAAAGCGGCCATATCCTTTGAGGAATTTATATCTAAAATTCGTCCCCTGTTGAGTCGCGTATATTCTGAGGAGCAAATCAACGCCCTTGCTCCCAAGCTATACGATCTGACAAAAGCGCATCTCAAAGCCCATGCCCAAGAAGATTTAGGTAAGTGGGATCAAGATAAGATTTTGCTAATTACCTACGGTGATAGCATCTGCAACGACGAGGCATCCCCTCTCCAAACACTGCATCAGTTTCTCAATACCTATCTAGGTGAAACCATTACAGGCGTCCACATTCTGCCGTTTTTTCCCTACAGTTCTGACGATGGATTTGCCGTTATTGACTTTTTAGCAGTCAATAAGACTCTGGGCAACTGGGCCGATATCGAAGCCATTGGGCGCAACTTCAACCTGATGTTTGATCTGGTTGCTAACCATGTGTCTAGCCAAAGTGAGTGGTTTCAGCAGTTCAAGCAAGACCAGCTGCCAGGACGTAACTACTTTATTAGCCTGCCAGACGATACACCAACCTCAGATGTGGTGCGCCCACGCAGCAGTCCCCTATTAACTCCGGTGGAAACCACCCGAGGCTTGCAACATGTATGGACCACATTCAGTGCCGATCAGGTGGACTTAGACTACGGCAATCCCGACGTCTTCCTAGAATTTGTCAGCATCATGCTGACCTATGCCGAGCACGGGGCTCGCTACATTCGTCTAGATGCTGTGGGTTTTTTATGGAAGTCCTTGGGCACCTGCTGCATTCATTTACCTGAAACCCACGCTTTAATTCAGACCTTCCGCGAGATTCTACAAATGGTAGATCCAGGTATTGCCCTGATCACCGAAACCAATGTGCCAAATCGTGAAAATCTGAGCTATTTTGGCGATCGCAACGAAGCCCACATGATCTACAACTTTAGCCTGCCACCCCTGCTGCTGAATGCGTTGATGCAAGGCCGCGCCGATCACCTAAAAACCTGGATGATGAGCATGCCGCCAGCCCCCATTGGCTGCGCCTACTTTAACTTCACCGCCTCCCACGATGGCATTGGCATGCGCCCCACCGAAGGTCTGCTAGAAGAGACAGAGTTTGAAACACTCATTGATACCATGCGCAGCTTTGGTGCCCAAATTAGTATGCGCAGCAAAGCTGATGGTAGCGAGTCTCCCTACGAGATTAATATTTCTCTGTTTGACGCCCTCCAAGGTACAGCCCAGGGACCTGACCAATGGCAAATCGAGCGGTTTATCTGCTCACAGACAGTCATGATGTCCTTAGAAGGCATTCCTGCGTTCTACATCCACAGCTTGCTAGCCACCCCCAATGATACAGAGAGGATGCAGCTCACTGGCCACAATCGCTCCATCAATCGTCACTGCTGGCAGAAAAAACAATTAGACGCGCTCCTCAACGATCCTGAGTCTGCCCAGTCTGTTGTATTAAAAGAGCTCTCGCGACTGATCCAGATTCGTCGCCAGCAAAAAGCGTTTCACCCAAATGCCACACAATACACTCTACATCCAGAAAATCCTGCACTACTGGCATTTTGGCGTCAGAGTATTGCCCGCGATCAGAGTATCTTTTCGATTCATAACCTTAGCAACCAACCCCATTCTCTGCACCTGAGCGCATTAAATTTAGTCAACACAGACACTTGGCTAGATTTGATCAGCGGCGAACGCTTTGAGGATTTACATGCGGTTTATCAAATGAAGCCATACCAGTCGGTTTGGCTGACCAACCGCCCCTACTACGATCCCTCAAATACTCCTGACCAGGTAGATCTAGAGTTTCTCTATCAGGTTTAAAGACCAGGGCATCATGACATCTTGGCGCTGGTCTGACCAATGGGGGTGACTAATCCATCGATGCTAGCGCTTCCCTTGTCTATCTGATACTGTGCCAAACCGGCTGGCCCTTTTTTCTCAGCCCAGGCCGGTAGTGTTGGCCGCTGTCCCTGATAGTCATACAGAGGAATCCCATAGCCACAAGACGTCTGAACCCGGTGGATATCTACCATAATTATCTGCCGGGTACCGGGCATCGTCTCAAAATAAGTGACCAATTCAGCCCAACCCTCAGTGTGGGGTAATATCACCCTCCCTTGGCCATACAGTCGCAAAATCAATGGCTGACGGTCAAAGCTACAAAACATCAGCGTAATTCGGCCATTGTCGAGCAGATGGGCAGAGGTTTCATTGCCGCTCCCCGTCAGGTCCAGGTAGGCTACACGGGTAGACGACAAGATTTGAAACGTATCCAAGCCTTTGGGAGATAAATTAACATGACCATCCGGCATCAAAGGAGCCGTAGCCACGAAAAAAAGCTGTTGCTTTTGAATAAAGTCTTGATGTGATGAAGCCAGCTCAGAAAACACCTTAGCCATGTAGAAGTCTAATGATGGGAAAGCTTGGTATCACGCTACCATAGAAACTCGGTAACGTCGTATACGGTAGCGTCTCAAAACACTATGGCCCAAGCAACGTCTAAAACTCTCTCGGTCAGCGGTCGCGGTATTCCTTTATCGGGTAATGACATCGATACGGACCGTATTATTCCGGCTCGGTTTCTGCGCTGTGTGACCTTTGACGGCCTGGGTCAAAACGTTTTTGCAGACGATCGGTCCCAAAGTAACGGCACCCACCCCTTTGAGCAACCCCAGTATCAAGGGGCCAAAATTTTAGTCGTCAATAGTAATTTTGGCTGTGGTTCATCTCGAGAACATGCCCCCCAAGCCATCATGCGCTGGGGCATCAGTGCCATCGTTGGTCAAAGCTTTGCCGAGATTTTCCTGGGCAATTGTGTTGCCATCGGCATGCCCTGTGTTACGGCCACACCAGAAAAGATTACACAGCTCCAGATATTGATTGCCAACTCCCCTGAGACGGACCTTACCCTCAACTTAAACACCCTAAAAATAGCTGGCGGTGGACTAGACATTGCAGTCGCCATCAAAGAAGGTAACCGCCAAATGTTTATGAACGGCACCTGGGATGCATGCGGCCAGTTATTACAGAGTGCAGAGAAAATTAGAACAACCGCAGCCAACCTCCCCTACGTGAGCTGGGGTAAGGCATAGCCCATACCTGAGGCAAGTTTTCTTCATCCCCTCTCATACTAAGAATGTTCTTCTTCCCAGCAGAACATTCTTAGTATGACATCGCGGTTTCTCGAGGACTGCTAGCTGCCCCCGAACTAATCACACCCCGTTTGGCATCGACAGTAATGATGGTGCCATCACGGATGATACCAGTGGCATCGGTTACACCTACTAACACTGGAATACCAAGGCGCAGACCAAGCACAGCGGCATGTCCACCATGGCTGGCATCTTCAGTGACGATGCCCCCCGCATGGCGCATGATATCCACATAGTCGGCACTGGTACTGGGCACCACCAAAATTTCACCGGGGTTAAAGTTGCTGATGTCTAACGCCTTACTCACCACCCGAGCTCGACCGCTCACCACCCCTTCACCAATGCCTTTGCCATGGCCAAGGACAGCGGTTACCAGCTCCACCTTAATTAGGTCTGTAGAGCCTGAAACGCCCTGTAGTGTGCCCGCTGTCATCACCACCAAATCACCATCATCAAGTAGGGATTTTTCTTGGGCAACGTTGACGGCTGACTGGAAGGTTTGATTGCTAGAGGGCAAATCGACAACTAGCAATGGTTTTACGCCCCAGACAAGCTGTAGCCGACGGGCTACCTCAACATGGGGAGTTACGGCCAAGATCGGTGTAGGGGGGCGAAACTTAGATACATTACGGGCAGTGGAACCGGTTTTGGTCAGCGACATAATCGCAGCTGCATTGAGTTGTGATGCAATCTGCCCCACGGCCCTGCTAATGGCGTTGGGAATTGTGCGACTAGTGCCAATTTCTGAGGTCTTAGTACTTTGCTCTTTTTCGGTGCGTAGGGCAATCTTTGCCATGGTAGCCACAGCTTCCACCGGGTACTCACCAACCGCTGTTTCGTTAGACAGCATGACCGCATCGGTGCCATCCAGAATAGCGTTGGCGACATCGGAGACTTCTGCCCGTGTGGGCCTGGGATTGCTCACCATGCTGTCGAGCATTTGGGTGGCCGTAATTACAGGGATGCCAAGCCGATTGGCGGTGGCAATCAGTCTCTTTTGCAAGATGGGCACATCTTCAGCGGGCAGTTCTACACCCAGATCTCCCCGAGCAACCATCACACCATCTGACAGCGACAAAATGGCCTCCATCTGTTCGATGGCTTCATGCTTTTCGATTTTGACAATGACGGGAACCCGTTTGCCCGCATTGGCAATAATTTGCTTTATTTCTAAAACGTCCTGCGGATTCCGCACAAAGCTGAGCGCGACCCAGTCAACTCCTTGGTCAAGGCCAAAGGCAAGGTCTACCTTGTCTTTTTCGGTCAGGGCCTTAATGGATAAATAGACCCCAGGGAAATTAACTCCCTTACTGTTGGACAGTTTGCCACCAACCACCACCTCACAGTGAAGTTCGTGTTTTTCCATGTCCTTACTAACAACCCGCATTTCCACTTTGCCATCATCCATAAGGATAGTGGCACCGGTGGGGACCTCTTCTACCAGGGGTTCGTAGGTAACAGAGCTAATGACCTGGGTGCCGGGCAGCTGACGACTAGTAAGGATAAAGCTGTCCCCCGTTTTTAGACGGATAGGGCCATCCTCGAACTTACCTAACCGAATTTTGGGTCCCTGGAGATCCTGCAAAATGCCAACGGGCTGATTAAGCTCAAATGAGAGCTGGCGAATCAACCGAATACTACGCTGATGATCATCATGGGTTCCATGGGAAAAATTGAGCCGCAAGGTGGTGGCACCTGCTTCAATTAGCGATCGCAACGTGGCAGAATCCTGAGTTGCAGGACCAATGGTCGATACAATTTTGGTCCGACGCAGGGCATGGCGCAGTGGCATAGTGCTGTCCGTGGGCTAGCTGTCAGTGGGTTAAACAAACCACCGGATAGTATCATGTCTGGGTTCGCTTCCGCTTCAACCCCCGTTAGCTCCATCCTTAGGGGGTACCCATAGCTTAGAGCCTACCTCTTTACTGAGGGTCATCCAGGAAGTCAGCTCAAACCAATACAGAGATAACCACGGATGACCACTGTAGCCAAACGCTTGCCCTGAGGTTTGGCCATATCCCTAAAAGACATTAAGCCTAAATGAGATAACGTCACAAAACTTTATTATTCCCTCTAGGTAGCGTATACTTCGAAACATAGGTGTGAAGGAGTATTACTGTGGTTTCGGTGGCAACACGCCCTTCAGCGGTGCGCAGACGGGTACCCAAGAATCTTTTAGATGCGGACGGTGGTGTCAGCCCGGATCTACTCATATTTGCTGGTGCGGTTGCGTTAGTGACTATTGCAACATTTGGGTATTTTTCCTGGAGCTTTCCCCATTGGATTTGTTTTACTTTAAACACGGTGGCTTTACACCTCGTGGGTACTGTCATCCATGACGCATCGCACAATTCGGCCCACAGCAATCGAATTGTCAATGCGGTTTTAGGCCATGGCAGCGCTCTGATGTTGGGCTTTACGTTCCCGGTATTTACCCGGGTGCACCTACAGCACCATGCCAACGTCAACGACCCCAAGAATGACCCCGATCACTTCGTGTCTACCTGTGGTCCTCTGTGGCTAATTGCACCGCGTTTTTTTTATCACGAAGTTTATTTTTTCCAGCGACGGCTATGGAAAAAATATGAGTTATTAGAGTGGTTTTTGAGCCGTTTAATCGTTGCAGGTCTGATTTACTCTGCTTGCCGGTTTGATTTTTTGACCTACTTTGCCAACTATTGGTTTGCCCCGGCCTTGGTGGTGGGCGTGGCCCTGGGATTGTTTTTTGACTACCTTCCCCACCGTCCCTTCAAAGAAAAGAATCGCTGGAAAAATGCACGGGTCTACCCCGGTCGCTTATTAAATCTGCTGATTATGGGGCAAAACTACCATCTGGTCCATCATCTGTGGCCATCAATTCCCTGGTACAAATACAAGCCTGCCTATGAAGTGATGAAGCCTTTGCTTGATGAAAAGGGGTCTCCCCAATCTTTAGGGCTCAATCAGCGCAAAGACTTCTGGGAATTTGTATATGACATTTTCCTGGGCATCCGCTTTCACCACAAAAAGGACCACTAGAAAGTTCCTCCATAGTTTTGTGGAAACGTTCCATGGAACGTTTCCACAAAACTATGGAGGAACAGGGGGCTGCAGTCCGTAATTCTATGCCGTTACGCTAGCCCAATCGGGTCTTAAACCGCTGGCTCCCCTGAGATAGGGATGATAAATCTCAGCCTGGGGAATCGCCATGTAAACATGGACTAGAAAACGAATGCACATGGGTAGGCTACCGACCACGTGCATATGCTGTACATCCAGTAGGGGAACTATATCCCAATTGGGGCGCTGTCGTGCGATCGCAGCTGGAAAAATCGCGTCTAAATCCGACGTAACCGAAAACGTAACGCTAACCATAGCGTCGGTTGTAATCGGATTATTAGTCTCCAGGGCATCGAGCAGCTCAGTCACTGCATCTGTCATGGCAGCTATTGAATTTTCCGGTACGGTGGTCGCACCTCGAATTGCCCGCACTCGCCAGTCACCCATATCCCCCTGCGGCATATTACCTGCCCCCCATACAATGCTTGGCTGACTCCCAGCCAATGTCTTAGATAGATTAGCTCTTCTAGACCTGAATTAAACCCATACCTGTCACCGGACTATCCACCAAAGGGACCAGGCAGTGTAGTTCCAGGCGATTGATAAAGCCACAGAGGCACCCCCTGGTAAGCCAGTTCAAACTCTACCCAGCCCAACAGTCTAGGGCTCATCCAGGGTGCATCTGCCCTATTTCCAGGTAGAAGCTTATTCCAAAAAGGCTTACGCTCTTCAATCGTATAAACTTCGGTCTTGTCCGGGTCCAAGTCCACCAACTCCGCCGCCCAACGTTTGGCATCAGCTTCGGTGCCCAGACGATCTACCACCCCTAGCTCCAGGGCCTGGGCTCCGGTAAAAATACGCCCGTCAGCAAACCCCCGCACGGTCTCCTCGTTCAAATTACGCGCGCTCGCCACCGTCGACACAAACTGTCCGTAGCTAACGTCAATTAGTTCCTGCAAAATCGTTTGCTCAGGCTGGGTTAGCTCCCGGTCAAATGACAGAATATCTTTATAGGGACCGGACTTGATCACCTTAAATGACACCCCAATTTTCTCCAGCAGCCGCTCCAGGTTATTCCCCCGCAAAATCACCCCAATGCTGCCGGTAATCGTGCCTGGATTCGTCACAATGTGTTGGGCACCCATGCCGATATACACACCGCCCGACGCAGAAATATTGCCAAAGCTAGCGACAATTTTGACCGTTTCTTGCAGCTGCTTCAGGGCACTGTAAATCTCCTGGGAATCACCCACCGTGCCCCCGGGACTGTCAATCCGAAGCAGCAGCGCTGGAAACTTCTTCTCTTTGACCTCTTCAAGGGCTTCCAGCACTCGCTTCCGGGTTCCCCCCGCAATCGCCCCAGAAATTTCGATGCGGGCAATTTGTTTACGGAAACGTGGCTTGAATGGCCAAATCATAAATGACAACTTAATAAACAACGGCAAGTCTAGATGCTTACTATAAACGTCCGTTGACCTTTGGCGTTGGCCCACAGACATAAACAGAGCAATAACCTTTGCAGGTAACGCCACCAGAGCTTAACATTACTTTATAATACGTCTAATAGTTCCCCAGATAGTCATTGAGACTCATCCCTTCACTGCATGGCATCCCCCTTCAACCATGAAAAGACTCCCGCCCTGCTTTTGATTGCCCCGTTTTTTTTGTGGGGAACCGCCATGGTGGCCATGAAGGGAATCATCGACACCACCACCCCCTTATTTTTAGCAACGCTACGGTTGGTACCAGCTGGTGTACTAGTGCTAGGGGTCGCCGCCCTGTTAGGGCGGAAACAGCCCCAAAGCTGGCAAGGATGGGCCTGGATCGGAGGGTTTGCCCTAGTAGACGGCACCCTATTTCAGGGCTTTTTAGCGGAAGGGCTACAGCGTACGGGAGCTGGTCTAGGTTCGGTCATGATTGACTCTCAGCCCATTGCTGTCGCTCTGATGGCCAGGTTTCTATTTAAGGAAATTGTTGGTCCGTTGGGGTGGTTGGGTTTGATTATCGGCATTGTGGGCATCAGCCTACTAGGTTTGCCTGATGCTTGGATTATTCAAACCGTGTCAGGGCTTTCGTCTGTCTTGACCACAGGGCATTGGCCAGCCCAATCCGAGGCCATGGTAAGCCAGCTGCCCACGGGGGCCGATTTACTCGCTCTACTCCTTGGCCATGGCGAATGGTTGATGCTATTGGCAGCCCTATCCATGGCGGTGGGGACAGTGATGATCGCCTACGTCGCTCGCCATGTGGACCCGGTTGTGGCAACAGGCTGGCATATGATCTTTGGCGGATTGCCTCTCCTGGGGCTGTCCGCTTACACCGAAGTACAGCAGTGGCAAAACATCACCCCCGAGGGGTGGCTAGCAATTCTCTATGCCACCGTCTTTGGCAGCGCCATTGCCTATGGTGTATTTTTCTATTTAGCCTCCAAGGGAAACCTCACTAGCCTTAGCGCGCTCACGTTTCTAACACCGGTATTTGCCCTCACTTTTAGCACATCCCTACTGTCAGAAAATCTCACCCCCGTTCAATGGACGGGGGTGGGGTTGACACTGGTGAGCATTTATTTGGTCAATCAGCGCGATGTCATTACCCAAGCACTGATAGATATTCTGGCGGGACCATCAATACGGGGGATAGCTGAAGCAATTAGCCCCACTTTATCGAGCGCCCTAACGAACTGGTTAAGGACGCATCGTCCAGTGGATTCATCTTCGGATTAGCAATGGACACCATAGACAAGTTCCCCAAAAGCCCCAGCCACATCCAGGCTTCACACAGAATCCTCATATACTAAGAAGTCTTGATAACTAGTCTGAGTATCAACTAGCTATTTGAGTTAGTATTGGCTGCAAGCTGGTAAAGCTTGTTATGAAACCATGGGTGCTGAGGTAGCGACAGCTTTGCACATGCCACGTTTGATTTTGGGTACAGTAGTTATCATATTGCGCTGTGCTATTGTCCCCGTTAGCTAAAATTAACGGCTTGATTATTTAGGTTTTTCACCGATGTCCGTAGAGTCATTGTGCTTTATACGCATCGCGCAAAAGCTCTCCAAACGTTAAAACAGTCTGATTATTTATATATTTAGCAGGCATCTGCGTTGGACACACTGAATAGTCAATCTAGACGGTACATATAAAGACGCAGGTACTGGATATAGAACTACTATGATTTGGCGCTCTACTCTAGTATTTTTAACAAGCCTGACAGCCCTCACACTACCCCTGCACGCCAAAAGTAGCCCCATGCTTGTGGCCCAGTCTTCGGTAGTTGATCCCAAGGCCGCTATTGATACGGGTGAGGCTGTACCGAACTTTGGTGGCCTTCCCGCCGATTCTCCACTGCAAGGCGCTACATCTGAGCAGCAGATAGAAGAAATTAAGGTTATCCAGCAAGAGCTTAAGAAGCGGGGCTACTACAATGGCCCAATTGATGGCATCTATGGGCCGGGCACGGCAGCGGCCATTCAGGCCCTGCGTGGACAAGAAGGTGGCGGTCAGCCAGACCTGTTCGCGCCAGAGGAGGGTTCGACCGCTAGCTCTGCGTCGGTCGACGTTCCAGAAAATTCAGACACATCACTAGAGACAGACGCGCCAGCAGAGGTAGAAGAATCGGAAGATAGGACGATTCGAGCTAATGCCACCAATACGGCCCCTGATGACGCCAATCTTGGCGATCAGGTTTCACCGGAGACTGGTGTAGACAGCCCGCCAACCGAGGCATCGGACAGTGGGGCTGACACCACTCAGACTGACACCACTCAGACTGACACCGCCCAGACTGACACCGCATCACCGGGGTTGGGGCGATTACTGTGGCCTGGATTGGCTCTAATAGCCGCTCTCGGCAGCTTTGGCATTGGTTTTGTTTTAGCAAATCGAGTAAAAGCAGGTGCAGATGACGAGCCTGAGTCTCCCTGGGGAGCTGTTCCCGCTGAGGTCCCTCAACCAGAGTATTCGTCATTTTCCCAGTCATCCCTCAATGGTCACGCAGCGACTAACGGCGCAGACACCCAAACCGAACCGGCCGTTGTGGCTCACCAGCCCAACCGCAGGGACGATAGTTTATCAGCCATAGCAGCAAACACGGTTAGCCCGACGACCCGACTCGCCAAAGTTGATGTGATGGATGAGCTGGTGTCAAGTTTGCAGGTGAGTGACCCGACCAAACGTCGCAAGGCTATTTGGGAACTGGGGCAGCGGGGGAATTCGTCCGCTGTGCAGCCTTTGGTCAATAGTATGGTGGATGCTGACTCAAAGGAAAAAAGTCTGATTCTGGCAGCGCTTTCCGAGATTGGCATTCGCTCATTGAAACCCATGAACCGAGCCCTGGCCATTGCCCTCCAGGATGATAATCCCGATGTGCGAAAAAATGCGATTCGCGACCTGACCCGCGTTTATGATTTGGTGACCCAGATCAGTCAAATGTTAGGGCATGCGACGGAAGATGAAGATCCTGAAGTGCGTCGCACGGCAGAATGGGCGCTGGGGCAGCTCAATCGCATTCGCGAAGCTCCCAAAATCAAGTCATCGCTCAACACAATCGAGGCCTCGCGCCCTCCATCGGAGCTGCTGCCCGACGAAGTGGAAAACTTAAAAAATTAGCGTTCGGTCTAGAAACAGTCAAACAGCATTAGGCACAATCGTAGTAGGGTCATAGGGCTAAATCGAAGCGATAGCCATGGCACGGTGCTTGAAATTATTATTTGTCTCTACCCCCGTTGGTCCCCTGGGTTCAGGTTTGGGGGGGGGTGTTGAGCTGACAGTGGTGAATTTGGTGGCAGCCTTGACCCAGCGCGGTCATCAGGTTGCGATCGCAGCCCCAGAAAGCTCTAAACTAGACGCAGCACAGCTGATCCAAATCTCTGGAACACTCCAGCCCACCGCCCACACCCAGGGTCGAGACACCCCAGCCATCATGGTGGACAATGCCGTCCTCGCCAACCAGTGGACCTACGCCCACCAGGTACAGCACAGCTACGATCTGATCGTTAATTTCGCCTACGACTGGCTACCCTTTTACCTGACATCATTTTTTGATGTTCCCATTGCCCATTTTGTGAGTATGGGCTCCCTCAGCCGGGTCATGGACCGCGCCGTTACCAAAATCCATGAAACGTTTCCAGGTACCCTGGGGGCCTATACCCAAACACAGGTAGATACCTTCCCTAAAGGGATTGCCTGGCAGCTGCTCAGTAGCGCCATTGACCTTAGCCAATACGTCTATTGCGACACCCCGGAGCCTGACCTGGTGTGGCTTGGACGCATTTCCCCAGAAAAGGGCCTCGAAGATGCTGTCGCCGCAGCGCACTATACCCACACACCCCTAAAAATTCTAGGCAAGCTGGAAAATGCAGACTACTGGCAAACCATTCAGCAATCCTATCCAGACGCCCCCATTGACTATTTAGGCTTTGTAAACACCCAAGAACTCCAGGCCATTGTCCGTCGCTGTCGAGGACTGCTGATGACGCCACGCTGGGTGGAAGCCTTTGGCAATGTGGCCATTGAAGCCCTAGCCTGTGGTGTGCCTGTAGTTGCCTATCGGCGTGGTGGCCCTGCCGAAATCATTGACCATGGCAAAACAGGCTGGCTAGCTGAACCCGATAATATCGAAAGCTTAGTCAATGGCATTCAACAGTTAGACCACATTGATCGTCACTACTGCCGCCAGCAGGCAGAAACCAACTATTCATTACCAGCTCTGGGTGAACGCTTTGAAAATTGGTTTGAGACCATCATTAAACAGGCTCCCCAAAGCTAAACCAAACGTCATCTACGGATGTACGTACTGACACCCTAGGTTTTCTACCCAGCTTCATTTTTCACCCCCATTGCCCATGCTCTCCATCCCTTTAATCGAAATCACTCAACTCATTGAACGCTTGGCAGACTACCCTGAAGCGTTGCGATCGCTACAAGAAATCGAGGACTGCGACGGTGACTTAAACGATGCGGCCCTATCGTTGGCCCTGCGGGCAGGCTTAGAACCCTCTGAAAACGACGGTTGGCTAGAAGGGTTTGCCAAGCGCTATCGACATATTGCTTGTTTGCCACAGTTTCGTGCCGCCCTCAACGACCAGCAAATCGTTGAACTGGTTCAACACCTGACCCAAAATAGCCAATGTCCCAATCTTTTAGTCGTACCCGTAGCGCTCTACGTTAGCAAAACGGGCATCGATACATTTTGTCAGAGTTTTGACAATAGTCGGGTGTCTGCGGATTAGCCTGCCAATTAGACTCATTTAACTCTGCGACCGTAGTAATCAGACAAATTTTGTATAAAGCAACTTTATAAACATACGGGCACCCTAAAACAGAGGATAAAATCAGGCCCAGTAGTCTTGAGCTGAAATGGGTCTGGTCAAAAAAGCGACAACGTTGGGTCTAACAGTCCATACGTCGTCACAACGGAATTTGATATCCACGCTATGTATCTATTGAGAACATGGCTCAGATCAAATTGACTCACTGGGTGTATTGCTTCGGCATGGCTAGCAATACTAAGAAAAACACCCCTTAATTCAGGAATGGTACTAAAGGAGCAGTGGCCAAAACAGCAGATACTTTAGGTACTATTTCCCCTTCAACATAAACAAATCACTTATTGGAGCTTTTCAATGACACGCTCAATCGCCCGATCTAGCAATATCACCCTGACTAACCTAGAAGGCGTACCCGGCAAAGAAATTATCGAGCACTATGGTCTGGTTCAAGGCAGCACTATTCGCGCCAAGCATGTGGGCAAAGATATTTTAGCGGGCTTTAAAAACATCGTGGGTGGTGAGCTAAAAGCCTACACAGAATTGCTACAAGAATCTCGGAAAGAGGCCATTAACCGCATGGTGCAGCAGGCTGAGCAGCTAGGCGCTAATGCCGTGGTCAATATTCGCTTTGCCACCTCTTCAGTGGCACCTGGAGCGGCTGAGCTCTTTGCCTACGGTACCGCTGTTAAAGTTCAGTAAATTGAGCACGTTAGTCGGTAACTGTAGGTAAACCCAATGGATATTCTTGTTTTTCTCACATTGCTTGGGGTGGGTTACTTTATTGGTAATCGCCGCGAGCGCAAACATTACGAAGACATTAAACGACGCGAAAAAAGCACCCTCCACGTACCCATCATGAGCTGGGGAGCCAAGCAAGACTTACCCTATGCCCATGAGGCTGAAATGTTTGTTGGCAGCGTGGTGGTCGCCAATGACTATTTCAAAACAATTTCAGCGGCGCTACGCAATCTGGTCGGCGGTCGAGTCACCGTTTATGAAACCCTGATCGACCGAGGACGACGAGAAGCCATGCTGCGGATGAAAGAGTCTGCCATCGAATGGGGCGCGTCCCAAATCCTCAATGTGCGCTTTGAAACCTCAAACATCGCCGGACAAAACCAAGCCAGTTCAGGTGCCGTTGAGATCATGGCCTATGGTACGGGTATTCGTTAGTACCAGGTGCACAGAGTACGGCAAACACGATGAAATACACTCCGCGTGAGATAGTCGATGAAGTCAACGTTACTCCGGTACATCCGCTGGTCAATTTTGGCTACTTGATTGGCACGGTAGTTGCAGCCAGCGTGACGATATATGTGGGTCTCGGGGTAGCGGGGGCTCAAATTGCCGCCCGTATTGGTCCAGAAGCTGAGGCCAGAGTGGGGGAGGTGGTTTTTGACAGCATGTTTGCTGGGGCTGACCTAATAGAGGAAGGACCACAGTTTGACTATACTCAGTCCTTAGCAGAATCTTTACGCAGTGATGAGCTCAAGCAGCGTCCTGAGCTCAAGCTCCATATTCTTGATGAGGACATCCCCAATGCCATGGTGAGCCCTGGGGGGCATGTGTTTGTCACCCAGGGTTTGCTAAGGGAGGCCGAAACAGAAAATGAGCTGGCCTTTGTGCTGGCCCATGAGCTGGGCCATTATGAAAATCGAGATACCCTCCGCGGTCTGGGACGGTCTCTTGTATTTATCAGTTTAAATAGTGTTTTAGCCCTGGGTGGTGTGCAACTGCCCCCCATGCTAACGGGCTCCATCAGCCTGGCAGATTTACACTACAGCCGCGATCAGGAGCAACGGGCCGATATCTATGCCCTCGAAACCATATACGAGCGCTATGGACACCTGGGTCACAGTTTGGACTTTTTTAAGCGATTGAATGAGCAAGAGCTGGATTTGGGTGCAGTAAACCAGGTGCTGGAATGGCAGTCCACCCATCCACTTACCCAATCGCGGATTGAAGAATTAGAAGCATTTGCCACTCAACAAGGCTGGGCCCTCGAAGGCGAGGCAACGGCTCTGCCAGAGGAATAGGTGTTGGTCATATTGATTAGGCCATATATCCCTGAAAGTAAGCGACAACACCAATGGGATAAGCAAACGTTCTAATGCATCAGGACATTTGCTATGGGCAATCCTGTAGGGGCACTCCCTTGTGGATGCCCCTCGATACCGGGCACTATCGGCCAGGATTTATCACCTGATCGCCCCCAGCCCCAAATAGCTCAGCAGCAAATTGACCTGGGGCAGTGATGGCTGCTGCTTATACCTACGAAGATAGTTAATCAGCTCAGCTTTGTTCACCGAGGAAAACCAGGGTCGTAATAGCTGGGCGATATGCGTACTAATAAACAGGCCCTGTACCAGAGTGGTTACATTGGCCGGTCGCCGGTTCAGGCTGGCACCGCTAAAGTCAATTAGTACCGGCCCCTTAGCCTGCACCAACCCATGGGCCGTAATACAGCGCAGATCGCCATGATCCAGGCCAGCCTGGTCTAGTCGATAGGCCTGGTGAATCAGCTGCCTGACGACACGGTGAATAGCCTCAGCCGGTTGGAATGATTGCAGCCAGTCCACTAGCATAGGGCCATCGATATGGTCCATCAGCAAAAAATTATCGCTATGGGCGATATGTTGTGGCCCCACACCCACCGCATTGGCCCGCAGTTGCATCGCCGCTTCTGGGCGCAGACTAGCTTGGGGGGCGGGCTCTCGACGGATTTTGAGCACGCGACAGCGTCCTTGATGCCGCACGTTTAGGACCACACCGCAATAGCCTAATCCCAGAATATCCAACCCCATCAGCGTCTGGGGTCCATGGGGGAAAATGGCGTCAATTTGGTGGGTCTGTAGCTCAGCCCAGCGGCGGGCCAATATGGTTTCATCACCGCTGGGATAGGCCAATAGCTGTCGAGCTGGACTGTGCCAAAACTGCTCTAGCGTGAGAACAGCCGCCATAACTTTAGGCACATAGCTGACGGGCTAGGGAGACTGTAAAGTAGGTAGCATCCCCTACAGCACCCGATAGCACGGTAAATGGTATTTCTGGAGTCCCCAGATCGCTCAGAACGAGCGTAGCTTCAGAGAAGTCTTGGTCCTTTGTGTATTCGTTGACGGTGACAACGGTTTTTAGACCTGTGGGGGTGGCGGAGCGAAGACCGTTATTGGTGTCCTCAAAGGCAAGACAGTTGTCCGCTGGTAAGTCCAGATGCTCCAGGGCGTACTCAAAGATATCGGGGGCTGGCTTTTTCTTAGGGACCATATCCCCGGCGGCGATAACGTCAAACCAGCTGAGACTTTCTGCACCTAGGGTATTTTCGAGCAGGGCTTGGACATTGGCTGGGGTGGTGGTGGTTGCGATCGCAAGTCTTACCCCCGCACTCCGCGCCTCATTAAGCAGCCGTTCCACCCCAGGTCGTAGTGGGATTTTGCCCTCAGCCGCATACTGCTTGTAATAGTTAGTCTTGATCGCGTGGAGATGCTTAATCAACGCATCTAGATCAGCAAATCCGGCAGGCAATTGAAAGTCACTGAGATAGTCTTGCACATAGGCTCGAATACGTTCCTTACCCCCGGATACCTCAAGCAGCTGACCATAGAGTTCGGGGGTCCAGTCCCAAGCAATGCCTGTATCAGCAAACGCTTGGTTAAATGCAGGTCGATGACCATCCCGCTCAGTTTCGGCGAGGGTACCATCTACATCAAAAATCAACGCCTTTAGCTCTGCCACAGACTTCTCCTGTTAATCGCAATCTCCAGGGATGATTTTACCGTCATTGGGAGAGCGACCCATGAGTACTACTGCCATAGACAACATCCCAAAAAGGTCAGCCATGGCAATAAGTTTTGAAGTCGTAGGGTTTGTTACAAACGGCGACCTCATTCGATTGTTATGTTGGATTCGAGCGACGTGATCAGGCCAGCCCAACGGATTCCTTGATAATGAAGCCCGAGGGTTTTTATTTGATTTAACTGTCGTTCACATACTCATATGCCTACTCAGGCATTTTTCGAAGCGTTTCAAAAAGCTCAGCCCTGGGGTTGAGCTTTTTTCTGTTTTCAATAGCTAATATCCTTGCTGTCTATCTACCTGGTTGAGCAACGGCTGTCCGGTCGTCATTCGTCGATAGTTTTTAACAATTTGCGGTGCAACCGAAGCTGGATCGGTCAGGCTGGCAATGTGGGGAGTCACCATAATTTTGGCATGGGACCAAAACGGATGGTCTGGGGGTAGCGGTTCTTGGCGAAACACATCCAAGCAAGCCCCGCTCAAATGAGCGTTATCGATCAGAGAGAGTAAATCTTCTTCGACTAAATGATTTCCCCGAGCTACATTTACCACATAAGCCCCCTGGGGTAGCTGGCTTAACGTATCTACGTTGAGCGTATTTTCAGTCTCTGGAGTGAGCGGTAACAAACAGACGAGAATTTCGCTAACGGCTAAAAAGCCTGAAAGTTGCTGTTGGCCAGCAAATATTTTTACATCTGCAACGGACTTTGCTTGGCGAGACCAGCCTACAACCCTAAACCCTAGCTGGTTCAAACGCGTTGCCACCGCACTACCAATTTGCCCCACCCCCATCACGCCGATGGTGACGTCGTCTATGTTGCGCGGTGGCAACGGCTGCCACTGATGTTGCTGTTGAGACTGGCCATACTGGTAAAACTGACGCACATGGTTTAATGCGGCTGCTAAAACATAGTCTCCCATCTGGCTAACTAGCCGTGGATCAACCATTCGGACAACGGTAGCCTGTGGCGGAATAGAGACATCTTGCAAAAGATTGTCCACCCCCGCACCCATGGAAGAAATTACTTGCAAATTTGGATACTGGGAAAAAACACCCTGGGGTTGAGCCCACACCAAGGCAAATGTGACATCGGCTTTGTCGCCATCATCAGGCCATACCCGCAGGTCTATGTCTGGTGCAACCGCTTGGATAGCAGCTACCCAAGGTTCAGGGGCTTTGGTCGGGCAAATTAAACTTAAAACCATCTTGCAGCAATAGCCATCAAATCTGGTTTAGCAAGCAAGCCGTTGGAAAAATCAGGTATTCAATAAAAAATAGCTTCCAGACAAACTGATAAAACTCTTGATAGTTGAGACGGGTAGTGTCAGTTGGCCGTATTTGATAACTGAAATACCAAAAGGAAACCAGTGCCAGGGCATGGGTAACGATCAAAAATCCGGCGTTGATACCCGGAATCAAGACAGCAGCAATTATGAGGCTGCCGTAACAAACGCTCAATAGACACCATACGATTTTTAAGACCTGGGGTGCGTCTAGCCCACCGGCTATGGCACAGGGCGGGTTATCGCCGTCTCGTAATCCTTTCAGCAGTGCGATCGCACCGCTAAATACCAGCACCACCAGCGTCAGCACCCATAGCCGTCCGGGGACCTGTGGCCGCAGCCCCAGCTGACTAGAGGCATGCAAAAAGATACCGATATTGACGACAGCTCCCCGCACCAGCAGCTTGCAAAGTGAACCCCATAGCGGAAATTGCTTAAGCTGTAGCGGCGGTAGCGAATAGGCCGTCCCAATAGCCAAACTCAGCAAAACCGTCCCCACCAAATAAAAACTTTGGGATACCACCGCCAACAGGATCGCCCCACTGCAGGCGATACCCACCAACATCTTGGCCTGGGAGGCAGAAAATTCCCCAGACGCAACGGGTAAATAGGGTTTGTCCACCCGGTCAGCCACAACGTCTTCGATCTGGTTTAGACCAACAATGTAAACATTGGTACAGATGCAGGCCAACCAGGTCAGCCAGAGGGCACTCACCCCCTGCCATACATGAAATGTCCCTGGGAATAGACCTAACGGGTGTCGAGCGGCCCAAGCAATACCAAATAGACCCAAAACACTGAGGCTGGTGCCCACAATGGTGTGGGGTCTAGAAAACTTCCAGAATGCCCGCAGCCAGGGAATGGGACTTTGGATAAGATTCAGAGATGGAGGGCTAAGTGCAGATTTAGTCATCGGCATAGGATGGGACCTCTTAAATCACCATGCCGAGTTTTCCCAAGGCCGTCAACAGATTCAGAGCATTGTTGAAATGCTTAATAGATCTGCTAAACATTTGTATCGCCCCTGGCCAGGGTTCTCAGTTTTATATTTGGTTTTATATTCTTTGTAGGGGCTCTATGGAACGCCCCTACAAAGAATCATACCGACCGCCCTTTCATCTCATCCACATCCAATAGGCTCACGACGACGCCAGCAATAGGAATGGCCAGGAACAGTCCCAATAGTCCCGCAATCCGCAATCCGACCAGCAGGGCAAAAAACATCACCACAGGATTAATGTTGAGGGAGTCTCGCATCACATGGGGCAGCAGTACGTTCTCTTCGACCTGCTGTAATAAAATGCACACCACCACCGATTGTATGGCCGTGCCAATCCCCTGGGACAATAACAACAGCCCCACCAGACACACACCAAGCGTTGCACCAATCCCAGGAATCAAATCAAATACCCCCGCAATTACCGCTAGAACCAGGGCATAGGGAATCTTTAATAGCAAAAAGACAACAAAGGTGGAAATTGCAAAAAAGATCGACAACAGCAATCGGCCCCAAAAAAACCCTAAAAGATTCTCTTGAATAGTGAGCGTCAGCCGCTGGCGCTGGTGTTCTGGCACTATTTTTAGGACCAACCGCCAGAGACGTGGGCCATCTAGCATCATAAAAAAAGTCACCACAGCAATGAGAATGCCGTTGATAAAGTTTTCTAGCAATGTCTGCACAAGACCTAGACCAGACCCCAGCAGTGCGGCTGCCTGTTGCTGCAGCTGCTCTCCTAAGGTTTGCAAATCTACCTGCACATTCCACTGACGCAGGGTGGTTTCAATCCGTTCTATCAACGGTAGTAGGGAGTTAATAAAGTCTGTACCGTTTTCCAGTAGACCTTGACCCTGGGCAATAACAGCCAGAGCTAAGGTGGTCACCATTCCCCCCACCAAGACCAGCGCCACCATAAACACAACAAACACAGCAACGCTATGGGGCAATAGTCGTCGGCACCATCTCACCGGATAGCTTAGTAAAAATGCCAGGATAATGGCGATCACAAAAATGACCACCACAATCTCAAAATAGGTTAGAACCTGTAGCGAGGCCCAGGCACTGGCGAGAAGTAATAAAAATCGCACCAGGGCTGAATTGTCTAGCTGGGCTAAGATAGCCTGAACTTTTTCCAGCGAGGGCTTTGCCATTGCTGCAACTTATGTGGAGAGTCCACTGTCGCTGTCCGCTGCCTGATAAATCTCTTGCACTAGGACATAGGGCTGGACAATTAAGGACCGTAATTGGTTACTAGGTCCAATCACTCCCCAGGTTTGTAGCTGCTCTTTGGAGGGTTTGGTAACCAGTTGTTCACCGATCCAACGCTGCACTAGTTGCACATTGTCATTGGTCAAGGCTACGCCCACATCGATGAGATCTAGCTGCGGATCGACCAATACGACGACATCTCTGGCGATATGGGGTTTTAGCCAATCCCACTGGGTGGGACCCACCATGTTGGCTAACTCTTGGCGCAATGCTTGGGACATGTTGATGCTCCGCTGGGCTAGATAGGGATTGGGGTATAGAACTTATCACTCTAGTCGAGAGGTTATTGTATCCTCTGTTTCATCGTCCTCTGTTTCACCGATCCCTGCTGCACCGGTCTCTGCTTCACTGACCCCTGTTTCACCGTCCTAGATCGTGCAGGGTGTGGATGCGATCGCAACAATAATCGGTCACCGCCTGCAAGGCCAGCCTATCTTTACTAGAGCTGGGTGGTGCAATGGGTGGCCCAATGCGAACGGTCACGGGCAAGGGTTTAGGAAACGTTGTACCCCGCGGCAAAATGCGGTGGGTGCCCCACAAACTCACAGGGACTAGAGGGACCTGGGCCTTTGCCGCAATCATGGCAGCACCCAATTTTGGGTCTGGAATGCGTCCGTCGCGGGTACGGGTGCCCTGCAAAAACACCCCCACGGCCCACCCCTGCTCTAGCTGCTGTAGAGCAGCGCGGATTGCTCCTCGCGCCGCACCGCCGCGCTGCACCGGATAGGCCCCATAGGCTCGAATTGCCGGTGCCAAAATCGGCACCTTAAACAACTCCTGCTTTGCCATATAAGACACGGGACGACGCACACAGGACGATACGATGGGCGGGTCAAAATCGCTGGCATGGTTAGCTACCACAAGCACAGGACCAGAGGTGGGCATGTTTTCAGCCCCGTAAATACGACCTCGAAAATATCCCCGCAGTAACGGATTCACCACTGTCCACTTAAACAAATAGTAGAGCGCTAAACTGACCTTTGGCTCACGCTGCTCTTTTCCGCCACTCACCATAGGTTTAAGAAGCTGCTCTGACGTTTACACTACTGTGGCTATGAAGGCTCCAATTCCTTTCAAACCGATTCAACCTGCTCTAGGGTACTCACATTCTTCAGCGTCAAACTCCGACAGGTGCGTTTGATTAACCCAGCCAACACCTTACCCGGCCCCACTTCAACCACGGTATCGATATTCCGCTCTGGCAAACTCAAGGAAATTTCACGCCAGCGTACCGCCCCCGTCATCTGCTGCATCAGTCGCTGTTTGAGCACATCTGCATCCGTACTCGGTGTCGGATCAACATTTGAAAGCACGGGTACCGTAGCCGCCTTAAACGGCACACTGGCCAAAATCTGATCAAATTCGTTAGCCGCTGGTGCCATCAGGGGAGAATGAAACGCTCCACCCACATTGAGCTTCACCGCTCGTTTTACCTTGACACTTGCAATCACGGCATCCACTGCATCTGGAGTCCCCGAGATGACAACCTGGCCAGGATTATTATCATTGGCTAAAACAACACCGTCGGTGGCAATCAGGGTCTCATCAAGCTCATCTCGGTTAAACCCCATCAGTGCGGCCATGGTGCCATCAGCCGCCTGGGCCATCAGCTCTGCCCGACGTTTAACCAAACAAAGACCCGTCGCAAAATCAAACACACCCGCTGCATAGAGGGCAGAATATTCCCCCAGGCTGTGGCCGGCAACCATGTCTGGCTGCACCCCTTTCTCTTTGAGCAAGTCTGCTAAGACGCACTCAACAACATAAAGACAGGGCTGACTGTACAGGGTATTGGCGAGTGTGGATTCGTCACTCTGGCAGTGGTCTAAAACGGACCAGCCTAAAATCTCATCGGCTTCGGCAAACTTCTCTTTGGCGGTCTCAGCCAAATCACTGCCCATACCCACAGCCTGGGAACCTTGCCCAGGAAATACCCATACAGTCTTTGTCATTGTCGCTAGCGTAGTGGTCCATTTTTCACTGTCTCAGCAAATGACCAATTAGGAAAGATCAAAGTAGAACAAAACAGACAAGTGGCTCTGGAGTTTGCTACAAGATAGACAACACCAGAAAACTACAGTCCCCATTCCAGCAATGCGGCTCCCCAGGTGAGACCGGCACCAAAACCAGACACGGCAATTTTATGGCCGGGTTGAATTTTCCCTGTGCGTACCCATTCGTCTAAGGCAATGGGAATCGAGGCAGCAGATGTGTTGCCATGCTTGGCCATGTTACTGACAACACGCTCCCCAGGCAGCTTGAGCCGCTTGGCAACCGCATCTAAAATGCGCTGATTTGCCTGGTGCAAAATCAGCCAGTCAATGTCGGTGGCAACCAGACCAGCATGGAAGAGGGTTTTTTCTAAGACTTCGGGTACTCGGCTCACAGCAAAGCGATAAACCTCACGACCGTTCATGGTTATGGCAGTAAAGGTACCTTTTTGGGTGGTAATGCCATCGGCTAAGGTCACAGATTCAGCCGTGTAGGCTAAGTTCAAACAGCCGTTCATGGTGCCATCACTGTGCATTTCATACCCTAGCAGCCGGTCGCGATCGCACGCCTGCATGACAACGGCACCGGCACCATCACCAAACAACACACAGGTGGTGCGGTCTTCCCAATCTACCCAGCGACTGAGCAGGTCAGCACCAATTACTAAGACATTTTGGTAAGCACCTGTGCGAATAAACTGGGCCGCCGTCACCACACCAAACACAAACCCGGAACAGGCCGCCGTTAGGTCAAAGGCAACGGCCCGGGTAGCCCCCAGGGCAGCTTGCACCTGACAGGCCGTACCAAACAAATCATCGGGGGTGGAGGTGGCCAGGATAATCAGGTCGATATCGTCGGGGGTGAGGTTTGCGGTTGCGATCGCACCCTTAGCTGCCTGGGTTGCAAGGCTCGTGAGCGATTCATCCGCCTTGGCCACATGGCGCTGGCTGATACCCGTACGCGACGAAATCCACTCATCTGAGGTATCCACCACGCGGCTGAGCATGTCATTACTCAGCGCCGTCTCAACCTGAGCACTACCGCTGCCAATAAAGGCCACACCGGCCCCACCATTTATCATTACTAACTATTCTCCGTTGGTCACGGATGCAGCAACCTTTTGGTACTGCCCCTGGATATGCCCAATCACCCCATTATCCACCGCCTCCTTAGACTGGCGAATAGCGTTAAAGATAGACGGTGCGTTAGAGCTACCGTGGCTAATGATGGCCACGCCATTCACACCTAACAGCAAGGCACCACCATGCTCAGCATGATCGAGACGTTGTTTGATGCGCTTGAGATTGCCTTTCAGAATTAGCACCCCTAGCTTTCCTAAAATACCGCGTGGCAGCTCCTCACGGAGAATGTTCATGGCCGCCTCGCCCACAGCTTCAGCAAACTTCAACAGCACATTGCCCACAAAGCCATCACAGACAATTACGTCAAAATTGCCCGAAAGCACATCTCTGCCTTCCGCATTGCCCACAAAATTAATCCCTGACGACTCACTCAAGGTCTGATGCACCTGCACGGCCACATCGTTGCCCTTGCTGGGCTCTTCGCCAATGTTGAGCAGCCCCACCCGAGGATTATCAGCACCAAAGGCATACTCAGAATAAACGCTGCCCATCAGAGCAAACTGCTCTAAAAACTTAGGCCGACAGTCAACGTTGGCACCCACATCCAAAATCAAAACAGGCTTACCAGCCACCACCGTTGGAAACACTGCGCCAATCGCAGGTCGGTCAATTCCCTTGATTCGCCCTAATCGTAATAGAGCCGCCGCCATCGCCGCCCCCGAGTGCCCGGCTGACACAACTGCATCAGCTCGGCCTTTTTTCACCATATCCATGGCCACATTGATGGAGGCCTTGCGCTTCTTTCGTAGAGCGCTGAGGGGCTCCTCATGCATTTCAATCGTGCCTTCCGCAGGCACAATCTCAATCCGACTCAAACTGTCAGAATCGGCCACACAGGCCTTAATTTTTTCAGGATCGCCAACGAGCAAGATTTCAACACCTAGCTCTTCTCTTGCCCTAATAGCTCCAGCAACGATTTCAGCAGGTGCATAATCGCCCCCCATTGCATCAACTGCGATCCGCGCTTGAGTTAAGCCCATCGAATTGAATCTATAGAAACTTTAAGAAATTCTATCAGACTGAAACCGAGTGAAAAATTCACAACTGCGGTTTTCTGATAAAAGCTCAGCCAAAAGTTCCTAAATTTTCCAACGATATCGCAGCATTCAAATGTATATCTGCATACAAACCGCTATTTTTCAGAGCAAGCCCGCCTGACGTTCAGACACACCCAAAACGCTACTCTTCGCCAGGCTCTACAATCCGTTGAAACAGATAGCCTGTACCCCGCGCCGTTAGGATTAGTTCAGGGTTACTAGGATCATCCTCTAGCTTGGCCCGCAGTCTGGAGATGTGTACATCCACTACGCGGGTATCGACGTGACGCTCAGGGGTATAGCCCCAAACTTCCTGCAAAATTTCAGAGCGGGAAAAAGGCTCACCAGAGCGGCTCACCAAAAGCTCTAACAAACTAAATTCCATCCCCGTTAGCCGGATACGCTCATCACCCTTATAAACCTGGCGCTTGTTGGTATCAATCCGGATGTTGTTGATGGTGATAACACCGGAGCTAGGAATACCAGACGTTCCGGTCTTCTCAACCCGGCGCAGCACAGAACGAATTCTGGCTTCTAATTCTTTGGGAGAGAACGGCTTGACGACATAATCATCAGCACCTAGCTCTAAGCCAGTAATACGATCGGCGACGTCCCCTAGGGCCGTGAGCATAATGATAGGAATATCGGACTCTTTGCGTAATTCTTGGCAAACACCATAGCCATCTAGCTTAGGCATCATCACATCGAGCACCACCAGATCAGGAATCTCGTGACGGAAGGTATCTAACGCTTCTTCACCATCAGCTGCAGTGACGACGTCATAGCCGATCATCGAAAGACGGGTTTCTAAGATACGACGAATGCTGGCTTCGTCATCAACGACCAAGATTTTCTCTTTTACGCTTTCCAAAGTTTCTTGAACTCCTACATAACGGCGACGGCAGAAGACTTCGACCGTTGAAGGGATGAACGATTGCTCTAATCCCTTGAAAAACCGACAGCTTCACCACTTTGAAAACAGTCCAAACAGGGGGTATGAAATTGAGTGGTGGAATGGCTCCTGATTAAATCTTTATTAGATCTTATTTAAGATACCTAACATTGTATTGATTTTTACAGGCTATGGCCCCGCACTGCCAAGGTTTTCAACGTTTCTTAAGGTTGTTCTCCATAAAACCAATTTTTTGAGCTATGGTATCGACATTTTTTTCGTTACTAAGCTTTGCACATATTTGCTTAAAGTTTTTGGGCTAATGGCGAACGTTCACAGGGGGTTTTAGTCTCTGTTAATCTTTACCATAGGTATGTAGTTCATATGTTTTATGGCTAAGCATGGCTAAGGCTCGCTCGGTTTATGTGTGTAATGAATGCGGGGCAGAATCGCGGCAATATTTTGGCAAATGTGCCGTATGTGGCAGCTGGAACTCCTTAGTGGAGCAGGTTGTAGAACCTGCAGCCACCACCGCGCGTCCGGGCCGTCGCAGCACCAACAAACGAACCGACAATAAACCACGCCTTGCCAAGACCTTTAGTCAGATTGTCGATCATCCCCAAACTCGCATTGGTTCTGGCTATGGTGAGCTAGACCGGGTGCTGGGGGGAGGCATTGTCCCTGGTTCCTTAGTGCTGGTGGGGGGAGATCCTGGGATTGGTAAGTCCACCTTGTTATTGCAAACGGCAAATCAGCTGGCAGCCCAGGCATCGGTGCTTTATGTGTGTGCAGAGGAGTCGGGGCAGCAGGTGAAACTGCGATCGCAACGTCTTGGCATCAACATGGACCTGGGCAAAGCAGACAAGGGGAGAGGTCACACCAGCGCCGCCGTCGCTGAAACCGTGGGCACGGCCCCGCCAATGTCGTCGCCGGAATCTTTATACCTTTTACCTGAGACCGATCTGGAAACTATCCTGGCCGAATTAGAATCGCTGCGCCCTCGGGTCGCTGTGATCGACAGCATTCAGGCCCTGTTCTACAGTCAGCTCACCTCAGCACCGGGCTCGGTGTCCCAGGTAAGGGAATGTACGTCGGCCCTAATGCAGCTGGCTAAGCGGGAGAATATCACCCTATTTATCGTCGGCCATGTCACCAAGGAGGGTGCCATCGCCGGGCCTAAGGTGCTGGAACATTTGGTGGATACGGTGCTGTATTTTGAGGGGGACCGGTTTGCCAGCCATCGGCTGCTGCGCTCGGTCAAGAACCGCTTTGGAGCCACCCATGAGCTCGGGGTGTTTGAAATGGTGAGCGAGGGGTTAGCGGAAGTCTCTAACCCCTCGGCTCTATTTATGGGCAATGGCGATGAACAGGTCCCTGGAATTTCCACCATTGTGGCCTGTGAAGGCTCACGGCCCCTAGTGGTCGAGCTACAGTCGTTGGTCAGCCCCACCAGCTACAGTTCGCCCAGACGGACCGCCACCGGCATTGGCTATAACCGGCTGCTGCAAATTTTGGCGGTGCTCGAGAAACGGGTGGGGATTCCCCTCTCTAAGCTGGATGCCTATGTGGCCTCATCGGGGGGGTTGAGCGTGGGTGAACCGGCCGCCGATTTGGGTATTGCCATTGCTGTGGCCGCTAGCTTTCGCGATCGCATCGTTGATCCGGCGCTGGTGCTGATTGGTGAAGTGGGTCTCGGGGGGCAGGTCCGCCCGGTTTCCCAAATCGAACTACGGCTCAAGGAAGCGGCCAAACTAGGCTTTAAACGAGCGCTGGTGCCCAAGGGTCAGAAAATGCCAGGGCTGCCCTTGGAGATTACTGAAGTGGGCAGAGTAGTTGATGCGATCTCAACTGCCCTGGCATTTGAGGCGACGACAGACGAATGAGCCATCTACTGCTGCCCCCATGACGGATCTACTTACCTATCTTTTTCAACAGTTCAGCCGTCTGTTTACGACCAAACTCGTGGAGCTTGGCAACACAGAAATTACCCTGAGGCTGCTGGTCAGTCTCTCGATCTGGCTAACGCTGATTCTGTTTGCCATTGGCCTGGTCAAACGGTTTCTCAAACGGCAGCTGCTGGCGGGCATTGATGCGAATAACCGAGAAGCCATTGCCACCTTGGTGAGCTACGCGCTGGGTGCGATCGCAATTCTCGTCGCCGTCCAAAACTCCGGTATTAATCTGCGCTCCCTGGGCATTGTGCTCGGCGGCTTGGGTGTAGGTATTGGTTTTGGTCTACAGCACATTGCCGATGACTTTATCAGCGGCCTGATTATGCTGTTTGAGCGTACCCTCAGGGTTAACGACCTGGTGGAATTAGACGACTATCGATTTGAAGGTCTGGTGGGACGCATTGTCGAAGTCAACCTCAGATCCACCATTATTCGCACCCTTGACGATGGCGATGTCGTTATCCCCAATAATCAACTGATCAAAAATCGGGTCTTAAATTGGAGTCACAACACCTCCATTGCCCGTCTCAAAATTCCAGTCGGCGTATCCTACGACAGCGATCCAATTTTGGTCACTGAGCTGCTGCTAAAGTCCGCCCACATGGAACCAGCCATAAGCAGCAAACCCATGCCCAAAGCCATGTTTATGGCCTTTGGTGAAGATGCCCTCCAGTTTGAACTCTGGGTGTGGGTTGACGTGAACAAGCGCTTCAATGTGCAAAGCTCACTGCACTTCACCATTGAATACAACCTGCGACAGCACAATATTGAAATTGCCTTTCCCCAACGCGATGTATGGATCCGCAACCTCGCTCCCCAGGAAAATGGCGACAGCAAACCTCCCTTCTTCAATCGACAGATTGCTCTACAGCATCGTCCCGTGGTGCCCGTTCAAACCACCCTCAAAGACATGCTGCGCCAGGTCAGCTATTTTGCTAACTTCACCGATCTAGAAATCCGACAGCTGATTGAAATCGGCCATCGTCAGCGCAGTCGTTCAGGAACAACGCTATTTCACGAAGGCGACGCCGGCAACTCGTTTTACATTTTGCTCGAAGGCAAAATCGACATCCTGGCCGAAAAGCTCAACCGCCACCTCGCCACCATAGAACCAGGACAGTTTTTTGGTGAGGTGGCCCTACTCCTGGGTGTGCCCCGCACAGCCATGGCCCGCGTCTCAGAAGATGCCCTGCTATTTGTCATCAATCAGCCCAGCTTTTCTGACCTGCTACGACGCTATCCTGAATTATCAAATCAAGTGGTCCAGGCCATGGCACAGCATCGAGATGAGCTTGCCAAACGTCAGCGAGAAATGCGGGCCCTCAACCTGGTAGATTCCAGCGAGGACGATGCCAACCCCGTTATCTGGGCCAGGAAACGTCTTAAACGTATGTTTGACCTGTAAAATCGCCATCGACAGCAAGCTCAAACTAGCAGGCCTAAACAAAAGAGCGATTCAGCCTGATTTTTGTAGTCACATACCAGGGCCACTGGTAGTGCTCAGCAATCAGCCACAGGACAATTCCTGCATGGGCTAACAACGTAGCCACTGTCCAAATGACAGAAAACTGACTGACACCACCGCTATCAATGGGGGGGAACATGTAGTTGGAGGCTATCACCAGCAAAGCCGGTAGACAGGCAATTGCCAGGGCAAAGCTCCAGACAATCACTGCCACATGGCCATCAGGGCGACCACTCTGTCTCCACCGCTGCCCCGTCCAAAACCACACCATTGGCTGAACACCATCCAGCATTTGAAGTGACTGAGTCTCCAGATTTGCCGTAAAAATATGCCGACAGAAGCTACAGGCAAACGCATCGGTTAGAGTTAGCACCGACAGTTCACCATGCCGACAAACCGGGCAAGTATAGGTGTCGTGATAATTAAGGGTACTCAGCAAACTGTCCTTTGACAGTTCAGAAGCCGACAAAGAAGGGCATCGGTAGCTCATGAAACAGATAGAAATGGGTTAGCTACCTACCAACCTATGCCGTTTCATCAAACCAGAAATCGAATGCGCTGCTTTTCTTAATAGAGCTCTAGCGTTGAAGTAACAGTGCTTAACAAACAGATACAAAGCCTGTCCCAATTTTCAACCGATCGAGCATCCTCTAAATCATCGACTATTCACATCCTCTGGCTTTGAGCTGTAGTAGCAATGCATCTGCTTCAGCCTGTAGGTGCAAGATCTCAACTTGAATATTGGGATGATATGGATAGCTTTTCAGCTCAGCTAAATAGATTTTTTTATCGTCAGCAGCCGGCTGAGTCTCACGACTAGAATCGCTTGTACTCGAAACGGGCTTGGTAGTTGTTCTGGTCACAGAAATAGGTTTCATATTATGGATCGCTAGTAATAACTACCTAGCGAAGTTTGAACAGGATTGTACCCTAAAAGTTCCACTCATAACTTCATCAAAAGATACCAATATTTAATCTGTCCCTTTTCTTTTACCTGTCAGCAGCAAATTTGCTACGTGTAAATACTTAGGGCTAACGCGCTTAATCCCCCTGATGTCGGGACACTGAACAAACTGAGATACATCAACGGGGAAACTCTGTGCCCCTTACCTATGCACATTCTGATCAGTAAGCCTTATGGACTTGATTTATCAGCCTAATATCGCCGTCAAGCGCTTCCGTAGCAACCCGATAAATGCATTATCGGGTTGCTGCATACATAGCTGTTGTCACCGCCGATAGCTTTCAGCGATCACAGATGCCCTGAACTATGGGCACCAAGCTATCAAAGCAGTAGCCACCGTAGAAAAAATTCAACGGCGACAACGTTAGGGCTATACCCTTTGCAAGGATATAGCCCTTGGAGATCTAAGACTCGTCAGAACCACCCGTCAAGCTTTTTAAGCTATCGGTGATGGTGTTCATTAGATTTTCGACTGATTCCTTGAGCTCATGCCAGGCATCTTCGGCTGCAGCCGAGATGTCTTTGAGATTGACATTGGCTTCGTCTAGATACTTTTCCAAGTTTTCAATCTCTTCGTGTTGAGCCGCCAGTAATGCCTCTTCCTTTTCAGTCTTGAGGTTACCTAGCTGCTCTTGGGCAGTTGCAATCTGCCGCTCTAACTGCTGAACGTATTCAAGCTTTGTGCTCATTGCAAAAATCTCCGTTTGAGAGCGGAATAACGCTGACTAAGACAGGGCCGTGATGCCTAGTAACAGACCAGGAATCACAAAAAACACTGAGATGATGTAAGCAAATGCTAAATACTTGCGCTCGGATGCCACATCAGCTAAGGTTTGAGCGCCTAAAATTGGCAATTTACAAAGGAAGGGAATGCCATAGATAACCACCACTCCCAGGAAGTTATAAAGCATATGTACCATGGCAATCTCTAAGGCAGGAACGGCCTCTGCTCCGGAAACGGCGGTGGCTGCCAGCAAGGCAGTGATACAGGTACCAATATTGGCCCCCAGGGTAAACGGATAAATTTGTGCCAAACCAAAGACACCTGCACCAGCTAACGGAATCATTAGACTCGTTGTCGTGGAGGAGGACTGCACCAAAATGGTGATTAGGGTGCCAGCAACAATGCCTGCAATGGGGCCGCGGCCAATGGCAACATGCAAAATGTCCTTCGCTTTACCGACCATTAACGATTTGAGCAGTTTGCCAACAAAGGCAATGGTCAAAAAGATCAATCCAATCCCTAGGAAGATAAGCAAAATTCCATCAAAGGGAGCTGGTAAAACATGGGTAATGTTCTTAAAAACAGTGACCAAAGGCTTGGTTGCGGCCTTGACAATATTTAGATCTTTGATGCTCATGGAACCGCCACCAGCCATAGCATTGGCGATGAACAGTCCCATTCTTTCTAACGGATGAAACAGGATCTCTAAGGGCAGAAAAATGATAACGCTGAGGAGATTAAAAAAGTCGTGAACGGTGGCGGCTGCAAACGCCTTTTTAAACTCATTTTTATCGCCTACGTGCCCCAGGCTTACTAATGTGTTGGTAATGGTTGTGCCAATATTAGCCCCCATCACCATCGGGATGGCCGTCGCCACCGGCAGGCCACCGGCTACTAAACCAACGATAATCGAGGTCACTGTACTAGATGACTGGATTAGGGCTGTAGCGACAGTTCCTACGATTAGCCCTAAAAATGGATTGGTGGCAAAGGCAAATAGTTCTTCGGCCCGATCGCCTGTGGCAGACTTGAAACCGGCCCCGATCATGCCGACGGCGACGATCAGCAGGTACACCAAAAAGACAACACTAAGCCACTGAATAACTGAATTCTTTTGAGGTTGACTCTGCTCTGAAACCTGGCTCATTGATTCAATACTCCATAGTTAAGTTGTCAGAGATTGATAACCTTAAGCACGTTCCATAGGGGAAAGAGGATCTGTAGTCTTTTTCACATATGGAACATTGTCTAGGTCAAAACACGTAGGGCTGATTGCAGATAATACAATCAGCCCTACGTGCAACCTAGGAGAGCAGGGTGAATATTTAGTTACGGATAGATTAATGGCTGGTTAATGGTAACCAATGGCAAATAGCCCCATAACTAGACTGAGGGTTAAGGCTCTTGGTTAATCGTAGGTTGGTCTTTGGCTAGCAGGTCAATGGTATCGCCCAGGGCTGTGGTCAGGCTTTGACGAGTCTCTTCGTGGGCGGCTTGTTCGGCTTTGAGGGCATTGGAAAGCTGATCGCAGAGGGTAAGGGCTTCGGTTAGTTGCGATCGCAGCTCATCCACTGACTCCACCTTGTCAACATCAGCCAACACACGCTCCAAATCAGAGGAGGCTTCACCCGTTACAGGAGCTTGCTGAAACATATTTAACTGATTGGCCAATGCCCGAATCCGCGTCTGGCTTCTTTCTGAATCGTTACGACGCTGTTCAGACTCAGATTCATACAGCCTGCGCCAGTTAGCCGCACTGGCATAGGCCTGGTCCCGCTCCTGACCGAGAACTTGCAGCTGCTGCTGTAAAGTTTGAATCTCTGCTAACCACTGAGATACTTCGTTAACCATAGGAGCTGTCCACAACAGTTGACTATGACATTGGGCACATGGCTACCAGGAACTGCAGCCTTAACCCCTCGGGTTTAGCCCAATGCCCCGGGGCATTTGCCATAGAGTTCAGGATATAGCTTTTTTCAAAAAAGGGGAAACTGCTCAGCAATCGACAGCTGCAATCAGCATGCATCAGGACGTTGGCAATGAAACAAGCTTGGGGCAAAAAAAAGGCAGCGCCGCAGCACTGCCAACACATATGGGGTTAAAACTTAGAGCAACTCAACTAGCTAGACTAGGTAAGGGCAGCAGCACCCCCCACTACCTCCAGAATTTCCTGGGTAATGGCAGCCTGACGGGCCTTGTTGTAGTCAAGGGTCAGGGTTTTGACCAGCTCACTAGCGTTGTCACTAGCATTGTTCATTGCCGTCATCCGTGCAGCCAACTCGCTGGCAGCCGACTCTTGCAGAGACCGCAAAATTTGGTTATTCAGATACAGTGGCAACAGGGCATCCAAAATCTGAACAGGATCCTGCTCAAAAATCATGTCTTGGGGTAGCTGCTTCTGATCGGTTTCTACAGCGGCACGCTCCACTTGGAACTGTCCACCACGGCTAGTCAAACGAAACATTTCATCTTCCTTATCAAGACCTTCAGGGTCGAGGGGAAGTAGCGTTTGAGTGACTGGACGAGAACTGACTAACGATACAAACTTTGTAAATATCAGCTCTACACGATCAACTTCTTCTGACAAGAACAAGGAAAGTGCTTGATCTGCAATATTAGAAGCCTCTTCCGCCGTAGGAATCTGCTCTAAGCCGATAAACGTTGAGTCGATCGGGTAGTCACGTCTCTGAAAATACTGAGTCGCTTTACGACCAATCAGAATCATCTGATAGCCAATACCCGCAGCGTCTAGCTCCTTAGCACGATTCTCAGCACGACGAATAATGTTGCTGTTGTAGCCACCGCACAGACCGCGATCGGCTGAAACAACAATCAAACCAACATTTTTTACGTCACGCGTCTGCAACAGAGGCAAATTTGCATCTTCAAACTTTAGTCGAGTTTGAAGACCATAAAACACCTGGGCCAAGCGGTCGGCAAAGGGACGAGTCGCCTCAACCTGCTCCTGGGCTCGGCGAACTTTCGCTGCCGCCACCAAACGCATTGCTTCAGTAATTTTTCGAGTGTTTTTGACCGACTTAATGCGGTCACGAATAGATTTGAGATTAGCCATACGCGTTATTCCTAGCCTAATCTCCCCTTAAACCCATCAGAGTTTAGGGGAGCTAGGCCAATCCCTCCTATGCCGCCATAAAGGACTGCTTACACTCGGCAATTGACTCTTTGATCAGGTCTTGCACCTTATCAGTCAGCTTCTTGCCTTCGTTGACTTCCTTCACCAATTCGGGCTTGCTAGTGTTGATGTAGTTACATAGCTCTGCCACAAGGGGAGCAACCTTCTCAACGGGGACATCATCAAACAGACCGTTAATACCGCCGTATACAACTGTTACCTGCTCATGCAGAGAACGGGGGGCATACTGGGACTGCTTTAGAAGTTCCCGCAGACGGACACCACGCGCCAGCTGGGCCTGGGTAGCCGCATCCAGGTCGGAAGCAAACTGAGCAAAGGCCTGTAGTTCGTCGAATTGGGCCAGCTCAAGCTTAAGCTTACCGGCTACCTTCTTCATCACTTTGGTCTGGGCAGCTCCACCTACTCGAGATACGGAGACACCTGCGTTAATGGCAGGGCGCAGACCGGAGTTAAACAGGTCAGAAGACAAGAAGATCTGCCCGTCGGTAATGGAAATTACGTTGGTGGGAATGTAGGCCGACACGTCACCCGCCTGGGTTTCAATAATAGGCAAGGCGGTCATGCTACCTTCACCCAGTTCAGGGCTTAGCTTAGCCGCACGCTCTAGCAGGCGAGAGTGGATAAAGAATACGTCTCCGGGGTAAGCCTCACGACCGGGTGGACGACGTAGCAGCAAGGACATTTGACGGTAGGCCTGGGCTTGCTTCGACAGGTCATCGTAGATAACCAGCGTAGCTTTGCCCTTGTACATAAAGTACTCAGCCAGGGCAGCACCCGTATAGGGAGCCAGGAACTGTAGCGGTGCGGGGTCGTTAGCGCTTGCCGAGACCACGATGGTGTAGTCCATGGCACCGCGCTCTTCTAAAACGCCAACCACCTGGGCAACAGAGGCCGCTTT
This sequence comes from Cyanobacteria bacterium J06554_1, assembly GCA_038534515.1. Lineage (GTDB taxonomy): Bacteria > Cyanobacteriota > Cyanobacteriia > Phormidesmidales > Phormidesmidaceae > Leptothoe. Next base: position 63,684 of record JBCAWO010000002.1, read on the forward strand.
CTGACCAACGGCAACGTAGACGCAAACTACGTCCTGGTCTGCCTGGTTGAGAATAGTATCGATTGCGATCGCAGTCTTACCGGTCTGACGGTCACCAATGATCAGCTCACGCTGACCACGACCCACAGGAATCATCGCGTCAATCGCCGTAATTCCAGTCTGAAGGGGCTCATAGACTGACTTACGCGCAATAATGCCAGGGGCAGGTGCCTCTAGCAAACGGGAGTCAGAAGTAGCGATGTCACCCTTACCATCAATGGGGCGAGCCAGCGAATCTACTACCCGGCCCAACATAGCTTCACCCACAGGGATTTCAGCAATCTTACCGGTAGACTTCACCGAACTTCCTTCTTTGAGGTCACGGCCAGTACCCATAAGTACGGCACCCACATTGTCCTCTTCCAGGTTCAGGGCAATACCGACGGTGCCGTCTTCAAACTCAAGCAATTCACTTGCCATTGCCTGTTCTAGACCGTAGATACGGGCAATCCCGTCACCCACTTGCAGCACAGTACCCACGTTGGATACTTTGACATCCTGGTCGTACTGCTCAATCTGCTGCTTAATAATGCTACTGATTTCGTCAGGTCTGATGCTTACCATTGGAGTTGCTCTACTAACTCAGATATCAACAAAAAATCACTTAAACTAACCACGCCTGATTGAAGTTCCCAACGTTAAAGCCAGGTTTCAACATCAACACCGGGCACGATAGCGACCACCCGTGTCAGACATCACTCAACTAAGCGCTGCCCAGCTGAATACCAATACGTCGCAGCTGCCCACGCAGGCTAGCATCCACCACTTGGGAACCAACCTTGATAATGACGCCACCCAGCAGGCTGGCATCTAACTCGGTGCTCAACTCAACCGCCCTTGCACCGGTCATAGAGATCACCCTTTGACGGACCGAGTCCTTCTGAGCATCAGAAAGCTCAATTGCAGAGGAAACCTCAGCTAGAACAGTCTGATTAATATCCCGAACCATCGCTTGAAACTGATTCAGAATCGGCATTAGCAAAGCAACCCGACCGCGATCCACTAACAGTTGAACAAAATTAAGAAAACTCGAATTAACAGAGTCCCCTAGCACCTGTCTAACAACCGCCTTTTTAGCATCAGCAGAGGTAATGGGATTAGCCAAGAAATCAGCCAGCTCCTGGGACTGCGCCAAAAGCTCTAACACCTCCCCAGCCAAACCATTGACCTCGTCAGTAGTCCCATTGTCTTGAGTGAGGGACAAAAGCGCACGAGCATAGGGCTCGGCAACCTCAGTGGTAACAATACTCGCACTCATGATTCGCCTCCAAGCAGGGCAATACTTTGATCCACCAGCTTAGTTTGAACCTCATCGGTCAGAGCACTGGGTAAATCAGTCTCAACCTTAGCCAACGCCAACGTTGCAACTCGCTGCTTCAGCTCCCGTAACACACGATCTTGCTGACTGGCCAAATCCTGTTGAGCAGATGCCTTCATCCGTTCAACATCCTTTTCTGCTTGAGCCAACAAGGCCGCCCGAGCTTTCTGAGCATTCTCCTCAGCCCCAGCTTTAATCTGCTCGGCCTGAGACTGGGCTTCCCTTAGATTCTTTTGCTGTGCAACCAGAGCAGCCGCCGCCTTCTTCTGGCGATCTTCAGCTCCCTGAATAGCGGCCTCAATGGTACTGCGGCGTTCCGACAAAATTTTGCCGAGAAAACTGCTACCAAAATAAACAAGCACGCCAATAATTATGACGAGGTTAATTAAATTTGTCTCCAGAATATCGAAGTTGAGACCAAAGCCACCTTCTTCCGAAGCAAGCAACCAGACTGTCTCCATATGCTCCATCCCAAACTGCGCCTGCCAACTGGCCTAGTACCAGCAGCGGTATAACTCCCGCACAAGGGCACGTCCGACGACGCACACCTCTAAAACTCTATACTGCAGCCCCTAACAGCTTGCTCAATATCTGCTGACTCAAAGCATCAACCTGCTGCTCTAGGGCAGCCATGGCTGACTGTTTTTGAGCATCAAGCTCTTTTTGCACAGCTTCTCGCTGCGCCTGAGCCTCCTGCTGAGCAGATGCCATCGTTTGAGCACCTATTTTCTGAGCCTCAGCCTGAGCATCCTCAACGAGCTGCTTAGCTTCCCGTCGTGCACCTGCCAAAGCCTGCTCATATTCTTGAGCCAGCTTCTCAGCCTTTGCCAGACGCTCTTCGGCATCTGCTGTCTTTGAGCGGACATAGCCATCGCGCTCATCAATAGCATTACCTAGAGGCTTATAGAAAACCGCGTTCAGAATGATTGCCAAAAGGGCAAACTGAACAGCCATCAGGGGCAGCGTTGCATCAAGGTCAAATAAACCACCAGCTTCCTCAGCTGCAGCTTCGACCGCAAATAGCATTACACCGGTTATCATCACGTTCTATGCCCAAATATTCTGGGACCGCCATAACAGAAAACATGCCATCAACCGATACAGACCTGCCAAGACAGAGAGAAGTTCTCGATTTAACCACCAACAGGGGTGTGACAAAGAACAACCTTCTTTAATTTTGATAAGCCTGAAATCGGCAATGTCAAGCAAACAGAAGGGAGATAATGAAAATCATCTCCCTATTCCAAACATCCCTTAGGCAAAGGGGTTAGCAAACAGAAGGACCAGTGCAACAACAAGGCCGTAGATGGTCAGTGCTTCCATAAATGCCAAACTTAGCAGCAGAGTACCGCGAATCTTACCTTCTGCTTCGGGCTGACGGGCAATACCTTCAACGGCTTGACCAGCGGCATTACCTTGACCAATACCAGGGCCAATAGCTGCCAAACCAACAGCCAGAGCAGCAGCCAGTACAGAAGCAGCAGCAATAATTGGATCCATGATGTTCTTCCTTATCCTTAGATAGATATCAACAAACTAAGCAAGTCGCCCAAAACGAGGAATTAACTCCTCTCGAAACCGTCAGAAGCTAGTTGAAACTGCTAGCCCTAACCAAGTAGGAGATGACCCAACGTCAAATCCCAACTGGATGCCCCCAAGGAGGCTATCCATGCTCTTCTCCACCATGGCCCTCAATCGCTTCGCCAATGTAAGCGGCAGCCAGAGTAGCAAAAATCAATGCCTGAATTGCACTTGTGAACAAACCCAACAACATGACGGGTAGGGGCACAAAAAGAGGTACCAGCAAAACAAGCACAGCCACAACTAGCTCATCCGCCAAGATGTTTCCAAACAAACGGAAACTTAGCGAGAGAGGCTTGGTGAAATCTTCAAGAATGTTGATTGGCAGCAAAATTGGCGTGGGCTCAACATATTTTGCAAAATAACCTAAGCCACGCTCCTTGAACCCTGCATAGAAGTAGGCCAAGGATGTCAGCAGTGCCAATGCAACAGTCGTATTAATATCGTTTGTCGGTGCTGCCAACTCACTCGCCGGAATGTGAATTAGCTTCCAGGGCACTAAAGCCCCCGACCAATTAGAGACGAAGATGAATAGAAACAGCGTTCCCACAAAAGGAACCCAAGGCCGATATTCCTTCTCACCAATCTGGTCTTTAGCCAAGTCTCGAATAAATTCAAGCGCAAACTCCATTAGGTTCTGCAATCCAGACGGAATGCGATTAACCTTACGGGTAGCTAAAACTGAGACCAGAATCAGTACAGCCGCAACAAACCAAGTAGTGAGAAAAACTTGGCCATGGACCTTAAGCCCACCAACGTGCCAGAACCAATGCTGACCGACCTCCAGCTCAGCTAATAGAGGAATTGGGAAATTAAATGCGTTCAACATCTCCGCCTAGAATCTTAATTTTTTTCGCAGATGCCCACGGAAACACGAAATTGCACTTATTCTTGAGCCATTGACTCAGGCAAAATCGATGTCCACAGCGTGTAAACAATTAGCGCAGCCTTGTAGGTAAGAAAACCAAGAAAAGCAGGGACTATCTCTAGTTGCTGATACTGGGTAGAAAAAATAATCAGCCCAATAAAAATTGCTAGACGACCACTGCCTAACCTTCCACGTTCACGCCCTAATTCAGCAACGCTTTTCGCCAGCATTCTTAAGTAAACCACACCGACGCACGCCCCTATTAAATAATTCAGGGCTATGTGCAAAGAATAGGCAAGCCAAACAGAAACAAAGATAAACGCCGTTAACCCTAGAGTCATCAACAGCAAATTTTGCTGAAGACGAAAATACTCTGCCATAGCTTCTTGAGAAGCAGGCGGTAGATCTGCGGCAACATTGGCCAACTCTTCGTTTGCTTGGGCCTCAACGGCTTCTTCGGGAGAAGTCACAGGTGATTTAAAACGTAGAAGCCATGGCTTAAAACGCTAGCAGCAAAGACTGACACTAGCGTCTGAGCCATGGCCGATCATATCACGGCACTAATACCTATTGATGGGATTTAGTTAGCTCTTTGCAGGCTTAGGGGGTGCTGGGTATCGTAGGCGACAGCACAATTAGCTGTCTACGCTGCAGAGAGCGCACATCGTCAAGGGTAACGTCCCCGTCAGCTATTAGCTCTGCCACGGTGTCAGCATTGGTGATACCAGGGTCTGCACATCGACTTAGGAAGTCGTATTCAGGGTCTGTTAGTTTGACGAGCTGATAGTCATAGTCAAAGAAACTTTTAGACGGCCACCCTGACATACAGGTATGGCGACTAGGGACAGCAGATAGTAGGGCCTCGCTCTGTGACCAGTCAGTCTGGGGCAGGGGCGGACGGCTCAAGAAAAATTCGTAGTGGGTCAGTTCTGGGTCAAGCAGTTCAATCAATCGATATTGTTCTCGCGTCCCTAGGGTCTGGGCCCGCGCCATCACAGCATCAGATTTGCCGACCAAACGATTTAGGTCCCAGTAACGGGGGTTGGAGAAGCCAACAAACTCTAATCCTGACGCATCAATCAGTTCAAACAGGGTATCGATGGTGTAGTCCACCTCCTGGGGGTGGACATACATATCGGCAAAGCATTCATCTTGATGGTTTTCTAACGCCCAGCGTTCTTTATCCCGTTTGACAATGCGATTGGTCTCGGGCAGCGCACTAAATAGCTGTCGCCCCACTTGGACCCCGTCGCGATAGTCGCCCCGCTGCTCCCCTTGCAACATGGCTATCGCCTGCTGCATCAGTGATATCTCCCAGCGACCCAAGGCCGCATAGACAAATATATGCAGCAGCCCTCCTGGCGCTAGCTTAGTGGCCAGGGCCTGAATTCCTTTAATGGGGTCAGGCATGTGGTGCAATACCCCCACACAGTTGATCAGATCAAATCGGTCCTCTAGCTGCCCAACGTCATAAATACTGAGCTGCTGAAACGTGACTCGATCGGCCCCCGATCGCTGACAGCGCTCCCGAGCCACGGCCAACGTACCTGCACTTAGGTCAATGCCAGTCACTTGGGCATCCGGATTGAGGTGTACCAGATATTCTGTCCCCACTCCCGAACCACAGCCGGCGTCAAGAATTTTGATGGTGTTGCTTTGGGGGGCACGCCCTGTGCAAAAGCTATAGGCAGAGGGCCAGTGCCAACGCCAGTTATAGCCAGGGGGCGGCTCATCAATGAGCGGTTCAGGGGGGAAGGGATAGGTATCGTAAAGCTTGGCAACCGCTGCACTCACAGCAGCTTCATTTTCGGAAGTCATGGGAAACGTAGGTTTGAGTTCTTGGGTTTGAGTGTTGAGCTTGATTACCTCAACAGACTCTCTCGGGTGAAAAATATTGAGTTTGCACAACAAGCTTTTCAGAATGCAACGCAACAGTTCGCGGGCATGCACTTCGGACGCTACTCCTCAAAGCCTATACTCCCAAGCCTGGCACCTTTGAGAAAACGCTTCGTAAACACAGGTAACAAAACTTATCTTTTCTCTCAGTCACTCCCCCTTGATCTTTTATGATGACCCAATGGGCTACTAACGAGATGTTACACAGTCTTTAGACAATCATCTTGACGTTCCTTAATCGTTTTAAGCTGGAACTGTAGATAAAAGCCGATAGGCCCGTCGCGTTGTCTGGTTGGTGTTTCACCATTGCTCTGGATCTATTTAGATACTCTAAATAGAGTGCTTTAGAGCTGAGCCGCTCGGCGTTGAGGGAAGGGTCTGATGCAATCACCCATTGCAATCAACTATTAGAAGGGAGCCTTTGAAAAGGAATGACTGTAACAGCTAGTGGTGGAAGCTCCTTAGTGCGGCCACAACTTTATCAAACCTTGCCGGTTACCACGATTACCCAGGCTGAGCAGCAGGACCGCTACATGGAGCGGGGTGAGTTGGTGGAGCTGACAGACTTCTTTAAGTCAGGTCGCAAACGAATTGCGATCGCACAGCTCATTACCCAATATTCAGAGCTGATCGTCTCTCAAGCCGCCAACCGTATCTTCACCGGTGGCTCCCCACTTTCCTACCTAGAGAGGGTTGAGCCTGAGCCCGAAATGGCCATGGCAGCTCAAAATGACTCAAGCCCAGAAGCTTTTATCGAAACCGCAAACAGTGGCGGTATTTTTGCAGGTCTAAGAAATCTAGTCAGCACCAGTGGCGATCTGGGTAGCATCCCTCCAGGCTTCCGCCCTATTAACGTTGGTCGCTACGGCCCCAGCAACATGCAAAAGTCTCTACGAGACATGAGCTGGTTCCTACGCTACTTGACCTATGCCATTGTTGCCGGTGACCCCAACATCATTGCAGTCAATGTTCGTGGTCTGCGGGAAATCATCGAAGATGCCTGTTCCTCTGCTGCAACCTTAGTTGCCCTGCAGACAATGAGAGCTGCCAGCATCGGTTATTTCCGTGGTGATACCGAAGCCCAGGAGCTGATCCGCTCCTACTTCAACGTTTTAATAGACGAATTTAAAGCGCCAGCCCCCTCTAGCAAATTACGTCAGCGTCCATCTAAGGATCAGCAGGGGTTACAGCTGCCACAAATCTATTTCAATGCATCTGAGCGTCGGCCCAAATTTGTCATGAAGCCGGGCCTATCAGCATCTGAGAAGAATTCGGTAGTTAAGGCTGCCTATCGGCAGGTGTTCGAACGTGACATCAAACGAGCCTATTCCCTAGACATCTCAGACCTAGAGTCCAAGGTCAAAAATGGCGAAATCGCCATGAAGGAATTTATTCGTCGTCTGGCCAAGTCTCCCCTCTATCGGAAAAATTTCTTTGAGCCCTACATCAACAGTCGAGCTCTAGAATTAGCCTTCCGACACATTTTGGGTCGTGGCCCCAGCTCTAGGGAAGAAGTACAACAGTATTTTTCTATTGTTTCTACTGGCGGTTTGTCAGCCTTAGTCGATGCCCTAATTGACTCCAATGAGTACGGCGACTACTTTGGCGAAGAGACCGTCCCCTACCTACGTGGATTGGGACAAGAAGCGCAAGAATGCCGCAACTGGGGACCACAGCAAAATCTGCTGAACTACAGTGCCCCCTTCCGCAAAATCCCCCAGTTCCTCACCACATTTGCCTCCTACGAGCAGCCACTGCCCGACCAACATCCCTACGGTTCTGGCAACGATCCGCTGGAAATTCAGTTTGGAGCCATCTTTCCAAAAGAGACTCGCAATCCCAGCAGCAGTCCAGCACCGTTTAATAAAGACACCCGTCGAATCTTAATTCGCCGCGGTGCCGGCATCGACAGTCAGGTCAGCAATCCAGCCGCTCGCCCTAAAGCGCCAGGCACCCTTGGCCCCAAGGTCTTCAAGCTAGACCAGATTCCATCGGGGAATGGAACTAGCGTCAAGTTTGCAGAAAGTTCAACCCAAACCATCATTCGGGCTGCCTATCGCCAGGTATTTGGCCGGGACGTCTACGCTGGACAAGAATTAAAATCCGCCGAAAATCGTCTGGAAAATGGCGACATCTGTGTCCGTGATTTCATTCGCGCGTTAGCAAAGTCGGAGGCATTCCGAAAGACCTACTGGAGTTCTTTGTACGTTATGAAGGCGGTGGAATATATTCACCGGCGCTTATTGGGTCGTCCCACCTATGGCCGTCAAGAAACAAACCAGTATTTTGATATCTGCGCCAAGAAGGGGTTCTATGCCCTGGTAGACACCTTAATCGATAGCAGTGAGTACACCACGTCCTTTGGCGATGACACCGTCCCCTATGAGCGCTATGTCACGCCTGCAGGTCAGTCTCTGCGCAACTTCCGCGCAGGCACTGTTGGAGCCACCGGTCTTAAGCCAGTGCCCAAACCCACCGTACCTCGCTTTGTAGAGCTGGGTGTTGGCAGTAGTCAACCTGGTGAAATTGAGCTGAATAAGCGCATCAAACAGGGTGTTAATACGCGCCGAGTGCAGTCTAAGGTATTTAAACTCACCAGCTTGTTTGACAAAGCCAACCTCAAGCTCGTCACCCAAGCAGCCTATCGGCAAGTGTTTGAGCGTGACATTGCACCCTACGTCGTCAAAGCCGAGTTTACATCCCTAGAAAGTCAGCTGGGTAACGGTGAGATTAACTTGAAAGAGTTTATTGAAGGGTTAGGCTGCTCCGATCTCTATCAGAAAGAGTTTTATGCCCCCTATCCAAATACCAAAGTAATTGAGCTAGGTACTAAGCACTTCTTGGGGAGAGCCCCGCTCAACCAGGGTGAGATTCGCAAATACAACCAGATCTTGGCAACTAAAGGGATCCGTGGCTTTATTCAAACCATGGTGGAAACCCCTGAGTATGCTGAATTCTTTGGTGAAGATACCGTTCCCTATCGACGTTTCCCAACGCTACCAGCGGCTAACTTCCCCAACACTGAGCGTCTGTACCAGCAGCTGACTCGTCAAAACGATGATGTTGTCATCCCCAGCTTTGTCCCGTCTGTGTCAACAAAAGCATCGATTGACACTTAGATTCGTCTGGGGGCAAAGGACTACTGTGCCGTTGTAGGTTTGATTGTTACTATCGCTAGTGTTGAGGCTTTGCTCTTTCACGCTAGCGATAGTTTTGAGCACCGATCTCTAGCAGTCAGCTATCCAACCATAGAGAATGCAATCTTGATGCATATCCATCCATTCTGCGTGGGGCAGCGTAAGCTAACAATTCTGAGGAATAGTGTTACGAAATATGTCACATCACTTTGGAAGGTTAACTGAATGCCGGAAAATACTATCGGAAGGCAGCTGAGCTGACATTAGGATTCATAGAATCTGGCCAATGATTGGCAAGCTTCGATTGCCGAATTAAGTGTTGCACTAGCCCATGGGCTCACGCTTGATTCGGGGTTAAAGTAAGTGAGGGCTACTTTGCTCACATCTTAATTGGAGTGAGTGATGTTCAGCTCCTTGAAGGTGAAAGCCGAATTATTTTTTCGGTTATATTCTTTCGGAGGAATCCATAAATGAGTATTGTCACGAAATCTATCGTGAACGCTGATGCTGAGGCTCGCTACTTGAGCCCCGGTGAACTAGATCGCATCAAGGGCTTTGTTGGCTCGGGTGAGCGTCGTCTTCGCATCGCCCAAGTTTTAACTGAGTCCCGCGAGCGGATCATCAAGCAAGCTGGCGACCAGCTTTTCCAAAAGCGTCCTGACGTTGTTTCTCCCGGTGGTAACGCCTACGGTGAAGAGATGACTGCAACCTGCCTACGTGACATGGATTATTATCTACGTCTTGTTACCTACGGCATTGTTGCTGGCGACATTACTCCTATTGAGGAGATTGGTTTAGTCGGTGCTAAGGAAATGTACAACTCTCTGGGTACATCCATTCCTGCTGTAGCCGATTCAATCCGCTTTATGAAGGGTGTTGCATCTTCTCTACTGTCTGGTGATGATGCTGCTGAAGCCGCTTCTTACTTCGATTACGTTGTTGGTGCGATGTTGGGTTAAGTCATCCGATTTTCCCCTTACGTTATTAAGCCACATCGTAAAATCTCACTAAGGAATTCAAATCATGCAAGACGCGATTACTTCTGTAATTAATTCTTCTGACGTTCAGGGTAAGTACCTTGATCAGTCTTCCATGGATAAGCTAGCTGCTTACTTCCAGACTGGTGAGCTGCGTGTTCGCGCGGCTACTGCCATCGGTGCTAACGCTTCCGAAATCGTTAAGGATGCTGTAGCTAAGGCGCTGCTGTACTCCGATATCACTCGTCCTGGTGGCAACATGTACACCACTCGTCGCTATGCTGCTTGCATTCGTGACTTGGACTACTACCTACGCTATTCCACCTACGCTATGTTGGCTGGCGATCCTTCCATTCTTGATGAGCGCGTGCTCAACGGACTGAAGGAGACCTACAACTCTTTGGGTGTACCTGTAGGTGCTACTGTACAAGCCATTCAGGCCATGAAAGAAGTCACCGCTAGCCTAGTTGGTGCTGATGCTGGCAAGGAAATGGGTGTTTACTTCGACTACATCTGCTCTGGCCTTAGCTAGGTCAAGCTGATGTGGTGTTGATCGGTTAAACCGATCTAGCTCTGTTTCGGAAGTCTGAAGCGAGTGTTTGTTTGTCGAAATCTGTCTATGCTGAGAGATTCTGACAGCTTGCCATTGGTTATCAGACTTCCGACTTTTGGTTCTGTATTTAGTATGCAGAGCGGCATGACAGTTGCTTCGCAGCATAAGTCATGGCAGATTTTATATATGCTTGCGAGCTGGTAACTGGCTAGTTTATGAGAAGGTAGCTTTATCAGAGTTTCGCTAACAATTAGCCCTATTGAACCAAGGCTGAGGTACAGCCGCTGATGTGAATAGGCTTTTCGCAATCGATTTGCAAAATAATTTTTGTTTGAGAGTAGGAGACATCTCTGCTATGCGTATGTTTCGGATTACTGCCTGTGTGCCGAGTCAATCTCGCATTCGCACCCAGCGCGAGCTACAGAATACTTTTTTTACTAAGCTCGTTCCCTACGACAGCTGGTTTCGTGAGCAGCAGCGGATTCAAAAAATGGGCGGCAAGATTGTCAAGGTAGAGTTGGCAACAGGTAGACCTGGAGCTAATACTGGGCTAGCCTAAGTCTCTGTAAAAACTGATTCGAAAAGAGGAGCAGCTTCCTTAGCTGCTCCTCTTTTTTGGGCATCCTCAGCGTTTTCACACTTGTAGCATCTGTCAGGTTAGTCAATACAACAGGTGTCCCCGAAAACCTTTAGCTTCAACGGCTAACCTGACGCGCCAACGGCCTAATGCATCAGGCCGCTATGTTGCTGTGCACATAGCCTCCTTAACGCTTTTAGGGATTATGTATAGCTTGGCGCACATAGCTGTTGCTACTTATGGCATTCAGCCTCTATGAAGCTCCTGGGTCCAGGGAAAAAATTCTATGAAATATTGTCTAGGTTGCCGGAATGATTTCTGGGTTAAACGTATCGTGTAGGGACACACACACTTCGCTGACAAAGCAATGACATCCATCTTTCTGAAATCCTGTACGGGTCTGTTAGCATGTGCCCTTGGTCTGGGTGTGATTGGAACGCAGTTTGACATAGACCATGGAGCTGCCGTAGCAACGGCCCAGGCCCAGGGAATTAATGAAGATACAAATGTACGTGTATATCAGCAGGCTAGTCCGGCGGTCGTGGCTATTGATGCAGGTGATAGCACAGGCAGTGGGAGCATTATCACACCGGAGGGCCTGGTATTAACCAATGCCCATGTCGTAGGTGGAGCTAGTCAGGTAACAGTACGACTGGCAGATGGTCGCGAGTTTTCTGGTCGAGTCATTGGATATGCCGATGAGAATTTGGATCTAGCTGCGGTCCAAATTGACGGAGGAGATGGTACGTTTCCCACTGTACCCCTGGCCAACAGCACGGCCCAAGTCGGACAGCAGGCGTTTGCCATTGGCAATCCATTTGGTCTACAGGGTACCTTTACCGTCGGCATCGTCAGTCGGATTGACTCAGAACGTGGGTTAATTCAAACGGACGCAGCTATCAATCCAGGAAACTCGGGCGGTCCCCTATTAAATCGGAATGGTGAACTAATCGGGGTTAATACGTCGATTTTTACATTGGGGGAAAGTGCAGGCAATATTGGTATCGGCTTTGCGATCGCAACCCCCCAAGTCCTGCCTTTTATCACCGCTGTACAAAATGGAACAGCAAATACAACTGCCTCCCGCCAACACCAAGTAACCCGGGCTCCCTCACCGGTAACCATTGACGGCAGCACTATCCGAGCTCGCCTCGATAGCAATAGCAATTTACTACCTGACAATAGCTATTTCAACGCCTACACCTTTGAAGGGAGAGCCGGTCAGCGCATCAGCATCGCCATGACAAGCAATCAGGTGGACTCCTACTTATTGCTCTACGGTCCCAATCAAGAATACATCGGCGAAAACGATGACAGCGGCAACAGCCAGAACGCCCGTCTAGACGTTACCCTACCCGCCAGCGGCACCTACTTTGTATTTGCCAATTCCTATGGAGCCAGCGAGCAGGGTCAATACGAACTAAGCATTAACAGTCTGAGTGGCACTAACGGTTATTTATTAAATCAAAGCGGTGTTCTAAACGCTCAAGACGATCGTCTGACAGACAACAGCTTCTATGACGAATATTCCTTTAGCGCCCAGCAGGGACAAGACGTCACAATTACGCTAACCAGTCAAGACTTCGATGCCTATCTGTTGCTGATCGATAACCAGGGCAACAAAATTGCTGAAAATGATGACATCAGTCAAAACAATAGCAATGCATCCATCCGCATATCCCTGCCCTACACCGGTGACTATCGGGTGATCGTTAATGCCTATGACCAAACAGGTCAGGGGCAATATCAGATGAGCGTTCAATAAGCAGTAGGAAGCTCAGGCGCTACTCATCGGGTTAGGACAGCCCTAGCCATGTGAAAAAATCTTGGCGCGTAAAAAATTCGAGCAGCAGCAGCGCCAAAAACCCCACCATGGCAAAACGACCGTTAATACGTTCGGCGTAGGTGTTCCAGCCAAAGCCGGGTTCATGGGTCCCTGAAGATTGTGACGTATCGGGCTCTACGGGATTAGCTTTAGGCATACCACAATTAGAAAAATAAAAAGCAAATAAAGTCTTACAGACTAAACACTAAGAACTACTGATCTAAAAATTTCGTTAGTTGGGCGAAACTGTGGCTAATTTTATACTATTGATCACGCATCATCGCCACATTTTCAAACAAATTACTTTGCCTAAAAGGCCATGCTATAGCTTTATACCTCTGGTTTATAACACCCGTAATCGCTAGAGGCTTTAACAGCTGTGCCATCTGCTGTTGGCATAGCCTTGCTGTTAGATAGATGTATTCAGCAGATTGAAATGGCCCTCAGTCAGCAGCCATTTCATAGATTAAACGGGTTGGCTAGCTTTACTTAACGCCTTAGAAAAAGATAACTCCAGGCTTTCCAAGAACTATTTATATCCTTCAAAAATATATTTTTCTGTCTAAACCCAACACTTTTTCGACCTATCTGGTTCAGTATTTTATACTTAGCCCCTAACCTGGTTGGGGCACCCAAAACATTCAATGACAATAATTTGTTACTATCACTAAAGTTTGTATATTCATGCCCTCTATTTTCAGAACTATGTTTTTGGTAGAAGAAACTCATAGTTTTAACTAAGATGGACTTTGAGGTTTCGATACCCATAGATAAACGGGTTTTTCGTCTGTTATAATCAGGACTCTCATTAGAAATGTGTTCCGCACAAATCAGTAATCGAGTGCTCCTTAGCCCTAGTTACGATAATTTACTTCGATTGCCTCTTTCTAGACCTAATCATTAAATCTTCAAATCTGATGGCTGACACTAAAACTACGCCACTTACAGGAAAAGCGTTACTTCAGAAAATGAAGGAAATAACCCATCTACCAAAGCGGGAAAAAGCTAAGGAATGTGGTTATTACAGCATTACTAAAGACAAGCAGGTGAGAGTTAATCTGACCGATTTTTATGACGCTCTGCTAGCCGCTAGAGGAATCCCTCTGGGGCCAGAGAGCACTAAAGATGGACGCGGCCGTGAACCGACTTATCGCGTTAGTGTCCACAAAAATGGGCAAATTGTTATTGGTTCTACCTACACTCAAGAAATGGGTTTAAAGCCAGGTGATGAATTTGAAATTAAGCTTGGCTATAAGCATATCCATTTAATTCAATTGGGTGAAAATAAAGAGGCAGATGAAGAGGATTAGGTTCAAACTTAGGGCTTTAATGTAAGTGTTACGCAAGCTTTTAGATTAGCTCACGAATCAGCCATCGTAGAGCTACTACATAAGTTCCTAACATGCATAAAAGAAGGGACAGAGGATATTTCTCTGTCCCTTCTTTTATGCATTACTATCTTGTTTCCACAACCGTAGCCGATTTTAAGCCAGGACCTCTAATTGGGCAATCAAGGGTTCGTCTAAGGTTTGTACCTTATCAAGCAGTAAGCGGCTGAGATAGGCGCGCAGCTGTACAGCTTGACCTTCGTTGGGAATGTACATGTGCCCGCCTGACTCGGTGATGGTTTTGCTAAACAGCGGGGTTTGCAACAACGCTCGATAGGTGGGTAAATCGGTGGTGCGATCGCAAATCAGCCCACGATCTGCTGCCGTTGGCACCAACCCTGGCGGCAGATGGCCTTCCAACAGGGCCAAAATATGTAAATGACAGGCCTGGGTATTGATGCCCCGCTGCTCCAGCAGGTGCAAAATTGCCCCCACAGGTAACGGCTGTTGGGGAAAGACCCGTAATAGCTCCATCAGTAAAAAGTAGTCACTGTACTGCTGACGGGTAACATTGAGCACCTGGGGATAGCGTGCCAAATTGACTAAGCCATAGGCAACGCGGCTACAGCTTTGGGGCAGCTCGCTGGCGTAGGTATCTTGAATAATCGTGGCATTGGGAAATTTTTGACGCAGCCAGCGGGCAATGGCCGGTAAGGATGCTGAACCACCGGTACAAAGCACCTGCTTAATCGATTGAGCATCGACAGTATTATTACTCAGCAGCACATTTAGATAACGATTGATCCGCTGGATGTAGGGCAAAAAGATCAGATTTTCCAGGTGTCGTCGCTTGATTAGCCAACACTGCCCCGCCAGGGTGATCTGCATTTGACTTTGTTGCTGCAACGCCAGCTTCAGATGGCGGGCTGCCGCCAGCAAACTCTGCCCCAGGTTAGACCCTAGCAATCGATGCTGCAGACCATAGCGCTGGGTCCAGTCAACATGGCCCACATTGGGCAACGTCAGATCATCCAAATTTAGCAGCGACCAGTCCGCATCTTCAGCCGCCAAATGGCCCTGCCAATCCCAGCGAGTCGCCTCAGCGTCGATGTCCGACAGGGACTGACGTCGCTCTTGGGGCAGAAGCAGCTGACAGACAATGTCTTGGTCCAGGGCGTCCCCAGCATAGGCAAAGCCTCGCAGGGCAAAGTCGGCATAGTTAAGGCTGGTTAAATCCTTGGGTAAGTTGACTACCCCAAGCTCAGTCATCACAGCCCCACCGCTAATAATTACCGTGCCGTCTTGCCACTGACAGTTATATAAGCTGGGCTGACGCGATAGGGATACGGTCTCGGCTAAAGCGCTATCCCTGGGATCGGGGAGACCGGATAGAACAGATGCGATCGCATCCTCTACAAATACAACTTGCTCTGGCTGGGCAATTAACCCCGCCGCTAACACCGCTTCCCGCAGGTTAAAACTGTAGGTATCTGGCCAGTTGGTGGGATAGCCAACTATCACCCCCTGCAAATTTGCCAACACCTGCGCCAAACCATCACCCTCCAAGCCCACTGCCTGCCCCTGATTTACTGAGTATTTCAGCAGCAACACCATAGCCTGCAGCATCTGCAGCATCGGTAGCTCCACAGTGTCTGACCAACGCACCCAAGGATCTGAATTAGGTAGGGTTTGACCATGTCCCACAGCCACTTTTAGCAGCGGTTTAAGGCGATTTACCCCAATTAGCTCCGTCGAGTTGCCAGAGGGATCCAAGAGATCGCTCAGGTCTCCCAGAGCGTCATACCCCACGGCCACCGTATCCTGAGCTGAGGTCATGACCGCCACCGCAGGCAATCGAAAATGCTTGGTATCGTCAGAGGCCGTTTGCCAATAGAGGGGATAAACCTGGCCAGTGCGACGATTCATCAGCACAGCCGACAGCCCCGTTGCTCCCACATCAAGGCCCAGAAACCAGTCGCCATCAAGATTTACAGCAGGGGGATCTGACTCGATAATCGGGGGAGCAGCCTCGGGCGTGACCGATGCAGCAGAGTCCGCTCCCCCCAAATCACCATCATTTCTATCATCATCCCTACCGAGCGGAACAGGAGGCAAGGTAGCCCCCTCGGGCACATCGGGAATGAGGGGAATCAATGCCTCGGGGGACGTGGTCGTGTCTAGACCGAGTTCTGCCAGCGGATCCAAGGGTTGAGCCACATCGGCCTGACCTAGAGCGTCTTGACCCAGTGCATCTAAATCGGCTAAGGACGACTGACCAAAAAGCTCGTCGAGCTCATCCAAGCCAAGCGCGTCGTCGTCGTCCGCCATTTCAGAACTCGGCAAATCATCAACGATCAGCAAATCGTCTAAATCATCCGCCAAATCCTCTGCAACGGCTTCCAAGGACATATCGTCAGAAACGGCGAACGGTGCATCTTTACCATTGTCTTCTCCAGCGCCAGGTATCTCAGGGTCAATTTCCTCAAGATCAAATGCCTCAGCGCCAGACGTCTCAGCAAGCGGCAGGTCTTCGGACGGGACAGCAGTATCTGTTGCCACGGGAGAAACAGCATCGTCTGCCGCCATCGTCTGCCAAAACGCCTCTTGCTCAGCCTGCAAAAAATCATCTGATGCAGGGGAGTCTGGGTTAAGCTCAGCAGTTAGCAAATCGGGGGGCAAATCGGGGGTTGAGGATGAGTCCAATCCAGGTTCTGTCGCTTCGATGGCAGGAACTGAAAACGCTTCATCCTCACCCGTCACAGATTCTTCTAAATCAGACAAAATTTGACCGATGACCTCTTCTGTCGGCTGTTGGGACAGGGCATTAGATTGCTCACTCAATCCACCCAGCTCATCGGCAAGGGAATCCGGCAAACCATCATCAAACTCGTCCGCCAACGGCTCTGTTATCAACCCGATAAGATCTAGCTCCTGGGAACCGGGGTCGGTTATGGGGGGTGGAGCGATGGCCGCTAGGTCTATGTCATTGGCTGATGGATCGTCCACATCAACGGCATCGGTGGCAAAGCCCTCAAACAAGTCAAGGTCGTCGTCACCGACCGGCAGCGATGCCTCAGCAACTTCGCCATCCAGACTTTTCTCCACCGGGGTCACATCTTCAGGAGCCGCAGGTGCCGATACTGGCCCATCCTCAAGGTTTAAATCTTCTAGATTTAGCTCGCTGACAATATTTTCTAAGGTGTCTTGGTCTAGGGGCTCAAGGGCATCATCTTCCTCCACCCCGTAGTCGGCAGAGAAGGTATCGCCAGCCAGCTTCTGCAAGTCCTCATCTAGCTGTTCCACTAGCTGGCCATCGTCAAAATCGATTAGCAGCCGCTGCTCGGCCCTCGATTCCACTAGGTTGATCAAATCTTCATCAGCTGAAGCAGCAATGTAGATATCGTCTGGCACATTCTCTGGAAAGTCTTCGCCTGCGTCAGCCGTTTGCTCGTCGGGCAACAGCTCTGACAGTGACGTCACCGTATCACCGCTGTCGATAATCTCTTCAGTGGAGTCAGTTTGGGCAGGGGTGCCATCGCCAAAAAGAGTTTCCACAGTGGCCACAGCGATTTCATCCCCAGAGCCATCGGACGGGTCCGTGAGCTCTTCTGGGGTAAGGCTGGTTCCTGGGGCAGGCTGATCAGCAGCAGGGCCCAGATCAAATAACCAGCTATCGGCAACTTGAGCAGCATCTGATAAATCTGATTCAGCCGGCGGGGCTCCATCGGCTGGCAGGGTGTCTGCCGCCATCGTGTCTGCCGGGTTCAATGCATCAGATGTGATGGGGTCTGATGGATCATCTAAAAATATTGGCTCTTCAAATAGGTCTATGGACTCGTTGGCCGGTGTCCGTGGCTCTAGGCCCAGATCAAAATCTGCATCAAAGTTAAATAGCTCACCCTCAGCTTCTAGTTGGGGCAGCGCGTCTTGCTCTGATACATCGTCTGTCAGACTTTGCAGGTCCTCACTATCTGCACCACCCTCTGCACCAATGGCCAACAGACCCAGACTTTCGTCTATATCTCCGAGAGATAGCTCTAACGTTGGGGATGAAGACTCATCAGGTGATGGGTCTTCTGGTGATGGATCTTTAGGTGATGGGTCTTCAGAAGACCCATCACCTGAAAATAGATCCTCAGGGGACAGATCCTCTGGAAGCTCACCCTCTAAAGATAGGTCTTCTACATCGGGCAAAAAAGGCTCGCCCAGGGCAGTGCTATCGCTAAGACCTGCGGATACCTCATCTAGATCAATGGCTCCATCCAAATTAATGGGTGCGATCGCATCTTCTAGTAAAGCTAGCTCAGCCTCCACATCGGGCATATCATCGGGTTGAATAGCGGTAATTTCCTCATCTAGATCAACCACTGGAGTAACGCCGCTATCGGTTTGGATAAGCGTAATGTCTTCGTCATCTGGCCCCGATGCGATCGCATCTTCCAACAACGCCAGTTCGGCATCCATATCAGATAGAGCATCATCAGATAAGTCATCGGTTTGGATGATGGTGCTGTCCTCATCCGTCTCAAGATCGTCAAGATCAATTCCCTGGAACACACCAGACTCGATGTCATCAGATGCGATCGCATCCTCTAAAAGGCTTAAGTCAGGAGCAACGTCCAACGTCGGATCGTCCACCGCATCACCCGCATCTTCCTCCAAGACCAGGTCATCCAAGGCCTGGTCTAGCTCATCTAGCTGAACAGTCCCCAAATCCACATCTGCTGTTACTTGATCTGGCTCCTGTAGCGCCGCCTGCTGAACCGCCTTTCCCAACTCTCCACTTAAATAGGACGACGCATCCTCACCTAGCTGTTGAGCCAAATGGTTTACAAACGCATGGAAAATCACTTCCCCCTGACGCCCCAAGCCATGCATTTGATCCAGCCCCTCTTCAAGAGACTCACGGTAACTATCAACGCTTTTTTGCAACGAGTTGAAGACCGCAGTCAGGGTACTGTCTAACTTCAACAGCAGCTGATCTGACTGGGCCTGCAGTAACCGCACCTGCTCCAACCGCTGCCCCGTCAGCAGGGGTGTCGGATTATCCGCCGCAGAGAGCTGCTCTACAGTTGCCGCCTCCATGGCCGCAAAATTTTGCACCATTTGAGCCGACAGCTTCTCCTGAAGCCGCTGCATCAACGTTTCCAAAAAGTCATTGATCTGCTGCTCAGACTGCAATGGGTCAGGGCTGCGTTGAGCCTCTAAAACATTCACCTCTGCCTGTAAACTATCGCGTCGTTGCTGCAGAACCTCCAACTCCTGACGCATTGGCTTGAGGGAGTTTTCTTGCAGATAGCGCATTTCCTGGAGCAGTCCCTGCAAAACCTGCGATGCCTCCTGCTCCAGATTGGGAGCCGCCGATTGAGAAGAAACCACAAATTCCCCTGTGCCTGGGTCAATGGGTCCCCAGCCTCCGGGAGAATCAAACGTCTGCTCTAGGGACTGTAAATAGCTAAATAGCTTACCTAAAAGCTGACGCTGACGCTCGGCTTCTCCCGACAAACCCAACGGTAAGCGGGAAGCTGGTTTAGCCAGGGTGGCATCAATTTCAGCAATTAGGCGTTGGATTTGATCCTTTTGAGAAGTCACAGTGCGGCCTTTCAACAACAAACTCTGCAAAGCGGAGGATACCCAGCCCGATTAGGGGCATACCAGCTCCTACCAACGGAATGCCCAAAGTGTAAAGCAGGCTGGCTAAAAAATCACAATTTCCTCCTATCTACAAGCATTCAGAGAAAAATCCTGATAGCGCCAACTCGGTCCACAGCGATGAAAATTAGCGATATCGCTTGCTGATGGGTGCCATCCTAATCGATGCACCTAGACCTATCGCTACAGATGTGAAGTTAAGTTAACGGGGCTGAGGGGTTAGGGGGATGATCCAATCGTGCTGTAACCTGTTCTAGGCAAACTAGACCCAAACTAAAGACAAACTAATCCTTCATGTTTCAGTAAGCAGCTTCCTTAACGATTAAGCTATGGGTTAAGCTTTAGCGCCCGGATCTTCCATCGACCTCTCGCAGTTACTGGATGGCCTTAGCTATCATGAAGTCTTGGCTTCGTTCTAACGTCTGCCAACCCCTTAATGCCTGAACTGAACTATTTTTTAGTTAGCAGACGGGCCTCTACTGTTCGATCATATTGTTTAACTGAGTCCACCCAACCGTGGCTTCCCTAACCTATGGATAGCAGATACGGTGCCCGAGATAATTCAGCGGGTGAAAGCCTGATTGCAGCGGCCCCCTTTTTTCAGGAACTACCTGAAGCTACGGTTCAACAAGCAACCGCCCAGATTGTCACACGCCGCCACCCTGCTGGCCAGGTTCTGCTATTGGAAAACGACTGGGGGAATTCGGTCTATTTCATCTTGGAAGGATGGGTCAAAATTCGCACCTATAACCTGGATGGAAAGGAAGTCACCCTAAATATTTTGGGCAAGGGCGAACTATTTGGTGAGATGGCCCCCCTCGAGGCAGTCCCCCGGTCTACCGATGTGATTACGCTGGCAACGACTATGATTGGAAGTATGCCAGCCCAAGATTTTGTCAGCTTGCTCAATAGCGAACCCCAAGCGGGTATCAGACTAGCTAAGCTGATGGCACGACGGCTGCGACAGGTCAACCGTCGGCTGCGCCTGCGCGAGTCAGACAGCCAGTCTCGCGTAGCCGATGTCTTGTTGTTTTTGGCTGACGGTCAAGGCACCATGGCTGCCCAAGGTGTAGAGATTCCTAACCTACCCCACCGTGAACTCAGCAGTCTGAGTGGGCTAGCTAGGGAAACCGTCACCCGCGTTCTAAGCAAACTTGAAAAGAAAGGGCTAATCAATCGAGAACGGGATGTCATTCGGATTCCATCCATCGATGCCCTAGATAAATTACTTGTCTAGCTCTACTGTCGGGTCAAACTTAACGTTGGTTGGGAGTATTTCTTAGCACCATGGGGCAGCCAGACGAGTATCAGGCAGAGACACCGTCGTCAGGTTTTGCTGACAGCAGCGACTCCACTAGTTTTGACGACATGGATCTAGACCGCCCCTGGATAGAGGATGACGAAGAGGACGGGGCTGCCTCCCCTCCCAGACCACCGCTAGGAGATAAAACAACCTCGCCTAGCGACAAAGGCCCGGTCGCAATGGTAGAAACAGCATTTCTAGCCAGTGCCGCCAGCTTAATGTGGTTGATTAATCTGTATTTTCCACCGGGGCCTCTGCTGCGGATCTTATTTCCAGTCCCGATTGCGCTTGTGTACCTGCGCTGGAATCATCGTTCGGCTTGGATGACCACCCTTGTGTCTGGCCTACTCCTAGCTATTTTGATTGGGCCGCCCCGCAGCCTTCTCTATGTCATTCCTTACGGCTTACTGGGGGTACAGCTAGGCTATCACTGGCGACGCCAAACCTCCTGGCTCATTTCACTACCCATCGGAGCCTTGATTGTCACCCTGGGTATCTTTTTCCGCATTTGGCTGCTGTCCTGGATGGCTGGGGAAGACCTATGGGGTTATCTAGTTGCCCAGGTCGTGCAGCTGACCGACTGGATTACCAATCGGCTCTTGGATTTTGGACTGTTGGGCTTTGGGGTGATTGGTCAGGTGAGCCCTGGTGTCATTCAAATCGCAGCTGTCTCCATGGTGTTTTTTAGCAGCATTGTCTATTTATTCACCGTGCATTTAACAGCGTGGATTCTTTTAGAACGCATGGGGATCACCATGCCACCACCGCCGCGATGGGTACAGCAAATTCTTGATGAGTAGGCATAGCCCAATGTCACTTAACTTCCCCTCACGTCAAGCTTCCACTTGTTTATTGCCCACCAAGCCAGTTGACCATCACACCAGTTGTTCACCACACTAGCCTTGCCATCACCCAACGGTGGCAACAGCAGTACCAGGGGCAGCGCCCTGCCTATGTATGTGTTCTAGGGTTCACAGAAACAGCCCTTGTCCCTGGCATTTCGGCAGCGGGCAACACCCCTGAAGCACGCATGATGACAGCAGTGGCTGATGCTGAATTCATCTACGACGGCCCGACCCGCTCCCCTCAATACCCTTTACCGCCACTACAGGCAGGTGTATCCCCGGCTCTGCTTACCCGAGCTATGACCAGTGGGCTTGAGCTACCAGTTTATTTATTTAATGCCGGACTTCCTCGGTCACCCAGCGTTCCCCACCTAGATTTAAATGGGTCGGTGGCTCGCTGTGTTAGCTCTGGACAGGCGCTAGCTCCCGGTGTGGTTGAGCAGCTATTTAAAGCAGGGCTCCAGTGGGGCGAAACTCTGGGTCGTCGGTTTGCCCACAGCTACTTGATCGTTGGCGAATGTGTCGTTGCCGGTACGACCACAGCCCAGGCTGTGCTAACAGCATTAGGTTTTGATGTGGGCGGACTGATGGGTAGCAGCCATCCCACCTGTAACCATGGGCAAAAAATGTCCTTGATTAAAACAGGGCTAACCAATTGGTCTGAGGATAGGGATGGCCTAAGGGTATGGGATGCGATCGCAACCGTCGGTGATCCCATGCAGCCTTTTGTCCTAGGCCTGACCTTAGCCGCCAGCAACCACAGCGGTGTTCTTCTCGCTGGCGGCAGTCAAATGATTGCTATCTATACAATGCTTCAGCAACTGAACAGCCAATACCCATGGAACTCAAACAACGTTGTCATTGGCACAACTCAATGGATTGTAAACGATGCCACCAGTCAGTTTCTAAACTTAGCCTACACCGTTCCCACACCCCCCATCATAAGCAGCCATTTTTCATTCAAAGCGTCCCGATATCCTCAGCTCACTATTTTTGACAAAGGATATGTAAAAGAAGGTGTCGGAGCAGGCGGATGCATGATAGCAGGGCATCTCTACCAAAACTGGTCACAAACCAAAATCCTACAAGCCATGGAAGCCATACTAGAAAGTTGCCTGAACTATTAAAACCGCTAAAGAAGCCGTGATGGTCGCACACTCGCGCTCAATCTAGCAATAGCCAAGCCCCCACAGCATCGCCACCCTTTAATGACGATAGGCAAGCAGCTGCTCCTCCAAAGCGGCAATCCGGTTATAGGCAGCCGTCAGCTGGGCCGTCAACCGCTGAACCTGAATTTCAGGGGAGAGCGTCTGATTACCCGTCAGCTGATCCAGACCAAAATGAGGTTCATCATTCAATATGTCCTTGTGGTCAAAGGCCTCCTCTAAACCATTTGCCACCATTCTCTCAGGAGGGCTCACACCAAACTTGGGCCGACCACCGTCACTCGTATCTTGACGCACTAGCAAGTCAGACACCTTGCCATCTATCTGCTCTAGGAGCTGATGTAGGGTGTCTACCCGAGTTGATAAGTGCGCTACCTTTTCTGGAGCAATATCCATGGGCTAGTAGATTCTTACATAACCTCTACATCCTAAGAACGCCCAACCAATGCAGAGGCCTTATTACTTATTGATTTAACCTTTTGTTGTCAAGATTGAAATCATAAATAAATAATATAAAAATAGTAGACTTGAATCTATTGCCCTCAAAGCAACTCTAGAATGTCAGACTCTTCACATAAAAATCTGAGGATTTTTCTAAAATCGTGACATACTGTAGCGGAAATAGGCATGAACAGTTTGTTTTGTGCAAATTTTCAAGCTGCAATCAAACACACCTATCTCCGCCCCGTGTTTAGACAGTAAATATTGAGCATCTATCACGTTTCCAGTCAAAGACTTAAGGTATACTATGCAATGCCATTATGTACATTAAAACGTACATTTTCAGTTGAGGCTCTAAGTTTAGGTCTTGCAAAACCCTAATGCATATATGAAATCTGTTTTTAATCAAGGGTTTCCCTTCTGTTGCCTACAGTAATATAAGTAAACCTTGACACCACAGCCCATATAGCATTGTCAATGAAAAGTCATTCGAGATGACGGTTAAGTACGGAATCAGCCAGCACACACAAGTAATCTTAAATAGATGCCGCAGGTCGTGACAGACAGCCATATAAGTAGTCAACTGTTAGGGGCAGTTAATTAATTAATGTCACCCAAATCGTCAATGACTGATACCACTGCGTTCGTGGCTGGGTGTGCCACGACGGGGGTAGCCGTTTTGGTATTGCTATTGGCGCGAGTTGGGTTTCGGACTTCATCCCCCGACATAGAATCAAGTGCTGTCACCCTAGAAACCGTCGTGCCGGTACCACAATCTCCGGTACAGACCATCGAAAATGACATTAGCGATGACATCAAGCAAGATTTAGATCGGCAGCGTGAACTGACCGCAAAGCTTGAAAATCAGCTGGTGCAGCAGGAAATGCTGGCTCGCAACTTAGAAAATCAACTCAAGCAGCAACAGGAAGAAACACGCGCCGTCCTTTCTCAGCTTAGGGAGTACCAGCGTTCGGTTGACACCCTTTCTCTTCAAAACGGGCAGCTGGTTGCCGCCCAGTCTGAACAGGACACATCCAATGTGCAAACCACACTGCTGTGGATTGGGGGTGGTTTAGTACTCGTCATGCTCTTGGGTGGAGGCATGATAATTCTCTGCATGGTTTTGGTGTCGGGTCGCCGTCGAGAAGAACGCTCCGTACCGGTGGTATATCCGTTTCAGATGCCTGTACCCCCCAGCGGCTATCGATATTACGAGCAAGAATTTTTGCCCCCGCCCCCGGTGCGCCATAAGCGAGCAAATGCGACTTATTATGATACGGACTAAACAGTAATGTGATTGAAAAGAAGGCGGCACCCAGATTCGAACTGGGGATAAAGGATTTGCAATCCTCTGCCTTACCACTTGGCCATGCCGCCGAATTGCAGGATCTCAATATATCAAATTCTCGTCGCGTTCTAACTCAGATTCACTGCTAAATGCCTGTTTACTTTCTTTGATAAGAAAACAGGCATAGGATCATGCTCTCACTTTCGCCAGCAGCTGTTGAATCATGCGATTGGCTTGGGCTGCGTAACCACCGCCAAACAGGTTGAAGTGATTGAGAATGTGATAGAGGTTGTAGAGTATTTTTCGGGTGGAATAACCCGGTGATAGCGGATAAACCGACTCATAGGCATCGTAAAACGCTGTGGGAAACCGGCCAAACAGCTCGGTCATGGCCAGATCAACTTCGCGATCGCCATAGTAAGTGGCCGGATCAAAAATGACGGGTTCGCCTGCCGCTGTAATAGCAGCATTCCCAGACCACAGATCGCCGTGGACCAAAGCAGGAACTGGGTCGTGACCAGCCAATAGGTCAGGTAACGCGTCTAGTAAAGCTTGCTGCTGTAGAAAGGAACCACCCCGTCGCTTAGCCAGACGAAACTGATGTGCCAAACGCTGGTCCCGCCAGAAAGTCAGCCAGCTTTCCTGCCAGTCATTAGGCTGATGGGTTTCACCAATGGTGTTAGACCGATGCCAACCAAACCCCAGATCGCTAGATGTACGGTGCATGGCAGCCAAATTTTGCCCCAGGTTAGCCCAGGCGTCCCCGCCGCTCCTGAGGTCCAACCACTCCATCACAATGTAGGAACTATTCCCTGACAGACCACAGCACAAGGGCTGCGGTACCCGAATAGTTTGACTGTTGTACATTTCTTTGAGGCCAGCCAGCTCAGCCTCAAACATAGCCAACTTACTAGCCTGATTGAGCTTCACAAAAAATGTGGTTTGGCCATTACTCAATCCATAGGCCTGGTTAATACATCCTCCCCCCACCGAGTGGGTTCGCTCCACCCAAAAGGGCTGTTGGCTCACTTGAGCAATCTGCGCGGCAATCTCAGTCCAAACGTCATCCATACTTTTGACTCCTCAGAAACCACGCCAGTCAGCTATCAACGCGTCATCGCTGGCAGAGCACACACTTAATACTTAAGATCTGCTCAAGCACGACTCCGGCGCAGGTCATCACCTGCGGCTAATTAGCTTCAGGATGCAGCCTTAGCGCGCCATAGGCCGTAATCGGCAAATATCGACGCACCGCTGTTTGGATCATCTCCGCATTGACGGTTCTGATAGCCGTTGGATAGTTCAGGGCGTTTTCAATATCACCGGTCAGCGCATGGTAATAGCCATACATGCTGGCGCGATCACTGGAAGTTTCATTGCCAAAAACATAGCGGTTGGCAACCTGGGTGCGTACTCGGCTAAGTTCAGCTTCACTGACTAACTCATCGTGGAGGCGCTGAATGTGCTCTAGAACCTCAGTTTCAACTGTCTCTAGCTGCTCAGTCGCCAAATTTGCTGAAATATAAAACACCCCCTGCTCGCCGTAGGTGATGTTACTGGTGGAAATACTATTCACCAGGGCTCGGGTTTCCCGCAAATCTTGCACCAAACGGGCCGTGCGTCCCTGGCCTAAGATCGAAGCCACCACGTCTAGGGCATAGGTTTCCGATAGCTGTCTTAGACCCGGCACGCGCCAGCTCATCACCAGCCGAGCCTGCTGCAACGTGCCATCGGTGTAGTCAACGCGGGAAATAGCCTCAAACGGTTCTTCAGGGGTACTCACTGGCACACCTTCTAGAGGCCCCGTAACACTCTCCTGATGGCGATTAGCCAGGGCCTGGTCAAAGCTTTGCTCAACGGTGGCAATCAACTGCTCAACTGGCAAATCACCCACCACGACAGCGGTCATATTTTGAGGCTGGTACCAGCGACGATGGAAGTCGCGCATCTGCTTTGCCGACAGCTGTTCAATCACCGATGTAGGACCCAGTACAGTTCGCCGATAGGGCAGCTGCTCAAAATTTAAGGTCATCGAATGTTGAAATACTCGCCGCCTCGGATTGTCTTCCGAGCGGCGGATTTCTTCTAAAATCACTGGGCGTTCCCGCTCAAAGTCACTATCGTTTAGCTTGGCATTAAGCAGGAGTTCTACTTGTAGCGGAGCGAGCTTGTCAAAATCTTGAGGCGCTGTTGTGATGTAGTAGTGAGTGTAGTCTTGACTAGTGGCTGCATTTGTAATTGCCCCCCGCTCTTCAATTAGGCGCTCAAACTCACCACACTGCAGTTGAGGGGTGCCCTTAAAGATCATATGCTCTAGGAAATGCGCCATCCCATTGATGGCGTCTGACTCAACCCGAGAGCCTACTCGTAGCCAAATATTGAGGTTAACAGCGGCTGTCGGCATTTGCTCAGCAATAATGGTTAGACCATTAGCCAGCCGTTTGACAACGGGTTGGTTAGTGATTTCGGGGGGTACTGATGTCACAACCATGGGCAAACTAAAATTTCGTGATCATTCTATTTCTTATTCTAGTCATCTAGATACAGTAAAGTCTGGGTAAAAACAACTAAGAGAGCACGAGAGAGATCTATGGGCACTTGGATTAAGGAAACGGATAAGGCAATCTATCTGATGCAGGGAGGGTACTATATTTCCAAAATTTCTAAGTATCCTTCTAAGTCAAACCCTAATGAGAAAGTGCTCAACGTTAGTGGCATGAAATCCTGGTTTAGTCGTGCAGATTCGCCCCGTGGTATGACGGTTTCCCAAAGCGGTCCCCAGCCTAAACCGATTCCGAGGAAGATCGTAGAACCGACTAAACCTAGAACAAGACAAACAAATTCTAGCGGTGTGAATTTGATCAAGTCCTTCGAAGGTCTGCGGTTAAAGGCGTATCAGGATGCCGTTGGCGTGTGGACGATTGGCTATGGTACGACGCGGGGCGTTAAACCTGGTCAAGAAATTACTGAAGCTCAGGCTGAAGCGCTCATCAAAACCGATCTGGCTCGATTTGAGCGGGATGTCAGTCAAGCGGTTCGGGTATCGATTAATGATAATCAGTTTGCGGCGCTGGTTTCATTTACCTATAACGTCGGCTCTGGGGCCATGCGTAGCTCCACCCTTCTCAAGAAGCTTAATCGCCGTGATATTAACGGGGCCGCTAACGAATTTCCCCGTTGGAATCGAGCGGGTGGGCGGGTGCTAGCGGGCCTTACTCGACGACGCAACGCTGAGAGGGCTTTGTTTTTGGGGCAAGATTATCGACGATTTCTATAGCTAGAAAAGGCCAGGTCAACGTGGGGGCAACCATTTGTGAGTCTGCATTATGTCATCCCCTATGCTGAAAGGGGTTGAGCATTACTAAGCAGGTTCTTAGATGAAACGAACGTTTCCCCGTTGGTTAATTCCCTATGCGTTTTTGGCACCAGCACTGCTGGTACTGGGTCTTACGGTATTTTGGCCAGCGCTACAGGCGTTTTATTTGAGCTTTACTGAGTATGGCTATGACATTACTCAACCGCCCCTGTGGGTAGGTTGGGGAAATTTTATACGACTATGGCAGGACGAGACGTTTTGGCAAACGCTAGGTAATACGCTGGTTTATCTGGTTGGGGTGGTGCCGATACTTGCGATCGCACCTCTCATTCTCGCTATCCTGGTCAACCAAAAACTCAAGGGCATTTCCTGGTTCCGAGTTGCCTACTATACCCCTGTCGTCATCTCTATGGTGGTAGCAGGCATTGCCTGGCGATGGCTATATGCCGAGACCGGCTTACTCAATCAAATCTTTAGCAGCATCACAGGACAAACGATTCGGATTCCATGGCTCACCAGCCCAAACCTGGCCCTGTTAAGCGTCATGGCTGTCACCATCTGGAAAGGGCTGGGCTATTACATGGTGATCTATCTAGCCGGACTCCAGGGCATACCAGCAGACCTGTACGAAGCCGCTGCCATTGATGGTTCTGACCAATGGCGCAAACATTGGGACATTACCCTACCGCTGATGCGCCCTTACATGTTTCTGGTAGCCGTCATTTCTGCGATATCAGCTACCAAAGTTTTTGAAGAAATCTACATCATGACCCAAGGAGGACCACGCAGCAGCTCAAAGACTGTGGTCTACTACGTTTATGAGCAGGCCTTTGTGGACCTAGAGATGAGCTATGCCTGCACCATTGGGCTCGTTCTTTTCATTATTATCCTAGCCCTATCACTCATCAGGCTACGCATTGCTCCCGACCAGGTTTCAGACACCTTTTCCTAAAAGCCCAAAAGCCCGCTCTCTTTTAGCCCCTGCTGAGAGAAAACCTACGTCCCAAAACAACTGGCCATTCGGGAAGTGGGCCGCAACGACACAGATTGCATGCGACTTAGCAAGCGTCGGCAACAGCAATACCGAGGGTTTCTACCTCATCCACACCATCTACCGACAGGGCAAGATCCACAATCTCACGCAGCTGGTAAGGGGACCCTAGCTGACCACTCAACACCACCACACGTCCACGCTGTCGTACTTTCAAGTATCTTGCACCATCCACATTGGCGCTCAGACAATGGGACACACGTTTGGATAAACCGTGGTAATCAAACTCTCCATCCAATCCGATACGCTCTGGAGGGATCGTCGAAAATAACCGACTCCCACACAGTGAACTATCCGCCAGCTGGCGGGGCACATACGCTTGCTTTAGAGCAGTTGAAACAGTTGAGCCATCCATATAACACCTCGACACCCTATGCCCCTAATACTCAGATATTACCGACAAGTTCCCCATGCAACTTAAACAAGCGTACTGCTGCTTCAGAAACCCAAAAAACGTGCTACTACGTAACGTTCTAGTAGCACCCGGAAAGCCTATACCTGCTATAAATCTTAAGAAACACCACGCAAGAATTATGTATTCTTAGAAACTTTTTAACACAATTAACAACTAACTTAATGCTTCCTGTTGCATTAGCAGTACTACGGCATAGGCTGCAATCCCTTCCTCACGACCGGTTGGGCCTAGTTTTTCATTAGTGGTCGCTTTAATACCGATTTGCTCAGTAGCGATCGTAAGTCGCTCAGCCAGTCGAGCCTGCATAGTGGCAATGTGGGGTTTGAGCTTGGGTTGTTCGGCCACAACCACCGTGTCCAAATTACCAATGGACCATCCCTTCGCGTTCACCATTTGATGCACCTGATCCAGCAGTTCCAGGCTGTCAGCCCCCTTCCATTTATCGTCGGTAGGTGGAAAGTAGCGGCCAATATCCCCCAGGCTCAAGGCTCCCAATAGGGCGTCCATAATGGCATGGGTGAGGACATCTGCATCGCTATGCCCCAATAACCCCAGGGTGTGGGGGATATTAACCCCACCTAAAATCAGAGGTCGGTCGGGCCCTAGACGATGAATGTCATAGCCATTACCAATGCGAATACTCATGGGGCAATCCTCAGGTCGGGTTAATACTCGAGCAAAGGGGCTTTACCCGTGCTCATCCTTATTTTCCCATTCCTGCTGCCGCCAGCGCTCATAAAGATCCGGACGACGTTCGCGGGTGCGCTCAATCTGTTGCTGCCGTCGCCATTGGTCAATGGCGGCATGGTTGCCTGAGCGCAGCACGTCTGGCACAGGCCATCCTCGAAATTCCGCAGGGCGAGTGTAGTGCGGATAGTCTAATAGGCCGGCCTCAAAACTATCGTAGTGTAACGAATCCCGTTTTGCCACCGTGCCCGGCAGCAAGCGAATCACACCATTGAGTAATGCCAGGGCAGGAATCTCACCACAGGTGAGAACAAAATCACCAAGGGACACTTCCCGCGTCACTACATTGAGAATACGTTCATCGATACCTTCGTAATGACCGCAGATAACGATTAGCTGGTCTAGACTGGTTGACCATTGCCAAAAGAGAGATTGGGCCATGGGCTCACCCTGGGGAGTCATCAGAACAACTTCCCGACGGGGCTGCTGGGGCAAGCTTTCAAGTGCCGCAACAATTGGGGCAATTTTCATCACCATGCCAACACCACCGCCATAGGGCTCATCATCAACTTTGTGGTGCTTGTCGGTGGTGAAGTCGCGAGGGTTGGTAATGTGCACCTGGGCAATATTCCGCTGCAGGGCTTTGCCAATCAGTCCCGACTGCAGCGGCGATGTAAAAAAGTCGGGAAATAAGCTGATCAGATCAAACCGCATTAATTGCTACTGCCTTGGTGGTCCTGAAAACTTAACAACCGATTAAATAGCTCTGCTTCTAGACTGGTCTGTTCTAGGGCGCGGGCTAAGGCATAGGCTTGCTCATACTGCTGTTGAGCCGAGGTCAGTTCACCAGTTGCTTCATAAAATTCGCCCAAACGCTTAAAGGTGATCAAACGCCCCCAGTCGTTGTCAGTGTTTAGGGTGAGGGCAATGCGCTCGTCGAGGTAGTAGCGGACCTGGGTCCAGTCGCTGCGATCGCTGTAAATATCGATTAGACCATCAATGGCTTGGAGCTGGGATGTGATGTCGCTGCTGTCTCGACCATAGGCCAGGGCCAGGCGATAGGCACCCAGCGCTTTCCCCTGCTGACCTTGGGCAAAATAGGCATCCCCCAGGTTATTGCTGGTATTGGCACGACCGACCAGATTACCGGCCCGAACCCGATAGCTCCCCGCGACCTCGTAATAATCAATGGCCGCGGCATAATCACCACGCGCTGCGGCCAGCAGCCCCAGGTTGCTTAGGGATAGGCCGATACCATCAAAATTTTCAACGCTGTAGGCAATCCTGAGGGCTTCTTCGTAGGCATTGGTCGCCGAGTCTATGGCCCCACGCTGGAAACTTAGGGTGCCTAGGGTATTCCAAGCAAAAATTTGGCTGCTAAAATTGCGGTTATCCCGTGCGATCGCAAGCTGACGACGCACCGCTGTTTCGGCTTGGCCATAGTCACCAAGCTGGGCGTAGACACTGGCAAGATTGCCATAGCTCCGCTCCATAGAAGCAGTGTCACCGATCTCATAGTAAATCTCAACCGCTCGGCCCCAGGCTCGGAGCGCCGACTGATAATCACCTTGATCAGCCTGACGCTCCCCCAGGCGCAATAGCTGGTCAGCCACATCTCGCTGCTGATTAACCACCTCACGGTTAACCGGCTGCCGTAGCTGTTCATCCAGATTATCTTGGCCATAGGCCGGCACACCGGCCAACGCCAACAGCACGATTACCCCATAACCAAACCGAATTGTGCGGTGCACGACCGGGTCTCTCCCTATCTAAAAAAACTCAAACAATTAAGCTTCCGGGGCCAGATTGGGCTGATCTAACTCAAGATTGGACACATCCAATAGGTCGGCTAGCTCCTCTGCCAAACTTTCCTCAGCAGCAGTATCAGTATCCCCAAAGTAAATTGCCTGAATATCACTTGGTAACGCCGTATTCAAAGATTTCTGGGCATCGGTCAACAACACAGTCACAGATTTCGGGGAAATGCGCTGCCCCTCGGCCTGCAGGTACGCAGCAATACGCGTATTGCTCCACCGAAACGTTTGGGCCATGACAATCACCAAACGATGTAAGGGTTGAAGCCGCTCAAGGGCCTGGGTCACATAGCACCACAGGGGGGGAGACGCCTCCTGAAGGTTATAGTGAATCTCTTCTACATCTGGCAGTGCAGCCTGATTGATACAGGCTGCGGTCAAATTAACCAACCAAGCCTGTAGCGAAAAGTCCTCGGGGGGCTCAGATGGCAAATCTAGACCACTAAGCTCATACAAAATATGTCGCCACGTCAGCGCAAACAAATACTCTGACTGCACCGTAGAGCGAGCCGAATGACGAATTAGCGTATAGACCACCGGACTGTAACGGCAAAACAAGGCCGTAAAGTACTTGCCTTCATCAGGATGCTGCTTTAAGCGCTGCACCAGGTCGTAGTCGCTATATTCAAAAAGCGACTTTACGATGGCATGATCACATTCAGGAAAATTAGGAATATCCACAGCACTGCGAACGGAACTTCGCCAATGACCGGTAGCCTGGACAGACCGGCATTTACCAGACTGAGACTACCTTATAAATAGCCATTACTATACCCAGGATCTATCGAATCTTAAAGATTCGCTTGGAAATCCTAGCCTTAGGATTGGGCAGCTCCTGATACTTAGGGGTCACAAAAGCACCCCATTACGCCACGATAAAGGATCGGTTAACCCGGTATGTCCCCACCAGCCAGGTGGTTTTCCCCTTGATACACTAGGGTGAACCGCACTGCTCTGCTATCAAAGGGCACCGTACTTTTCAAGACAGCCATGAATTTTTGCCCCACCGTTTTTTCCACCGCTTTGGCTTCTATCTGGCAAGGGCTTCCCCTCGATAGCTTGGTTTCGACCCAAGGCATCATGGTGATGTTGCTGGTGGCTTATGCAGGGGCCATGTGGATGTTTTTGACCAGTGCCCCCAAGGTTCACACGGTGATGGTCTCAGACCTAAATATTGCTCGACGGTTTTATGAGGGCATGCTGGGTCTTTCGGCAGCCGATGTGCCGCTGCACTACTACTACAACTATGAGCAAACCCTGGGTACAAGCGTTGATCCGATGATGGGAATGGGCACCATGTCGCGTCCGCTGGAGCCAAATGCTGGCAGCCCCGATGGTCTCTGGTATCAGCTAAAGAAAAATACCCAGCTACATGTGATTGCAGGCGCTAGCCGAGGCCATAAGGATCGTCAACGCCACGTCTGTTTTGACCGAGATTGCCTGGAGCTGTTGTTAATGCAGGTGCAAACTAACGGAGTGCGCCATAAAATTCGTCGCGAACGGCCACTTAATTTTCTAGTTAAGGACTATGACGGTGAAGTGATTGAGATGGCGGAAGTCGCTAATTAGCCTCCATTGAATGGACCCTATCCAACCTGCACCTACGTAGGTATTGGTATCAAATAGTGTCGAACAAAGTGAGCTATTCTGCCTACTAATGTTTTGCACAGATACGCTATGGTGATTGACCTTTCGACAGTGCCCATCAGTCAGGGTACTGGGTATCCACCCCGCTTTCGAAATGCTGTGGCCGGACGCTCTAGGCAACGCTTAGGCAATGCTGCCGGGCTCACCAACTTTGGGGTGAATCTAACAACGTTAGCTCCAGGAGCCCAATCGGCCCTGAGGCACTGGCATAGCCACCAGGATGAGTTTATTTATTTAATCTCAGGGGAGCTGGTATTGGTCACCGATGCCGGAGAAACGTTACTGACCCCTGGAATGATGGCAGGATTCCCGGCTGGAGTGGCCAATGGTCATCATTTGATTAATCGGTCTGGTGCGATCGCAACCTACCTAGAAATCGGCGATCGCACCCCAGGCGACCGCGCTGAATATCCCGATGATGATTTACGGGCCCTCCCCAAAGCCGAGGGAGGGCATTACTTTACCCATCGCAACGGCCAGACTTACTAGAAAGAGCAGACAAACTAAAGCTAGTGAAAAAAGCCATGACATTCGCCAAGCAACCTATTGCTGTTAACCGTTGGAAGACGCTCCGCAAAAGCTGGTTAATTGGCGGGGCACTCCTACTCTTAACCAGCTGTCGATCGACACCACCAGAGGCTGCGCCACCCGCCAGTGGCGTGGCACCAGCAGCTAACACGTCACCTAATTCAAACAGTGCATCAACCCCAGACAATGCGCCACCACCACCACCCCCTAACTCCTACTTAGCCCAGCTACCGCCTGAAACCACAAACCAGCTAATCGCCCTCAACATCAACATTGCCATTCCCACATATTTACCCCAAGCCATGACCCTGGCAAACTATGGCGCTGGCGAAACAACCGAGGGAGTGGGCGGTGGTCCCTATTACTGGTTGGTTTATCGTGATGACCAAAACCGCTGCTTTGCCCTTGAATATACCTCCGGTGGTATCGGTGGTATTTCCTTAGAAAATCAAGAACCCTTAGACAGCGCTCTGTTTGGCAACGGCTATAGCCTGTACCATGGCAAATTTCCCAACGGTGGCAACGGAGAACTGCCAGAGAGCGATCTTTTTACCGATTGGCTAGAAGGCGACGATGGGTTTTATCGACTGATAGGGGCCGGACTGGTTAATGCCCAGGACTATGGCCAAGCCGACTGTAGCAACATTACAGTCAAAGAAGCGATCGCTGTCGCCGAGTCCCTAAGCTACTTACCAACAGATATCAGAACTCTAGATGTAGTCCCCCCTGTACGAGAAGCCTTACCACCAGAAGACATAGAATAACCAGGAAAGATTAGTTGCATTGGGGTAACATAGCAAACCGCTGCATGCATTCAGCGGTTTGCTGCGCCCATAGCCGTTGCCAATTATGGCTTTCAACGATCATGTGTGGCCTGAACTATAGCAAATGTCCTGATGCATTAGGACATTTGCGCGTCAGGTTAGCCGTTAAAACTAAAGGCTTTCAGGGACACCCGTTGCATTGACTAACCTGACAGATGCTATATATGCGCCAAGCTAAAAAAGGCGCGCTCTGAGAGCGCGCCTTTTTTAGCTTGGCATGAACAAAACCTTACACCCATCAAACGATAGGAGCAATCGTCCCCTAATGCTTGTCAGCGGTGGGTGATTCCGCAGCATCAGACGGTTTTTTCCCAACAGCAGATTTTGCTTCCTGAGCAACAGCCGTATTAACAGCAGCAGCGGCCGCTTTAGATTGTTGCGTAACTTTTGCTGCCGTAGCCTTAACAGCTTCGGAGGTTTCAGTTTTTGCAGGTCGGTCCAATTTCTCTAAACCAAGCTGCTCACGAGCTTTGTCTAAGAGAAAATTAGCGCCATTTTGACTCACATCCAGCAATGCCTGCCCCGTGGCTGCCGCCGCCTGATTTCCATCTGCCGCTTCCATTTGCTGGGCTTGCCACCAGTCCCGTGCCTTACGCCCAGAGCTGATTGCCGTATCGCTAAACCAAGCACCAAACACAAAGACAGAACAAATTATCAACCACGCTAGAAACGCTAATTCTTTGATAATTTTTCCCGTCAAGGTCAGAACGTTCTTATAAGCATCTGCTGTCTTGGGATCAAAAAGTAATTGAGATACCACAGCAGCCTGAGACTTAACGCGATCCATGGTGTGACCTCATCTAAAACTTAATAAAAAACTTGATGAAATTATTGAAATTGAAATCCTATAGCAGAGTCATCCTATCGAAGGATAGGTGGTCTGCCCCAGGACACCGTATATAGTCTTAAGCTTTTGCTTAAACGTTTTAGAGTATACCCAACGGCTTAGCCGCCCCAAACCTTTTGCAACACATCCCCTGGGTTCAAGTCGGCTAGCTTATCTGTGGCAGACGGCACACTCAAGGCCCGTATTTCACCAGCAGCAGGGGGTAAAGACTGACTCAGTTTGGTCTGCAATACCAGGATAAACACCTGCAGTGCCACAGCAACCTGGCTGACATAGCTGTCAGGACTAATGACCAAATTAGCACCCGCCAAAATGGCCGCCACCTGCCCCAGGTTTATGGCGCTAAGGGTTTTAAGATTACGCTGACGCGCGAGCAAGGCCACCGTGTCTTCGCTATCTACGGTTTCTAGGACAACTACGGGAAGCTGAGGTTGCTTCTCTTGGAAATCATCAATAATCTTGATCCAGCTATCCACCGGATATCCCTCTGCTTGCCCATTGAGACCGGGATATAGAAGGACGTAGCCGCTATCTGCCACACCCAAAGATTTTTGCTGAGCCTCGGCCCAAGCAAGATCTCCCTCGGGCACATTTAATTCGATGGATGCCTGGGTAGATGGGGGAGCCAACCCTTGCAAAAGTGCCTGATATTGACTGGCTGGATATTGCTTACGGTCAGCGCTGACCGTACTGGTGTACAACCATGGAGCCTGGGCACTGTCATAGCCAATACGGGTGGGAATGCCGCTGAGCCAGAGCAATACGCCCTCCTCCCAACGGTCGCTGGCACACAGAGCTAGCTCAAATTCGCGATCGCGAATAAGCCCTAGCAGGTTGGCCCAGTCAGACGGGCTATTTTGCCCCCGATAATCAAAGGGAATGACTTCACTAACTGCCTTAGAGACCCGATAGGCCGACTTTGCTAAGGGTTCGACCACCATCGCGATATTGGCGTTGGGGTAGGTTTCTTTGAGGGTTGTTAAGGTTGGAAAAAACTGAAGCTGATCGCTGATTCCACCAGGGACTAAAGCCAGGACGCGCATGGGCTTTGGATTATACTTCGCTACTCATTCTAGAGGAAGCTGGCAGCGCTAACGCTGTATAAAGGTGACTAAACGACAAAATTGCCAAAATTGTCGCGGCTAACTGCAAAATAGTATCGCTCTTGAAAAGAGTGTCTTTTATCAGGACTCCCTTCTTTTAGGGCCAGCCGCCTCTCAAAACCATCATTTGATTTGGGTTTTTGAGAGGGTCTAATGCAAAACCTTGATTGCCTGCCCCCCGAATAACGCAGGGCAACCGGGGATTGTCCCTACGGGATTGCTCATGTTTAATTGGGTTGGCTGAATTCGGACTTGGTATAAGTGGCTGAACAAGCGTTAAAACGCTTTTTGGATCAAATTCTGATGAGCTTTAGGAGACAGCATGCACCTACTCATACCGGCGGCGGGCGTTGGCAAACGCATGGGAGCCGACGGCAACAAGCTACTTTTGCCGCTGCTCGAGCACTCTATTATGGGCTGGACGTTAAAAGCCGCTGCGGCCGCCAGCTCCGTGGAATGGATCGGCATTATCTGCCAATCAATCGATGAACCTGCATTTCAGGCAACGGTGACTGAACTTGGTATTATCAAACCGCTAGTTTTTATCCGGGGGGGAGACACGCGTCAGGATTCGGTTAACAACGGCCTCCAAGCCCTACCCGCCAAGGCGCAACAGGTCCTCATTCACGATGGAGCCCGCTGTCTGGCCACACCGACACTGTTTGATCGCTGTACCGCAGCGTTTGCCAACTGCCAGGGATTTATTGCAGCGGTGCCCGTAAAAGACACTATTAAAAAAGTGAATAGTTCTGGCATTATCACGGCAACGCCCGAGCGCTCTCAGCTGTGGGCCGCCCAAACCCCCCAAGGCTTTGATGTGGCCTTGCTCAAGGACGCCCACCAAAAAGGTCAGTCCCATGGCTGGACGGTGACGGATGATGCCGCTTTATTTGAAAAATGTGGTCTCGCTGTCCACATCGTGGAAGGAGAAGAAACGAACTTGAAGGTAACCACACCTGTGGACCTTGCGATCGCAGAATTTATCCTACGCCAACGTCTTTAATCACCAAACCCCCAGTACCTGACAAATCCCAGCGTCAAGCTTTGGGATGCGCCAGATACCGGGGGGTCTAGATGAGATTAAAGATCGCCGCCCCGTGCCACAAGCAAAAATACGATTGCTGGACCGGAAATAACCACCATTGCTAGAACAGTGAGCTGAGCTATTACCAGAAAATTAATATTGCTGAGAAAATCTAGGAAACCCAGAAGAGCCATTGAACCTCCGATAACCAAATAACCGTGACCTTTGCGCACTCAAGCGCATCGCTATTTTACCTGGTTCGATCCCACCACTTTTAAGAAAGTTTACAAAATTCCAAAAACATTTATGGAGACAGTCAATTTATTTTCCCCTCCCCAGCCCCTTATGCTGATGGAGCAAACCCTATCTCCGTAAGGACAGAGAACATGGCCACGTGGCAATGTGTGAACACCTGTGGTGCCTGCTGTAACCTCACCCCTAAAGATCGTCCCGACTTAGCCAACTATCTCACCCCTGACCAGCTAGATACCTATATGGGCATGGTTGGAGCAGACGGTTGGTGCATCAACTACGACGCCGAGCAGCGTCTGTGCAAAATTTACGAACAGCGGCCCAATTTTTGTCGAGTCCAAGCCGATACCTTTGAACAAATGTTTGGTATCGAGCAAGCTGAGCTCAATGACTTTGCCATCGACTGCTGTCAGGAACAGATCAGTGGCGTCTACGGCTCTAAGAGTGAAGAACTTGAACGGTTTACCACTGCCGTGGGGATAGAAAACTGAGCATTCAAAACGTTCTCAGCCCTTGCTCTTAGGGTCTTCCTGACAGATAATGAAAGAAATATGAAAGATGCCCCTGTGACCTCTCCACCATCAATGCAGCCTGTGGGTACAGAGCAGCCCATAAAAAAATCACCCCAGGCAACGGATGCAAAAGCAACCTTTTGGGGTGTTTTTCTTTCGACATTTATCACAATTTTTCTGGCCGAGCTGGGGGATAAAACCCAAGTGGCGACTCTGCTCATCAGCGCTGAGTCCCACAAACCCCTGACAGTATTTGTGGGTGCGGCCCTCGCCCTAATTTCCACCAGCCTCGTAGGGGTGATTGTGGGACAGTGGCTAGCAAGGCATATTTCACCTGAAACACTGGACACCTTAGCTGGAATTTTATTGTTAATTATTGCCGTCGGACTTGTGGCCGACGTTATTGCCCTCTAAGGCCACCTTCACCGCTACCTTAACTGTTATGTCATTTGATTGGAATCTCGTTGGCGTTAGTTTTATCACCGTATTCCTATCGGAATTGGGGGATAAGAGCCAGCTGGCGGCCATTGCCCTGGGTGGAAGTTCGTCATCGCCAAAGGCAGTCTTTTTGGGCACCGCCAGTGCCCTAGTACTGGCTAGTTTTATCGGTGTGCTTTTGGGTGAAGGGACGGCGCAAATCCTACCTGAGCAGCTGGTTAAGGGCATCGCTGCCATAGGATTTGCGCTATTAGCAATCCGCCTACTGTGGCCTGATTCGGAGGATTAGCCGCGCTCAGTAAACTGGGCAGCGATATCGCTATAGCAAAGGTATAGCAGTGACCCTAGCGCCATGATCTTGGTGGATTCTAGTAGCCAGTAGGCACCGTGCATCCAGTTCATGGTGTTAGGAACAATGTGAATAATTCCAGGCATGTCTAGAGCAATCCCGATAGCGCCCATGTAGGGAGTCAGCACATAGGTATAGAGCAGCGCGATCGCAGTTAGACCACCCGCCAAGAACAATGCCCAGCGACTACGACTACCGCTAATCTCCACCGCATCGTCAGCATGGGCCTGACGCATGGACAGCACGCCGGTCAAAATTAGCCCGGACAGCAACATTTCCAAATGGTTGAACAGCTCAAATAGACTGTAACCAGCGCTGGCAAAACCGGGAGCCGTCATCATGCCGCTCATATACAGCATGGGCATCACCACTAAGTCGAGAATTAAACTGCCTCCGAGCCAAAAGACAGCAACAAAGAGAACGGCGGTATCCCAAGCAAACTGACGTGGAGACAGCTTGGGATACGGTACTGTGAAATTTGTCATAGATCAGACCAGGTATGGGTATGTCCCAACGCTAGCCGATATGGCTGACAATAAACGTGAAAAATCGTTGCGACGCCCCGTATCGCAACGATTTCTTTAGACTCCTAACGACAGTCTTTAGATAGAAAGACGTGAATCGTTGGAGCTTTAAGCGCTGGCAGCTTCGCCATCGTGAATGGTTTTTACCCACTTCAGACGCTTTGGCCGCACCGCCATCCGGGTGGTGGCAAACGCCATCACCACAATCCAGTGGGTCATGTAGAGCGTACCTTTCACAGCTCTAACCATCGCTAGTAGCAAGGATATTTTTTGGGTCCGACGAATCCCCATGGTCATGCCCCAGTAGGACACCCCCACCGCAAATGTCGTCAAGGGGGCAAACACAGGCGGCTGACGCAGTGCGATCGCAACCATCAAATCTGGCAGCGCAACAATTGGCAACATATATTGCAACATCCAGTACACCAGCATATCGATGGATTTATTCCAGCCCAGCCGGTTACGCAGCAATAGTCGCCAGTAGTCTAAGTAGCGCTGATATCCCCCCTCGGCCCAACGATTGCGCTGATGCCAGAGGGCTATACCACTGGTCACCCCTTCTTCCCCGACGGTGGGGGTGGTCAAAAAGCCAATGTTCCATTGATTTAGGTGCAGCTGCACCGTCAGATCTAGATCATCCGTAATGGTCATTTCATTCCATCCACCACACTGGGTAATGGCGGTGCGGCGCACAAACTGACCGTTACCCCGTAGCTCGCCGATGCCGCAGCGGGCAGCCCGCTGCTCCTGGTAATAACGATCTAAGGCCATTTCCGCCGCCTGGCCCTGGGTCCAAAAATTAGTCTCGCTATTCACAATGGACTTGCGTACCTGAATCGCCCCGGTCTGGTCATTGGAAAATAGCGGCACCACATGCTGAAGCAAATTTGCAGGCACCTGGGCATCGGCATCAAACACCGCCAACAGTTCTCCCGTTGCCCGTGGCCAGGCCAGATTAAGCGCACCGGACTTACCTCCTGTGGCCTCGGGTCCGCGATGCAGCACCTTTAGCTTGGGATAGTCTTGGGTCAATCGATCTAAGATGCCGCCAGTGCCATCGTCACTGTTGTCGTCGATCACCCACAGCTCATAACGGTCTTCGGGATAGTCTAGGCTGCACAACGAAGCCACCAGATTGGCGATCACGGCTGCTTCATTTTTGGCCGCCACTAACAGCGATACCCGAGGAGAATCTTCTATATCTACGCTGGCTGGCAGCATCGCTTTGTTGGGGCTAATGGCATAGGTGGAATTTGCGATCGCAATTCGCACCAAATAAAGCGCCACTAATCCCGTCACTCCCCAAACAACCAACGCCCCCCACGAAGCCCAATGCAAAACCAACGTTATGCTCCACAAAAACACCAAAGCCGCTAATGCTTTTAGGCGACGTCCCTCCGAAAGATCGTCTGGAGAAACATTGGGTACCATTTCAATCGCCATAGGTTCCGTGTAATTGGGGCATGGGGTAACAGGTTATTAATATCTTATTAAAATCTGTTACATCACATCGCTTTTAGCCATACATTCTCCGCAAACCTGTCGGCCAGACGTGCACAGAGCCCAAGAATCTGTGGGTACACTATTGCTCAGTAGAACAAAATCAGCAGCATCTCGGTCACTGATCACAGCCTATTGATTACAGCGCTATGCCCCTAAGCTTCTCAGGACCTGGGTCTCGGATACTCAGTCAGACCTTGACGCGGCTGTTTACCTAAGTTCACTCTGTTCTAAGTCACCCTGTTTTAAGAGACCCCACTGCTCAACGCTATGCCTATAGACATTCAGCCAGCTCCCAAACAAGATGTCGGCGTTTATATGCCCTATTACCAGGGCAATAAACGAAAAGCACTACCCTATGCCATTGGCCTTTACAAACGTGGCAACCTTGAAGGTGAGCGCCGGATTGAAGGGGGCGAAAGCATCGCTTTTTTAGCCACCTGGAATGTTTCGATGCTACCCGCCGACCTTACCCAGTGCCGTATGCAGTTTGATGGGGATGCCGACCTCACCTACGAAATCACCATGGCCACCTTCGAATTTGTCGATTTTCTAATCGATGTGGTGACCGCCATGCGTCTCAAACGATCCCCCGACTTTTCCAAGTCTTTCTATCGCCGACTGCTAAGAATGGATGAGTAGATTTGGCCCCATACACAATTCCTTTCTCTCCCTTACGACTTATCCACTAAGCATTTGCTAGCTTTAGACAGCCATAAAACACTTCGTCAAAAGTTAACGTTTCCGCCAATTGCAAACAGCTCTCCATGGCACAATGAGGGGTAGCCCCATTGGTAGTTAGGAGTGATAGTGTGCCCAATCCATCAAAGCATCTGCTGATTGGCTCAACAGAGCCTTACAGTGGCAAGTCGGCCACCATAACGGGTTTGGCCTTACAGCTTCAGGATCGCGGTATTGATATTGCCTATGCTAAGCCCGTTGGCACCTGTCCCAGCGATGAAGCTGGCCTAGATGAAGACGTTCGGTTTATTTCCAAAATCTTAGAGCTGCCGGCATCACGGTTACGACCAACGCTTCTATCCTTAGATGCCCAGACCATTGAGCAACAGCTGACAGAAGAAACCTCGGCCGTTGACCCCCAACAAATGGCTAGCTACCTAGGAGGCCAGGGAGAAGATTTACTGCTAATTGAAGGGCCTGGCACCCTTGAAGAAGGTACCTTATTTGGTCTGTCCCTCACGCAGCTGGCCCAGGTGACAGAAGCCCAGGTCATGCTGGTCGCTCGGTTTCATTCAGTGCTCATTGTTGACGGTCTGCTGGCAGCAAAACAAAAGCTGGGTGACCGCCTCATGGGCGTCCTAATTAACGATGTCCCCGAAGAGCAGCTTCCAGATGTAACAACGAATGTAAAGGCCTGTCTTGAGCGCCACGGCATACCTGTTTTGGGGATTTTACCCAGTACCCCCCTCATGCGCAGCGTTAGCGTTGGCCAGCTCGTACAGCAGCTCAAAGCCGAGGTGCTCTGTTGCAAGGAGCGTATGGACCTGATGGTTGAGAGTCTGAGCATTGGGGCGATGAATGTAAACTCAGCTCTCAAGTATTTTCGCCGGGCCGACAATATGGCCGTGATTACCGGTGGTGATCGAGCCGACATCCAGCTTGCGGCCTTAGAAACCTCGACCCAGTGCCTGATTTTGACAGGCCACCTGGCACCGCGGCCAGATATCATCAGCCGGGCCCAAGATTTAGAAGTCCCCATTCTATCGGTTGATCTAGACACCCTAACCACCGTTGAAATCATTGAAAGGTCGTTTCAACAGGTGCGTTTGCAAGAACCGATTAAAGTTCAGTGCATTCAACTACTGATGGAAAAGCACTTTGATGTAGAACGTCTGATGGGTGAGTTGAATCTGTCATCGCCAGTGGTCACAGCCTAGAAAACCCTGGCCGCAGCAAGGATAACCAGGCTTGGGGACAAGGGTTTGGTAGAATTAGCCAGTCCCTTCATTAAAACTATATAAACCCTTGAGTCAGTCCCTTGATACTCCCATCGAATCACTTAAGGTAGATGATTTTTTGCAAGAGCTTGCGACTATTCAACAGTCAGGCTCTAAGCGAATTGCTATCTTGGGGTCCCGCCATGTGCCCATTACCCATCTGCGGCTAATTGAGCTCATGAGCTACGCACTGGTGCTGGGTGGCAATCGTCTACTGACATCGGGGGCCACAGGGACCAACTCCGCTGCCATTCGTGGAGCGATGAAAGCAGACCCCAATCTGCTGACTGTCATTTTGCCCCAAAGCTTGGAACGGCAGCCGCGCGAATCCCGTGAGCAGTTAGATTCGGTAATGCATTTGGTGGAAAACTCAGCTAATGACCGGCTGGAGCTTGCCGAGGCCAGCGCCCTGTGTAACCAAGAAATTATTTCTCGCTGTCAGCAGCTGATTTGCTTTGCGTTTCACGATAGTCACACGCTGCTAAAAACCTGCAAAGACGCAGAAGACCAGCGCAAGATTGTGACCCTGTTTTATTTTGATTAGATTAATAGGCAAGGCCGTCATCAGGTAGTAAGGTTAGGCGCTACAGCAATCCCACGGATGCCGACGTAGCCTGACCCGTTTTTTCCATTAGTTGTGTTGGTGCGATTATCTGTGAGCTTACTATCCCTTCCTAATATTCTTTTGTACAGTTTGCCAGTGGCGGCATTTCTGATTTATGTTCCCTATTTGGTGGTGGCCGCAGAGCGGGTTAAATTGGCCCAGTCTATGGAAAATCCGCTAGAGGTGTTTTCTCGCCCCCGTTTTTATGCCGACAAGCTGCCAGATTATGCCAAGCGCGCAAACTGGGCCCACCAAAACGCATTTGAGTCATTT
This sequence comes from Cyanobacteria bacterium J06554_1, assembly GCA_038534515.1. Classification (GTDB taxonomy): domain Bacteria; phylum Cyanobacteriota; class Cyanobacteriia; order Phormidesmidales; family Phormidesmidaceae; genus Leptothoe. Next base: position 108,144 of record JBCAWO010000002.1, read on the forward strand.
ATGCTCTATGCTCCAGCCGCCGTTATGGCCTATGTAACCGGTCAAGAAGGACGCAACGCACTCCTGGCGGTACTTGCCTACCTGATTGCTCGGCTGATGTTTGCAGTGTTTTATATGCTCAATGTGGCACCGTTGCGATCGCTAATGTTTGGCATCGGCAGCCTCAGTATTTTTAGCCTGTACTTTATGAGCTGTAAAACCCTTTGGTTACAATAGGCCTAACTATTTTTCCAGCAGCCTACCCCACCCAGACATTTTTATGGCATGAAGTGATTTCCCATCCGTTGCCCGACCACAATCATCACCCTTCACGACACATATTCCCACCATGGCATCCTCCTATTCTTTTGATGTAGTCAGTGACTTTGACCGTCAGGAGCTGGTTAACGCCCTTGACCAAGTGCGTCGCGAGCTCAAAAGCCGCTATGACCTGAAAGACACCAAAACAGCCCTAGAGCTAGGCGAAACAACTATTTCGATTGAAACCGCCAGCGAAATGACCCTGGATGCAGTTCATGTTCTGATTCAGACAAAAGCGGCTAAGCGTAACCTGTCGATGAAGATCTTCGACTATGGCAATATTGAAGCAGCCAGCGGCAACCGTATCCGCCAAGAGATTGAGTTAAAAAAAGGGCTTAGCCAAGAGACTGCCAAAAAAATCTCGAAAATGATTCGTGACAACCTGAAAAAAGTTCAGGCCTCTATTCAAGGAGATGCCGTTCGTATCTCGGCTAAGTCAAAAGACGATTTACAAAGTGCCATCCAACTCATCAAGGAAGAAGATTGGCCCGTTGCCCTGCAATTTCAAAATTATCGTTAGAATCGCTCTCTTCACACCTGTATATCGTTACAGGTCTAAGGTCATCCAGGCAGCTTTAGGCTGATACCCCAAGCTGCCATATAGCTTAAGAGCCGCCACATTATGGGTAAAGACCTGTAGGGAGATCTGCTGATATCCCTGGGCTTGGGCCCAGACTTTGGCGTGGGCCATTAACGCACAGCCCAAGCCCTGGCGACGATGCTCTAAAGCAACATATACCAGGTAAACATAGGCTTGTAGTGCGCCCGTTAGCTGGTTAACAGACTGCCCCAGCCAAAGACACCCCAGGGAGTTTACCGTCTGAGCCGTAAACCCAACCCGTGGCCTAGCTTGAACGCTGTCGGTTTCCAGCCACCACAGGACTGATAAACCGGCAAAATACTGATCGACCGTTGGACCTATGTGGCTCAGGCTAGTAGCCCCTAACTCCCCATAGGCCTTTTCCATAGTCATAATCAAACGTGAGCGATCGGCAGTAGACCCCTCAATTAATCGATACCCCGGTGGCCAGCTAACTGCCAAATCCATTCCACAAAAGAGCCTTTGTCATTACAGCCAACTCGTCACCATCAATGGGAGCCGGAGCTAGCATATCGCTGGGTAGCCAGATCCGAGCACTTACCGCCAGCATCGCCACTAGAAACACAATCAAAATGACAAACGGCATAACGTAGGAGCGAAAAATAGACATGGTGTAACTCTAAAACTAAACATAAACAGAAGCTGCTGGATACATCGGGCTGCTCCTATTAAGTATCGTAACGTCTCTTTGTCGATGAAACTCAGTCGACAGCTCCACCATTAGAATCACATATCATCGTCATCTAGGCCGGGCCGTGGCACAGGCGATATGGGCTGATGATGGAGCTGTCGTAACCACCACCAGCCACCGACAGCAATAATCAGGGCGCACCAGCCCAATAAAGACTTCAGTAGTAGAAAACCCCCAACAGCAAACATAGACCCGAATAGTAACAGTAGCGCCGCTATTACTCGTTGAAACTCTAGGCCTAAATTCTGCAAGGGCCTTACCCCGGTACGCTGGCGCTGACGTTGCCAACCAGGACCGCCAGGGCGGACGCGACGATAAAAGTTATCCAGGGTTTCATCTGACTCAGGCGGCGTCAGGAGCATGACCGTCACCCAGACTACTGTGGTGATGCCCGCCGTCACCAACAGCCGCAACCCAAAATCAGAAATCTTGACCACCTCTAAAACGCTGGTGAGCAAACCAATGACAAAGCCTGTCACCATAGAACTCAGCTCAGCCGCCGCATTAATCCGCCACCAGAACCAGCGCAAAATCAGGACCAGTCCGGGCCCAGTCCCAATAGCAATTACCAGCCGGAAAACCGTCGCCACATCAGTGGCAAAAAAGGCCGCTGTCGCCCCCAGGACAGTTACAAGCAACGATGTCATACGACCTACATTTACCAGTTCAGCTTGGGTAGCATCTGGATTAATAAACCGGCCATAGAGGTCATTCGTTAAATATGAAGCGCCCCAGTTTATCAGAGTGGACACCGTACTCATAAAAGCGGCAATTAGGGAGGCTACCACCAACCCCAGTAATACCGGGGGTAAAAAGTCGAGCATCAGTTTGGGGTAACCCAGCTCGCGATCGGCCAAATCTGGATAAATTGCCACCGCAGCCAGAGCCACAATAATCCAAGGCCAGGTACGAATCACATAGTGTAAAACATTGAAAAACCAGGCGGCTTTCTCAGCCTCATTTTCGTTTTTAGCCGCCACCAAGCGTTGAATAAACTCGCCACCGCCATCGCTGCGGCGAAAGGACCACCACTGTAAAAACACGTAGGCCATAAAAGCACTGGCAGGAATTCCAGCCACGGAACTCCAACCAATGCCCCCATCAAAGGTAAGCGGCACAATACTGAGAATGTCGAATTCAGTATTGGCCTGGGCCTGATTTACCAGGTTTTGCATACCCCCCACCGACGCCACCGACGCCACCGCCACCACAATGGCACCAAACAGAGCGAGGAAAAACTGAAAAAAGTCTGTGGTCACCACTCCCCAAAGACCTGAGAACCCGGCATAGAGCAGCACCAAAATACTGACAACGATAACGCTCCACAGCTTGAGACTGTCATTGGGGTCAACCCCCAAGCTTTGCCATAGCTCCAGCGCATCGACCACTTTAACCATGGCCAACATGGCATAGCCAATCCCAATACAGTTGATGGGGACAGCAAAGAGGAATGCCTTGACGCCACGCAACACAGCCGCGGTTTTACCGCCGTAGCGAATTTCAGTTAGTTCAGCATCGGTAACCACTTCAGAACGTCGCCACAGTCTGGCAAACACATAGATCATCACCACGTGGGCAATGCCAAAGCTCCACCATTCCCAGTTGCCAGCGATGCCACGGGAGCCGACCACACCGGCTACATACAGCGGTGTATCAATGGAGAAGGTAGTAGCAGCCATGCTGGTGCCAGCCAACCACCAGGGCAAAGAGCGACCCGAAACAAAGAAATCGACTAAGCTCCCCGAGGCCTTACGCGATAGGTATACACCCACCACCATCGTCAAAATGAGGTAGGCCACCACAATCAGCCAATCAATTAGCAACATGGGCGTGGAACATAGATAAATCTGCAGCGACAGCCCAAATCATCCCACACGGTGATCAACTGTCGCAAAATGCCATTAAGCAATGTGCAAAAGGGAGCTTTAAGGCCGTTATTGATTTAGGAGATATATCTGTCTGTTAGAAATGCCAGACACCAGCAGCTTGCAAATTAAATCATTCCGAAAATCAGCAACATCAATTTTTAAGAGCACAGCTTTTTAATAAAGCTTGAGACCTAACTTTTTGGCATGTACGAAACCCAGTAACCTTCCCTTGAAGTATTCCTAACGCTCCTTAAATTTCTTCCATGTTCCGCATCGTTGCCTTGTTAACAAGCTCTCTGTTGATAAGTCCCTCTGTTGCCATGGCCCAAGGGCTATCACCCTCAAGCCGCGATACGTTTGAGCGACAAGAGGATCTGCTGATTCCGGTGGAGGTCATCTCCGGCAGCTGTCCTACCCAAGTGCGCTTTTGGCAGGAATCCCATCGCTATTTTGAAGCGGGTGACAATAGCGGCATTATGCTCGATGTTTCTACGATCGGTCAGGGAAAAACTGAATTTATCGATAGCCAAGACTATTCAGTTACCTTCAAAACACCCCTCGCACCAGAGTTTTATAGCTGTATTGGCAGACTGGGTGACAGTGAAGACCACTATCGCAGTCTGTATAACCTGTGGTTTGCCCAAGGTCACGTTTTCTTTCGCTTTGACATTACTCCAATCGCTCCAGCTCCTGGGGAAAACTGGTACTTTGCCACCATCACCCACCAAGAAATCCTAGGTCAGTATCCCTATGTACGATGGGCTGCTGGAGATTAAAGCGGTTGCTATTCGTAAAACTCTTCTTGCTCAATTTCTTCGATAACTTGCAAACCACGCGGATCGCCCAGGTTGAGGATAGCGGCACGGGCATCGTCCCTGACACCCAAGTCCTCATCGTCAGCAAAGGTTTCAATTAGAGCATCAATAGCCGTTGCGTAAACCACATTGTTGGGAAGGTCTTTGCACAGCTCACCAATGGACCAGGCGCAGTTACTACGCACGATGGCAATGGGGTCATTGCGCATGGTTTCAACCAAGGCTGGAATCGCTTTAAGAATAGCCTCAAAACTGATTTTACCCATTTGCCCCAGGGCGCTGGCTGCCCATAGACGCACCACGGACATGTCAGTTTTAATTGCCTGGATCAGAGGCACCACCGCCTTTTCGTTACGGCAGCTGCCCAACGCCCAGACTACAGCTTTGCGCACATAGCCGTGGGAGTCGTTTGCCAACTGATTGATCAGAGCATCGACCGCTGTTTCACTAGGATTCCGCCCCAGGGCATAGGCTGCATTCACCCGTACCAACGGACTATCATCGTCCAGTAGCTCAATTAGCCAAGGAACGGCGCGGGGCTCTTGAATTTTATAAAACGCCCGAGCAGCCAACATCCGCTGCGGCAGATTTTCTGACTGGAGCAATGGCAGCATTTGGTCAGGATTGTACCGAGGCGTATCGTCCCCCAATGGAATGTCATCTAAGGGATCAATCGGGGTATCTAGCCCTACTTCGGCTTCTAAAACATTGAGAGCATCAATATCGTCCATAGCTTGAAATGGGATGAGCAGCCTGCGCCCATATGTGGGGAATAAAACACGGGAATGGCTCGAATGAACCACTACCCGTGTTTATCAAAAGTCTGGGCCGAGTGCAAACGCCCCTCATTGTAGCTAGATGGCAGACAGGACAGTGCGCGCCGCCGCCAGGGTATTGGCAATGTCATCATCGGTGTGGGCTAGGGATGTAAATCCGGCCTCAAACTGAGACGGTGCCAGGTATACGCCCTGCTCTAACATACCTCGATGGAAGCGGCTAAACTTCTCGAGATCTGAGGTCTTGGCATCGTTGTAGTTATGGACAGGACCTGCTGTGAAGAACATGCCAAACATGCCGCTAATGTTGCCACCACAGACAGTATGACCGCTATCGCGGGCAATCTCTAGCAGACCTGTAATTAGCTTGTTGGTTTTTTCCTCAAGCTGTTCGTAGGTACCGGGGCGACCCAAAATTTCTAGGGTTTTGATACCGGCGGTCATGGCTAGGGGATTACCCGATAGCGTACCGGCCTGATAGACGGGACCTGCGGGGGCAACCATCTCCATAATTTCGCGACGACCGCCATAGGCACCAACCGGCAAACCGCCGCCAATAATTTTGCCCAGGGTGGTGAGATCAGGTGTGACCCCTAATTTTTCTTGTACACCGCCATAGGCGATACGAAAACCGGTCATGACTTCGTCAAATACCAGCAGGGCGTCGTTATCTTGGGTGATTTCTCGCAGACCTTCAAGAAAACCGGCATCGGGGGTAACAAAGCCAGAGTTACCAACGATGGGCTCTAGGATAACGCCGGAAATTTCGCCAGGATTTTGGTCAAAGAGGGCTTTAACCGCCTCAAGATCGTTGTAGGGAGCGGTCAACGTTGCCGCTGTTGTACTTTTAGGCACCCCCGGTGAATCCGGTAGACCAAGGGTAGCAACACCAGAGCCAGCCTTAACCAGAAACATATCGGCGTGACCGTGGTAGCAGCCCTCAAATTTAATAACTTTGTCACGACCGGTAAACGCCCGCATCAGTCGCAATACGGCCATACAGGCTTCAGTACCGGAGTTGACAAAGCGAACCATCTCGATGCTGGGGACAGCCGCGACGACCATCTCAGCCAGGACATTTTCTAGGTAGCAGGGGGCACCAAAACTGGTTCCTTTCTGTAGGGCTTCAGTTAGGGCGGCATTGACTTCGTCATTGGCATGACCGCAGATCGCAGGTCCCCACGTACCGACATAGTCAATATATTCATTGCCATCAACGTCCCATATGTGGGAGCCCTTGACATGGTCAAAGACGATGGGCTGGCCACCAACGGACTTGAACGCCCGCACAGGAGAGCTAACGCCTCCGGGCATCAAGTTTTGGGCAGCCGCGAAAATCTCATCTGATTTCGTCGTTTTTAAAAAAGATGTGGTGGTAACCAACGGGCTCTCCTTGTGGTTAAAGTCGTTTGTCGAAGGGATAGAAATGACAGCTGTCTTTGGCTGTCATGGTGAAAGAGTCCTGACTTAATGCCGCATCCATAGCCCTGGATAGTTTTGTTGGGAGGCTGAATTCCCCCGTCAAGGGCGGCATTAAGTCAGTGATGGCGAAGATTGCAGTATTCTTAATCCTAGCGTTTGTGATTGCATCGATTGCAATATATTAAGGAATGTAGCGAAGCCGGAAAAGCCCGCAAACTGCGACAATAGGGCTGCACTGAGCTGAACTGACACGGATCATGAGTACCCCGCTTTCTTTTGTCGGCGCTATCCCCATTGAAAAAATTCGCTATAACGATCAGGGACTGATACCTGCGATCGCACAGGACTATCTCGATGGCACCGTGCTGATGATGGCCTGGATGAACCGGTCATCGCTGCAAAAAACCCTGGAAACTGGCGATGTTTGGTACTGGAGCCGTTCCCGTCAGGAGCTGTGGCACAAGGGGGCCACGTCGGGGCATCTACAAAAACTTCAGGCCATTCGCTACGACTGTGACAGTGATGCGCTACTGCTGACCATTGAGCAGGTGGGCGATGTTGCCTGCCATACGGGGGAGCGTAGCTGTTTTCACCAGGTGGATGGTGAGATTACACCGCCGCCGGCGGATACGCTATCCCAGGTGTATAGGGTAATTTGCGATCGCAAAGCCAATCCCCAGCCCGACTCTTACACCAATAAGCTCTTGGCCGGTGGCGACAATAAAATTCTCAAAAAAATTGGTGAAGAATCCGCCGAAGTGGTGATGGCCTGTAAAGACGATGAACCCGATGAAATCGCCGGGGAAGTTGCTGATCTGCTTTATCACACCCTGGTGGCCTTAGCCCACCACAATGTGGATATTAAGGATGTCTATCGGAAGCTGCAATCGCGGCGATAACCCTGTAGGGGCGTTCCATGGAACGCCCCTACAGGGTCAACCCATGGCACAATAGCAGTACAAATGCCCTATTTTGTCCATGGCCATCAAACCGTCTCAAATCCAGGCAATCCTGCACAATAAACGTACCCATTTTGAGTCCTTTGAAAAGGGTCAGCAGTCTAGCCTGGATATCTATCAAACGGCCTGGCAAGAGCTCTGCCAAACCCCTCAAAAAAAATTAGACCAATGGCTAGCCCGCCACAGCGGCACCATTGGTGCTCGCCCTTTAGCATCACTGACAAAAAGTGATGTGGGCATTTGTCACAGCGGTCTGCAGTGGGGCAGTCGAGAACAGAGTCTGCAATGGGTCAATGACCATCTCAACGGCATCACCACATTTGCCGTAGACGGATCTCAAATTTTTCCTAGCAAGGATTTATCCCCACCCATTGCCCTGGTCCAAATTGGCTGGTTTGAGAACCCACACACTGAGACAGCCGACTATGTCAAAGATATTGAACTAGACATTATGACCCCCAGGGATTTAGCCCTGGGAGACAGCTCAAAACCGCTAGATCGGCTGGTGAACAAGCATCGTTTTCAAATGGAAGTCCAGCGGCTAGTAAAGTACATCAAACAGGTGCAGAACCCTGAACACTGTCTAGTGTTTTTTGATGGCGCGCTGGTAGCCACCTTTGCCGATGCCTATGAAGACGAGGACCGCAAAGACTATGTTGATGCGTTGATTAGTCTATTGCAGGCCAGTGAAGATTATCGAGTGCCCCTGGTGGGCTATGTCGACACCAGCTCTGCCCATGATTTGACCACACTGCTAGAACATTATTCGGCCAGTGTCGCTACAGTGCCCAAAGTGACGGACGCGCAAATGCTGAGCCAGTATATGCAATGGGGAGACTGCACACCGATATTTCAGTGCGATCGCACCGGCATCCTCGCCGAATACGGCAAACATCACAAAGACCGGATTATTTTCACTTATCTCAAAACCAACCAGGGTCCCCCAGCCCGCATTGAAATGCCCCGCTGGATGCATGAAGCTCATATCACCGAGCAAGTGCTCAACTGGGTCAGAGCCGAAACCATCGTTGGCGGCGGCTATCCCTACGCTATCGAAACCGCCGACCAAACAGCTGTATTACAAACTAGCGATCGCCAACTATTTTTTCGTATTCTCCAGGACTGGGCCAGCCATGAAGATCTCAACCTGCGCTGGTCTCGCAAAATGATGAGCAAGCTCCGTCGCCGCTAACCACAACGCAACATTGAATGCCGCACTAACCTGATAGATACAGGAAGAACCATTCCCCAGCAAGGCTGTCCGTCCTACCTACTCCCATTCATTAAAGGTAGGTGGGGCTTGCCGTTGTCTGGAGCGACGTGTGTCTTGCCAGGCACTGCCAATCCCTTGCAAAATGCCCCGACCCACCAGACCAATCCCTCGACCCACCACTTCGGTGAGTACATACACCACAGTACTGCCCACCATGGAAATGACTGCTCGTACTCGGGGGCTCAGGGCATCGCGGGTTTCGAGCAGCAGGGTCACGGCCCAGGGCACCCCAGACAGCTGGTCTAGCTCGCTGCGACGGGGGGCATAAATTGGCGTTAGCATCATGCCGCGCGGACCTAACGTATACAGACGATACTGACTCTCAAAGATGGCCGTAGGCTCATTGACCAAACGATTCCAGCGGTAGCGCCAAGACAAATCGTTGCGAAATCGCTCAATGTCGCGGGTGGAAATAATCCGGCGGCTATACAGCCCCTTTTTAATCACTTCCACATCGGCTAATCGGTTCAGTAGGGGCTGTATCACGGCATTCCCCATTTGGATCAGCACATTCTCCAACAGCTTTTCACTGTGGGCCAGGGCTTCAGGGGTAGCAGCGACGTAGGCCGTGCCATCAATCACCATGGCATCTTGAAACAGCCAATGGGCCAGCAGATTCGGCACTAAGGGAATGTGCTCAAGAATATCTCGTTCAACCGTGTCTTTCTCTTGATATAGGACAGCGACAAGTTCTTGCTCAACGCCATTTAGGGGCACCGTGTAGTAGCGGCCAAAGAATTCTTCGATGGTGGCAACCCACAGATCGCGCAGCACCTGGGGCGCTTTATCGCGTAGCTGCCCCGGCTGTAGGGATGACTGCCGCAAATCATCCAACAAATCTTCAAATCGCCGCAGAATGACAAATAATAGCTCCCGCTTTTTGTCGAGACGCAGAATGTCGATTTCCACCGGCTCCGACGTGGTGTTTTCCAAATCAGTCTGGAGCTTGGCAAAAACCGCCTCAAACACCATGGTTTGCACATCGCCACTGCGCAGGGCAGCAGGCTGAGGCACGGTCATGGCGGCGGCAGCTCCTACAGAACTGGGGCGCGGTGCCGATAGCCCTGCAGAAGCACTGGCTCGTCCTCGGGGCTTTTTTTTGTTGACCCAGCCAGCGTCCGTATAGTTGCGGGTAGACCAGAGCTGTTGCATACACCAGCGGGCGGCCTTCAGCTCACGCATTTGACCGGTTAGGACCTGGCGTTCTAGCCAGCTCAAACGCGCCCGACGCAGCTCGTTTGCGGTCTTCGCCAGCTGCTGCTCAATTTTATCGACCCCGGACAGCCGCAGGCTCAGCCGCATCGCAGTCAGCGGTCCAGGAATCTGAGGAGGTTGCTGAGCGCGCTGCTGGTCCATGGGGTTGCTAGATGCCTGGGCCACCGTTCGAATCAGCTGCGCCAGTTCACGCACGGGCATGCCCCGGGTGCCATAGCCGCTAGCCCCCACCTGGCGGGCAGCAGCTTCTAGCACAGGCTCATCACGGGCGCTGAGCACTAGCACCGGCAGCTTGGGGAACTCAGTTTTGATAGATTTGCACAGCTGTAGCCCAGAGTTGCTGACGGGATCGGTGCCGGGATCGTTGGCCCCTAACCCCAGATCAACAATGACTAAATTGATAGGGCGCTGTCCACGCAGGGTGGGATCGGTAAAGGAGTCTGCCTGGATGCGATCGCATTTCCGCACAATCCTTAGGGCCTCAGCTGCACTGGCCGCCTCAGCCGCAATTTGAAATCCGGGCAGCTGTTCCAGCCATACCCGTAACCCCAGCCGAAAGGTGGGGTCTTCATCCACCAGCATTAATTGCAAGGGACGTTCACTCATGCCGCCTGATGCACCGTTTTAATCTCACCGTTCTAGTATCCTCCACTGGCTTCAGTTTGCGGTGTCAGCGGCTGCATTTCCTGAGAAGGAACAGGAGAAATCCGGGTCGCTATTCAAAATCCTCGTCATAGCCATCGTTTTCGGCGTAGCCATCATCGTCGTAATAGTCAGGCTCTACTGGCGATTGCAGCGATTGGATATAAGCGCGTTCAGCATCCCAAATAGCAATGGAATTGCGGGCTTCACCGTACAGGGCACGACCGGGTGAAATACGAGCGGCAACTGCGATCGCATCCGACAGCCTGCCCTCATAGGCCAGATCCTCAGCTTCATTCAAAATAGGCCGATCTTCCGCCACCTGAATGCGGGTGGTCCATTCCTTAATCGACACCTGGGCCTGGCTATACAGCGCTCGACCCTGTTGAATCTTGCGCGCCTCCTTAATGGCAGCTGGCAGTTTTCCTTTACTGGCCAAATCAAGCGCTGTGCTATAGAGGGGCTGGTCCTCCAACACCTGAATTTGCTTGGTCCACTGGGCAATCTTTGTCTGAGCGTCTATCCGCAGTGCCCGCCCCTGCTCAACGTTACGGGCTTCAGCAATAGCCGCCTCCAGACTGACTTTATCGCCATTGTCCGCCAGCTGTTGAGCTCGAGCCAGAAAGGGCCGATCCTCAATTCGCTGAATTTCCTTAGACCAGTGGGCCACTAAGGTTTGAGCCTGCTGTCGCAGCGGTCGATCGGGGCCGATCGCCTGGGCTTGTTCAACGGCCAGCTTGAGCGAGCCCTTTTGGTTGAGGTTAGCCACTAGCGTCGCTCCGTAGAGCTGTTGCAGGTCACTCAGCTGATTTGACCATCGCACTAAGTGAGTCTGGGCATCGTCATAAAATGGGCTGCCATTATCAATGCGCTCCATCGCCTGAATCGCATCCATCAGGTTTAGAATTTCGCCATAGGTGGGCTCCCAATCTTGGCTAAATGTAGCCAGTCGCTGAGCATGGGCATAGAGGACCAAGTCTTTGGCTTCCGGCTCCGTCGCCAGGTTTACTGGCACCTGTTGAATAATTGCGATCGCACCCTCTAGATCTTCCTGCTCCCACTTTTTAAAGCCGTAGTTCAGTAGGGTTTGAGACCAATCTGCAATCAAGGGCTTGGCTTCAGACCAAGACTGACTTTGCACATCAATCTGTCGAATCAACGTCAGGGCTTCTAACAGGCTTGCCATCTTGCCATCGCTAGCCAGCGTTGTTGCTTGGATCAGGTGACGTCGGTCATCTTCTTCACGCTGAATGTACTGCCCCAAATAGCGATGGCGATCTTTAAGCCAATAGTCACTGGTCAGCCGCTTCATAGCCCGCAGCTGCTTACGGGCACCACTCCAGTTTTGATTTCCCACCGCGTCAGTCACAGCGGTCGTAATGTCTGTTCCCTTGACCCACTCTTGCTCCCAGCGTTCTAGAGCCGTACTAGCATCGGCATGGATCTCAGCTCGGGGTGGAATGTAACCCAAAAGTTGAGCGGCTCGATCCAAGTTACCCGCCTGCATTCGTTTCTGAGCCAGCTTAAACAGCCCCTTAGACCAGCGATTGGTTACCTCCTGAGAGTCCTGGAACAGCGGATGGGTATCATCCCAATCAGACACTAGCTGTACCCCGGCCACCAAATCCTGTTCAGATCCCGATACCGCTGCCTGTCTAGCACAGTACAGACGCTCGCTATCTGCACTAAATACCGATATGTCATCGCATTTGGGTAATGGGGGTAGGCGAGTAATTAAAGCAATGGCCCACAGACCCACGGCGCTCGATGCCGCCAACAACAGTAGCCACACCCCCGACCAAAACCACGGTCGACCTTTGGGCTTAATAATCTTTGGGTCGAGCCGCGCCGGTTCATCCCCCTTGGTCAAGGGGGATGAACTAAATTGCTGCGGATCGGTAGGCGTAGCTGTCATTAGCGGCAGTATCTCAAAAAATATAAGCCCAGAGTCCCCAAAGTGGAGTCAAACTCACACCCGACTTGTCGCAAAGCAAGTCATTAGGCCAGTAAATGTCCCTATTTGGCTTAAATCGCTAAAGCAGCTCCCTCAGGACCTAAGGGAAACCACTATATAAATCCATTTTTGTCTGACCATTGCGCCAACAAGGTGCGGACTCAGGCTGGAAATATCCTTCGAGTTAAACCGAAAATTTTGCTGTCATTGTAGTGGCAATTGACCGCATTACGCAGGTTTTCGATAAAAACCTTTGCCAAAAAGAATATTCGGCGTCCAACTATCTAAAACGCTTGCAAATCATTCAGTACTTGCAGATGGGCTGCTGGCAGTTTTTCTATATTTTTGGCAATTAACCTGGGTTCTAATGCGTGGGTATAGATGTTGCGCACCATATATCGGAACGTCAACACAACTTGTAAATAACAGCTGGACGAATACCAGGTACCTCAAACTGCATATGGTCTGGCTGCATTTGGTCTAGCAGTTCTGAATGCCACAGAGCAGAATGTCCGATGGTGGGCGTATATAGCAAATGTCCTGATGCATTAGGACATTTGCGCGTCAGGTTAGCCGTTAAAACTAAAGGCTTTCAGGGACACCCGTTGCATTGACTAACCTGACAGATGCTATAGATGGCAGAGGCCATAGTCATTACCAGACGATAAGTCTCTTTACGAGAGTAGCGACGAAATTCTTATCCCATGAGAAAAGGCGACCGGCATACACCGACCGCCTCTTACATTAGCTAACGAATTAGTTAACGCGTGTTAATTCGTTAAGTCAGGACATTAGTAGTCGAAGTCACCCATGCCGCCACCAGCGCCAGCGCCAGCCGCTTCCTTGGGTTCAGGCTTATCGACAACGATACATTCAGTGGTCAGAACCATAGCTGCGATGGAAGCAGCATTCTGGGTAGCAGAGCGGGTTACCTTAGCAGGGTCAACCACACCAGCTTGCAACATATCAACGTACTCGTTTGTCGCTGCATTAAAGCCAATGTTAAAGTCCTTTGCCTTGACGTACTCAGCAACCACGGCACCGTTCTGACCAGCGTTCTCAGCAATCCGCTTGAGGGGTGCAGTCAGTGCACGGGTAACGATCAGGGCACCCGTTAGCTCTTCATCAGCCAGGTTAGCATTAGACCACTCTTCAAGGCCGGGGGCCAGGTGAGCCAGAGTTGTACCACCGCCAGGAACAATGCCTTCTTCCACAGCAGCCTTAGTGGCGTTGATGGCATCTTCTAGACGTAGCTTACGGTCCTTCATCTCAGTTTCGGTAGCCGCACCGACTTTGATCACGGCCACACCACCAGAGAGCTTAGCCAGACGCTCCTGTAGCTTTTCTTTGTCGTAGCTAGAATCAGATTCTTCGATTTGACGACGGATCTGCTCGCAGCGTGCTTTTACATCCGTTTCATTACCTTCGGCAACCAGGGTGGTAGTGTCCTTGGTTAGGGTAATGCGACGGGATGTGCCTAGCATCTCGATGCTGACGTTATCGAGCTTTAGACCTGCGTCTTCGGTAATCACCTGACCACCGGTCAGAACAGCGATGTCTTCTAGCATGGCTTTACGACGATCGCCAAAGCCGGGGGCCTTCACAGCCGCTACGTTGAGCACACCGCGTAGACGGTTAACAACAAGCGTGGCCAGGGCCTCTTTCTCAATGTCTTCGGCAATGATTAGTAACGGCTTGCCAGAGCGAGCCACCTGCTCAAGTACGGGAACCAGGTCCTGTACCAGGGCAATTTTCTTGTCGGTGAGCAGAATGTAGGGATCGTCTAGCACCGCTTCCATGCGCTCGGTGTCGGTGGCAAAGTAAGGGGAAATATAGCCCTTATCGAAGCGCATCCCTTCGGTAATTTCTAGCTCAGTCGTCATGGACTTACCTTCTTCCAAGGAGATGACGCCTTCGCGGCCAACTTTCTCCATGGCTTCGGCAATCATTTTGCCGACTTCTTCATCGTTACCAGCGGAAATGGTACCAACCTGGGCAATGGCAGTCGAATCACCCACGGGCTGGGCATGCTCGGCAATGCGCTCCACCAGGTAAGCAGTGGCTTTCTCAATACCCCGCTTAAGTGAAATCGCATTGGCACCCGCTGCCACGTTGCGTAGGCCTTCTTTAACAATGGCGTGGGCCAGTACGGTCGCTGTGGTGGTACCGTCGCCGGCTGCGTCGTTAGTTTTAGAGGCGGCCTGGCGGATCAGAGCCACACCGGTATTTTCAATGTTGTCCTCTAGCTCAATTTCTTTGGCAATGGTGACACCGTCATTGACGATTTGAGGAGAGCCAAATTTCTTTTCGAGGACAACGTTACGTCCCTTGGGGCCAAGGGTAACAGCAACGGCCTCAGCCAAAGTGTCCATGCCTTTTTCAAGGGCACGACGAGCGTTCTCGTTGTATATGATGCGCTTAGCCATGGATTAACCTATATTTCAGAACGTTTCAAATGGATCGGGGGTGGGGACAAGAAGCAGACGTTAGCTGGCGCTTAGCCAACAACTGCAAGAATGTCTTTCTCAGAAAGCAACACGTAGTCGTCGCCGCCAAGCTTGATATCAGTACCCGCATACTTGGAGTAGAGGACGTTGTTGCCAACTTCTACATCGGGAGCCTGACGACTGCCGTCATCACCACGCTTACCAGGACCAACAGCAGTAATTTCGCCGACCTGAGGCTTTTCTTTAGCGGTATCGGGCAGCAAGATGCCACCAGCGGTTTTTTCTTCAGATGCGTTGACTTTGATAAGAACGCGATCACCCAGGGGAGTGACGCTTGAAACACTCAAAGAAATGGCTGCCATAGTTTTCTCCGAACTTTGATAGATCAATATTCGGCAATTGCACCGAGACGACATCCAAGCCGTCTGGACAGTCCCTTGGTCAACTGAAAGGGTTTGACCAGGGAAGAAGCTGCAACCTAAACACGGTTTAGCACTCTCTATTGCCGAGTGCTAATTTATCGCTTGGAGAGTTGCGATCGCAACATGTCAACGAGTACGGGTTCCCGAACTTAGGAGTCAATCCACCTAACCAACAAACTTCATGGTTTCAATACATTTATCTTTATGGTTCCTTCAGGTTGCATTAAAAATTCCTCGTATCATTTATATGGAGGGTGCCATCTGTAGTTCTTGATACATCTTTACTTAGTGCATATGCTGACGAGCCGTCTGGCAATTGCTAACTCCATGATCTACAAATTTTCATACGTCCTGTTGGCAGCCATACCCCTGTGGTTGCTGAGCTCCCATGGCACAGCCTCTGCCCAAATCCAAGTTGAGACGTCCCCTTCAGCTTCCCCCTCAACAGCGGCAGCAGCAACAACCACAGCCATTCAGCCAGCAACATCTGAGACAACCATTGATCGGCAAGCCAATCAGCTTAATATTTTAGGCGGACAGTCATCCGGTGGAAGCGAGCCCAACCTCATCCATCAGTTCCAGCAATTTGACCTGGGCGCAGACGATGCTGCCAACTTTGTGGTCAGCCCTGACGTAGCTAATGTCATCAGTTTGATCAATGGGCTACAGCCTTCATCCATTGATGGGTTGCTCAAAATAACCAGCAATAATTCAGACATTGACAGCAGTGCCAATCTTTTTCTAGTCAACCCCGCTGGCATCATTTTTGGTGAGGACGCGCGCCTGAGCTTACCAGCTAACCTGACCGCCACAACGGCGTCAGGCCTGCTATTTGAGGACACCTATCTTTTATCTATCAATGGCTCGGTGAGTGAGGTCGAATTAACGACCACCGGAGATACGAGCTCAGCTAGTACCCTAACGCCGCTGTTCAATGGCTCGACGGGGCTAATATCGGCCGCCTCAGCTTCTCCTACGGTGAATGATCTGACTGGGGCCCCTAGCGGTTATCTATTACTTGCGGCACCTGCAAACTCAGCTGCACTAGAGCCACTCTCTACGGAACTGCCCTATGGAAGCATTAAAAACCAAGGTGATTTACAAGTAGCTTCCCCATCGACCATCACCCTAATTGGTCAATACATTCAGAACGACGGCAGTCTTGTAGCGCCCGGTGGGGATGTCAACCTAATCGCCACATCGGGAGAAACCCTGCTACGGCTTACCCAGCCCGGCAACCTACTCAGCCTAGACGTAATCCCAGCCGATACTTTAGCCGCCCTCTCCTCTGGCGATGAACAGGCTGCTACCGCACTACCTACCACAGAGCTAGCCGAGCTGTTGACCGGTGGAAACGAGCCGAGTGCAACCCAAATCGAAGTTAGTCCCGATGGGTCCCAAACCCTCACATCCACACCTCCCTTAACACCGACCCCAGGCACAGTATTAGTCAGGGGGACTGTGGATGTCTCTGACAATACTCCGGCTGACCAGCTCGGGTCTCCGGGGCAAGTTACGATGCTTGGCGATCAAATCAACCTGGTAGGAGGCAAAATCTACGCCGATGGCGTAGGTCAAGCCGGTACGCTATCCATTGGTGGCATGCCCATCGAAGATGGATTTAGTGCAGGCTATGTCTTAGTGGATCGCAACTCTACCCTGCAAGCCAACTCAGAAACCGACACGGGTGGTAGCATCCACATCTGGGCTAATGACACCGTACGGTTTTATGGAACAGCTACGGCGACAGGTGCCGACTCCTTGCTCGACGGCACTGTCACAATTGATGCTGGCAACGTGCTAGATATTCGACAGCCTACGGCTCGCTAAGGGAACCTGAGCCAGCAATTTTAAGCAATCGCATAGAGAAAGGGGGCCGCTATCATAACGGCCCCCTTTCTCTATGCGTATCTCTATGCGTAAACGGATATGCCATCTGTCAGGTTAGTGCGGGCAATGGGCATCCCTAAAAGCCCTAAATGACAACAGCTACGGCAATCGGCCAATGCATCTGTCGATTGCCATAGCTACCAGCACGATGCCTACGTATTATCACCCTATTTCAATCAAGTTTGATGTCTATTTTTGATAAAGCCTAAGTATTTTCAGGGATACATCGGAGAAAAAAATGTCATTCTAAAGAAATAGTCAAAGACCTTCTAAATCTGGTCTTAACCCATCTATTTTCGCTTTTCAGAATGAATCAATAGCACCTCAATAAATCAGTGCTTTTTGATACATCTTATCTTTTACGCATTTTTTAGACTCCGAGGTTTTACCCATGGGAATAGTTGCTAACGCTGCGCATCAAATTGGTGCAGCGCTTCTTTTCAGCACCGGTTTATTGGCAACCGTCAGCACCCCGGTCTACGCCGCTTGCTTACCAAACGGATGTAGCCAGAATGGCCTACTTTTTAGCGAAGCATCCAGCAGCTTTAAAATCACCGACGTCACGGGCTTAGGCACCACTGCAGACCCTTTTGTTGTCTACCAGGATGTATGGGGCTTAGATATTTCCTTAGCCATTAGCGGCTTAACCAATGCCAAACACCAGTCAGTATTTAATCGACCAGGCTTTGCCATCAGTATTGTGTCGCGCAATCTGACCGGGGCGTTCTGGCGATTTTATGACCACGAACTACAAGAGACAGCGGGATACGCCAGTGGCGAAAATGACGGACTATCCTTTGGCCAGGGTATCGGTCCTGTGCGTCCTTATACGTCAGACCGCTACGCCCGGGCAGATGAGGTAACAGACGTACGAGACTTCATCAACTTCTATCAGGGAACTGGCGTAAGCCCCGGTGAGTATGTTCGGTTTAATTACTTTGTTACCGACACAATCCCCAATCATCTGTTCTACATCCGTCAACGGCCTGACTATCGCACCAATGCCACACCAACATCGGCCTTCAGCCCAGTTCCTCAGACGATTAGTGCGCCTGCCATAGTGCCCATAGCACCCCCTACACCTAATCCCCCAGAGGTAGCGGCACCACAGCCAAGCACCATACAGCCAAGCACCATAGTTAATAAACCAACTAGTCAATCGACGGCACCAACAGCCATTTCTCAAGCGCCGACAAAACCTCAGTCAATACCTGAGCCTGGAATGCCCCTTGCAGGATTTATCGCTATTCTCTTTGGCAAACCAAAAAGACAATATGGGCAGCGCCCCTACCAAAACCACAGATCAGACAACGTCTAGGATGCCATAGACGCCCAAAAGCGCCCCAACTATAGCAAAGACCAGTGCCATGGATGATACATCTAGTGATAATCTTTTACATGGCACTTTGAAAGTAAAAATAAAATTAAAAGTCGCCGCAGTAGCTAACACCCTTAGGATAAGGCGCAAGCATGGTCACCACTGCAGAGAAAACAAATATTGGCTATATCACTCAGATTATTGGCCCTGTTCTAGACGTTAAGTTCCCCGCTGGCGAACTGCCCAACATTTATAACGCTATTAAGGTTGAAGGTACTAATCCGGCTGGTCAGCCCGTTGCTGTCACTTGCGAAGTGCAGCAGCTGCTAGGCGACAGCCAGGTCAGAGCCGTATCGATGAGCTCCACCGACGGATTAGTTCGAGGCATGGAGGTCACTGACCTGGGCGCTCCCATTAACGTCCCTGTGGGTCCTGCCACGCTGGGGCGCATCTTTAACGTTCTGGGTGAGCCTGTGGATGAGAAGGGTGATGTGGACATGTCCACCACACTATCTATCCACCGAGATGCTCCAAAGCTGACCGATTTGGAAACTAAGCCCGCCGTATTTGAAACAGGTATTAAGGTTATTGACCTTTTGGCTCCCTACCGCAAGGGAGGTAAAACCGGTCTCTTTGGTGGTGCTGGTGTAGGCAAAACCGTACTGATTCAGGAGTTAATCAATAACATTGCTCTACAGCACGGTGGTGTTTCTGTGTTTGCAGGTGTTGGTGAGCGGACCCGCGAAGGAAATGACCTCTACAACGAATTTATTGATTCTGGCGTAATCAATTCGGAAGACTTAGGAAAGTCTAAGGTAGCGCTTGTGTATGGTCAGATGAACGAGCCGCCTGGAGCCCGCATGCGTGTAGCGCTGTCTGCACTGACCATGGCGGAGTACTTCCGTGATGTTAACAAGCAGGACGTTCTGTTGTTTGTCGACAACATCTTCCGCTTTGTGCAGGCCGGTTCTGAGGTGTCAGCACTGCTAGGTCGTATGCCTTCGGCGGTAGGTTACCAGCCCACTTTGGGTACTGACATGGGTGACCTGCAAGAGCGGATTACATCTACGTTGGAAGGCTCTATTACATCCATTCAGGCGGTGTATGTACCTGCGGATGACCTGACTGACCCTGCACCTGCAACCACGTTTGCCCACTTGGATGCAACCACCGTACTTTCTCGTGCGTTGGCCTCTAAGGGGATTTATCCGGCGGTGGATCCCCTGGACTCTACGTCCACCATGTTGCAGCCCGCAGTCGTTGGTGACGAGCACTACACCACCGCCCGTGCTGTACAGTCCACCCTACAGCGCTACAAGGAATTGCAGGACATTATTGCAATTCTGGGTCTAGACGAGCTTTCTGAAGAGGACCGTCTAACCGTTGCTCGCGCCCGTAAGATTGAGAAGTTTCTTTCTCAGCCTTTCTTCGTAGCGGAAATCTTTACCGGTCTGTCTGGTAAGTATGTATCCCTCGAAGATACCATCAAGGGTTTCAATATGATTCTGGCTGGTGAGCTAGATGAGATTCCTGAGCAGGCTTTCTACCTCAAGGGCGATATTGCCGAAGTGCTAGAAACTGCAGAAAAAATGAAAGCTGAAGGTTAAGCGATCGCTGATCTCATCTTTCAAAGATTACAGTTTGGTGAGTAGTGAGTGATGTCAGCAGGTTAATGCCTGTCGAATTAGAGAATATTTAATTCTTCACCACTACTCACTATTCGCCATTCACTATTCCTCTTTAGTTTGTAAGGTCTTATGGCATTAGCAGTACGCGTAGTGGCTCCTGACAAAACAGTTTGGGATGCTGAAGCGGAAGAGGTAGTGCTACCCAGTACTACTGGTCAATTAGGTATTTTGAGTGGTCACGCTCCGTTGTTAACCGCCTTAGACATTGGCGTGTTGCGAGTACGGGCTGACAGTGATTGGGTTGCGATCGCACTCATGGGTGGTTTTGCCGAAATCGAAGACAACGAAGTTACCATTTTGGTAAATGGCGCTGAGCGCGGCGACAGTATCGATTTATCCTCGGCCCAGAAAGAATACACATCTGCCAAGTCAGAGGCGGATGGCGTCTCTTCCGACGATAAGCAGGCCGTCATTCAAGCCAGAAAGTCCCTTAAAAGGGCACGTGCTCGAGTACAGGCAGCAGGCGGCAGCATCTAGCCCTTTGTCTAAACACTAACCTCATAGCTTTGGCTATAAAGTCCGCGGATTCTCTCTGAAACCACGGGCTTTTACTCTGTTTAGAGCTTCTAGCGATTGCTGACGTTGTGAACCATGCGTACCACAAGCCGTAGCCAATGCCCTGATGCATTGAGACATTTGCAAGTCAGCCTAGCGGCGGCAGTATCAGGCGTTTAGAAATATCCGCTGTTTTAATTAACCTGACAGATGCAATATATATTCCAAAGCAACAGCCCTTTGGAAAACATGACCATAAACTAAATGTCCGTTCCTTCTTTGTGGGAAGAAACGGACACCAAAGCCTATCGCCAAATTCAAATCACGAACTACCGGTGAAAGCCACATTCGGGAATTTTTCAGCTGCTTTTTGCATGGGCAGCGTCTTACCCCCTTCCTGCCAATAGTTAATAATTTCAGTCGCCTGGTTTAGTAGATCGATGCGTTCTTCTTCAACAATCCAAGTCTTGGATTCCAGCTCTGTCTTCATCTGGTCCCACGCATCATTACGAGGCCAGAAAAAGTAAGAGGTCAGCGGACTCGATCCCTTGCCCACTACTTGATCTACGGCAAGCGCCACATCCTTGTCGAGCCAGAGAACCTTTAAGATAAATCGAGACAATGCAAACCTCCGCTGTACGCCTCTTGGCTTCAAAACTACACGGTCTATAATTCTAGCGCATTCGTTACCCTTAGCACATCAAAAAATTAGTCTCTCTAATCTAATAATGCCTAACCCTATTGCCCTAGCCATATTTGATATCGATGGCGTTGTCCGCGACGTTAGCGGCTCTTACCGTCGGGCCATTGCGGACACGGTTGAACATTTTACCCAAGGGCATTATCGGCCCACCCCCAATGATATTGACCAGCTCAAAAGCGAAGGTATTTGGAACAATGATTGGAAAGCATCTCAAGAACTTATCCAACGTCATAGTAATGCGTCAGGGCATTCCTACGACAGCGACTACGACGCCATCGTTCTCTACTTTCAAGAACGCTATCGGGGCTCCGGAGATGACCCTAGCCAGTGGACCGGTTATATCACCCAAGAACCCGTATTGATGAGGGCTCAATACTTAACCGACCTAGCCCAGGGCGGTGTGCCATCAGCCTTTTTTAGCGGCGCTACCCGAGGCTCAGCAAACTACATTTTGCAACAGCGAATTGGCCTGACTAACCCAATTTTGATTGCCATGGCCGATGCCCCCAGCAAACCGGACCCCACGGGTCTTTACCTGACCGTTGACCAGCTTGAAGCAACGGTCCCAAAAGGTCTACCCGTTTTGTATACCGGAGACACGGTTGCCGATATGGCCACTATCCAAGCGGCCCAGGTCCAATTTCCTGAGCGCGTATGGCTAGCCATCGGTGTTTTACCACCTCACGTACAGACAGATCCTGATTACCAAGCGCGCTACAGCAAAACTCTCACAGAAGCTGGAGCAAACTTAGTGCTATCCCATGTGGAGCAATTAACTGCTGAGAAAATTCTTGCGTTGCTTAATACAACCAATAGTTAGTCCCCGGGAACCAGTCCCTCGAAAGGCACAGTCGGTAACACCAGCTACCGATTGAATGGTAGGTTAGGCGACAGCCATTAGCCTGACTTAAGCACGACCTCAGTATCTGTTAGCCCCATGAGTCCACTGCCGCTTTTACTTGCGCTGTATTCCCTTGCTCCCCTGTCCTTGATCACCTCAACAAATAACCCACCCGAGCAACCATCAGCCCAAATCGAGCTATCGGCATCAGAGTCTTCCAGCGTCAGAACAGTTGCCCAAACCTCAGGCCAAGTTATTCCAAAAATTCAGGAAGTTCGTCCTCTGCCAGGTGGTCTAGACGATGTCCCGGTTTTCAATAGCAACAGCCCTGAAATCATCGCCACAGAAGGTATTCTGCTATCCACCTTTCCCTCTCGGGGCAAGGCCAACCCATCGGCCCATCTAGACTATGCTTTTGAGGGGCGGTTTGACATCTTTGACCACCATGTCGTTCAGGCCCGAGGCGACGATGACACCCGCACCCGCTATCTAGGCATCGTGGTCCACAATCCTAGTCGCCAGCCCGTCAAGCTTAGATTTCGTGAAGCAGCCAGCTACCTGAGCCAAGAAGCCCCCTGGCACGGCCGCAACGATATGGAATTTAATCTAGCGAGCAACCAGTTCTCAGGTCCAGGCAGCCGTCTGATGAATGAAATCCTGAGAGATCGCCGTCAGCCTTTCTGGCCTAACGAAGTCACAATTCCACCGAGGGAAAGCTATCTACTGATGAATGCACCGCTGCCGGTGCGCAGACTTTCTGTAGCAACGGACGGCACCCTGCCCACCAATCACGAGCTTTTGCCCCCCTTACCCCGCAGCCTTGGTGGCAATCGCAGCAACGCGCGATCAACGCTGATGCGCCTATCCAGCGATGGTCCTTTATACATAGCTAGTTTGGCTATGTTTGCACCGCGTACAGCGAACGGTGAGCGGGTACCTAGCCTGGACGAATGGCTACAAGTTTTGATCAACGGTCGTCTGGCCACCCCCCGTGACCTGGCTCCAAGTCGACCAGGGCGACGGGTAGAACCATTTATCTATGGTCGAGTAGCAGGGGTAAGCCGTGGGTCACGCTGGCAGGCCCGTCTCACCGATCGACGCTCATCACTGCTCGCCATACCTCCCGTGGGTCAGCAGATTTCCTATGCCATTAGCACAGTTGACCATAACACCTTTGGAACGGGGCAAATCCAAAGTGCTCCGATGCTCAAACGTTATAACGACACGGCCTATAAGGCTCATGGCAACTACGGTACCGAATATGCACTGACACTGCCTCTCCACAACCCTACGGATGAGCCCAGAACAGTAGCTCTATCAGTGCAGACGCCATTGCAAAACGAAACCATCAAGAACGCACTAACCTTTTTAACACCCCACGACTCTAGAATTTTCTTCCGTGGCACGGTGTTGTTTTTGTACACCAACGACCAGGGAGAACGTCGGGCCGACTACATTCACCTGGTCCAGCGCCGAGGCCAGGGGGGGTCACCATTAGTAGAGTTAACCCTTGACCCTGATGAAGAGCGCTCGATCGAAGTACAGTTTCTCTATCCTCCAGATGCCACCCCACCCCAGGTCCTGACTCTAACGACCCAGACTGACGGTTAGTTTATTTTGCCGGTTGGGGATAATCATAGGGTTTTGGCTGAGCGCCATGGCCATAAGCAATGGCATGATACTGCCCGTCTTCTTTGGGGCGATCGTTGTGCGGCTGTGAATTTTGCACAGGGATATAGCGAGACTCATCCTCGATGGGGGGCACCTGATTGAGTACGGACAAAATATAGTCCCGGTGAGGGTGCTGCTCAAGCCAGGCTCTGATGCTTAGGGCTTGGGCATAGTCTTCATCGCCTAGGGCACTACGATAGGTTTCTTCTAATACGCGGTTAAATTCGGCTTGACGAAGCTGAGACTGCCAGGGCTCTGCAAAAACCAGGTGAACCTTATCGTGAATGTTGTGGGCCTGGAGAATCTGCCATTCTCCCTTATCAAACCAGTTGCCACCGCAGTGGGAACATCGATCCAGATAAAACGTTAGACCGTGGCCAACTTTAGCCCGCCGCATCAAATGATTACACTCAGGGCAAAAAGATGCGCGGCGGTTATCAGAGATATTGATGGCGTCGTGCAAGTCCATTGATTTGCATGGCTTAACTTTGCCGCTGTCGGTCTGCCATTCTAGCCAATGCCAGTAGTCATAGGAAGAAACCCATTGACCCTCGCAAGTTTGACAGGCGTGAACTGATAAGTGCTCATCCAGTCGAGCACGCTTTAGGGTAGATGTCTGACAACGGGGACAATGCATAACAGGACCTGATAAACGTTTTTTGATAAGGGGACAGAACAACGCTTAACTAACGCGAATAGCGGGCTTAGGAGCAACAAACAGAATTATGAAGTAAATGTATAGTGCATCGCGTTAGCTTCACTTTAGTTGAATTATTTCAGGAGAATCAAAATAATGATAAATTTGCCACATTTTGATAAGTAGCTAAGTTTTGTGGAGACGTAGACACCAACACAAAATAAATTATCGACTTCGACAATCATAGCTATCCAGCCATCAAAAGCATCTCTTTATATCCCTGAAATCTTTTTCTATAAAGGCTTCCAGGGATACAGGAATCACATCTCCTGAAGCCAATCTCCTCACAAAACACGCAGATAAGATCCTAGAACTATCAGGTTCTACCCTAGGAGCATTAATAGTTTGTAACTCTATAAAAAAGGCTAATAAATACCGAAAGTTATCGTCAAGAGTTCAGCATAGTTATTATGAAAGAATGATGAACGTCTGAACTTAAGTATTTTTAAGCCATGGCAAATAAATATAGCGACCGGTAGAATACAGATAGCAGGTTGCGCCACCCATAGCCGCTGTTGTCTTTAGGTGCAGCGGTTATGGATGTTTTGAACCACAGGCAAAACGCTATGGGCACACCAGCGTCTTGCAAAGACAATCGTCTCGAAGAGCAGCAGCGCTTCAGCTGACTGGCTATGGGTACGTTTTGCCCGGATCGTCTAGCGGGGCAACCAAGCCGAGATCGGGCTCGTTGATTGAATAATATTCATACCGGCAGCTGCAAATCGCTGATAGGCAGCAGCGGCAGTTGCCGAAAAATCTACCACCCCTGGTACCACCACTGGTGAACTACAGTCATCAAGCAAATAAATTTTGCTAGCCAGCGTAGCATCCACCTGCTGTATTTCGCTCAAGAAATCGTCAATGGTCCAGGCAACACAGTGGCTCTTGGCTTGACCTGCGATCGCAACCACATCAAAAGTCATCAAATGCTGGATCAGCTCCTGATTTTTCTTAGCCACAGGCTGTCCAGTTGGATCGTTTAATATCTCTGGCCGCAGCACCGAATAATTTTCCGTCAGGGGGTTGCTACCCTTGAGCTCAAATCGGGTCTGGGTCTGACGGGCCAAATTATGGAAAAAGCAGGCCTCTTCAAAGGCTGAGACCAAACTGTGGCCAATCCCCCCCAGCATTGAATGGTAAGGCCATACCGTCAGAGGATATTTGCCATCCTCACTAAGGCGTTGCACATAGTGCAGGGCAAAAGCTTCTAGCTGCTCCAACGGCACCCCCAGGCTAGGAACAATGGCTGGATTTACCCGCCAGCGACCGCTACGCACATCGTCCAAGTCCACCATGGTCATGGGGGCTGGCATCTGACCATCGCCATCGATCCAAAACGCCGCATGGAAAATTTGCAGCGCCCGATGGGTATCCATCGTGGGCACAATTTCTGTAATCTGGCCCAGATTGCGATAAACAAACTCACAGAGTCGGCGGGTATCGTCAACCGCCCCCTGGCCTGAGGTGCCCCCCACAAACAGCTCAAATCCAGGAATACAAAAGGTATTTTGCACATCAATCGCCAGCAAACACAGCCGTGGACTGTCAGTGTTCGCCGGTTTGATGCCGTGGGCTTGGGCCCAAGCCTGTGCCTGAGTTGCCCGTTCTTCATAGGGCACACGCCACACGTCCCCCACTCGATCAGCAGCAAAAAATTCAGGAATCGGCAGGGAATGGGGCATCACAATGATCTCCAGAGATAGTCAATTGGTGTCGGTATAGCTGGCTAATGGGTTGCCCTAAGGTGTAGTCGGAGCCTTGAGCAACGGCATATAGGCCGCCTTAAACTGCACAATAATCGTTTTCAAATGCTCAGGTAATAAGTCCCAAACACGATCAGCAATAGCTTCTGGAACCTCTCCATAGAAGGCCTCAGCCATACTGCCAGTAATACAGGTCAGGGTATCAGCATCCCCCCCGAGAGATACGGCATTACGAATGGCATCGGTAAAGCTCGTAGACTCTAGAAACGAGATCATGGCCTCAGGCACCGTTTCCTGACAGGACTCATTGAACTGATACCCAGGTCGAATCTGGGCCAAACTGCGACTCAGATCATAGCCAAACGTAGTTTCCACATACTGTTTAATCGTGTCCTTAGTCTGTCCTTGACGTGCCAAAAAAATCGCCGCCGCCGTAGCCTGGGCCCCTTTGATGCCCTCAGGGTGGTTATGGGTCACCACAGCCGTTTGCTCCGCTGCCCTCAACACAGAGGCTAAGTCTTGATGGACATAGGCAACCGGACTGACCCGCATGGCAGAGCCATTACCCCAGCTGTTATAGGGCTGACTGTTTGCCGACGAGGCCCAATCCTGAAATCTTGCTCCGTAGCCCCCACAGGGATTCGGATAGCGTCGGTAGTAACGCTTAAAGGCCTCCGTGTAGCTGCCTCCATGAAGCAGCACATCGGCTACCGCAACCGTCAGAATAGTGTCATCGGTAAAGATGCTTTCGTCTGTAAATAAGGGAAAGTCCTTGGTCTTGTGGTCTGCAAACTCATAAACAGAACCGATGATGTCACCTGCAATTGCACCGAGCATAGAAAGAAAAATGATAGGTCAGGGAAAACTTTATTGTGTATTTTTTACACTAAGGGTAGTTTGGTTATAGCCAATGCCCCCTGAAACGTCAACTCATCTGCCATTCCATGGTCCATGCCTATAACTATCCTAGACCTGCGGTCACGGTAGACTGCGTGGTGTTTGGCCTTGACCAAACCGATTATTTGCAGGTGCTATTGATTCAGCGACGGCTCCCTCCCTTTGTGGGGCAGTGGGCTTTGCCTGGGGGGTTTGTGCGACAGGATGAAGCATTAGAAGCCGCCGCTCGCCGAGAGCTTCAGGAAGAAACCGGCGTCACTGGCCTATTTTTGGAACAGCTACAGACCTATGGTCAACCCAACCGTGATCCTCGAGGGCATACGGTGACGGTGGCATTCTATGCCTTAGTCAATTTGTGGGATCACCAGATCAAAGCGGCCACTGATGCAAAAGAGGCCCGTTGGTGGTCGTTGGATCAGTGGCCGAACCTAGCCTTTGACCATGACACGATTGTGCAGGATGCGATCGCAACCCTGCGCACCACCATTCGTCACAAACCCATCGGGTTTGAACTACTGCCGCCGAAGTTTACCCTCACCCAGCTACAGCGCCTCTACGAGGCTGTTCTAGCTCGTCCCTTTGACAAACGAAACTTTCGCAAAAAGCTACTCAAGTTAGATATTTTGATCGCTCTAGATGAGAAAGAAACCAACGTCGCCCACCGAGCGGCCCAACTCTACCGTTTTGATCAGGCCAAATATGTCGAGCGCCAAAAAATAGGCTTCAATTTTGATCTGTAGAGGCGCTCCATCATGGTTGTAGAGGCGTTCCATGGAACGCCTCTACAACGCCGACCCAATCGCTAACCCAAGAGGGCATATATATTGCCATCAATCAATAGATGGGTAATTCCCTTAGCCTGGAGATAGGACGTTGCCTTGGTAATCAGCTGACCATCAGGCACCTTAATCACCCGTTGGTTACGTCGTGAAAACCTACGGGCCACGCGATGATTATCAAAAATAGGAAGTGTACGTGCCGATTCTTGCTGCGCCGGAATATTCCCTAGCTCAGCAAATTCCTTGAGCGGATGAGTAATCAGCTCTGACAACCGATCAACCACGAGATAACAGGTGCGAGGAAAGACTGCGTCCGCTATGGGCATAATTTCAACAGCGGCCCCTAACAGGCTGGCATCACCAGAGCTGTCAAACTCGTCATCATCGTCATCATCAAACTCGTCATCCAGCTCACTGTCTAGGTCATCATCGATATCATCTAGATCTTCATCCAGGTCATCTAAGTCGTCATCTTCCTCACGACGAACGCTGGAATCGGTTAAAAGTTCAGTAGCCACAGCCGACACGTCATCACGCCGCCGTCGCGGAGGGCTCTTTGCAGAAACGATGGGCTCTTCATCGGCTGACAGCAACGTTAATTGACCATCTTCATCGGCCTGGGGCGTGGCGGCGTCTTCGCTTTCGCCGCTGGGGCGTGAGCGCTTTCGAGCCCTGGGTATGGGTTTCTCTGGTTTAGGCTTTTCATCCGCCTGCTTCGGAGAAGGAATAACTAGCTTTTCTGAGGGGCCCGAACGCTTTTGAGCAATCAGCTCCCGATATTCATCCTCGGGTAGCTGCGTTTTCAGAATCCGGCTAATGGTACTTGTGCTGACGCCATAACGCGTAGCAATAGTAGACGTAGTTTCTCCTGGTTGCCGATATATTTCAATTACATCGCGTTTATCAGCGTCAGACAGTTTTCGCGGTGCCATGCTAGCAACAACCCCAAAGGAACGGGTAAAAATGTCTCTCTAGTATGCCTAGGTTTGGCCACACTGTCATGCCCGACGACGCGATCCCCGACGCGACCGTTTAGAAACGTTATATTCAATCGAAGCACCCGCGGCAAAAAAGAGCGCCGACAGAATCCAAAAGACTTCCCACAAAGCGCCCTCGATATAGTTATCGCCCACAGCGGCAAAGGCCATATCGGCAATATATAAGCAGAAGGTTGCGATCGCAATAAGCTGCCAGGATTGCGAAAAACGCCCTCCCCAAAACGCCACCAGCAGTGCTGCAGCAATAACCACCAAAAAGCAATCAAGCATCACATAGATCAACGCCACCGGATCGGCAAAGCGCTCAAGCGCTGCATCCAACGACTGGGCCCATCCTGGAGCAGGCAGCAAGCCAGCAACTATTTCAGCTTCAGCTTCAGCTTCAGCAGCAGCATCTTCAACCGGTACCACAACTGGCTCAGGCGGTGCCTGGGCTATCTCAGCCGCCATAGCGGGTTGAGACAACAGCTGAGCTGATGCTGATGGCCAGCCAAAATTCAGACCACAGGCAAGAACAATACCTACCGCACCAATTGCCATAATCGTCCCCCACTGGGGCAAACTCAAATCAATCCGCCTGGGCAAAGCCGCCAGTAGCATCCCAACTACCATGCAAATGTAGCTAATAAAATAAAAGCCATCCCCCATGGAAACAGACGGATCCAGGCCCCAAACCGTCCCCCACAAGAAAAAGAAGACGGTGCCGGCAGCATAGGCCAACATGCCAACTCCCAACGCTAGCCAAACAGTTCGACCACTGATAATCTGCGAGCTACTAGAATTTCGAAAACAGAGAAATGCCGCAAGCAGAAAGGCAAAAATCTCTAAGAAATTAATCGATATTAAAAACCAATCGGGTCGAGCATCCTCTCCGGGTGCAAGCGCTCCAAACAGTAAAAAGAAAATAACGGATACTATGCCCCAACCAAGGCAAAGCATTAAGGTAGATTGGCCTGAGCTGGCTTTAGAAGCCTTGGAGGACTGAGTCAATGCTCTACTCCTTAATCAGATAACACCAAATACAATACTTGCGGACAATCGTAATTCCCCACACAACTCTAGGAAACAACATTAGTCCAGCCACAACCTGGTAGAGGCCATAACCACAAACGAATATTGATGGACTCTAAGTCTAGATCACCTTGCCATGGAATCCAATACTTCCTTAGCAAGGAGAGCATCCAAGCTTCGTAGGAACAGGCGTTGCGCACACGCAGCATACCCATAATCCAGAGAAAAAATCACGGTCTGCAAAAAAAAGCAATGCCACAGGACACTTTACTCAAATATTTTTACGATTGCCAAAGCTGGCCGCTAGACAGCTGTTTCAACCAGGTTAAAAAAGCATCCCGTTCAGTCAAAGAGAGATCGTCCAATGCTTCTAACGCCCGTTCCGTAAAATTAGAATGGCCAAAATAGCTTTTGCCGATACGATGGAGCTCTTTAAATATGGTGTTGAGATGATTGGTCTGCCACGACGGTAGGGATGCTGAAAATGGGTCTAATCTTAGCAAGCTAGCCACTAACTCTTCAGAGGTCATTTGGGGCAATCGCATTTGATTTCCAATTGCCACCAAATCACCTTCAAATCGCTTAGCTTGCTTATGACCCATCAAATCAGCAACATCTTCGTACATTGCCTGAATGATCAGTACCCCTGCTTTCACAAAAACGTTACTTACCCCAGGAGCAGCGGCCGTCTCCTCCGACACTCGTTCTAACTGAATCTTACCCCACACACTAAACCGTTCCGGCTCCTCAAGGAGCACACAAGCTTTTCCCCGATTGTCCGTCAGGTCTCGCCAGAGGCTGCGTGCATCCTCTTCTTGGGCAGCATTAAAAACACTCAGCAGGCGAAAGGTCTGCCCTTGATAAGACAAAATTGGAATCTTTTGCTCTTTAGACGGATGCTTGAAACTACCTATTTCTACATCCTGGCGCTTTAAAATGAACATGGTGCCGCTAGTAAATGCTAACCCAAGGACATGGCCCACGCTATTAGCTTGAGCAAGTAAACCATTAGACCCTCGTCAATCTGCTTCTCGACTCCTGTGGGTAAGTTCAACCCAATTTATTACATTAGTAGAAATACGATAGTAGAAAATCGTTGACTAAAACCATTTTGTGCCTCCAGCGTACCCAGTTACCTATACTTCAGTGACACAGCTCCCTAGACAGCTGGCAGCCATGGTAGATTGTGGCTAAAGTCGCCTAAACTTATTGATCTGACTATAGGCTGTAATCAGAGGGGTGAGCAATCACAACCAGTCTAAATTCAGTCAGTTTGTTGGGTTTTTATGCATGGGGACCCTTAGCTCAGTGGATAGAGCAACCGCCTTCTAAGCGGTCGGTCACTGGTTCGAATCCAGTAGGGTCCGTTTAGCTATTATGAGATCGCGTATTCGTTTTGTTTAGTTGCGAGCGCACAGTCCTTTACACTCCCTGGCTGTATTGACTCTGTCAAATCTTGAGTTTAGCGGCAGAGCAAGTCCATCAGGTTCTAGTGACAAAACGACACTACTCTGAAAACCTTATGATTCCTGTAGAGTAAAGACTCATAGTCAAGAATTTGGAAGCAAATGGATAATAAGCTTGCTCATTTGGATATGATTCAAGCAATCGTCAACCGTTTAGCAAATAATTCTTTTTTGCTGAAGGGATGGAGTATTAGCCTTGTCTCTGCGTTTCTAGCCTTTGCTGCCAGTGGTGAAAACCCTGCTCTTGTATTTGCTGCCTTTTTCCCTGGCATTATCTTTTGGGTCTTGGATGCCTACTTTCTGCATCAGGAGAGGCTATTCAGAAAACTCTATGATCACGTTCGATTGACTCCGCCAGAGGCAATAGATTTTTCTATGAATATATCTATTGTGCTAAGTCAGGTGCCTTCATGGTCTAGAGTTGGTTTCTCAAAAACGTTAGTTATTTTTCACGGTATGGTGCTGGTATCAGTTCTGCTCGTCGGTTTGCTAGCAATTATCTTTAGCTAATAGATAGTGCTTGATTGAAGCATAGAATTGGAACAAGTGTTTGAAAGTAATGATCTGATGATTTAGTCCTGATTTGAGGGGTATTGCTTTTATGAAATATCAACTGATTGCAGTAGGTCCTCTGAGACATGAATACGCTGATGGTTTGAAGAACGAGCTATTGAGTGATTTTAGAGAATTAGGATTAGATGAGAAGAAATATTTTGAAATTCTAGATGCAAACCAGACGGAGCAAATTAATTGGGATGGCACTCCTGTAATGGTTTGGTTTGGTGGTTCTGGTCAGGAAGACGACAAAGATATAGAACTACTAAACTCTTTTTTGGAATCTAGCTTTCCCGTATTTCCAGTGGTTGAAAACTTGAACCATTATGCCGATGATGTTCCGTCTTCTCTACATCGAATCAATGGAATTGAGTGGGATGAGGCTAGATTGGCAGCTGATATATTGAGAGCTTTTCGACTTTCTCGAAAACAACGACAAGCCTTTATCTCTTATCGTAGAGCTGAGACACGTGCTGTGGCAGTACAGCTTTTTGCAGAGCTTTCCTTGCATGGATACCGAGCGTTTCTGGATACGGCTTCTGTAGAGTCTGGAGTTGACTTTCAAGAGGCTCTATGGGGACGTATGGCTGATGTTGACCTTCTGATTTTTTTAGATTCCCCAAATGCTGTGACATCGCGGTGGGTGTATGAGGAACTTGCTAGAGCTCACGATTTAGGTTTAGGGGTTTTACAACTTGTTTGGCCCAATCACTCAAGGACTGTTGGGACAGAGTTTTGTGATTTTATTCAATTGAATAAATCACACTTTGTTAATAATCTAGGCAATTCGCAAGATTATTTAGCTGATGAATTTTTGGCTGAGGTTTTGATTGCAGCAGAACGCACACGTATACGCTCTCTAAACTCTAGAAGGGTAAGAGTTGTAAGTGGTTTTATTGATCAGGCTAGAGAGTTAGATTTAGATGTAGCACTTTCACCTGCGGGCAGTATCGAGCTTTATCGAAATAATCAGCAGATAGGTATTGTATTTCCCGTTATTGGTTTGCCTGACGCATCAATTGTTCAGCAATACGAGGTCAATATCGCTAACAATCCGCATGCTGAGAAACGCATTATCTACGATGGATATGGAATG
>JBCAWO010000003.1:0-140592 GCA_038534515.1 Cyanobacteria bacterium J06554_1
CAGACAGTAGCCCAAAATAGCGGACACACCGCCAAAGGCAGACCCGGCCTCTTGGGGGCTAAACAAAATCCAAGCCCCCAGTGCCGACGCTGTGACTGTCGCCAGGGCAGACCAACCACCGACCTGGTTGCGGTTGACCATATAACGTTCTAAATCAATCTGTTGACGCCCGGCATACAACACGCCCAATAACGTAAATGCCGCTGTTGTTACCAGGGTCACTAGTAGCGCAATTGCTCCTATGGACACAGTCCCTTCCTCATCGTGTTGGACAAATCACTAGGAGCGTTGGGCAATCTGTGGTCAGCAGATCTCACTCCTTAGATTTCCCGCGGACACGAATTAGCAGTGGCAGTATACTAAATCGACTGCTTTCCTACGCTGGCATTACCCAGAGTCAGGTTCCGAGGGTATAATCTCAGCCCATCGTTGCGGGCACCCCTAGCTAGTCGATACTACCACAGGCGGTAAATGCCTTGGGGAGAACATTAAACCGGGGTGGCAGCTGGCTGGCTACTTGATTGCCGACTCAGACGACCGGAGGATAAGGTCGGTTAATTCTTGGGTCACCAGACTGTTGCCCGCAGGACTGAGGTGAATGTGATCGCGATAGAGCCCTTCAGGGTCAGGGCTAGCTTGAAATGCTGGCAAAAAATCGAGGTAGGGAATGTCTTGCTGCATAACCAGGTCATCCACCCGTTGTCGGGCTACGATTTCGTAGTCCCTGGGGCCATTCAGGACTTCGCGCTTTAAAGGCGTCATGGCCAACAGCAGCTGACCGTTACTGTCAGCAACATATTTCTTTATCTCTTTAATGGCGGTCAAATTTTTGCCGATGCGATCGCCCTTTTCGTTTTGAATCTCTTGCAGCCCCGGGATGGGAGATTGTTTTTTGAGTCGATTGGTCAGTTCTAATAGGGCTAACAACGGCTTTTTATCGGGGTAACTACGGTCTTTGCCCACCTGTAAAGGACTTGGTTGAGTGCCAAACAAGTCGTCCGTATTGATAACTAACATCACGATTTGCGAGTCAAAGATGCCAAACCGCTTTAAATAAGCTAGCTCATTACGAGGGCCCCAAGAATTGGCGGACGCATTGAGAACTTCGGCATCTGATTGCTCACTCTTTTGAGACAGGACATTCTCTAGGCGGACCGACAATATTTCAGACTGATCGGTCCACCAGTTGCCATTGACGATGGAATCGCCAATTAGAAAAACCCTCAGGGTATTGGCGGCAGGAGATTTTTCAATGGCATGGGCGCGCATGGAGTAATGGTTGATGGCAATTAGATTCCCAAATCGACGCATGCGTTGGTTTGGAGCTAGTAAATACCCAATGTCATCATCAGCTATGTAGAGGGGTGGATTGCCAAAACCAAATAACAGTCGCAGGGTTAGTTCTGCGATGAGCACACCTGCAAGTAAAAAAAATAACCCTAAAAGAACAACCTTCACGGATAGCCCCCGTCGAGAAAACGTCGAGAAAACTTAAAATTAACTGTCGCTCACACTACCGTTCCCATCTTTTTACAACGTCTTATAAAGACGTATGAAAACGTTCCGTGGGAACGAACCACGTCATAGCTGAGTCAGTTCAATAATGTGGCCGTCGGGGTCACAAATGAATATGGCTGTGCGGCCTGATGAACTGGGCTGCATGGGTATGGCAGCCTCAGTTAAACGCTGTTTGACGGCTGTTAGATCTGCGATCGCAAATGCTAAATGGGGTCGACGTCCCCACTTTTCCCCAGGAGTTGGCCGCTCATAGTGACGCTCCGCTTCGATTAGATGAATTTGGATTGGGCCTAACTGATACCAGGCCCCCGCAAATTTCAGAGTGCGTTCAACCTTTGTTAGTCCTAAAACTGTTCCATAAAAATGTTCAGCCGCCGCCAGATTCGAGACATTAATAGCTGCATGCAGCAGAGACTGTAACATTTTTTAATCTCTCACGTAGTTACATTAATGTGTCGATTGTATCGAGCCTACGCTGCATGCCACCAATCTAATCAGTGCTGATGTCTGTGACTCTTCTCATAACTTGGGCTTACTAAGAGCACCCACAGAAGATAGAGCTGATAGCGTATTCACACGTATCGGCTGTGTATCAACCACGTTTTTCCTTGTGTATTTCTGCGCCAATCTATGAGTACCATTAGTCCTTTAAATGGGGTTCCAATTTTAACTCGGTGCAAGCCTCGACTATTAGTAGTAGACGATGAGCCAGATAACCTGGCATTGCTTTACCGTACTTTTCGTCGAGATTACCAGGTGATTAAAGCTGAAAGCGGTAGAAAAGCCCTTGAGGTATTGGCAGATGACGGTGAAGTAGCCGTCATTATTTCCGATCAGCGGATGCCTGAAATGACGGGAACTGAGTTTCTGAGTAAAACGGTACCTGACTTTCCTGACACGGTGCGGATCATTCTCACAGGCTTTACAGACGTGGAGGATTTGGTGCAAGCCATTAATAATGGCCAGGTTTATCGCTACATTACTAAGCCCTGGGAACCCAGTACCCTCAGACAGCTAGTGCACCAGGCTGCCCACACCTATGAGCTGCTAAAGCAAAGCAACCACGCCCTCTATGTTGCGGAGCGACAGGCCCAGCTGATAGAGCAAGTGGCCCAGCTAGCAACCATGGACACAACCATCAGCGAGGCGCTCCAATTTATCGCTGATGGCTGGGGTCAAACCCTGTCCGCTAGCCTATGCGTCATTCAGGTACAGCGGGAAAACGACGTTGATACTATGGCGGTCTTTGGCGATCTGCGGGGCCAGGACCTGCGGGCTAACCCTCTGGTGGAACGTGCGATCGCAACCCGTACGACCCAGGCGCTACCCAATGTGGCCGCCAACGTCCTCTCCGATAGCCTCTACGCAGCAACCGCCACCCAGTCCCATTTGGTGATGCCAGTGATGTATCGCGACTGTCTTTTGGCGGTGGTTTCTTTTCAGTGGGGGCACAGCTATCGCACCTTGGATGATGTGGGCAATATCCTTACCATTGCCAGCTATCAACTGGCCCAGGCGTTGGTGGCAATTCAGTGTCGACACACTCGAGTGCTTTAAATAACAAAACTACAACCACAAAACCGCAACGGACAGAGACTAGCAGCAGTATGATAAGAGTCGGCCGTTTTCCGTCGCATTGGCGTGCTGCGGTAACTGGCAAACCTTGTCCATAGGAAACGAAATCTCAATGGCTCAGGCCACCCGCGACGCCACCTATATTCGCGATTTATTTGATCGAATTGCACCGGTTTATGACGAGTTTAACCAGTCCCTTAGCTTTGGTCTGCATACGGTTTGGAAGCAGATGGCGGTGGATTGGAGCGGTGCCCAGCGGGGAATGAACGCGCTGGATGTGTGCTGCGGCAGCGGTGATGTGGCCCTACTGCTGGCCCGCCGAGTCGGGGACCAGGGGCAGGTGACTGGGGCAGATTTTGCCGTCGAGCAACTTGCGATCGCAGCCCGACGTTCTGCAGCCAAAGGCTACACCAGTCGCACCCATTGGGTTGAAGCCGACGCCCTCAGACTCCCCTTCGAAGCAGACAAGTTTGACGCCCTCACCATGGGATACGGTCTGCGTAACCTGATCGATATTCCCCAAGGTCTCAGTGAACTCTACCGGGTATTAAAACCAGGGGCCAACGCCGCTGTGCTGGACTTTCATCGCCCCAGCTCTGAGTGGGTGGGGCAGTTTCAGCAGTGGTATCTCGAGACCATCGTGGTGCCTGCAGCAGAGCGCTGTGGCCTTAGCGAAGAATATGCCTATATCGGCCCGAGCGTCGATCGCTTCCCCATTGGCAGTGAGCAAGTGAGCCTGGCCTACGCCGCCGGTTTTAGTGAGGCCGTGCACTATCCCTTAGCAGGGGGGATGATGGGCATCCTGGTGGCCCAAAAATGAATACGATTTCCCCCCTTCTCCTGGTAGTTCCACCGGTAGCCGGTGGCATCATTGGCTATTTCACCAATGATCTGGCCATCAAAATGTTGTTTCGGCCCTATCGTCCCCTGCACTTATTTGGACGCCAGCTGCCGTTTACCCCAGGTCTGATTCCCAGTAACCAAAGTCGTCTAGCCAAGCGGATTGCCGATACCATCATGGGGTCGCTGCTTACCCCAGAAGAGCTGCAGCGTCTGGCCAAACGGTTACTCAAGACCGAGCGTATGCAGGCAGCCATTCGCTGGCTTTTGGATCTGGCACTCACCCAAACTCGAACCACAAACCAGGATAAAACAGCCCATATTCTCGGCAATATCCTTCAGGACATGCTGGGTCAGTCTCTACCCAAGATGCTAAAGGTATGGGCTCGGGATGAAAACTTCCTTGCCAACCAAATCGATCACATTTTTGATCAGGTGTTGTTAGACTTTCAGCTTAATGAAGGCCAGGCTCAGCAAATCTCAAAGTGGGTGCGCCAGGGAATTTTACCCCCCGACCGGCTGCGGCGGCTGATCATTGACTTTCTCACCGATCGCAATATCAAGGTAATTGACGAAAGCCTACGGGAAAAGACCAGTGGCACCTACTGGGTGGTGGCCAATATTTTTGGCGTCCGCAATGCCCTAACCAGGCTGCGCACCTATTGTCTGGACGAACCCACCAAGTGCAACAATCGCATTGCCGAACTGATTACCGCCCTACGAATAGAGAATCGGTTTCAAGAATGGTTGCAAAATTTCTCCCTACAGGAGCTGCCGATCTCCACAGTTCAGCAGCTACGCATCACCCTGCGCCAAACCATTCGCAACTATTTGCAAACCGACGGTGTGCCCCTGCTCAAGGGTCTCAGTGACTCCATTGATTGGGAAAAAGTTGCCCAGCGGCTGCTCAAACGGCTACAGAGTTCGTCGGTGGTCATGGACTCTTTAGATACCGCCAGTGAAGAGCTGGCCCTGATTTTAGAACGCTATTTGGAAGAAGACCTGGAAAATATTGTTGCCAAGGCTATCCCAATTTTAGATATTGACCAGGTGATTATGGATCGGGTCAAGGCCACATCGCCACGCAACTTAGAAATGGCGGTGCAAGGCATTGTCCGTAATGAGCTACAGGCCATTGTCAATCTAGGCGGCATCCTGGGTTTTACCATCGGTCTGATGCAGGCCGGAATTTTGTTGTTCCAGTAGCGGCGTTCCATGGAACGCCGCTACCCAATAAAACGGGGCACCCTAGAAATAGAGAGCCCCTACGGAGATATTTTTGAACGTCAAGACAACGGTCTAATGGAGACCAGCCTTATCCAAATCGACCAGAGACATAATCGCGAGTGTACTCTTCACGAGGGTTGCTAAAGATGGTCTGGGTGGCGTCATATTCCACCAGATACCCCATCTTGCCGCCCGCCTCAGTGGCTTGAGCATTAAAGAACGCGGTCTTGTCAGATACGCGGGATGCCTGCTGCATGTTGTGGGTCACAATCACAATGGTGTATCGAGCCTTGAGCTCATGCATCAGTTCTTCCACCTTAAGGGTGGAAATGGGGTCCAGGGCAGAGCAGGGCTCGTCCATCAGAATTACTTCAGGTTCAATTGCGATCGCACGGGCAATACACAGACGCTGCTGCTGACCACCCGATAGACCTAAGCCGCTGTCCTGGAGCTTGTCCTTAACTTCTTCCCAAAGGGCTGCCCCTTTCAAAGAGCGCTCCACCAGCTCATCCATATCACCCTGATAGCCATTAATGCGTGCACCAAAAGCGATGTTCTCGTAAATAGACTTGGGGAAAGGGTTAGGTTTCTGAAACACCATACCCACCCGACGACGCAGCTCTACCGGGTCAAAGCGATTAATATCTTCCCCATTAAACGAGATATTCCCATCCACGCGAGCAATCG
Organism: Cyanobacteria bacterium J06554_1; assembly: GCA_038534515.1. GTDB lineage: Bacteria > Cyanobacteriota > Cyanobacteriia > Phormidesmidales > Phormidesmidaceae > Leptothoe. Next base: position 5,848 of record JBCAWO010000003.1, read on the forward strand.
GAATCAAATCGTTCATCCGATTAAAACAGCGCAATACAGTACTCTTACCACAGCCAGATGGACCGATAAAAGCAACAATTTGATTGCGAGGGATATCTAGAAAAACGTCTTTAACCGCCAGGTTAGAGCCGTAGTAAACCGAAATCTTTTCAGCTTTTAATGCCGTATCGGTCATAGTTTGAGGACGCGTGTCTTGCATAATTGAGTAATTCCTACCAGTACCTAAGTGTCTGACAAAAGGCTGAACCCGTTAGCGTGATTGCTGGAAACGGTTGCGGAGATAGATAGCAACAGTATTCATCAGTAACAACATCACCATCAGCACGATGATGCCGGACGCTGCAATGTGATGAAACTCTTCTTGGGGGCGTCCGACCCAGTTGTAAATTTGAATCGGCATGGCCGTAAACGCACTTTGTAAGCTGTCCGGCGTAGACCGAATAAACGCAACCGCACCAATGGCCAACAGCGGCGCGGTTTCCCCAATTGCGCGAGACAGCGCTAAAATCACACCGGTTAAAATACCAGGCATGGCACTGGGGAGTACGTGACTCCAAACAACCTGCCACTGATTGGCACCCAAAGCAAAACCAGCTAAACGGATGCTGTTGGGCACTGCCCTGAGGGCCTCACGCGTTGCCACAATAATGACGGGCAAGATGAGTAGTGCCAGCGTTAGGCCACCTGACAGCACACTGCGTCCACCGGTTATAGGCTCAAGAATACGCACAAAAACAGCCAGACCAAGCAAGCCGTAAATGATAGAAGGTACCCCTGCCAAATTACCAATGTTGATTTCTACTAGACGAGTAAACCAGTTATCAGTGGCAAACTCTTCTAGGTAGACGGCTGAACCCACACCAATGGGGAACGATGCAACAGCCACAATGAACATGACCCATAACGTGCCAAAAAAGGCGGCTCTAATACCAGCCTGTTCAGCTTTTCGTGACGGAAAGGCGTTTAGAAAATTCCAATTTAGCCCTCCCAAACCATCTACTAAAATCGTAAACAGCAACCAGGCTAATACCAAAACCGAAACAATAGTTGCAGTCCAGGCCGCCGTCGCAAATATTTTGTCTAAGTTGTAACGACCTGACAGGTCTTGCTTGAAGTTACTGGTCGCTACATTCTTATCTTGAATCCCTTGAGCTGTCATGTCCTCACATTCCTAATGGCACAGTTTTTAGAACACTGATCAAATGACTTACGCTAACCCGAGAGAACACGCAGCCTAGTCGTACTTTTGACGATAGCGACGGACAAACCAGAAGCTAAAGATGTTGAGTGAAAGGGTGATTAGGAACAGCGTCATACCCACCGCATACAGGGTCTCGTAGGCAATCGTGCCGTGGGGAGCATCCCCTTTTGTAACCTGAACAATGTAAGCGGTCATGGTCATAACCGGTACAAATGGATTGAAGCCCAGTGTGGGATTTGCCCCCGCTGCCAGAGTCACAATCATAGTCTCACCAATCGCCCGCGACATTGCCAAAATTAGCGAAGAAACGATTCCTGAAAGCGCCGCCGGTAGAACAACAGACCATACCGTCTCGCGGGGAGTGGCCCCCAGGGCATAGGACCCGTCACGCAATGATTGAGGCACCGAATAGATGGCATCCTCACTCAAGGAGGCCACCATGGGGGTAATCATAATCCCCAGCACAATTCCTGCACTGAGAGAGTTGAAGCCCTCTACAGGGGGGAAAAACGCCTGCAGAAAAGGTGTTACAGTCAACAGCGCAAAATAGCCGTAAACCACAGTGGGTACACCAGCCAGAATCTCTAGCACCGGCTTGAGGATTCTGCGAACTTTGGGACTGGCATATTCGCTCAAGCAGATAGCTGCCAATAGTCCCAAGGGAAGAGCCACCAAAATAGAGATAAGCGTGATCATCAGCGTGGCACTGATCAACACAAAAATTCCAAACTGCTTACTGGCAAACAGTGGAGTCCAGCGTCCAGCTGTCAAGAAGTGAATAACACCTTGAACATAGGAAACGTCCTGACCATCCTTAGAAAGCTCGGCTGGCAGATCTCCAAAGAATGAAAAGGCTTCGAAAATAAGCGTTCCAATGATACCGATGGTGGTCAAAATTGAAATCGCAGCAAACGCTCCACAGATGATTTTGACAATCAGCTGAATAGTTTGGGAACGACTACGATTGGGTTGCCAAGCACCAGGGGCAATATCGTTTAAGGGAAGCTCAGCTGTCATGCACAAAGTCCTCAGCGTAGGTTACGGCTAAACCACGTCGGGCTTATCGCTCTAAAGCTCAATAGAGCAACCCTTTTGGACGTGGACAACGTTCAAATACATCCAATGTCATCGGGAGCAGCTCTTCTCTGCAAAGAGCAGGAGCATTGGATGAAGAAAGTGGCTATCTAAAAAAATTCTTTCTGTTATTAGCATCATTGAAGATGCTGACAGTCTTTTTTTGCTGTTGCTGATTTAGAGGATGAACCGATCGGTAAGATATGCCCTAGGACAGTATCTCGCAGATAAAATCATACCGAGGATCAGCAACGCCCTTTTTTATTAAAGACAGCTGGGAAGAGTCAAACCTCCCCCCAGCTGCCACTACCTAATCAGGCGAAGAGCCCAACCGGTTTCAACCTCTACAGGTTGGTAGGGTCAGTGCCTAGCTTAGCTTCCTCAACACGAGTTCTGGAGTTAGACAAAATGCTGTCAGGTAGCGTTACATAGCCAGCGTCAGCGACAAGCTCACCGTTCTCAGGTGCCAACATGAAGTCAACAAAGGCCTTGACCTGCTCTTTGGTGTCGTAAGCTTCCTTCTTCACATAGAAGAACAGAGGACGAGCCATGGGATTGTAGGACCCATCAGCAATAGTATCGCGAGAAGGAGCGACACAATCACCATCTTCGTTTTGGACCTCAACCGCTTTCAAAGAGCCGGAATTCTCTTCAAAGTAGGCGTAGCCAAAGTAACCTATAGCACCCGAATCACCGGTCACACCCTGCACGATGACGTTGTCGTCTTCACTAGCGGTGTAGTCACCACGGCTTGCACCCTCTTCACCATTGACTTCGTCAGTGAAGTAGTCGAATGTACCAGAGTCAGTACCAGGACCGTAGAGGCCTAATGACTGATCGGGGAAGGACGCATCTACCTGATTCCAGTTATCAACCTGACCTTCAGAGTCAGGAGACCACATGGTGTTTAACTGGTCTACAGTCAAACACTGTGCCCAGTCGTTGTCTTGATTAGTCACAATTGTCAGACCGTCAAAAGCCACAGGCACTTCGATAAATGCGATGCCTGCTTCCTCACAGCTTGCAACTTCTTCTTCTTTGATGGGACGAGATGCGTTGGAAATGTCAGTTTCACCAGCGCAGAACTTCTTGAAACCGCCACCGGAACCAGATACGCCAACGGTGACGTTGACGTCAGGGTTAGCGTTGCTGAATTCCTCACTCATTGCTTCTGCAATGGGGAATACAGTACTAGAACCATCGATTAGGACGTCGCCAGAGATACCAGACGCCGCTTCAGTACCACCATCAGCAGGTGCATCAGCGGTATCTGTTGTAGTGCCACCGCCGCAAGCAGCTAGGCCAGTTAATAGAGCCAGCAAAGATGCTGAAAATGCGTATCGCATGATTCGTGCTTTAAATTCCATGATTGCTTAGACTTAACTCCTCACCAAACAATGTCTAACAGACATTCTTGGTGAAAAGTACCGAGCCAAGGTAAAGGCTAGGTTAAGAAAACTTTGAAAATGTGCCTAAGTTAACATAGTTCATTCAGTATATTTGTGCCTTTGATAACGTTCTTAATGTATCTCAGGCTACATCAAAACCCTTCTATGTCCGGCTCAAACTAAGATCTGAGATGGGGATTGCGCCGTGGGCAATCAGCAACCAAGCGCCCCTATTGACGGACCTAATCTATGGAAAACTACGACAAAACCCAATTCTAGTAGCGTATATCCAGGCTGCTTTAAGGGTGGCAAAATCCTAGATTTAGCAAGCCCGGCTGCCGCCTCCTTATACCCGCTTACTGACTAAACCAACCTGACTAAATCAACCTGACTAAACCAACCCCATGGCCCCTAACCCCCAGTACTTTGTTATCTATGATGGCGACTGCAACCTGTGCACCACCCTAGTGCAGTGGTTAGAGTGGCTAGATCGAGGTCAGCGATTTCGCTATGGCTCCATGCAAGACACCGAAATGCTAGAGCAGTTTAATGTGACGGCGGCTGACTGTGAGTTGGGGATGTTGTTGATTGACAAAGCCGACCCAAAACAGCGGTGGCAGGGCAGTGACGCCGCCGAAGAGATTGGGGCACGACTGCCGGTCGGGCAGTTATTTGTGGCGGCCTATCGAGGGTTACCGGGTCTCAAGCGCAGTGGGGATAGGCTATACGCATTCGTGCGAGACAACCGGTATCGGCTCTTTGGCCGCCGTGCCTCTACCTATAAATCAGGCTATGGCGTCTGTAAGTCAGACCGATGTGATCAATATTTTTAAGACGTTGTTTTTGTGTGCCTGTTTTTTACGGTCCAGAAAAAATAGCGTCTTCCAGGTCTTGACGACTGAGGGAGTATTTAAAGCCACGCTGAATAGTTTCCCCGGCACTGTCCGCATCGAGATAGCGCACAATGATTGAGTCGGTCTCTAGCAGCAGGTCTGCACGCCAAGCCGCCTTCGTGATTTCCCAGCGGTTGAGTTCGGAGCTGTCTTGCTGCCCTCCCTGCTGGGTCAGCCATAGCTCAATATCGGGCAATGTGTGGTTGTAGAGGGGAGTATCGGCTGAGGGAAGGGCCATAGTTATTGTCTCGAAAACCTAATTTTCAGGAGCTACAGGACAGAGCGGGTCAAATCGCTGTCGGCAAGACCCAGAATAAATACTAGAGCCAGACAGGCCGCAAAGGTAAGCCCCAGGATAAACAGCGCAAAAATTTCCCCTGCGGAGAGGGGGCGATCGGTGGGGTCAAGATAGCTATAGCGGGACTCAAAGGAACGCTCTTTAAGCGTCCCATCCCTAAAATCCTTGGGGGATTGGCTAACGTAGATCCGGGAGTAGCCAATTTGTTCGTCGTAGGTCAGGCGCTGCTCGGGATTGCTGAGGATGCCGTAGGCTTCGTTGAGGGCCTGAAATTTTTGGGTTGCGATCGCACCCGTCAGTTCCGTCGTATCAGGATGATAAAGCTTACTCAACTCCCAGTAGGCGCGACGAATATCCTGGGCCGAGGCCGTTGGCTTGACCCCCAGGAGTTCGTAATGATTTTTGGGACTGTCGTCGCTGTTTGTCATATCTGCGTAAGCTATGCCACTGCCTCTAGGTCCATGGGGCATGGCCCACTGATGCCGTCACGGGTAAGGCGAATCTGGGCCAGGGTAAATACAACCGGAATCACACGCGTATAATTTGACGCGACAGCCCGCCAGCCAAGATCCATTAAAAACCAGGCCCATAGGGCTGGCCCCAGACAGGCAAACACACCGCGCACGGCCCCATAGCGAGCGGCATTGATGGCCATGCCGCGAGAGGCTAAATGTACAGCCGTTTGGCCCTGGACCTTAGCGCCCCACGTGGCGGCTCCCCGCAACGTCTGTTTAGCCACCTCATAGCGAGCGAGCTGGAGGGCAAACTGCCTAGCAATTTGCTGCATTAACCAGGGACGAATCACCGAGCTGACGGCCACAGCGCTGCTGCCTTTGAGCACTAACGCCATGGGGTTCTTCTGTAGCTGAGGAGATAGCTGCTGAAACTGCTCTGCCTGGGCAAGCTCACTGGTGAGCCGCCGCTGTAGCTGCCGCTGCTGACGTGGCGTCAGCCGACGCCAGGTTTTTTCAAGCAGCTGTAAAAAGATTTCGGCTTCCAGGTCGAGGGTGGATAGACCGGTAGGCAGCTGTAGCTTGAGGTGATGGCTGAGCTGGAGCAAAATCTGCCGATAGCTCAGCTGCTGAGTGTCTTGTCGTAAGACCGTCAGACCATCGGCCGCCAGATAGCGCACTCGGGACTCGATCTGGGCTAAGCACTGGTTGCGATCGCACCGCTGCACCACCTGCGGCGACGGGGTGCACCAGTAATCGAATGGATTAAATTTTGGTCGAAACAGCACCTCGGCCAGTGCAGCTAATTCATCATGGGTTGCTAACTCTAACCCCGTCCTGAGTTCATCCACAGGTCAGCTAATCGCTCCAAGCAACAGCATAATTTGCCTTATTCTACCTAGTTCCCAGATAAAACGGGCAGTCAAACAGCCAGAGATCGGCCCTTCGCCTACTTTTCCAGCCGCACAGCGTACCACTGCCAGGAAACACCTGGGGTGACCTCAAACTCACAGGCCGTATCCCGCAGATGCTTGGCCTGCTGATCAGCTGAGTCAATTTTTTGTAAGTCTCTGGGCAAAGTACCGGGATATTGCTCCAACATAGACTTAAGTTTTGCCAGCAGCTCGTGGGGCTCTAGAAATACTTCATCACTGCCAGGCACCAGCAGTACAAACATATCCTCACTGTACATTGTCGCGTCTGCCATAGCCCCAACTCCCTTTGCAACGGCCCATCCCTTTTCATCCTAAGGGCTAAGCTCAGAAAAAATAGCCCTCGAACTCGACTGTTTTTTTAAGGATTAGATAACATTTGAGCCCAGGATAACCGCTCAGAAAATAGTTAGCAGTGATACCATTATGCATACACCACTATTCCGCTCGGGTTACCGGACAATCAAATCTAACGATTTAATTGGGAATACCATTACTGACTGACTCTCTGACTACAATTAGCCTTGCCTAGTCTAGCTTCAGAAACATCTCAATCAGACACGGCAACCCAGACCTACGCCTGACCGTCCTTCGGGATTTTGTTCATTGTTCTGCTATCGACCGCTCCACCATGGTTCAAGCTCCAATTTCTCCTGCTAAGCAAGCCACAGCAGGCCAACCCCCAACTCCCACAGTTAAAAAAGTTTCTAAGCTCGAAGGTATTAAGGAGCGGAGTCAGTTTCTTCGGGAACCAGTAGCAACTGAGCTAGCCCAGGACACGACACACTTCACTGAAGATGGGATTCAAATCCTAAAATTCCACGGGTCCTACCAGCAGGACAATCGGGACAACCGGGTGAGGGGGCAGGAAAAGGACTACCGCATGATGTTGCGGACCCGTAATCCGGGGGGTCTGGTATCGCCTGAGCTGTACCTGACGCTAGATGAGCTATCGGACACCTACGGCTATGGCAATATTCGCGCCACCACTCGTCAAGCCTTTCAGCTCCACGGCATCCTCAAGAAAAACCTTAAGGCCACCATGGCGGCAATCATTCGCAGCATGGGGTCTACCCTGGGAGCCTGCGGCGATCTTAACCGCAACGTGATGGCGGTCCCCGCTCCTTTTAAGAACAAGCCTGAGTATGTGTATGCGCGGGACTATGCCAATCGCATTGCCGACCTGCTCACCCCCCAAACCCCCGCCTATTATGAGATTTGGCTCGATGGGGAAAAGGCCGTAACTGGTGAAGAGCACCCAGATGTAGTGGCGGCTCGCCAGCGCAACGGCAATGGCACCATCGTCCATGACAGCGTGGAGCCGATCTACGGCACCCACTACATGCCACGGAAGTTTAAATGCTCGGTGACTGTGCCCGGCGATAACTCTGTAGATGCCTACACCCAGGACGTTACCCTGGTGGTGATTGTTGATGACAATAAGGAGCTACTGGGCTTTAACGTCCTGGCTGGTGGCGGCATGGGTCGCACCCACAACAAGGAAGAAACCTTTGCCCGCGTTGCGGATGAGATCGGCTACGTCGACAAAGAAGACATCTACGACCTGATGAAGGCGATTGTGGCCACCCAGCGGGATTATGGCAACCGCGTACAGCGCCGTAACGCCCGCATGAAGTACCTGATTAATGACTGGGGTGTAGAGCGGTTCCGAACCAAAGTTGAGGAGTACTTTGGCAAGAGCATTCAGCCCTACAGAGAGCTGCCCGAGTGGAAATTCTATGACTACCTGGGCTGGCATGAGCAGGGGGATGGCAAACTGTTCCTCGGGGTCCATATCGAGAATGGTCGCATCCACGATCGGGGTACGTTTAAAATTAAATCAGCCCTAAAAGAAATTGAGCTGCGCTATCGCCTGCCCATCAGTCTGACCAGCAATCAGAGCCTATTGCTCACCGAGATCGATCCCGCTGATAAGGACGAGATTGATCACATCCTGCGTAGCAACGGCATTGACGCGGAAGATCAAATTAATCTGCTGCACCGCTACGCCATGGCCTGTCCCGCCCTACCCACCTGCGGTCTGGCCGTCACCGAATCAGAGCGGGCAATCCCCAGCATTTTGGACCGCATCCAGACGCTGCTTAATAAGCTGGGCTTAAAGCAGGAGCACTTTGTCATTCGTATGACCGGCTGCCCCAATGGCTGTGCCCGGCCCTACATGGCTGAGCTGGGGTTTGTGGGCAGCGCGCCCAATGCCTATCAGCTCTGGCTGGGGGGTTCGCCCAACCAGACACGGCTGGCGCAACCCTTTATGCAAAAGATGAACATTGACGATCTAGAGACCACACTAGAGCCCATGTTTGCCTTCTTTAAGAAGGGGCGTCAGACATCGGAAAGCTTTGGTGACTTTTGCGATCGCATCGGGTTTGAGGCCCTCCGAAACTTTTCAGCATCCTATGTACCGGCCAAGAGCGCCTCGGGTCGCCGGAAGCACCGGGTGGGGATCTCCGCCGATGTTTACCGACAGCTTAAGGATGCCTCAAAATCCCAGGGCATGAGCATGGCCCAGATTGCAGAAAGTGCGATCTCAGCCTATTTGCAAGAGCAAAGTAACTAAGGGACCCTTTGGGTTATTCCATGGCTAAGTTCACCAGCACTCCAAATCGATGCGTCCTGGTTGATGGCAAAGAGATTTGGATTAGCCGTAGCATTACCGTGCTGGCTATTTTAATAGTCATCTGCGACGGTAATGCCTACGTTCCCCTCAATAAGCGAGGACCTGACCTACCCTCCGAGGTAGGCAAGTGGTGTCTAGCCGGTGGCTATTTAGACTACGACGAAACCGTCGGCAGTGCCGTGATGCGAGAAGTTTGGGAGGAACTGGGTCTAGATCTGCTAGAGCTACAGGCCAACCATCGCCTGATCGGGTCTCTTGACCAGCCGAGCCTCGTTTTTAGTGAGCCCCGTCGCTTACAAAATGTCACCATGCACTATCCTCTGATGGTGTTCCTCAAGCCCGGGGCCGAGCTACCAAACCTAATTCCTCAAGTTAGCCAGGGGGAAGTCACCGACGTTGGCTGGTTTCCCTTAGAAAAAGCCCTATCGATGGAACTAGCCTTTAGACATCAAGACAGTCTGCAACGCTGCCTCGCCAACGAATTTGCTAACATTTGGCCACCGTCGGATATGTCCTCAAAATAGTCGGGTACTGTGTGCCCGCTGTTGCCACCATGTCAGATTTTTCTAATCATCCCCAACGCCTTGTCCAAGAGCAATCTAGCCCCTTGAACAACGACCATTTGTTTAGTCAATACATGCTCCAAGATCAGATGCGCGATCAGATCTTTATGGCATCCCTGACCACCTTCAGCACCGAACTGCAGCGTCTTAAAAAGTCTGCCAAACTGCGCCGGGCAAGTCTTGACTGGTACCTAACCAAGCTGCAAGAGTTAAGACATCAGTTTGATATCTACATCAGAACCCTGCGGCAAAAGGGATTAATTCAGTTCACCTTACCCATGGAACTTGCCCTGTTTGCCACCCGGGCCCAGTGGTTTATCCACTATCAGGGACCACAAATTCGACGTGGCTGGCAGCAGGCGGCCCAAGGGTTTCAGCAAATGTCTGCGCCGGGCGAGTAATCAGTCATCGATGCCGACTAACCCGCATGGAGCTGCATATTCACCAGACCCAAGTCAAAATACTCCGGATCAAAGTCACTACCCACTTCATCCCATCTAGCTAAATGTTGTGGATCATCCGGGTCATCCAACGTGTCCAGCAACCCGTTGTAACCCCAAACACCGCCACACCCCTCAGGTGGGCAGCGGAGTTCGCCGGTAACGCAGTGGGGATAATGTCCATCAGGGTCTGCCGGTAAGACCATTTCCACCTCAAGGGTATGAAACCATCCATCACGGAGGTCATACACGTAGCAAAACCGAGTCAAATCGTCCCTGACAATTTCATTCAGCGGCATCTGCAACAAACCAGGCTCAGTATCGGAACGCTGTTTGCCAATGCGATAGTGATAGCTGGATAGATTTTGCCAGCCCATGGCAATCTGGACGATGCGATGCAGCTCTTCCAGGCTTGTGGCAGCACTGACTAATAACCGCCGCCAAATAGGCGGATCACTATCGGTAAGGGTGAGCTTAAGTTGATAGATCCGGTCATTGGCCATCAAAGATTGGCTCCATGCTCATCAAGCCAATCTTCACCCAACTGAATCGTAATATCTGAGTTAAGGTTGCCTGTGCTCTCCACCCGGACCTCACCAATGCGCAAAAACTGCTGCAGCATAGATGCACTGGCTCGGTCACCTCGCTGGGCCACAATTCGAGTCTCAGAGAGGACTTCGTTTAAGTCATCCCCCACACTGACATTGCGATAGCCACTGTCATACAGGCCATCAATCAAAGACTGAATCGCCACATCATCACCTGTGCTATCCTCAATCACCACTCGCAGGTATGACGGACTGGTCGCTTCCATAACCTGAGCTGATTCCAGCCCAAAATACTGCTCTACCATGCTATCGATCATGGCGTAGTTAGGCAGCCAGTAGCTAAGGACATAGTCTTCAGGGCTGCTAAAGTTGCCAGGTAGCATCAACATCTGGACATCTGAACGACTGGTTTGGGCCCCATAGCCCACGAGGGCCACCAGTTCCTCCACCGAGAGGTTCGTATCCACGTGGGATTGAATCACCGATAAAATTTTGGGTAGCCGAGAGATGGTAGCAGGGTTTAAGGTTTGTTCAATCACCGCCCGCATCATGGTCTGCTGCCGCTGTACCCGACCAATATCGCCATTGTCGTCATAGCGAAATCGTAGAAACTGAAGTGCCTGATCGCCATCTAAGGTTTGGCGACCCGCCTTTAGGTTGATATACAAATGCTGGCTATCGTCCTGATATTTCATATCCTTAGGGACGTTAACCGTTACCCCACCCAGGGCATCAATCAACTTTTCCACCCCCTGCACATTGATGCGGACATAGCGATCAATGGCAACGCCCCCCAACAAATCACTGAGGGACTCGGCTGTCAGTGCAGGACCACCGTCTAAATTTGCCTCATTAATTTTAGTCAAGGAACCATTGACCAGGGCCCGGGTATCCCGTGGCACCGACATCACCACCAACTGCCCCGTACGCGGATTGAACCGTAGCAGCAGCATAGTGTCCGATAGTCCTTCAAAGGAATTGACCAGGGCATGGTAGCCCAGGTCGTCGGCCCCTGGAACAGAACCATCCACATCTGAGGTCAGCACCTTGACCCCCAGCACCAAAATATTGACTGGTCTAGTCAGACGGGGTAAGCGCAAACTACTGTTTGAGAGAATAGGATCATCCTCACTAAAAACAGCCGCCTCCTCGGGCGAAAGCTGACTTTGCAATAACGGCTGGCTGTTCATAGATACAGCCAGCAACGCCCCCGTACCGGCTGAGACAGTGGCCACACTGGCCAGAGCTACCGTAATCCAGGCCCATTTAGGCACCCCCAGCCAACTTCGCCCCGGACGCGATTGGCTGGCTTTGGCTTTCTTCGGCTGCTTGGCTGACGGCTTGCTACGGTGTGGCATGGACACAGAATGACCTCGAACCTGGATATTGACTAAAAAACGTTGAGAAGATGAAAAATTATGTAGACGTTAGTGTAGCGACTATTTGTCCTAAATAGCTGCTCACCCCATAAACTTAGCCCCGTCGCTAAGCACGGAGTCCACTTTCTACAGAACGTAGCCCTGTTGCCAAAGACAATAGGCAACCTCTGAAGGTCTGCAAGTCGTAGCACAGCAGCAGGAATTGTCAAAACCTGCTGCATCGAGGTGTTTACCCCAGAACAGCCCAGACTTATCAATTTTTAGCAGCATGGTAGCAATATTTTTCAGAAAAGACGGATCTTTTCAAAACGCAACATTAGTCTGGCAAGTGTCGGCTCAAACGAGTGATGCCAGGTAGCTTAGTCGAGTGCCCCCTAGATACCCGCAGCATCAGCCACAGATTCGTGATGAAATAACCGCTACCAACAAAGCTACTGGCAACCCAAAACCGGAGTGTCGCCATCTGGGAAAACTCACTGTGGGCACCGGCACTCAGGAGCACGGTTGCCAGTAGCCATCCCATCCCAAGGACAACGGCTAGCCGACTCACCTGTTTGAGTCGCGGGTCAGGCCGGTTAGGATCAGCATACAAAGTCCACAGTGACGCAGGTATCCCCAAAACTGGAACAAGGTTGAGATATAACCGCAAACGCAATAAATAGTCGGGGGAAGATGGTTTCACAGAATAACAGTCTTACAGGACACCCTTATTTACCTAATTCATCCGATATTGACGAATAACAGACAAAAAAGGACGTTGAACACCTGGAAAGATTAAGTGTTTTAGAGGAAGAATCCCACTCTCTTGACCACTATTGTAATCTCGCTTTATAGCAAGCTGCTAAATGCGCGTTTAGCAGCTTGCTGCGCACATAGCCACTGCCGCCCAAAGATTTCACGGATTACATAGGGCCTGAACTATGTGCACCAAGCTATAGATGCAACTTTTTGGCTGGAAGAATCACAATGAATGAAGCATTTTTCACAAATATAGCCAGTAACGCCACTAGCATTCTGATTTCCGTTGGTCTCCAGTTAGTTGGCGCAATTCTTTTTTGGATCATTGGTCGTTGGCTGATTAAATTCGCCATGGGACTACTAACGCGTAGCCTCAAAAACACCACGATTGATCCAACGCTGATCATCTATCTCAAATCCACCGTTGGTGTGCTGCTAAACGTTGTTTTAGTTGTCGCCATCCTCGGTTTCTTGGGCATTGAGACCACATCATTCGCGGCGCTCCTAGCAGCAGCTGGTCTGGCTATTGGAGCGGCCTGGAGTGGATTGTTAGCTCATTTTGCCGCCGGGGCTTTCTTGGTGGTCCTGCGTCCCTTCAAGGTTGGCGATTTTATTACGGCCGCTGGTGTAACGGGTACGGTTGAAGAAGTTGGTTTATTTGTTACCAAAATCACCACCATGGACAATGTGATGACGATTGTGGGTAACAACACCATTTTCTCGGATACTATCCAAAACTTCACTACTAACCCCTATCGTCGTGTCGATCTGGTGGCGCAGCTCGACAACACGGTAGAACCAAGTCAGGCTATATCGTTACTTAAGGAACGACTAGCAGCGATTCCCAATGTGATCAGCGACCCGGCTCCCGATGTGGAGATTTTGGAGTTTACTCCCATGGGTCCCGTATTGGCCGTACGTCCTTACTGTAATAACAATGATTACTGGCAGGTTTACTTTGACACCAATAAGGTAATTCGTGATGGCTTTGGTCAAGCTGGATTCCCAGCTCCTGCGCAGCATTTTACCGTACATCAACAGGCAGCTTAAAAAACTGCTCTTGTGTACAAGTCAGTTAATTTCAAACAGCATCTAGACAACATTTATTTAGAAGCAAAAGGGGACTGGTAGTGAATTTATACTAGTCCTTTTTTGTTTTTGTTAATTATTAATACGATTCTTCAGGGTGTGTCGCATATTTTTCTAGTGCTCACCGCTAAGTGGGTGCAGATGTTTAATCTGGACTGATTTTTTTGAAAAGGTATCCGACCCTGTAGATGAATGGTGGACTTTAGTTATAGAATTAGTATCCAAAAACTAATTCTTGGGTTTAGATGCTGGAGTTATATCGCAAGCACTTGAATGAGAGAGCAGCCTTAGGTATTCCTCCGCTACCACTGAATGCTGAGCAAACTGCTAGCCTCTGCGAGCTGCTGAAAAAACCGCCTGAGGGTGAAGCTGAGTTTTTGATGGAGCTGCTTTGCGATCGCATCCCCCCTGGCGTTGATCAAGCCTCCTACGTCAAAGCATCCTTTCTAACCGCCCTTGCCAAGGGCGAAGTTACCAGCCCCTTAGTATCTCCCCTCAAAGCGGTGCATCTCCTGGGCACCATGCTCGGCGGCTACAACGTCCAATCTCTGGTGGACCTGCTCAAATCTGATCAGCCAGACATTGCCCAAGCCGCCACCGACGCCCTGAAAAAAACGCTGCTGGTATATGACGCCTTTAATGACGTCCTCGAATTGGCCAAAAGTAAAAACAAAGGCAGCGACTATGCCCACCAGGTGGTAGAGGCCTGGGCGTCCGCTGAATGGTTTACCAGCAAGCCTGAGGTACCCGACAGCGTCACCATTACCGTCTTTAAGGTGCCGGGCGAAACCAACACCGACGACCTATCCCCAGCCCCCCACGCCACTAGCCGCCCAGACATTCCCCTACACGGTCTGGTAATGCTAGAGTCCAGCATGCCCAATGCGCTAGAAACCATTGCCGAACTAAAAACTAAAGGGCATCCGGTTGCCTATGTGGGCGATGTAGTCGGCACTGGCTCTTCTCGCAAGTCCGCCATGAACTCTGTCATCTGGCATCTGGGCGAGGACATCCCCTACGTGCCCAATAAACGCACGGGTGGCTATATCTTAGGGGGCAAGATTGCCCCGATTTTCTTCAATACAGCCGAAGATTCGGGCGCACTGCCCATCGAGTGCGATGTCTCCCAGCTAAACACTGGCGACGTCATCACCGTCCACATCAATAAGGGTGAAATCACCAAAGACGGTGCCGTCATTTCCACCTTTAGCCTCACCCCCGACACCCTACTCGACGAAGTCCGGGCTGGCGGTCGCATTCCCCTGATGATTGGTCGGGCGCTGACCGATAAAACTCGAGCGGCCCTGGGGTTAGACCCGAGCGACATATTTGTGCGTCCTACAATCCCAACCGATACGGGCAAAGGGTACACCCTCGCTCAAAAAATGGTGGGTAAAGCCTGTGGTCTCCCCGGCGTTCGTCCTGGCATGTCCTGTGAGCCCCTCATGACCACCGTCGGGTCCCAGGACACCACAGGCCCCATGACCCGCGATGAAATGAAGGAACTGGCCTGTCTTGGCTTTAGTGCCGGTCTGGTGCTGCAAACCTTCTGCCATACAGCCGCCTATCCCAAACCGGTAGATGTGGAAACCCATGCCACCCTGCCGGACTTTTTCTCCTCACGCGGTGGAGTTGCCCTACAGCCGGGTGATGGCATTATCCATTCCTGGCTTAACCGCATGCTAATGCCCGACACTGTCGGCACCGGCGGTGACTCCCATACCCGTTTTCCCTTGGGCATCTCTTTCCCAGCAGGCTCTGGTCTGGTTGCGTTTGCGGCCGCCATCGGAGCGATGCCATTGGATATGCCCGAGTCAGTGCTGGTGCGCTTTAAAGGAGACCTACAGCCCGGTATTACCCTGCGAGACATCGTCAATGCCATCCCCTATGTCGCCATTCAAAAAGGCCTCCTGACCGTTGAGAAGAAAAATAAGAAAAATGTCTTCTCTGGACGCATCATTGAAATGGAAGGGCTGCCCGATCTGAAGCTAGAACAGGCGTTTGAGCTAACCGATGCCACGGCAGAGCGTTCCGCAGCGGGCTGTACCATCAAGCTTAGCGAAGAGACCGTGGCAGAATATCTCAGCTCCAACGTGGCCCTGATGAAAAATATGATCGCCCGTGGCTATGCCGATGCCCGCACCTTAGCGCGACGGATTGCAGCCATGGAAGACTGGTTGGCAAAACCCAGCTTAATGTCGGCAGACGAGGATGCTGAGTATGCTGATGTCATTGAAATTGACCTGAACGAAATTAAGGAACCGCTGGTGGCCGCCCCCAACGACCCCGACAACATCAAAACTCTCTCGGATGTGGTGGACGACAAAGTCGATGAGGTGTTCATTGGTTCCTGTATGACCAATATTGGTCACTACCGGGCTTCAGCCAAAGTATTAGAGGGTGCTGGCACAGTTAAGGGGCGTTTGTGGATTTGCCCACCCACCCGCATGGATGAGCAACAGCTACGCAAAGAAGGCTACTACGGCACCTTTGCTGCCGCTGGGGCCCGCACTGAAATGCCAGGATGTTCTCTCTGCATGGGGAATCAGGCCCGCGTAGAAGATGGCGCAACAGTTTTCTCTACGTCCACTCGAAACTTTAACAACCGTATGGGCAAAGGGGCTCAGGTTTATCTGGGCTCTGCTGAACTAGCAGCCGCCTGTGCTTTGTTGGGACGTCTGCCCAGCATGGAAGAGTATTTAGAAGTTGTTGCTAAGAAGATTGATCCCTTTGCCGATGAGCTATACCGCTACCTAAACTTTGACCAAATTAAAGGGTTTGAAGACGAGGGGCGTGTGGTTTCAAAAGATGAAGAGGAGAAGATCGAAAAGGAAGCCAGCTCTGCAAGTTAGCCATTTATGGGCAAACAGACTGCCTTTTATCGGTTCTTTACCACCGAGCCCAGGAGAGACTATAGATGAGTGCACTATTAACAGAACAAACCTGTATTCCCTGTAGTGGCAAAGTTCCCCCCGCGAGTGAGGCAGAGGTAGCAGAACTCAAACCACAGATTCCAGATTGGGATATTGTCTCTTTGGATGGGGTACAACAGCTACAGAGAGCTTACAACTTTAGCGATTTTAAGACAGCTTTAGCATTTACCAACCACGTGGGAGAGTTAGCCGAAGCGGCGCAACACCACCCTGCACTGCTGACAGAATGGGGCAAGGTTACGGTAACCTGGTGGACCCATGCGCTCAGCGGACTGCATCGCAACGATTTCATCATGGCAGCAAAAACAGATACCATTGCCCACGGGTTAACCAGCGACGTTGCAGCGCCATCTCACCACAGTGGTTGAGACTCTCTCACATACGCCCGCCTGTTTTCACACAGACAGCTTTTATGAGACTAAATTTACTGTTTCAATCAGGGGACAAATATCGCCTGACTCTGGCTCTGGCTGGTTAGATAACCACTGATCGCGATAGTCTTCTAGCTCAGATTTAAACGTGACCATCTGCTGAATTTGAGTCTCTAATTGGTCAATTTTTTCTTGCAGCAGCGACTGGACCAACCCACAGGGTGTATCTCCTTTCTCATGAAGATTTAGCACCTCGCCAATCTCCTCTAAAGAGAAACCAATGGCCTGGGCTTTTTTAATGAACTGCACCTGATGTACGGCGTCAGTTGAATAATAGCGGTAGCCATTCGCCCCCCGCTGCGATGAGAGTAGCCCAAGGCTTTCGTAATATCGCAGGGCTCCTACTGCAAGCCCCGTCTGTTTTGCAACCTCACCGATTCTGAGCTGGGTAGCCATGACCGCGCTGTCTAGGGAAACACTCAGATCATAAACCCTACAGCTGAATATAGGGTTTATGATGATGGAGGTCGCCACTTGTGCCTATGGCTGGCGATCGCACTATCCACCACAAAAAATTTACCGATGGCCACGGCTAATCCTATCCTTGCAGCAGGCAGTACCTTGGCAATTGGCCTACTGCTATCCCCTCCGGTCTTAGCCCACAACGGCGAACTCCATGGTCAAGACGCCGCTCCAGAAAAACCGGCCCCAGCGGTTAACAGCCCCTCAAATAATCGCTCCGAACCCGTTGTGGTAGAGTCCGTTCTAGAGACTGCCCCGTCTACCGCCCCAAGCCTAGACAGGCTAACCATCGACCCAGGCGACCTCCTATTCGGTTTAATGGTGGTGTTCCCCTGGGCATTGATCGTCCTTAGAAAGCAACTTCATCTCCCACACCGCCCATGAAGGCTCAAAAAATCCGTCAGCTGCACCGTACTCTGGTCCCCTTTATGGTGCTGCCGTTGTTGCTCACCCTAACCACAGGAACCGCCTTTCAGTTTGCAGTTGCCGCTGGCCGCGCCCAAGACTTTATTTGGCTGCTCGATCTCCATCGCGGCAAGTTTGGCACCGTCAACTTAGAATTTGTATACCCTATCCTCAATGCCCTGGGTCTATTGACCCTGGTTATCACCGGTTTACTCATGTGGCTGCGCGTACCTCAACGACGTCCACAGGCCTGATAATCCGGTGTAACCAGTTCGTTTTAACCAGTCGCCGGATAGGTTTCTGCCTGTAGCGCTTTAACCACATCTAAAAACGCATAGACCGCGGGTGAAAGGAGAGCCTCCTTTGGCCAGGACACCCCTAGATCGCGAAAAAGTTGGAACGGCAGCTGTACCACACGCATATCCTTAGGAATCGGGTAGGCCGATAGCTGATGCAGCAGACCAATACCCAACCCTTGGGTAACCATGCCCACAATGGTCGCATCCGTACTGACACGATAGGTAGCATCAATGGACGGCACCGCCTGCTTCAGGGCGCGATTAAGTTGAACAGTACAGCTGCTGTGCACCGATGTAATCAGAGGGTACGTATGTAGATGATCCCAACCAAGATCGGATGTCGTGATCGGGCAGTTGGGAGGCAACAGCCCAATGCAAGGATCTTGAAACAACAGCAGTCTGTCAAAATCTGCGGCGGGCAGTAGTTCCGCCACAGCAAGATCGGCCCTGCCTTCCATCAGCGCCTGTTGCAAATCCCGCAGCTCATGCATCTCGATGATGGTGACTTGGATATTGGGATAGGTGGTGTGGAGTTTAGCAATCATGCTAGGTAGCACATTACTGGCCATGCTGCGAAAAGCCACAATGCGGACCTGACCACCTTCTACACCTCGAGCCTGGGATGCTAGCTGACCAATATCATCCAGCTGCTTGAGCATCTGCTGCGCTTTGGTGCAGATCGTTTCCCCAAGGGGCGTCAGGGTAGCTCCATGGCGACCGCGACTCACTAGAACCACACCTAGTTCAGACTCTAGCGTGGCAATGCTGTGGCTGATGGTGGATTGACTGAGATTTAGCTCCAGGGCTGCTTCACTAAAATTTTGAGTGGTTGCGATCGCAACCAACGCCCGCAGTTGTGATAGCTTAATTTTCCCCAGATTCATAGCAACTACTGCCTGCCCGTATGGAGAAGCACTGATCTCCCTGTCAGACTATCGCACCTGACTTCCTGAGAAGCATCGATTTTATGCATATCTGCCATCAGCAACATGGGTTGATGCCAACCCAAAAGCAAACAGCCTGGATTCACAGCTCATGAACTATGGGATTCTATTCGATTTAAAGAAATACTTTAGATTAGCCAGTCAAAGACATAAGCTAGCAAAACAAGCAGTCCAGTTCCAATTGCCACCGTTTCAGTTAGCCAGATCAATCGACTTTTCAGGTTAATCATACAAAAAGTTGCCTTTCCGATACATCATCCACAGATAGGTTCAGACTCAACTTGAAAACAGGTCCACCGAGTGAAGCTATTTCAAGGGTCCATAGTCAGCTACCTTTACCCGTGGCTGGTTAGATGGCCTGGAAGCCCGCATCCAAACTGAATTTAGAAGGGTCACGAGTTAGTACACCCAGAAGGCTAACACAATCAAGTATCGATGTGCCAAGCCAGACAGTCGACTAAGCGTTAGCAACGCCGATAATAGAAATCAGCATAGAAATCATCGATACTAGTGTCGCCAAACACTGAAACCAATTATAGGCAAACCCTGAGATCCGGAGCAGCGCAGAACAATTCTTCAGACTTGCTTTACAAAGCTGGACAGGTTTGAGCGGCACACCGCCCCTACTGCCTATTCTCTAGCCAGCGATATTGATAGGGTTCTGCTCGAGCGCCCCAAACCTGGATACCATTTACATCAAACCCGCGATCCCAAGTGTCCATACCGTCTTGATGTAAAACAACCGTATTGGTCAGACGCACAGCCCCTCGCAGATTTACCGGACAGCCCTCCTCAGGGGTGCTGCCAACATAGCCCAGGGAAGAAGGCCGGAGCCCCACGACACATATCAAATCACCCAGATTACTAGCATCAACCACCGGCTCAGCCTGCTGACAGAGACCGGTCCATAGGTCAGGCATGGGGGGTTTAAATGTGCGCGATTCTATTCTGGTGGCATCTGCGCTCAGGACAATGTGCAAAAACCTTTGCCGATAGGGGCTTTCCAAACTGTCTGAGAGGGCCTGTTCCTGGTAAAGATAAACCCCATCTTGGTCAGCTTGTCCCGTTATTTGTATGGGGCAAGTGGTCATTCGTACGCCCACATAGCGAGGATTGCGTTCGGCTTGGGCCGTCGTGTCCATGGTGCGGGTCAGGTACCCGACAACCGCATCTAGATTTTGCTGTGAGAGGGTTGCAGACTGCGCTTTTACCCCTTGGCTACCACTGAGCCAAAGCCCCAGCAGCAGTGTGGGCCATAAACGGTTCATAGCGATCGGATTTGCCAAATTCTTACCAGAATGCTCTTATTGTCAGCTCTATTGCCCCTTAAAGCCCAGATGCGCAAGCGTTCGTCATATTTGCCCCTCCCTCATCCCCTGAGCTTAGACCGCCTCGATGGCAAGCTCCATCAGATTGATATCTGAATACCCAGGTCGAGTCCCCAGGTCTTGCCAACCGTGACGCTTATAAAAATTAACGGCGGCTTGGTTAGTGGGGCTAACGGACAGCTGGGCACGAATCACGCCCACTTCTTGAAATAACTGCATTACATAGGCATGGAGCTGATCGCTGATCCCCTGCCCCCGCCGACTGGGGATCAAGTAAAACAAATATACGTAGCCCAGCTTTTCCTGGCCCCGCAGCTCCGTTTCAATTTGACCAATAATTTCTTGCCCATCAAATACATGGACACAGCTCTCGGGACAGGCTGTAATGCGCTTGCTCAGCCACCTGAGATAGCCTTGAGCATGTTCACCGCTCTCTAAGGCAAACCGCTTATCACCATCGTCGAAACTACACACGAATGCATCACGCCGAAAGTGAACACATAGTTCGGCATGGGCCTCCAGGTCAATAGAGCGAAAGACAAGGTTCATCCAGCGATGTGTGCTCTAGTTCGTTATGGTGCCAGCTATGGCAACACTGGCAACACCTTATTTACCGTAGCGCCCTGCAACCGTTAAGCAGGGCTGAGCAGGGCTTCTATTCTAGGACTCTAAACGAATTCCTGTGGCTGTACAGCAGGCCGACCACAGCTTTAAATCTGAGGCAGGCAAGTCTGTCCGCACTTTTGCCATAATATCATCGGCCGCTTGTTGGGTTGCGGTCAACGTAAAGACAGTGGGACCCGAGCCAGACATCATGGTACCGAGTCCACCATGGCTGGCCATGCTGTCGCGAAGCTGCATGACTTTTTCGTGGGCAGGCAGCACCACTCGCTCTAGATCGTTATGGAGATGGGAGCCGATGGCAGCTGCATCTTTATGGTGAATGGCCGTCACTATGGGACCGGCATGGACGCGCTTTTGTCGCTCTTGCAGGGTGGCGGTATTGGAAATATCGGTGTAGCGATCGCTAAAGTCAGCCCGATAGGTTTTGTAAGCCCAGGGGGTGGACACAGAAATACTTTCGTATTTGGCCAGGACAACGTACAGGTCCGTCAAGCTAGGAATTGGATCTAATACTTCACCCCGACCGGTGGCGATGGCAGTGCCGCCGCGAATGCAAAACGGGATGTCTGACCCCAGCTGGGCAGAGAGTTCTTCTAACTCAATTTGGGTTAAGCCGAGCTGCCACAGCAAATTGAGACCGACCAGCGTGGCGGCAGCGTTGCCAGAGCCCCCAGCCAGACCCGCCCCGACTGGAATATTTTTTTCGATGGTGATTTCGACACCGCGATTGGCGAGTTCTGGAAACGTGTCGGTGAGGAGATCAACGGCTTTGAGGGCGAGGTTAGAGCTGTCGGTGGGCACCTGGGGATGATTACACTGCAGCCGACGTACCGGCATGGATGTCTTAGTCAGGGTGATGCGATCGCACAAATCAACACTCTGCATCACCATCGCCATTTCATGAAATCCATCGGGCCGATGGCCAATGATTTCTAGGTACAGATTAATTTTTGCCGCCGACAGCAGCGTGTAACTAGTCATATGATCCCGGCACACTCAAGTCCAACATTTGCCAGGTAGATTATTTATCCCAGCGCTATTCACTATCCCATTACCTGTTACCCGTGCAACATAATCCATGGCGCAGACGGCTAAGGACGACATCAAAAGTAAGCCACATTACTCGCTGACCGGTGGAGCAGTTGGCCCTTGCTCAGCCACATGATTGCTCAGGGTAATCCAGTTTTCTACACTGAGCTGCTCTGGGCGCACCTGGGGATTGATGGCCATGGACTCTAGTACAGCTGTCACCTGATCCCGTTCCACCAGGCTTTTTAAGTTGTTGCGCAGCATCTTTCTCTTTTGAGAAAACCCTTGTTTGACCAGGGTTTCTAACAGTTTAGGGTTAGTGGCCTGTTGGGGAAAGGGGCGAGGCCGTAGGCGTACCACCGCCGACTCAACCTTGGGGGCAGGCTTAAAGGCCGAGGACGGGACGGGGCAGATTAGCTGACAGTCGGCCAAATACTGTACTCGCACGGACAACCCGTTAAAGGCTTTGGTGCCGGGTTGGGCATAGAGCCGCTCCGCTATTTCTTTTTGCACCATCAGCACAATTGACTCATAGGGTTGGGGATTAGGCTGACGAATCCGCCCCAGCAGCTTTTCTAGAATCGGGCCTGTGATGTAGTAAGGAATGTTGGCGACCACCTTATTCAGGGATTGAAAATTGGGATAGTCCGCTAAGGCCGCCGTTAAATCCACATCTAAAAAATCCCCTTCTATTAAATGTAATCGTTCCGATGCCTGGAACTGTTGACGCAGCTTCTGGACAAGATCCCGATCTACTTCCACCGCGACAACGGCCTGGGTAAACGGCACGATGCCTTTTGTGAGCACCCCTTGCCCCGGACCAATCTCTAACACTCGATCGCTCATTGACAGCTCCGCTGCCGCCAGAATCTGATTTAAAATCTGAGGGTCGCGCAGCCAGTGCTGGCCAAACCGTTTACGGGGACGGGGCATAGGAAAGGTTGGGGGAAAGGGACTCGTATTTTACCGTTTGGGGGTCAGGCGATCACGGCGGGATAAACGATGGGCGTCAGGCAATCCTAGCTGGGCGGTGTCCTAGTAAACTAAAGGCACCGGTTTGGAGCTTGGTTATGGCTGACCCACTCAAGACATCTGCTCAGCAGGCAACTGAAAAAAAAGTGTCGCCCCTACGCTGCTTTAGCGGGGCCTTTATGGCAGGAACGCTATCGATTTTGGTGTATCGCATGATGATTGCGATCGCAACCACCTTTGCCAACAAACCGGTCACCTCTGATAATCCGACGGTAATCAACCTCTCCGCCGCTGTTCGCACCCTGGTGGTGGGCATGGTAGCCCTGGGTGCGGGGGTGTTTGGGATTGCCGCCCTGGGGCTATTTTTACTTGGGGTGCAACTCACCATTAAAAAAATATCTGGCCAAGATGCGACGGTTTAGCAGGTTTAGAAGAGTGTGCTCACAGCCGGTGGGTGAGCTGCCGACCAATGGCAAACGTAAGCAGCTTCATCGGCTGATGGGACCCACGTAGGACTGGACCGCGCAAATATTTGTTGAGCAACAAACGCCCTAACCCTTTGACGCGACCGTAGGCGCGTTCTTTAAGCACGTCCCCATAAGGGGGAGTAAAGGCCAGGGGACCATAGAGCACATCGGCCCGGTGGGTGGTGCTGAGGTTATTTTGTCGATGCTCCGGGTTGGGAATGCCGCCGTGTTCGCCGTAATTGCGCCAGGGGACATAGTTGTGAAAGTTGCGATCGCGTAAATAATAGTCAATGCCCGAATCCCAGGGGGTGTAGGTTTCTGGACCAGGGTCAGCCTGCACCCGCTCAGCTAGCTCAATCAGTCGCCAGGCGCTCTGTGGGGTGACCACATAGGCCACCATAGATGTCGAGTAGCCCTGGGCGTAGCCCTGGTCTGTAATGTTATAAATTTGCGCAGCACAGGTATAAAGCCAGGCAATCCCCAGCTGGTCGTCCGTTGGATCATAGGGGGGTGGCAGCTGGGCAAAGTTGGCCACCGGCACAAAGTCCGCCTCTACAATCAGCGTGGGCTGTGCCGACAGCAGCGCCCGCTCCCAAGCTTTGCGGTGATTGAGCAGACACAGATAGCTACGGGAATAGTTTTTATACTCCGAGCGATGGACCTGGCGTAGGACCTCGGCATGGCAGCCAGTGGTACTTAAAAAAGAGGCCAGCTGCTCCGTCTGCTCTTGGTAAGCAAGGATAAATGTCTGGCCAATACAGTCCACTAAGGATTTTGTCATTGTCCCTACTGCTATCTAAGTTTGAGTATATGGGTGGGGGCTCTTATTTAGGGGCGTCTTTAGGGTGTCGATTGGTGGGGATTGAGATTAAATAACGCTTTAACCGTCACCCCTGCATAGACCGCACCCCCCACGGCTCCTAACAGTACGCACCAGCTGATACGGGCATTTAGAAAACTATCGATGGCGTTAGACAGAATCCACCCCAATAGACAAGCGCTGAGCCAGCCCAAGGCCCTGCCCACAGCATTAGCTGTCCACCAATAACGTACATTTTGAGCCTGACTGGGCAGGCTGACGATCTGGGCCACCCCCAGTACCATACCGATCACCAGGCCATAGCTGCCAATACTAAACACTACCCCTGCCATGCCCTCGGGTTGAAACGCGTTATTCATCGAGTAGGTCATAAACGTAAGCAGCCCGACGGCAAACAGGCCCACCCATGAGCCAATGTAGCTACCCACAATATTGGCGAGAGTCCACTGCCAGAGTTTGAGTCGGGGCAGCTGACGCTGGATAACCCAGGCCTGTAGTGGACCCACGACAGTTCCAATAATCAGCCCGGCAATGTACAAGGCCTCAAAATATTGATACGACAGGGTGGTTAAAAAGCTAAGGGGTGTTGCGATCGCAAACCCCACAACATTGGCCCCAAACCACAGTCCTAGCAGTTCTCTAGACGACGTTTGCCTCTGCCCGCCACGACCAACGCCACCAGCCTCAGGTCTATTCTCTGGACTAACGTTTTCAGACGACATACACAACACAGGTAAGAGACCTGTTAGGGATACAGGAAACAACTATCGCGTTCCTAATCTAACAACAGCGCCTGGATATGCGTCCTTACGGCAGCTCCACCGATGTGGGCTTAGCAATATGGGGCAGCCCCCAGCCCAATTTTTCACGCAGGACCTTAAAAAACTCTGGATCCTTTAAACGAACAAACTTGGCCGGAAACTTTGCTTGCTGTAAACACACCCGATCGCCGGGGGCAACATAGCAGCCTGCGTTGCCATCCACCACCATCACCAGCGGGTCTGGATTTGCAGAAGACACACTGACCACCTCAGCACTGGGAAATACTAACCCCCGGGCGGCTAAGGAATGGGGACAAATTGGAATCAGCTGTAGAACCGATACGCCGGGGGTAATGACCGGGCCGCCGGCCGACAGGGAATAGGCCGTAGACCCCGTCGGTGTGGAAATAATAATGCCGTCTGCCGCAATATCCACAGGGGCATGGCGGCCAATCGTCACTTCAAAATGACACATGCTGGTCAGAGGCTCGCGGTTAAGCACCACCTCATTCAGGCAGAGGGCCTCCCAAATAGTCTTGCCATCGCGGACTAGATGGACCGCCACCATAATCCGCTCTTCAATCTGATAGTTACCAACCAGTACCTGCTCTAGCACGTGGGGCAGCTGATTCAGATACGTCTCGGTCAAAAAGCCCATGTGCCCTGTGTTGACCGCCAACAGGGGAACACCCACCGGAGCCACCTGGCGAAAGGCCGATAGCACTGTGCCATCCCCCCCCAGCACGATGGCAAAATCCATCGCATCGTCAAAGGCAGCCGGAACCAACGACTCAATGGGCGTTAATGTTGTCTGTTTCTCCGCATTGGCATAGCCCAGCAGCCCTCCCAAGCCCGTTGCCGTCTCTACCTGACAACCATGTGCCTCAAGCTTAACCGTAAGTTCCTGGCTGACTTGGCAAGCGACCGGTTTGACATCGTTGTATATGATGCCAACCTTTTTGCCAATCTTTTCAGGAGGGCTTTGTTGAGGGGGAACGTTTTTAGAAACCGAGGGCACGTTCAGTATCCGACTTGAGCGATATCCTTTAGGCTACCGTCTTTAGCTCTTTCTTGAACAGTCTGGTTCTGGAGGACCCTTAATTTTTCTACGGTATTGGGGTAGCTCTCGGGCTAAGAGCTGGCTATCTTAAACTCTAGAGGCCCCTCTGCATTATTTGACCTGTGACTGCTCAACGCTTACCCGAAACCACAGCCCATGTCCGCATTACCTACCACTCCTGGAAACAGGGCAAACTGGAAGGAGAAGTAAATGCCAATGAATTTGAGTGGCAGTTTCAATGGAAATTTCGGGGTGGTCATCTGACGGTAGAACCCTCGCTGGGCAGGGCCTTAATTCAAGAACCCCTGGGGCGTTTTCTAGAACGGTTTGACTATCAGCTAGAACCGGGGGGGGATTATTCGTTTACGATCCGGGCCGAACTGTAGGATGGATATTAGCTCTACGCAGAGACTAGCACCGACCAGACTCTGCTTCTAACCACGGCTTTTCTATGGCAACGTTATCTTCAGCCCCATCGGCAACTACACCATTAAGTCCGGACTATCGTCTGTCGCTGTCAGTTCTGTTCATTGGTACCTGCCTGACGTTTGTACAAGCTTGGATCGGCTTAGCGATCGCACTGTTAGGTTTATTTTTAGTTGTACAAACAACGATAATCCGACTAACGTTTACTGAAACAGAACTCCAGGTGTGTCGAGGAACCACCATTTTGAGACAGTTTCCCTACGGTGAATGGCAAACTTGGACTATCTTTTGGCGGCCCGTGCCAATTTTGTTCTACTTTCGAGAAGTTAAGAGCATTCACTTTTTGCCCATGTTGTTTAGTCCAGCAGAGCTGCGTCTGCAGCTCGAGCAGCGCTGTGCGGACCTGGCCCAATAGATTTCTCTGCATCATATTTCTGCATCTCTTTTGCCCCCCATAGAGTTCCGATGGACTCTCTGTGGAACAGCACCCATCAAGCACGACAAATACTATGCCGCCTGAAGAGTTTTCTGATCCAGCGTCCAAGCCAACCAATGAGATTCCGTTACCGCCTCTGCGATCGTCGAGTCAGACTGTAGATGCTACCGTGGCTCAATTGGTACAGGCAGGTTTACAGGATCTAGAAACCCGTCGCCAGGCATTACTACGGGAGATCGAACAGCTAGAACGGCGTCGCGATCGCATCAACGCAGAAATGCGTACCACCTTTGCTGGGGCTTCCCAGGAGTTAGCGGTGCGTCTGCAAGGCTTTAAAGATTATCTGGTGGGCAGTTTACAGGACCTGGCCACCTCGGCTGAACAGTTGGAACTCACGCCGCCCCCTGCCGCCGCCGCCACCAGCCAACGTCGTCCCCCACGCCCTGACCCCGAGGAAGTGCCCGCAGACGTATCGACCACAGCATTTTCTATCCAACGATTTGAAGAACAGCGAGAGCGGGTTCGTAGTCTGATTGATCAGTACCGGACTCGGCCCGATTACTACGGCCCTCCCTGGCAGATGCGTCGCACCTTTGAAACGGTTCATGCCGATCGAGTCTCTAATTGGTTTTTTACCCAAGGGGGACGGGGCGCGGTAAAAAGCTTGGGCAGTCGATTACAAAACGTAGTGGTGGCATCGGCGGCCATATCGGCGCTTTATGCCATCTATGGCGACCGGCTGTGCAATATGGTGCTGGCCAACACCCCGGAACGCTTAGGGGAATGGCGACGTTGGCTCCAGGACTGTTTGGGCATATCGCGGGCTGATTTTGGAGCCAACCGGGGCATTATGCTCTTTGAGTCCCCAGAGTCCATGGTACAGCGGGCCGAGCGACTCATGGACAATGGCTATCTGCCAATGCTAATCATTGATGAATCCGAGAACAACTTACCGCTGGCGGCGCTTCAGTTCCCGCTGTGGTTAGTGTTTGCCCCCGATCCAGCCAATCCGTCCCAGGATGATTACTATTACCAGGGATAATGCGCTAGGGATAACGCCCTCAGAACCCAAAAGACCGCCTTATGAACAGGCTTCCCTGGAAGTTCTCCCATAAAAGCGCGGGATTTTCCAAAGGGACACATATACCCCTAAACTAAAATCGGCACTGGTTTTGGAGGATTGATGACCTCATGATTTGGTGGATTTCAGTTGGTTTGCTAATACTGGCCTATTTACTGGGATCGTTACCCACGGGATTTGCGATCGCAAAGCTAGTCCAAGGGATTGATATTCGTGACCATGGCTCAGGTAACACGGGAGCCACAAACGTTTTTCGAGTAGTGGGAAAACAGGCGGGTATTACGGTGCTGGTCATTGACCTGGTTAAGGGACTGAGCGCTGTTCTAATCGTCCGGTTTGTCATGGCTCAGTTTGCCGGTGATAGCCTGGGTCTCTCTACTTGGCTTCAAACATGCGCAGGGCTGTTAGCTCTGTTGGGCCACAGCCGCTCCGTGTGGTTAAACTTCACAGGTGGGAAATCAGCCGCCACTGGCTTGGGGGTGATCCTGGCCCTGGCTTGGCCAGTAGGTCTGGGTACAGCAGCCGTCTTTGGGCTGGTGTTTGGCCTCTCACGGACAGTATCCCTGGGCTCTATTTCTGCTGCCATGGCCGCTCCAGCCCTGATGTTCTTGACACAACAGCCGCTGCCGTTTGCATTGTTAGTGCTGCTGGGGGGCATCTACGTCATCATCCGCCATCGCAGCAATATTTCCAGGCTACTAGCGGGAACAGAACCCAAATTAGGTAACAGCTAGCCCAGGGAGCCCAGTATCGAAGGGCAACCATAAGGGATTGCCCTACAGGATTGTCTAATTTTTCATCGGGTTTACCGAATTCGGGTTGGGTACGACCAATCTCTACTGATTACCCAACTCCCGTGAACGGCTGCTAGCGGCTCTAACCGCCTCAATTAGAGCCGAGCGTAGACCCAGCTCTTCCAGGCAGGCAATGCCAGAAATGGTGGTACCACCGGGACTGGTCACCCGATCTTTGAGCACAGCGGGGTGCATGCCTGTCTTTTGTAGCAACTGGGCAGTACCAAGCACCGTTTGTAGGGCCAGCTTGTTGGCAGTTGCCCGTGATAGTCCAGCCGCTACACCCCCATCAGCCAGGGATTCGATCACAATGGCCACATAGGCAGGGCCAGACCCAGACAGCCCCGTCACGCCGTCTAGCAATGTTTCAGCCACCTGCACAACATCCCCAACAGCGCTAAAAATTTGACAAGCAAGTTCCATATGCTCCGCCATAGCCCGATTGCCAACGGCGACAGCAGTCATACCAAAACCCACCGTTGCTGGGGTATTGGGCATCGCTCGAATCACTGGCCAGCCGGGAGCTGCCTTTTCCAGGCGCGACAGCGAGACACCAGCCAAAATAGAAATTAGTAGGGGAGGGTCGCTAATACTGAGTCCGGCAAAATCCTTAGCTACGGTGTCAAAGACCTGGGGTTTAATCGCTAGGATAACGGTGTCACCGTGGACGATCGCCTCACGGTTGCTATGGGTGGTGCGAATGCTGTACTGCTCGGCCAACAACTGTCGGCGCTCATGGGACAGATCGGCCACCAGGATAGAATCTGGCGCATACATTCCCTTAGACAGCAGACAGGACAACAGGGCTTCGCCCATAACCCCACCACCAATAATGCCGAGTTTAGCAGGCAATGATCTAAGGCCTCCCGATGAGCTTGTAGCTCCCTAAGAATACCGTGAAACGGGCACATAACCGTTGAACTAACAACGGCAGCTAGGACGATACCAGAATTTTGAAGGGAACAAGACTGTCTCAAGCTCAGCGCTGACAGTCTGAAGGCAATCGCCCTAGGCTAACTGTGCCGATGCATCCTTAGGCCATGCGTGCCACTTGCTCAGTCGCCCAAGCGGGGGTAGGAGCAGCAGAAGGCATGGCGGGCTCTTCATGCATGGGTAGGTTTTCTTCACCATCAATGGGCATGCTGACCTGCACACAGTTGGGAGTAAACAGGAAGATGCTCTCACCAATACGCTCCTGGTGACCATCCATGGCATAGGTACCACCGGCAACAAAATCAACCGCACGCTGAGCCTGGTCTGGGTCCATGATGGTTAGATTTAGCACCACAGACTTACGCTCACGCAGGGCTTGAATTGCCTGGGGCATTTCCTCAAAGGAGCGGGGCTCCATCACGATTACTTCAGACACGCCATTAATGGCACCGGGCATACCAATCACATTACTTACGTTGTTAACACTACTCATTGAATTATTCATGGAAACCATTCCAGAATCGGTGGACATTACTCGGTCACGGATACGGCGACGGGGCGCACGGGCTTCGACCGGATCTGCTGCCGCAACTCCGGTCACTGGCTGGGGTTGAGGTTGAGGAACTGAGTTCTCTTGCTCGTAGAGATTCTGATACTCCTCACCATCCATTTCGTCATATTCATACTCATAGTCGGCCGGATCATTAAGGCCAACAAAGTCACGTAATTTAGTAAAAATGGTGCTCACGGCTGAAACTCCGTCATGGCTAGTACTAACTTGGCTAAGAACACTCTCAAAACCCGGCTTAAAAGGACTTGAGAGAGTGGTTGAGAATAAAGTGAACCGTTGATGGTTTAAAACACCAGGGGCCTCTCTCGAGGATTGCTGATAGTTCTAACCCCACTACTAAAGACCAGGAATAACTTTAGACCCCTTCAGTTCAAACAGCAATGGAATGGCAAACATCATACGGTATGAGTACGTTGCGATGGCAAATCAACCTAAAGAATTAAACCTCTTTAGTCGACATTTGAAAATACCCTTGTGCAACTGTTGGGGTATAACTTTGAGCCACAGTATACACGAATCGCTCAAAAAAAATCACCATTTTCAAAAATAGGTCTAAATATCTTGATCTTTTTCGAAAATAGGGCACACGCAACGGGTCAAAACCCTCAATTTCGGGAGCCAAACAAGGTAGTTCCTAATCGAATGATATTGGCTCCTGCTGCGATCGCAAGTGGAAAGTCCTGGGACATTCCCATGGAAAAGTAACGAATTGGTAATGGCGTTTCCTGATAAGTTGCCATCGACTGGCCCAACCCATAAGCCCGATCAAAAAACGACTGGGTTTCAGTCAGCAACAATCCATAGGGAGGAATCGCCATGATCCCCTCCAACTTGAGATGGGATAGCTGGGCTAACTCAGGCAGTGCCGCCCAAAGATCCGACTCCGTCCAGCCATGTTTATTGGGGTCAGCTAACAGTTTTACCTGCAAACAACAAATGGGTGAGCGAGACAGATCCGCTGCCGCCTGATTCAGACGGCGAGCCAGTTTCAGGCTATCTACAGAATGAATCCAATCAAAGTGTTGTACGGCTTTACGAGCTTTGTTAGTTTGGAGATGACCAATAAAGTGCCAGGTAATATCGTTGAGATCCGCCAGTTCTGCTTGTTTGGCAATGGCCTCTTGGATCTTATTTTCACCAAAGTCCCGCAGTCCTGCTGCATAGGCGGCGCGGATGGCAGCGGCAGGGAATGTTTTACTCACAGCCACCAGCCGCACGTGGGCGGGTAAGTCTAATGTCTTGACACGCTCAACAATGGTTTGGCTGGCATTCTGCCAATCGCTCAGCTGTTGAGCAGACCCTTGGGAACCCCCCATCGTGTTCATCATTGTCTATTGAAACGTTCGCTTATATACCTGGTTCAAATTCTCGAAATCACTATACTGGCCAGCTTGACGCAGTACTCTAAGGCGTTGCTCAAGCATCATGCGGGCTTCTGTACGACCAATGGGGTCGAAAAGCAGTCCAGCAGCACGATCAACCTTTGCCAGAAAAAATAACCTCTGGGCATAGAGAGTGGTAAATAGCTCTTTATCGCCATCTACCAGACAAATCCGAAATAACAGTCCAAAATCAGGGTGGTTGAGATAGGTTTCAGCACTCATTCAAGGGGTACATGGAATAACGTGGAGAACAAATGAAAAATTGATATTGGATTTATACCACTACTGAACTAGAGAATGAGCCCAAACGCTCCATCCGTTTTATTTGGATGACGCTCAGCACCTTTCAAACTGGGCCATGTCGAAAAACAGCAACTCTGCCCCTATCAAATGTAGCTCACTATACTATTAATCAGGCATCTATCCGTCAGGCCCAATGGCAGGAGCATAAACGCTACTTACCATGATGTCAAAATTCAAACCATAGCCAACCAAATGAATATTGCATCTGTCAGGTCAGTAAAGACAATACATATCCCCAAAAGCTCCCAGCAGCGGCCCTGACGAGCACCTCACGCATTAGGACGGCTGCCATATCCCCATTGGTTTGTGCGGCACATCATATTATTAAGTCGCCTTAAGCCACCCAGGTTAAATCGAAACCCCAAGGGCGAGTAGTTGAGCCTTGGCCTTTTGCAACGACTCTAACCATTCCTGATGGGGATTACTATCGGCAACAATACCGGCCCCCACCTGCCCCCAGACGGTGCACGCCCCAGGCTCTGAGGGCGTCAGAAGCAAGGTACGGATCAAAATGTTGAGATCGAGGTGTCCTCGTATATCCAGATAACCACAGGAACCGTAGAACAAGCTACGGCGCAACGGCTCTAAGGTTTCAATGATCTCCATACAGCGAACCTTAGGGCAGCCGGTAATCGTACCACCAGGAAAAGTGGCTCGCATCAGATCAATAACAGTTTGGTTGTCACGGAGGGTGCCAACGACATTACTCACCAAATGCATCACATGGCTGTAGCGCTCGACCACCATCAGCTCATCCACTTGAATCGATCCCCAGGCACACACTCGGCCTAAATCATTGCGTTCTAGATCCACCAGCATGATATGTTCTGCCTGCTCCTTCCGGTTGGTTCGGAGGGTTTGGGCAAACTGTTGATCGGTGGCGGGGGTGTGACCACGGGGGCGCGTTCCAGCAATGGGACGGGTCTGGGCGGTTTGACCCGACAGCTGTACTAAACGCTCGGGGGAACAACTAATCACATGCCCCCAAGGTGTCTTCCAGTAGCTGGCAAATGGAGAAGGATTGATTTGGTGCAGTTGGCGATACAGCTGCCAGGGAGAACAACGAGTCTGGGTTTCAAAGCGAAGGGAAAGATTGACCTGAAACACATCGCCTGCGCGAATATGATCTTTGGCTTTCTGCACCGCTGTTTCAAATTCGGTCTGTTGGGAAGAGAACGTGACTGGCTGGGAGCCGGGATCTGGGTGGGAATGGGGGGTAGGGCAGGAGGTTTCCAGACGTTGTACCATCGCCTCGATACCGTCTGGGGATAGTGCAGCCAGCCACAGATGCTGCCGTTGATGGTCAAGTACAGCAAACTGCTCAGGCTCGTACCAATAGGCAACAGGAAATGGTAAAGACTCCTCCTTGAGATAGGGTAAGGTCTCAATTTCCCAGGCGGCATCAAACCCTAACCACCCCAGCCAGCCCCCCATAAAGGGCAAGTCATCGGGGGGAGTGTGTGGTGAAGTTGTTGCCACCCAGTGAGTAGACGGCTCAGGGTCTGAAGTCTGGCAGTCCGAAGCTTTGGAACCGCTGGTCTGGAGCAGTGTGGCCAGGGTGGGGAAGATAGCCCCAATGGCCGGGGTAAACAGCTGAGGCTGACCGGCAATATGGCGAGGAGCCCCTGCACAGAGGGAGTATCGAATCAGCTGTTGGGGAGCCCCATCGACTCGATCTGGGCTTTCTAGCAAGGTGGCAATGGCCGATGCGGAGAATAGCGCCTCAAAGACATCAGCGCCACTGCGGCGCTCAAGGTTGAGGCGGTGCCAGTGTCTGGGAACCCAACCTTGCCTGGAGAGCGATGGTGGAGATGAAAGAACCAAGTCGACGACTGTCAGAAAAGAATAGGAACAAACAAGACTGGTTGGGGGCTGGCTACGCTGGGTTGCCTAAGGCAAAACGGCCCCACCAAAAGAAAATCAGGCTAACGAGAAAGAGCCAGTCCCACCAGCGTAAATGCAGCTGATGCCACTGCACCTGATGACGCTCTGGGCTGGTAAAACCGCGTACTTTCATAGCACCGGCAATTTGCTGCGCCCGCAACAGTAGATTATCGAGCAGTCGCTCGGCCACCATGAGCCAAATTTGACTGGCATGACGCCAGCCCAGCTTACGCCAGTTGATGGCTCGGGTGCGTACCGAACGGATGAGATTTTGTACCTCTTCTAAAACCAGGGGAATAAACCGCAGCGCCAGGGTCAGGGTCAGGGCAATTTCGGTCACCGGCAGCTTAAACCACTTTAGCGGCGACATGAGCTCTTCTAGGGCAGCGGTGATTTCTTCTGGGGCAGTGGTCAACAAAAATAGATTGGTGCTGTAGATCAGGGTAAAGAGCAGGGTGCCGACCTTGACCGCCAGCTTTAGGGATTTTTGGGTAATTTGCACCCAGTGTAGGTCAACTAAAACATAACGGTAGGAGGTTTCAGGTAGGGTGCCGATGGCCTCTAGATCGAGATCTGCGATCGCATCCGGTGTCGGCCATCGAGGCTGGGTGACCACCGCAATGCCATCGGGCATCACCATAATTAGCAGCGATGCCAGGGTAAACAAAATCAGTAATCCCCCCATCTGCTGCCGCCACACCCGCCAGGGAATCCGGGCTGACAGCGTCAGCAGTGTGAGGAGCGCCACCAGGGCCAGCCGCCAGGCCATATTCGCCAATACCGGCGTCAGCAAAAAACTCAGCAGCCACGCCAGCTTTACCCGGGCATCAATCCGATGCAGCCAGGTTACGGGCTGTTCAAGATACAAACCTATCGGAAGAGAACGGAGAAGATCCATAGGGTGGAGGATTAAACTTTGGTGGCCCGGTTTGCACTTTCACGATCCATGTCACGAATCTTCTTGCCACGCCACAGAATACGAATGGGGGTACCCTCGTAACCCAGGTTTTTGCGAAACTGACCTTCGATATAGCGGCGATAGTTGTCGGTAAAGAGCTTACCGGCATTGACAAACAGGGTAAACGTGGGGGGACGTACACTCACCTGGGTGCCATAGTAGATGCGCCCCTGCTTACCTTGGCGCGTGGTCGGTGGCGAATGCCAGCTAACGGCATCTTCAAGGACTTCATTGACCACGGCCGTACTGACACGACGACGGTGCTGGATCACCGCTTCATCAACGGCATCTAAGATATTGGGCACTCGCTGACCGGTGAGGGCACTGACGTAGAGCCGGGTAGCCCAGTCTAAAAAGTGAATCTTGCCCCCTAGCTTTTTGTCGTACTCATAGATGGTGTGGCTATCTTTTTCGATGGCATCCCACTTGTTTACCACAATGATGCAGGCTCGACCTTCATCTTCAATCCGCCCGGCCAGCTTTTGATCCTGCTCCGTCATGCCATCGAGGGCATCAATCACCAGCAGCACCACATCGGCACGACGAATGGCCTTAAAGGCCCGGTTGATGCTAAAAAATTCGGGACCGTAGTTAACATTCTTTTTCTTGCGAATGCCAGCGGTGTCGACGAGGCGATAAACCGTTTCTTTACGGCGCACCACCATGTCGATGGTGTCTCGGGTAGTGCCAGAGACATTGCTGACAATGGCTCGGTTTTCACCCACAAAGGCGTTGAGCAAACTAGATTTACCGACATTTGGCCGCCCCACGATGGCCACCTTAATTTCATCATCTTCAACAATTTCGTCGGTAGAGGGCAAATGGGTCACCAGCTGATCGAGCAAATCACCTGTGCCATTGCCATGGATGCCTGAGACCGCATAGGGTTCCCCCAGCCCCAGCTGCCAAAAGTCAGCGGCTTGGACCAACCCCTGATCCTCTGACTCACATTTATTAACCGCCAGCAGCACCGGCACTGACTGCTGCCGTAGCCAAGAGGCAATTTCCCGATCGCTCTCGTTGGGGCCCTCTTGACCGTCCACCACAAAAATTGCCGCCTTAGACTCGGCCAGGGCTAGCATGGCCTGTTCCCGAATGTAGGGTAGGAACTCAGTGTCATCGTCAAAGACCAGACCGCCCGTATCCACCACCATAAAGTCACGATCTTGCCAGAAGGCCGGTTGATAGGTGCGATCGCGAGTGACGCCGGGCTGGTCATAGACAATCGCCTCCCGAGCCCCCGCCAATCGATTGACGAGGGTAGACTTGCCCACATTGGGACGACCAATAACTGCAACGATGGGCAAAGCCATGGGAAACCGGCAAATAAAAAGCAGACGACCATTGTAACAATATGTGCCAAAAGGGATTTTTCCTTTCCCAAGGAGAGTCTGAACGATTGATAACGCCCACTCTCCAAAAGCCTACAAGATGGCTTTCATATCCGCCTTGGCGTCACGGCGTAGCTGTTTGGAAATGCGAAATAGCTCCTGCCCCGTGTGCAGATAGCTGTCGTCATAGGTAAAGGTAAATCGTTCGATCTCTTCGATGCCGTCTTCGAGCTGGTTGAGACAGTAATAGAGATTGGCGGCCACCTGGGCCGTTTGAGACGGGTTAGGCATGGACTTAAATTTTTGCTTAGCCTTTTCCAGGGATTCGCGGCAGCCTTCTAGGTAGGCCTGAAAAGCTTCCATCAGCTCATCATCAAAGGGATCGGCGGAGAGACTCCGGACTTCCGTCTTGAGGGGACCAATGATTTTGCCAATCAGCCGGTCAACGGGGTTATAAACGCTGCGAATCCAATGGGTGAGGGAATCATCAGCGGCTTTATTGGCCCGACGCTGCTTTTGGTACTGGGCACCGATGTCGCTGACATTTTGCGATCGCACCCGTCGAGAATCGTAGCGTTTGCGAGCTGCTGGGTCCCCCAACACCTCATAGGCGGCATTAATCTGAGCAATCTGCTCATGATCCCCCGGCGCATCTCCCCGGCTGTCGGGATGGTGCTGCTTGGCCAGGCGACGATAGGCCTGTTTGATATCCGATTGGGTAGCCGATTCGCTCAGCTCTAAGACTTGATAGTGGTTCGACGTCGCCATGGCCAGGATAAAGAGTCTGACCTTATTTTATGGGGAAAGAGTAGATAGTTTCAGGCCGTCAGCTCGAATTTTGAGATTTGAGCATCTGCTGATGCAAGCGTCCCCGGCCCCAAAACACCCGGTCCCTGGGAGAACCGCAAAGACACCCATAGCACCTGTCAGGTTAGTCAATACAACCGATATCTCTGAAAGCGTTTAGTTTCAGCAGCCAACCTGACGCGCAAATGTCCTAACGTATCAGGCCCTCTACACCTTACCCGCTAGCGGGCTGACAGACCGGACAGTAATAAAATCGACGACTGCTGGCAAAGTCCTTCACAATGGGCGTCTCGCAGACGCGACAGGGGTAATTGGCCCGACCAAACACCCAGTGACGATACTGGGATCGCTTTTGCCCTTGGGCTTTGAGCCGGTTAGCCAGGTCTAGATCGTTGGTAATGCCGCTGTAGCGATAGGACTGATAAGGAACGGCAATGCTGGCCTCAGCCAGGGCCTCTAGCTGAGTATCGCTACAGTCAACGGGGCGCAGACGCGGGTGAATGCGGGCTACGTAGAGAATTTCACTACGCAAATAGTTACCGATACCGGCCAGAAAATGCTGGTCTAAATATAGGGTGGTGAACTGACGGCGCTGATGCTGCTTGGCAGTGAGCAATTCGAGCACATGGGCGGGGCGCAGGTCAGGGCTAAGCACATCGGGCCCCAGCTTACTCAGAAAGGGGTGAATGGGAATTTGCTCAGGCGTGAGTACCTCAATATCTGAAGCGCTATAGAGGAGGGCAGATTTTTTTGAATTATGAATGGCAAGACGCAGCTGCCGTTTGGTGGTGGGATAGTTTTTGGCCTTACGCACCATCCAGATGCCATAGAGCTGGTTGTGGCTGTAGATGCTGAGGTCGTTATCAAAATGAATGAGTAGCGCCTTACCCCGAGTCTCGACCTGGCGCACAGTCTGGCCGCTCAGCTCGCATTCATAGGGCTTTAGATGCTCAAAGGCAAAGAATACTTCGCTGGTGACTTTGGCTTGGACCGCCTGCTCGATCTTATCGGCGGCTTTTCGAATTTCGGGGCCTTCGGGCATGGGGAAATTGTTGCTGATTTAAGGAATGAGCCGATCAGTAAAATATGCTGCTGATCCACAGTTTGGCTAACAGTTTGCAGCTGAGCCCAGGCCAGGGAGCAGCAACGGCAGAAATTTATTCTTTGTGCCACAGCTTAATCGTTTTATCAGAGCTGGCACTGGCCATAAATCGACCGTTGGGATGAATCGCCACCGCCGTGACCGAGTTGCCATGATCTGAGAAAGTTTCTACTAGCTCACCGGTTTTGGTATCCCAAACCTTGATGCAGCTATCGCCGCTGGCGCTGACGACGGTGCGCTGGTTGGGTGCGATCGCAACCGAATTCACCTCACGGGTATGGCCTTTCAACGTATGGATCAAATTCCCTGATCGCAGACTCCACAGCTTGATGCAGCGATCTTTACCCGCACTGGCAATCAAACGACCATCCTGGCTGATGGCGACATCATTCACCGCATTCAAATGGCCTGGCAAAACCCGAAACACCTCGCCAGTCCCCAGCTGCCAAAGCCGAATTTTGTTATCCAAACCGCCGCTCACCACCAGCTCTTCATCCGGTGAAATATCCACACAGCGAATCATCCCAACATTGCCCGACAGCGCCTTCATCAACTTGCCCTGCTCCAGGCTCCACACACCGACGGTGCGATCTTCACTACCACTAACCAAGACAGACCCACGCTGACCAATAGCCACCGATGTCACATCATGACGATGGCCCTTTAACACCCGCAGCAGGTTGCCGCCCCCCGCATTCCAAAGTCGAATGGTGTCATCATCGCTACAGCTCGCCAAAACCTGGCCACGAGGGCTAAACGCCAGACCATTAATCCCCCGAGCGTGCCCCTTAAGAGAATTTGTCAGCGTACCGGTTTGGATATCCCACAAATTCACCGTGTCATCCCAGCCCCCACTGGCCAGCATCATAAACTTAGGGTTAAACGCCACCGTTGACACCCAAGAGTTATGCCCCTTAAGGGTGTGGGTACATACCCAGTTAGACGGACCACTTCGAGGACCAGACGACTGGGACTGAGTCGTCATACCCCCCGTCGAAAATCGTCCCTTAGACAACCCAAACGACGAGCCTGCGGCTGATGTTCGCCCCAAACTGGTGGGCCCAGAGAGCTTGCCCGAGACTGGCCCAGACTGCCCCTTAGACACGGGGGCAGAAGACCTGTTGGACATGGACTGCCCTGTCGAGACTGGGCCAGAACGTCGTCTATTGGGAGCTGCCCCCCTCTGACCTGAACCGGGTTGAGCGCCAGTTTGCCTGGCAGGTGGAGCCGTGGGGGGATGCTCCTGTCTAAATTCGGGACTTAGCTCCTGACGGCTCAAGCGCTTACTCACATTCCGACTGACATTCTGGCCAGAACTAATCGCATCAGACATGGGCTGCTCTTCATCCGCAGACCGCTGTCGGGTCCACCCCGGCACCGAACGATGATAGTCAGGCAGAGCCTCTAGTTCTTGCAATACCTCCGCCGCCGATCGATAGCGCTCATTAATAAAATCCTTGAGCATTCGATCCAAAATAGCCGCCAGTTCAGGCGTAGCAGAGCGTCCTGCTGCCAGCACATGCTCCTGCCAGAGCCACCGCCCTTCAAGGGGGCTATAGAGTTTCTCCGGCTTTCGACCCGTAAACAAACAAATGCAGGTAGCCCCAAGACTATAGAGATCGCTCGAAGGATACGCTTCTCCACTACGTAGCTGCTCAATGGGAGAATATCCTTCGGTACCAATGCGAGTACCCGTTTGCTCCTGTTCATCAGCGAGGGATGCCTCAAGCTGCTTAGCAATGCCAAAATCAATCAGGACCGGCTTATTATCCTGCTGCCGGCAGATAATATTGGTCGGATTAATATCCCGATGCACCACGTTGCGATCATGGATAAACTGCAGCACGGGCAGCAAATGATGCAACAAGCTGCGGATTTTAGCCTCATCAAACGGCCCTTCTTTTTTCACCTCTTGCAGCAGCGTATTGCCCTTAATTTCCTGCTGCACCAGATAAAAATTGCCCTGCTGCTCAAAATAAGCCAGTAAAGCCGGAATCTGTGGATGCTCCCCCAGCTCGTTAAGACGGATCGCCTCCTGATTAAACAGGGTGAGGGCCTTATCAAAGGTTTTGTTACTCGACTGACGAACAAACTGCTTAATCACACAGCGTGTGTTGAGACGATCAACATCTTCTGCCAGATAGGTTTTACCGAAGCCCCCTTGACCCAGAGGTTTGATCGGACGATAGCGGTTACGGAGCAACTCTGTCAGAGGACTGCCACAAGATTGACACACAGTGACCCCTTCAGGGTTAACCGGCACCAGGCAATCAGGATTTAAGCAGCAGATCATCTCGACAGACAGGACAGTTATGGGTGACGCAAATTTGGGAACGCTACTCTACTTTACCTATCAACCCATCTTTAGGACGTGTGATTTTAGCGATAGGACAGGTAATTTCCTGGGAGCAAGGAAATACTCCCTTCAGGCCTTATTATTTCTTCACAAAAATCGACCTTCAAGCCCAAAAAGTCATCCTTTACGGATAATGAGACTAACGCAATGTAAGTTTTCTATCCTATCGAGTCCATATGACCCTGGCGTCTTCCTCTCCATCTGCATCTAACGCACACAAAAAATCCAAGGGTCTACGTCGAGGAGCTGTGCGTCCCGCCAAGGAGCTATGCAGTGACTGTGGCCTTTGTGACACCTCCTACATTCATTACGTTAAAGATGCCTGCGCCTTTATCAATCAACAGGTGCCCGAGTTAGAAACTCAAAACCATGGACGTAGTCGCGATTTAGAGAACGAAAATGATGTGTATTTTGGTGTCCATCAGCAGATGATGGCCGCTCGCAAAACTGAGCCCATCCCAGGAGCTCAGTGGACTGGCATTGTTAGCTCCATCGCCATTGAAATGCTCAATCGAGGGTTGGTCGAAGGGGTAGTCTGTGTGCAAAACACCCAAGAAGATCGCTTTCAGCCAATGCCTGTTATTGCCAAAACCCCAGAGGAAGTGCTGGCAGCCCGAGTGAACAAACCCACCCTGTCTCCTAACCTATCAGTTTTGGATCAGATTGAACAATCAGGGATGAAGC
Organism: Cyanobacteria bacterium J06554_1; assembly: GCA_038534515.1. Lineage (GTDB taxonomy): Bacteria > Cyanobacteriota > Cyanobacteriia > Phormidesmidales > Phormidesmidaceae > Leptothoe. The sequence continues at coordinate 47,064 of JBCAWO010000003.1, forward strand.
GGCTGGTGGCCATTGGTGTTGGCTGTCAAATTCAGGCGCTGCGGGCCGTACAACATGAGCTAGGCCTAGAAAAACTCTACGTGTTAGGGACCCCTTGCGTTGACAATGTTAGCCGTGCAGGATTGCAAAAGTTTCTTGACACCACCAGCCGCTCTCCAGAGACCGTGGTGCATTACGAGTTTATGCAAGATTTTCGGGTGCATTTTAAGCACGAAGATGGCTCCATTGAGAAAGTCCCCTTCTTTGGTCTCAAGACCAACCAGCTCAAGGATGTATTTGCACCATCCTGCATGAGTTGTTTTGACTATGTAAACTCTCTCGCAGATCTTGTAGTGGGCTACATGGGAGCTCCCTTTGGTTGGCAGTGGGTTGTTGTCCGTAATGACACAGGTCAAGAGATGCTGGATTTGATCACAGACCAGCTAGAGACTCAGCCAGTCATGTCCCAGGGCGATCGCAAACAGGCCGTTCAAAACAGTATTCCTGCCTATGACAAGGGTGTCACTCTGCCAATGTGGGCAGCTAAGCTCATGGGCGTTGTGATTGAAAAAGTTGGCCCCAAAGGGTTGGAATATGCTCGGTTCTCCATTGATTCGCACTTTACCCGCAACTATCTCTATGTAAAGCGTAATCACCCTGAGAAGTTAGAAGCTCATGTACCCGACTATGCAAAAAAAATTGTTGAACAATATACGTTACCTGACCAGTAGCCAACTAGATGCATATTTTATTAGTTGATGATGAGGTAGAACTAACTGAGCCGTTGAGTCGGGTGCTGAAGCGGGAAGGGTATAGCGTACGGATAGCCCATGATGGTGAGGCTGGCTATGACCTAGCGGTTGCTGGTGAGTTTGACTTGCTGATTCTAGATTGGATGATGCCGGGGTTAAGTGGATTGGAAATGTGTCAGCGCTTAAGGGACCATCATTTCACGACACCAGTTCTCTTTCTGACGGCTAAGGACACTCTGGATGATCGGGTGGAGGGGCTGGATGCTGGCGCAGATGACTATTTAGTCAAACCGTTTGAGCTAAGGGAATTGTTAGCACGGGTGCGGGCCTTGCTAAGACGTCCTCCGATTCGAGAAGACACTCGGACAACAACTCTACAGTACCAAGACCTGACTCTAGACAGCACCAATCAAATTGCTAAACGAGGCAGCGATATTCTCCCCGAACGCACGATTGAACTATCTGAAAAAGAAGCTCAGATTCTTGGCTATCTGATGCGACATCCGGATCAGTTGCTGACTCATCAACAGATTTATGATGCTGTCTGGGGTACGAGCACTCAGCCTAGTAGCAATGCCCTAGCGGCTCAGATGCGTTTGTTGCGACGCAAGGTAGAACATAATGACGAGGTGATTTTAATCCATACAGTGTACGGCAAAGGGTATCGATTTGGCTCTCCCAATGATCGTTACTAAATCACGAGTACTTAAAAGGAAGGACTATGAAGGTTCAAAAAATTGCGGCTTTTTCGGATGGAAATATGGGTGGAAATCCTGCTGGGGTTGTAATCTCTGAGCAGCATCCTAGTGATATAGAGATGAAGAGAATTGCGGCTGAGGTTGGTTTTTCGGAAACAGCATTTGCGGCACCTGTTAACGATGCGTTTCGAGTACGTTATTTTTCTCCAGAATCCGAAGTCCCGTTTTGTGGCCATGCCACCATTGCCCTGGGGGCAGCGCTTGCCCTCAAACAAGGTGACGGGATATTTCCATTGATACTAAACGAGGCTGAAATCACCGTTGAAGGTTGCCAGCAAGATGGAGTGATTTCAGCTGCACTGCAATCGCCACCCACACGTAGTGCGGAAGCATTACCTCAGCTAGTGGCAGACACCCTGGAGTTATTTGGGTATACCAATGATGATTTAGCTCCCAATATTCCACCAGCTCGTATCAATGGTGGTGCTGAGCACCTGGTGTTAGGACTGAAAACGCGAGAGGCGCTTGCTGCCATGCAGTATGATCTGGCAGCGGGTCGAGAGCTAATGAATCGAGAGGGCTTAGTGACCATTACATTGGTGTATGCAGAAACGCCACAACGGTTTCATACTCGTAATCCGTTTGCCTCTGGTGGCGTCTATGAAGATCCGGCCACTGGGGCGGCAACTGCTGCGTTTGCTGGTTACCTGCGGGATCTTGGATGGCCCCACGAGGGTGTGATCGATATTGTGCAAGGGGAAGATATGGGGATGAGATCGCTACTCAAAGCAGAAATATCGCCAGAACCCGGCAGCTCGATCCGTATTTCTGGCACAGCAAGACTAATGGAATCCTGATGGTCTCAATGACTGATTGCATAGGACCCATGAATTTACTGGCGTTGCTGATCCTCGGGATGATTTTATCTGCAAGAGGCTGTCAAATAGCGTGTCTAACCGATCGGTTCATCCTCCAAATCAGCAACGGCAATTTACTTGAGTAAGCTTCGAAAATTTGGAAATAAGCTTTTGAGATACTGCTGTACAGCTTTGACATCACAACATAATCGACCTTTCCCCTGACCATTATCGCCATGGGTGTTAGCCTTAAATATCTCAGTATCATTCTCAAAAAGAGTAAGATATTCAATCTTGCCACCGATGGTTTTTGGGGCCACCTCATTGGCAGATGCTTCCGTAATCTGACTCTTTTCAATGATATCTAATGCCGCTTGAAATTCAGATGGCGAAAGCTGAACTGTAAGTTCATTAAGCTGTGTGCTGTAGCTATTGACAACAACATTGGCCTCGTCAGGTGTAACAGAGATCGTATAGCTTCTGTGATACCGAGGCGGGACGGATGCATCGCGAAATCGATAGACAATTTTAGTAACGGGCATAGGGTCTAAATCGAGACACAATCAAGTCGTTAAATATTGCTGTATGTCTCGATTGTAGCTAACCGACAAGACCTAGCTAACCGACAGGCTATCCATCTTAGCGATTTGCTAGGAAAGTCGCTTTTAGCGCTTATTCAGTTGCGGGCATATCATCGCCGTGGTCCATGCCACCGTGGTCCATACCGCTATGGTCCATCATCAGTTCCATGCTGGTGGGACCAGCCGCTTTGATGCCCATGGAAACCAAACCAGAGGTTAGCAGCCCCATGGAAACTAGCCCCGTGGAAATAACACCCATGGAAATAACACCGATGGAGACGATGCCATGAGAAATAATCCCAATCGCAACAACACCATGGGCAGAAACGCCAACGGAGACAATACCACTTGAGCAAATCCCCATGGAGAAGAGCTTCTTTTTTGGTGGGGCGAATGGGGTGGAGGGGGTACTATCTGTCACGGATCAATCCTAAAATACCCCAGCGATGTTAATTCGCCAGGTTGTACCCTGTCAAAAGACGGGCTGTCATAGAAGCTAAAACTCTTGTTGATCAACCCTTAACGCCGCTGCTGATTTCGCTGGGGACAATGTAGCGTTGCATAACAATAAAGAAGAGTAGAATTGGAGCGGTGGCGATGACGGAGCCTGCTGCAATCAATCGCCAGTCGAGGGAGAAGCTGCCTGCCAGACGGGCAACCCCCAGGGGCAGGGTATAGTATTCAGGCCGATTTAGAACGAGCAATGGCCAGAGAAAATCGCTCCAGGACCCAATAAAGACAAAAATGGCTAAGGTTACCAGGGCCGGACGCACCGATGGAATCATAATGTGCCACCAGATTCCTAACTCGGTACAGCCATCAATCCGGGAAGCTTCTTCCAGTTCTTTAGGGACGTTCTGAAATGCCTGACGCATGAGGAAGATGCCAAAGGCGGAGGCGATGGAGGGAAAGATAACGCCCAAATAGCTATTGGTCAGCCCCAGCCGTACGGTGAGGATGTACAGCGGGATCATTACAATCTGAAAGGGAATCAGGATGGTGGCGACAATTAGGGAAAAGATCAGCTCACGTCCGCGAAAGTTAAGCCGTGCTAGGGGATAGGCAGCTAAAGAACAGAACAGCAGGTTGAGCGCCACGGTGACACCGGCAATGAGGGTGCTGTTGAAAAAGTAGCGGCCAAAGGGATTGGTTTCCCAAACTTTGACAAAGTTACTAAAGGTGGGGTCTTGGGGTAAGAAACGGGGGGGGAACTCAAAGATATTTTCGGTGCCGGATTTGAAGGCGGTGCTGACGAGCCAGAGCAGGGGTAGGAGCATTGCGATCGCAATTCCCCCCAGCAGCGCATACATCAAAACAATGTTCCACCAGCGCTGTTGCTTTAGCATAGGCTCCTTACCCAAATGTACGTTTTTGCATCAGCCAGAATCCAGCAAAGGCTTCTGACTCTGGGCTATCTTGAACAGCCACAAAATGCACCTGATTGGCCCGCTCTCTGGCTGCCATAAACCGCTCGGCTTCTTGCTTCAGCTCGGGTCTATTGAGACCGGCCATAATCCACGTGTCATTACTGCCCGTTTCTAGTAGCAGCTGAGAGATTTGCCCAATTTGCACATCTAAATAGGCCAGCTCTAGACCCGACATCCAACCAGCCAGGGGCAGCGCCCGCTCAGAAAAAATCAAAATGCCAGGCACCATGGTGTCCGGTGAAATCCCAGCAAGGGCCAAGGGAAAGGCTTCACCAAAGCCAATATCCCATTCGGGCATGTCGGCAAAGGCCTTAGCCGGCAAGCTCACCATGGCCCAACGTTCCCCCATCAAAGCATCGGGCAAGGGACGCGCCACTTCCACCGGTTGCACCGTCGACGCGGCTTTACCCGCCTGGTAGCCAGGCTGCTGCGGATAAAAATTTGTCTGGCGGTCATCTAGCCAGGTTTGCAGAGTGAGGGTACGACGGCTAAGCCTGGCCGGGAGACCCAGCTCACCACAGGCTCGCTTAATCATATTTTGCATCTGGTAGCGAAAGAACCGAATCCGGCTAGGAGATTCTCCCGCTTGCTCGATGGCCTCCTTAAGGGCATCCCTCAGCTCAATGGAGTTGACCTGTTGATTAGACAGAAACTTGCTGTAGCGAAGCTCTGATCTATCGCTCACCGACTGGGCCCCGTCACAGATTAAGATTTCCCATCGTTTTTTCTGGTTGTCATCTAGAACGGGTCGGGAGTAAAAGTCTAATTCCCATACGCTACCCATTAGCCCTCTTGCTCCGCCAGCAGTTTACCTGGATCAGCCGCACGTTCAGCCGCTTCAGCCATCAGCTTTTCAGGATCTTTCATAATCTCGCCGGGGTACTTTTCTAGGACCTTGGTAGAGAGGCTAATGCGGCCCCTCTCTTCATCTAAGTTAAGAACAACGGCCTTTACAGGCTGCCCCACCTCAAAAACATCCCCAATGGAGGACACAAAACTCTTACTGATTTGTTTAACGTGGAGCAGCCCGCGAGCCCCATTAAAATCAATAAACACACCAAACGGTTTAATCGCCCCCACCTTGCCATCCACCAGCTGTCCTGGGTTGAGCTGCCCCATGACAGCGGTGCGGGCCGCGTTACGGTTAGAGAGCACCAGCTTGTTGTTCTCTTCGCTAACTTCTAAAAATGCTACCGAAATCGTTTGCCCCACCAAGGCCGCCAGATCCTCTGGCGGATTGACCAGGTGGGACCGGGGAACAAAGCCCCGCAGACCTTCTACATCAGCGGTTACACCCCCCTTATTGGTGCCCGTAACCGTGACATCCAAAATGTCCTTATTCGCTTCGCGCTGCTCCAGCTGGGACCAGACTTCCTTGATTTCCAGCTTACGGATAGACAAAATCACCTGACCGTTAGCATCCTGGTCACGGACAATTAAAAACTGCCGCTCGCTGCCGATGGGCACGGCCTCTTCTAGGGTGACGCTGGAATCTACCGATGCTTCCCGGGCTGGGAGAAAGGCCGCTGCTTTGCCGCCAATATCAATGTAGGCTCCATCATCTAGATGGCTATCTACTTTGCCCGTAACGACCGCCCCCTTCTCGAAGTTGAAGTCATGTTGGTCTAGGGCTTTAAGAAAATCGTCAGCAGAAAAAGTCAACGGTCTATGGCCTGTCAGGACAGGCTCCCATAAAAAGTCAGTTTTTCAAGTGTAAGTCAATTTTTGCCCAGCGAAATCTGAAGTTTTAGTGGAACTTAGGCACTATCGACCAATGGTTAATTCCCAGCGCCAAAGGTTTGGGGTCGGGTTTAACCTGAGCTTGCAGTAGCCGTCGACCGCCCTCAACAACCATAGAGCTGAACCACCCCTAGCCTAGCTTCTCTAAAAAGAGCTGCTTGACCTTTTCCCAGGCATCCGCTGCTGCATCTGGGTTATGGCTGCCGCGACGGTCACAGAAAAACCCATGGGCTGCGCCTTCGTATTCAAAAATTTGGTGGTCAATGTGGTTTTGCTGCAGGGCGGCGCGAATCTGGTCAACGGCCTCGGGGGGAATAGACCCATCGTCGTTGCCAAAGAAGCAGTGGAGGGTGCCGGTGATGTGGGGGGTGCGGTCCAGGGCAACCGGACCCGGACCAAAGGCGGTGTCGGGAATGCCGGCCCCGTAGAAGGATGCGATCGCAACCGTATCTGCCAGGGTCGCCGCCAAGTAAGCCACATGACCACCAAAGCAAAAGCCAATACAGCCAACGCCGCCAGCCTTTACCTGGGGTAGCGTTTTGGTGTAGTTGATAGTGGCTTGGATATCGCTGAGCAGCTCATCTGCGTTAGTTTTTACCTTATACTGACGGCCCACCTGCACATCGTCCGGCGTGTAGCCCGTCTCAAAGCCAGGGGCCTGGCGATGGTACAGGGCCGGGGCCAGGGCCACATACCCCTCTCGAGCAACGCGCTCAGTAATATCGCGAATGTGGCCATTCACCCCAAAAATTTCCTGTAGGACTACCACAGCTCCAAAGGGGCCGTCACCGTCGGGCATCGCCACATATACGGGCAGGGTTATGTCACCGCTGTTAACCTCAACGGTTCTGGTTTCAATGGTTGGAGTGGTCATGGCCCTAAGGTTGAAAGTGCTAACGTCCACCGCCCTATTTTGCCGTTCCGTCGTTCCTTTGTCGCCCCTGGGCATCCAGAGCCGCCAACTTTGTATGGCGGACGACCTGACTTTCTAAACTTTTGTATCCTATGCCAGTTAAATGACAATTGTCACATCTCAAAACCCGGTTTCGCGAGTAACCTCTATGTAATGTTGGGTAGCCTGGTTGTGGTTTGCACTATTTCCAGGTAGCCAATAGGTGACCAAACCACGTCCAATTTTTCCGTTAGACGGCAACTGAGCGCGATCCATGGTGCAATTTCATATTCAAACCGATAGCGAAATTCCAGCCTCTACCCAGCTTTACGACCAAATTTGGTTTGCGATCGCATCCCGCCAATATCCCCCCGGCTATCGCCTACCCAGCACTCGTCAGCTGGCCATGCAAACCGGCCTCCATCGCAACACCATTAGTAAGGTGTACCGTCAGCTCGAAGATGCCGGCGTCGTTGAGGCCCAGCCCGGTTCTGGTATTTACGTACGCACCCAGGGCAGCGTTGAAATCGATAAGCCCCGCTCCCCCTTACTTGCCCAGTTTCCCAAAGCGCAGGAACTCGTAGAAAGCAGTCTAGATGAGCTGCTGCGCCAGGGCTGCTCCCTCCACCAGGCCCGCGAACTCTTTCTCGGTGAAATTGACTGGCGGCTACGGTGCAGTGCCCGCGTCCTCGTCACCACTCCCCGCCAAGACATCGGCGCAGGGGAACTGATGGTGCGGGAACTAGAGCAGGCATTACGCATTCCGGTACAGCTCGTCCCCCTGGAAGAACTTGAAGACGTCCTATCCCAAACCCGCTCCGGTACCGTTGTCACCAGCCGTTACTTTATCAACGAAGCCGAAGCGATTGCGGCCCCCAAGTCTGTGCGAGTCATTCCCATTGACATTTACGACTATGCAGAAGAACTAGGACAGCTAAAGGAACTGCCCAAAGACACCTGTCTTGGTCTTGTTAGCCTCAGTTCCGGGATTTTACGAGCGGCGGAGGTGCTGTCTTACAGTCTCCGGGGTGACGAAATTCTAGTCATGACCGCTCAAACAGAAGATGACCAGAAACTCTCTGCCGTTGTCCGCAGTGCCCAAACCATTGCGGCCCTCGACAAAGCTAGTTTCCCCGCCATTAAAGAGGCGCTGCAGGCCGCAAGAGAAGACATTATTCGTCCGCCAAAAGTGTTCTGCTGCGAAAACTATATTGGCGAGAAGTCCATTGAGGTGCTCAAGCGAGAGTTAGGCTTAGATTAGTCCAGCTGCCAGGTATAGCTAACGCTGTTCAGATGCTGGGTTGCCTGGAGCTGTTTTCTAAGCAAGTCTACCTGACTTATCTTAGAATACGCATCGATAAATAAGCGTTCAATCGCATAGGAAGATGGATGAAATAAAGCTTGTTCAGATGGACTCAGCTGCGATTGAATCGCTTCGATGATGGATTGGATCGCAAATGTCACCAATTCCCCATTGACATTAGTCAATCGGAATACCTGTAAACAAATAGGCAACAACTGTTTCTCAATAATAATCGTGTTATCTTCTAACAACGATAGCCAAATATAGGCCTGAAACATATTGAGATCGCGCAGGCTTGAGCGTTGCACAGCCGTAGATTGAATTCTCCCCTGGCAACTATTGTGATTAGGATAGGCCGTCAGTGCCTTATTGTAGACCAGCGCTGAGATCATGTTCACCTTGGGTATCATTCTTTTAACCAGGGCAATAGTCTCAGGGCGCTCAGCTATCGTAGACACCACTGAACAGATTCGCTGCCAGGGCATACACATCAACTCATCCAACAGACGCAGATACGGCGCTAGCCACAGACATTCATAGGGGTCAAGATGCGTGAGAATATACTGTTGAGTAAAGTGCATTTGGGTGGTCATAAACCCCACCATATGACGATTGGTCGACGAAAAATAAACTGCCTTTAGCTCTCGCAGCATCGGTCCCATCGTTAGCATTAAATCTTCGAATGGGGGAATCACCTGGGCTGCAGCCTCTAATCGGCAAGAGTCTTCTTCAATCCTGTGCAAATATTCAACAACCGGGGCAAATATAAAAGACTGCTCGTAACAGTCGATCAGCGCCTCATAAAGTTTATAGACCTTAGCATACAGCTCTTGCATCTCCCACATCTCAGGCGGAAGACCAACTCGTAATAACAGCTTTTGTGTATCTGCGGCTGCGGCAGCAGAGTCTGAAACCAGGTGGTTACGGATCCGTTGAGCGGTAGCCTGACGTGATGTATTCGTCATGGCTAATCTCAGACGCTGTTCCACATATTTTCTGACGGGCCCAGAAATTTTCCCTAACTCTGGCAAATAGCGAGCGACCCATATTTTTAGTAGCTCATGGTTAGCGTCAGTGCTTACAGGCTGAAATGGGTTAAGCTCATACATGCTGAAGAAAATTGAGTATGTTGATCGATGAGCTACTCCATAATCGTTCGCCCACTCAGCCACGGTGAGCAAGGAGATTACGGAGCAGCTCCTGCCAATGCTGATTCAGGGAATACATCGATCTGTTCAATCTGTAGGCAATGCCACACGCCAACATCTTAGAGATAAATTTATTCCTAGAACCAGCAACGTCTGGCCACCTAGCGTAGCTTTGTAACCTGTCAAAAACGGCAGATTACTCTGCCCTCAGACACTACATGCGTAGATTTTTCTCAATCTGGCGCAGTTTAATCCGAGCCAGCCCCAAATTTGCCTTCTCTCGATCCATAACTAAATAAAAGAAGACACCTTCAGCCATCTCACAGATACGGATCAAATGGTACTGATCTGCGAGGGTGATTAAGATGTCTTCAATGGGTGCCGTGATGGCTAGACCATCACGGGCTCTATTTTTAGCCTTAATCACCTCGGCATTGAGGGCAATCGCCTGTTCTAGCTTTGAAGCAGAAAAGGCATTGTCATTTAGGCTTGCTTGCCCCAAAGAGAAACCTGTTGCCCAATCTCCGAGGGCAACCCCGATTGTGCCATCAATAGATAGGGCACTTTTAATAGACTCGTTAATATTATCCATCTAAGACACAGAACCTCAGTGAGATTTAATTACACCAAACACAACTATCGTGTTTAGTTTGACCATAAAACCAAACAAAAAAGCTTCAGAACAGCCTGTTCACCATGAGTTATCAGAACTGACTCTGATAAAACAATAGGATAAACACACTAAATAGTTCATCAAAAGAGACCGAGAAAACTCTCTTTGACTTTCATATAATTAGATGCCCTACATCTTTCAAGAAATGCAGGCCCGATGCGTGATTAAAGCTTGCCAATTTATAAGACCATTAGCAAGCAAGAATTTTATTCTTATTTTGCCCTTAATATAGAGACTTCTCGAATTAAAGCTGGAGTTAAGCACTCTGATTTAAGAGCATAACAAAAAGGCTAAAACCACCTAAAAATAGGACTTTAGCCTGATCATGAAAGAGTTCTCACATACCTCTTAAAAGATGTTTTTTCAGTCCAAAAGTCTTATTTTTCTCATATTCAACAAGTCTTATGTCAAACCTAAAGACACAATAACAATATCTAGCCTTTAAAGTGGACTTGTGATCAGCAAGGACCATCGTCTTGCCCTGGGGAAGCACGTTTTATCGGTATCTGCTCAGGGAGCATTGAACATACGAACAATGCAGCCCAGCTTGGGGCAGACATCCCCCTGGTTATGAACTTGGTTATGACCCTAGGATGCGCGAAGGCAATCGGTTAAAATTACCCATACCCTGCGATCTGACCTATGGCTACAGAACAGCTTTTTGAGCAAGCCGCTGCCCAATGGAATTTAGCTCGGCTCTACGAGGATTTGGCCCAGGCCAAGCACGAGCTGATGCCCCACAAACAATATGGGCTAACTGATTCGGAGAAAACTCGGCTGCGGGGGCTGCTGTTGGGAAATAGTCCCGCCGAAATTGCAACACAGCAAATTATCGAAACGCGGACCGTGGAAGTTGCCCTAAGCCAGGGGCTATATCGCTATGTGGAGCGATTGACGGGGCGCGATCGCAACGCCTTAGAAAACTGGCGCGACGTGGCCGAATGGCTAGAAACTGCCGGCTACCGCACCACCCAGGTTGCCATTAACTGGGACCAAATGCCTGATGTCGCCGCTCTCTATGGTCGCCAGGTTGAGCTAGACCAGCTAAAACAATGGATAGCAGGCACCTGTCGGTTTGTGTCCATTATCGGCCCGGCTGGTATGGGCAAGACATCCCTAGCCATCACCCTGGCCAAAGTAATGCAAACGCAATTTGACGGCGTCATCTGGCAGTCCCTGCGCCATCAGCCAGCCCTCGAAAATGTTCTCGGTCAGTGGCTCAACGAGCTCCCCAATGACGTCATCCCCCATTCAGACGAATGGTATGACCAGCTGACCGCCCTGATGACCTATCTGCGAGAGCATCGCTGCCTGGTGGTGATCGACAACCTCGAAAGCATTCTCACCAGCGGTAGCCTAGTGGGTGAGTATGAACCTAACCATGCCAACTATCGTGAATTACTCAAACAGCTGGGAGAACAACCCCACCAAAGCTGCGTTGTGGTCACCAGCCGCGAACGTAACCGCGAACTGGCAGGCTCGAGAGCCGCCAATAGTCCCGTACGCTATCTCGAATTGGGCGGTCTTAACTATCAGGATGCCGCCCAGATTTTAGTCGCAGAACGGCTGCCGGAATCGGGTAAACCCTATTGGAAGAGACTGATTAATCAGTATCGGGGGAACCCACTAATGCTGAGAATTGTCGCCATGACCATCCAAGAACTATTTGATGGAGACGTCTATCGCTTCCTAGACCGAGGGATAACGATGTTTGGCGACATCAAATATCTGATTGACCAACAGTATGAGCGCCTCTCTGAAGCTGAACAAGAGATTTTGTGTCAGCTGGCGGCCCAAGCAGAACCGATCCCCATCGAAGCGGTTGAACATCCCCGCTGTTTAGCTGCCATTAGCGCCCTGTTGGGCAAATCATTAATCGAGAAAAGTGCCGCTGGATTTACCCTCATCCCGGTGGTGATGGAATATGTGCGCGATCATCTCCCCTAAGCTGACAGCCCCATCGCTTCCCCATCGCCTCCCCATCGCCTCCCCATCGCCCATGAGCTATTGTATTAATCCCCGATGTAGTCACCGCGATAACCCCGACGGACTGTCCCACTGCAAGTCTTGTCAAACACCCCTGCTGATAGAAAACCGCTATCGACTGATTCGACCACTGCGCGAGCTGGATGAATGGGAGCCCTCTGAGGTTTTTGAGATTGACGATCGGGGCCAGACTAAAGTGCTCAAGGTGCTCAAAAAGAAAATTCTACAGCCCCTCTTTGAACGCGAAGCCGCCACCCTACAAACGCTACATCATCCAGGCATTCCCCAGGTAGACGCCGATGGCTATTTCTCCCTAGAGATTGACGGACGACGTCTGTACTGCCTGGTGATGGAGAATATCCAGGGGATTAACTTAAACGACTGGCTGCAACAGCATGGCCCAACCGATCAGACCACGGCCATAGGCTGGATGAAACAACTGGTGGACCTGTTAGCCCAGCTCCACCAGGAAGAACTCTTCCACCGTGACATTAAACTGGCCAACATTATGCTGAGACCTACTGGCCAGCTGGCCCTGGTAGATTTTGGCACCGTCCGCCCCATGACCAGCACTTATTTTGCCAAAGTCGCTGGTCAGCGAGACATTACCAGCGTTGTGTCACCGGGGTACACCCCCCTAGAGCAAATCAACGGGCGGGCGGTACCCCAGTCCGATTTTTACGCCCTGGGGCGCTCATTTGTTTATCTGCTGACAGGCACCCACCCCATCGATCTACCCGAAGATGACACCACCGGACAGCTTACCTGGCAAGGCCAGGTAGCTGAGCCCGTAGACCCGTGGTTTGCCCAGCTGCTAGATGACATGATGGCTCCTTTTCCCGGTCAGCGCCCCTTAAATGCAGAGGCGTTGCTGGAACGCCTGACTAATCCCCAGCCTACCCAGGTAGACTCTGAACTGCCTAAACCATGGGTGAGATTATTAGTGGCAGCCAATGTGGGGCTGTTGCTGCTACAGTTTGCGGTGGGGTGGCAGTGGTGGACTGCGCGTCAGCGGCTTGAAAACCAGGGGCTTAACCGAACGACGCTTGTAGCAGTGCTTCCGTCTCAGTCTGGGCCTGCTGCATAGCAGCTTCAGCCGACTGCTGACCGCTCAAAACATCGCCCAGAGCAGACTGCAAAATGGTTGAGGCTGTTCCATAGTCAGTAATCAAAGGGCGAAAGACAGAAGACTCTTCTAGATATTCTAAAAGCTTTGGCATCTCTGGGTATTGAGCCACAATATCTGGATCTTGAAAGAGCGCAGAGCGGCTAGGCAAAAAGCCGGATGCCAGCACAAACTGCTTTTGCGCTGCTTCACTGGTAAAGTACTTGATGGCTTCCCAGGCTTCATCGGGGTGGGCTGCATTTTGGGCAATGCCAAAGCCCCAACCGCCGCGACAGCCGGTACCAGGGCTATTGCGAAAGGAAAAGGGGGGTGCGATCGCAACTTTTCCAGCCAGTTCTGAGCGCTGTAGGGTAGCCCAAAAATAAGGCCATCCACGCAAAAACACCGTCTGGCCCTCAAGAAACCTTTGGAGGGAATCCGTTTCAGTATAGGTAATCACCTCATCCGGTGATATACCTTGCTGAATCAGCTGCCGCAGCAGCCTGGCAGCCTCAATCGCCTCCGGTGTATCCAACCCCACGTCCCCCGTGGTCGGCTCAATCCACGTCGCCCCCAATCCCTCCATAACCTCAACAAAATTAGCCACCAATCCCTCATAGCGGCTACCCTGCCAAAGGTAGCCCGTTGGCACAGATGGCCTCAAAGCATCAACAACTTGAGACAGCTCAGCTAACGTCTCAGGCAGCACCATGCGGGCCTGGGAAAGCAAATCTTGACGATAGAACAACAGCCCAACATCCGCCCGCATCGGTAAGCGATAGAGCTCACCATCAAGCTGCCCTGCCAACATCTCACTCGCTAAAAACTCTGAGCGATCTATGCCATCTTTTTCCAGGTAAGGGGTTAAATCCTGTAAATTCTCCGCAAACTGTAGCGGCCAGACAATGTCCATATACACCAAATCATACTGGGCTACATTAGCCTGAAAATCAGCTGTATAGATAGCCTTGCGCTGGTCGGTCGTATAATCGCTCCCCGGATTTGTCACCAGGTTAATCTGAATATTGGGGTGGCTTTTCTCAAACCCAGCCACAACGACTTCCCAAGGACTAACCTCATCTTGGGGGACGACAAAAGAGATCCCTATGGGGGGTGACTGAGGCCAGGTGAGTCCCCATAGCAATAGACACAGCACCTGTAGTGCCAGCAACAGCAGCCATAGCCTTAGTTGATCAAACCGACGCCTTCTACGGTTTCTAGAACGCACGTTTACCCCTGTAGTCAGCGGTTCTATCATAGCCATAGACGTCGTTCTCAATCCGGGATTAGGGCATCACCTACCTACGTCATAACCAAGGTTATGACATGCATAACCCACTTTAGCCTTACCGTATAGTTAATTGCCCCCTCCACCACTGTTGAGCAAGTGACATTGAGCAAGTGATATTGGGGTTTCATCTCGGCAGCACAGAGTTTGTGTGCTGACCAATCGGCCTTGGATTGCTCCAAGGCCGATTTTTGTTGAGATTAAGACTGACGCTGAGCAAACAATCTGCTTCATAACTCCCATTATGGTCTGCCTAACTTGAGGCTTCCCTACGATTCAGTAGTCGATTCGCAAGCGTGTGTTATGACTATCCGATGGAGATTTTTGATGGGCAGAGCTGTTGTTTGGCTGGTAGCCGAGATTTGCCTATCCAGTCTCGGTATAGATGACTTAGCCGACTACAGCGAGTTTTTGTTTGAGAAAAGTATCCCAATTCTCATTGCCCAGAAAGATGTGGTTTAGCGATTGCTAACGGTATGAGTTATTCGAGTTTGAGGGTGTTGCGATCGCGACCGGGTATATGGGCCAAACAGTCCTCCACCGCCCGCGCTGCTGCCAAGATATCTCGCTCAGCCCCACCCAAATACAAGCGACCAAAGCTACCAATGGACGAAATCTGCAAAATATTAATCTGGGCCGCCTTCTCTGCCTCATTCGCGGCTAACGAGGCATAGGCGGCTGGTTCTACCTCCATCACATACAGAGTCTGACCAGCCAAAATCATATTGCCACGGCGGGTGCGGTTAATCAGTTGAACATGGTGCGGGTCCAGATTACGAATCACCTGACTAGACACCATACGCGGTTTTAAGCGATCGCGCATTTGCACCCCCAGGGCATCTAAAATCGCTCGCCCTGCCGCCTTCACTTCTCCCTGACTACCGGAGTGGATTTCGAGCAAACCATAGAGGCGTTCTACCATCTGTACGCCGGGTGTTACGACCGCTGATTTTAGAGCCACATCGGTAATGCGGTTGATTTCAATACCAGGGGAAATTTCAATCCACAGGGAAGCATCCCCCGGAAGTGGCAAAAACCCAATAGAAACGCTGCCCATATAAGCAGCGTGCTGTGGTTGCAAATTGTCAATATATACGTAGCTACGAAGTTCTACACCCAAGACCGCGTCAAAATCAGAACCCAACGATCTTATCAGTTAACCGTCAGCCTCAGCGGCATCAAAGGCGCATCAGGCTTTTCACATTGCTTTTCACATTAATGAGAGCTGATCGGTATTACTATCCATATCCGATGCGTCTGTAACAGGAACTAGCGTAGGCCGATCAGGTATGTCATAGCCTAAATGTCGCCAGGCGGCTGGGGTGGCAATGCGCCCCCGGGGAGTGCGTTGCAGATAGCCAATTTGCAGCAGATAGGGCTCGTAGACTTCCTCGATGGTTTGGGAGTCTTCACCCGTAGCCGCGGCCATGGTGTCCAGCCCCACCGGACCGCCGTTAAAGTTTTCAATCATCACCGATAGCAGTCGTCGGTCGGTCCAATCTAAGCCGCAGGGGTCAACATTAAACAGTTCTAAGGCTTCCCCCGCAATCTGTTCGGTAATAGGACCAGAGGCCTTGACCTGCACATAGTCTCGCACCCGACGCAGCAGCCGATTGGCAATTCGCGGTGTGCCCCGAGACCGCCGAGCAATTTCCATCGCACCAGGTTCTTCCACATCGGTTTTGAGCACCGTCGCCGTACGCAGAATAATGTTAGTCAGCTCATCTAGCTCATAGAACCGGAGCCGCTGAATTAACCCAAATCGGTCCCGCAAAGGCGATGTCAGCGCCCCCACTTTTGTCGTCGCCCCCACCAGGGTAAAGGGCTGTAGGGGGATGCTGCGGGTTCTGGCACTCTGGCCTTTACCAATGGTGATATCCAGACGAGAATCCTCCATCGCCGGATACAAGATCTCTTCGGTCACCCGCGACAGCCGATGGATTTCATCGATAAATAGGATATCCCCTGCCTTGGCATTCACCAGGAGCCCGGCAATATCCCTAGGCCGCTCCAGGGCGGGGGCAGTGGTAATCTTACAGTCCACCTTCATTTCGTGGGCCAAAATTAAGGCCATGGTGGTTTTTCCCAAACCCGGTGGTCCATAAAGCAGCAAATGATCCAAGGGCTCCTTACGGGACTGCGCCGCCTGGATGGCAATGTTTAAGACCTCTTTGAGCGCTTTTTGGCCAATGTAATCATCTAAGCTTTGGGGACGAATACCATCGTCGTTCCGACTCACTTCATCCGGGCGAGCCTCCGTTTCCAAAAGTTGGTTTTTCTGTTCCGAAGGCTTTGTCGGTGTTTTTTTCGGTGGCTTGCCAGCCTTATCGGGCTCCGGCTGTTTGGATGAAATGATTGCCATGGCATCTCAACGTACACAAATGAAGTGGCTAACCCGTAAGTGCATTAGCTACAACAAATGTACTATATCGTTTAATAAATCATTACGCGCCCGTCGTTAACAATGTGTACGGCACTGTCATTAACGGCACCGCTGGGCAATAGCTCAATCTGTAGCCGGTCAGCATTGGGTCGATGTAAGCGAACCTCGATGGGGCGCTGGGCCGCTTCCCAAAACACCACGGACAGATCACCCACACCCACCTGGGCATCGATGGTGATCACCTGATCGGGCCACATGCCATAGGGATGAAAATCTAATACCCGCTCCAGGCTAACGCGCCCCCCGGTGTGATTGACAACTTCCAGTACAACGGCCTGTCCGGGGGCAAATTGAATTTCATCGGACCCACACTGATAGACGCACTCAGCCGCATGGACGGCTGGGGTGGCCGTAGCCACCGCTACGGCAGAGCTAAGTAAAAATAACTGTTTAAGCATAAACATTCCTCCGTAAATAGAGGACGAGTCACAATGTCAGTGCGTTCCATTGCCATGGGTGCCAAGAGAAAACGTCTCTGTCCCAGACATGACGCTATCACTAGATAGATCGTTTTTAGAGTTCCCGGAATACAGCGGTGCTAACCCATTATTCTCGTGCCGCCATCTGTCCAAATGCTAGCCATATGTTGCGTAAAGCTAGCGAAAGCTCATGCTCATACCTTATGGACGCCGCACCCTGATGGCTGGCTGTACTGTAATGGTCATTTCAGAGGAGCAATGCAAAAGACATCCGCCGTAATGGTGGAAAAATCGTTAAAGTAAAAGAATGTAACGTTTTTAAGGTAGGTATGCGCGTACTCCTGATGACAGGTAAGGGCGGCGTTGGTAAGACGTCGGTGGCAGCGGCGACGGGATTACGCTGTGCTGAGCTGGGTTATAAAACTCTGGTGTTGAGCACCGATCCGGCCCACTCCCTGGCAGATAGCTTTGATATGGAGTTGGAGCATAATCCCCGTGAAGTAAAACCTAATTTGTGGGGTGCAGAACTCGATGCCCTGCGAGAGCTGGAAGGCAACTGGGGTGCTGTCAAACGCTACATTACCCAAGTTTTGCAGGCGCGTGGGTTAGAAGGTGTAGAAGCAGAAGAGCTGGCTATTTTGCCAGGTATGGATGAAATCTTTAGCCTGGTGCGCATGAAGCGCCACCATGATGAAAATGAGTACGATGTACTGATTATCGACTCAGCGCCAACGGGTACGGCACTGCGGCTGCTCAGCCTACCCGAGGTGGCGGGTTGGTACATGCGCAAGCTGTATAAACCGTTCCAAGCGGTTTCTGCGGCCCTACGCCCGTTGGTGGAGCCTCTTTTCCGACCGGTGGCAGGGTTTTCATTGCCCACCAATGAGGTGATGGATGCTCCCTATGAGTTTTATGAGCAGCTAGTGGATTTGGAAAAGGTTCTGACCGACGCAGCGACGACATCGGTACGTCTGGTAACCAACCCTGAAAAAATGGTCCTCAAAGAATCTCTCCGAGCCCATGCATATCTGAGTCTCTATAACGTTGGCACCGATATGGTGGTGGCCAACCGAATTATTCCTGACACGGTGACCGACCCGTTCTTTAAGCGCTGGAAAGAGAACCAGGAAGTCTATCGCAAAGAGATTCACGATGACTTCCGTCCCCTGCCGGTAAAAGAAGTGCCGCTCTTCTCGGAAGAGATGTGTGGTCTGGCGGCCCTGGAACGGCTAAAGGAGACTATCTACGGAGATGAAGACCCCACCCAGGTCTACTACAAAGAAACAACGCTACGGGTTGTACAAGAGGAGAGCAACTATAGCCTAGAGGTCTATCTGCCGGGTATTCCTAAAAGCCAAGTTGAGCTGAGTAAAAGTGCCGATGAATTGAATATTCGCATTGGCAATCATCGGCGCAATTTGGTGTTACCCCAGGCATTGGCGGCCCTACAGCCAGCCGGAGCCAAGATGGAGGATGACTACTTAAAGATTCGCTTTGCCCCTTTAAGCTAGTCTGAGCCATCCACAATCATCAGTTTCTAAGCAAAACGGACGTGGATTTAAGCCCACGTCCGTTTTGTTTTTTGCCTCTACAGTCTGGGCTGGGCGTAGTAGAGATGGGTCGTATAACGGAAGAGCAGCTGGCCCTGATGACTGTACTGGTCAAATAGCGATCGCAACTCCTCCATCATCACCCCATAGTTTGCGGCGTCTTCTTTTGGCGCATAGGAACAGGACAACAGTCGGCCCCGCAGTCCGACAAAATCAAACACCTGATGGTGCTCAAAGGTGGCCACCTCCATCGTCGCCGGGGCAAAAAATGCAGCCAGGGATACGGCCGTTGAGCGCTGCTGACTAACCACAGCATACTCAGGGGCATGGGCGCGCAAAAACCGTTCATAGGCCTGCTGAAACGGATCGCTCATTTGGCGACTGTTCCAAATCAGGGCCACCCACCCCTGCGGCTTCAAAATCCGGAAAAATTCAGCCCGGGCAGCCTGCTGATCAAACCAGTGAAATGCCTGACCAGCAACAATCCAATCCACGGAAGCGGCGGCTAGGGTCGTGGCCTCTGCCTGGCCGACAATGGAATCAAAGTTTGCATAGGGCTGCAAAAAATCTGCGGCAGCGGCACGCATATTTGCATTGGGCTCCACACCATAAACCGGGTTTCCATACTTAAGGAACTGCTGGGTCAATAACCCTGTCCCAGAGCCAATATCTGCCACCACATGGGTTGCCCTGAAGCCACAGCACTCGACTAAATAATCCATGAGCGCAGATGGATAGTCGGGCCGGTATTTGACATAGTCGGCAACCCGATTTGAAAACCGTTCTGTTGATTTGAGGATAGTCATCACACAGACTCAAACAACGTTAGTCAACTAGTGAAGACGCCCGACATTAAGGACATCTTAAGGGGTATAAAACAGCTGCTTAAGTACGGCCCACCGCGAACAGTTCCAATAGTCCACATGGGAACAAATCAGCCCATCCCCACCGAGTTGCAGTTCACTCCAACCGGGAATAGAGATTCTGGGTTGCCAGGGGGTGGGGGCGGTAAAGTGCAGCGTCCATCGAGTAATGATGGCATTGGTTTGGGGTCGCTCCACACCGTGCAGCTCTAGCTCAATATTACGAAACCACTGCTCAATAAATCCGATCATGCGTTGATAGCGCCCCACCCCCCGAAACTCATTCATCGGGTCTTTAAAGTACACATCCTTGGCATACAGGTCATAGCTCTGGGCAGCGGGAAATCGAGCATAGTCTGCTTTGATGGCTTCAATCACCTGTAGCATCGCTGCCTCTGACAACTTGTTATCCATTGGCCTAGCCATTGTCAGCCACCTCCGGATTAACCTCTGGCCACAGACGTTCTAGTTGACGCTGCCAGGCGACCAGGGCACGGTCACCATAGCCGCTATCTTGCATATCGCCCATCATGCCTTCGGCGTAGAATCGATTGATGGTTTGCATCGTCGCCTCTAAGGACTGCCCCTGCAGCTTAGCCGCTAAGACAATCTGGCGTACCCGAGTTTCAATGAGCGTATTAAAAAAGGGTTCTATACCTGCTGTTTTCATGGCTAGGAGTTGCTCCATAGCCGCTGAGAACTGGTCCTCGCCTAGGCTGGCCGCATCGTGCTGAAAGACACCCCACAGCGCATTTTCATGGGTGGCATAGCGGACCATCTGGGTTTGGTCAAAGTTAGCCGCTAGAATTTCGGCCATAAACGGCTGGGCCTCCGCCATGGGGACCACGGGTATTAGGATTCGTAACCAGGTTTGATCCTGGGATAGCAGCACCAGCACTCGCAGGTCAGGGGTATCGACCTGCCATACATCGGGCGGATTCACCTCACAAGCGTCGCCAAAGCGCGTATTCAGCAAGGTAGTGATGTCTTGGGGGGTCATTAAAAAAGGAGGTGTAACTCTACACCTCCTAACCTAGTTTGAATTCAGTTAATTCGCTTGAACTTTGCTGGGGAAGATTGCCCCAGGCTGACTAATTGGCGCTCATCAACTTAAAACGCGAACCACTCTTCAACAGCTTCGGCCTTGGTGTTGGTGTTGCGCTCGGGGGTTTCACGGGTGAACTTCATGTGAATTGAGCGAGTTTGCTCGCCATCAACGGCCACGGCCTTAATGGGGTAGTCAATCAAACCATCCTGGAAGGACATCTGATAGCGGAAGGTGCCATCGGGCTTGAGGTCGATTTTGCGATCGCCAATGGTAACGGTTGCATCGGGCTCGGTGGCACCGTAAACAATCAGCTCAGCATCGGCAATTAACCAGAATTGGCGAGGACGGATTGGGGGAGCAGAGGCCGAGAAGCCAGCACCCGACATGTTGATGCCAGATGCGGTTGGTAGCGCCCACATGCCAACACCGGAGGGGAAGATAAAGGAGCTAATGGATTGCTCGGGCACCTGATGCATGGAACCAAACAGAGAACCGGCAATACGCTGAGCTTCCATGGACTGAGCCTGGGCAAAGATGGCATCGTAGATGGGATTACCATCAGCATCAAAACCGGCAATGCCAGCTTTCTTGCTGGGGGGTACCAGGGTCATGATGGTCTTACCCCGAAGGTCATCATTCCAGTTGACCGTAACAAAGTGATCTTCAATCCAGTCAGAAGGATAGACAGGAGGCACGTGGATGGGAGCAGAGCGAGCCATCAACAACCAACGACCGTCGGCAGCTACGTAACCAATTTCAGCGATGTAGTCGCGATCGCTAACGGGAATCGGTAGGAACCACTCCCGGGTCATCTCATCACATTCAAACTGCTGAAGACTGTGGGGACTGACCGCATTGATGTCGATGTCAGTAACATCGTAGAAACGGATGGCCAGGCGGATACCGCCTTGACGACGCATTTCTTCTTTGTGGGGACCAGGAATATCCCAGTAAGCATAGGCCCACTGAGGATCGCGGGGCATCAGTACAATTCGGCTTTCACCATAGCCACCGGGTAAATCACCAAACCCATCGTCCACAGTCGCCAACTCGGCCATTGTCATCACGCTATTGCCGCCACCAGCCACTTCACCAGCCGATACGACTGATTCTGAGGTAGCCACAGCCGCAGCAGGAACCTGCTTGCCACCATCTCGAGCAGCCTTGGCCGCACGAATCGCATCAACCAATTCAACCTTACGCATGCGGCTGTAGCGAGATACCTCATACTCACTCGCTACGAGGCGTAGCTGACGCAGCGTCATATCTTCTAGTGGAATTCTTGAACCGTTACCCATGACCATACCCTTGTTTACCAGCACTGCAGGACAGACAGCTAAATCACCCGCTGGGGATCGCTTTCAAAATTTATGATGCCAACAAAGGTCACGGGGATCAAGTCTAACGATCCCCACAAAAACTTTTTCCTATCGAGTTTTCAGTACATTCAGAAAACACTTAGTCATGAAATCATGACTAAGTGTTTAATAAAAGCCCTTTGTTATTTGAATTACGTCATGAGATCATGATTTACGGGGATCGCACATCTATGGATGGCATAGATCGAGACATGGCGGGTGCGATCGCATCTCCAAACTCCAGCCCCAGAGCGTACCCGCCATGGGGTATGCAATGATTGGGGCTGTACACGCTGAGCAGAGGCCATGACCCAATCCCCATATACACCGCAGGGCAGTCGTTTGATCAGCCGGGTGCTGCCGGTCGCTGTCAAGTTCTGGCTGCAAACACAGCTCGATGAAATTGGGGATTTGACGTTTGACATCCAGGCCACTGACCGACAGGTGCTGTCAGGCCGGATTCCCAGTCTTGCCCTAACGGCCCAGCAAGCGGTTTATCAGGGCGTCAGACTGACGGATATCTCGGCACAAGCCAGTAATATCGAGATCAATATTGGTCAGGTTTTACGGGGGAAACCCCTGCGTCTAAACCAGGCGTTTCCCATTGAAGGCCAGGTAGTCTTTGATGCAGATGACTTATCTGCCTCTTCTAGCGCATCAGTGTTGGCAGACGGTCTGCTCGACGTTTGGCAAACGTTGTTGGCAAACGATAACGTTGCCGCAGAAATCGCTGCCCACTATGGCCCTGAGGGGCTAGCGTTGCAGAACCTGACCCAGTATCGGTCAAACCTACAAACCGTTGATACGGGTTTAGTGCTGACGTTGATCCGACAGGAACAATCAGACCTCTGTTTGCAAGGGACCATCGACATTGACCAGGGTCACATTCTCAGGCTGGCCACAGCCCAATGGCGTTTACCCTCTGGCCAGCTGGTTCCCAGCGAGGCCCTGAGAGGCTTTGGTTGGAACTTAGGCGAACAGACTGATTTGCAGTCCCTGGTGATTGAGAATAACCAGCTAATTTGCCAGTGCCGCATCATGGTGCAACCCTAGTTTCCGGGCCAGCTCCCCGGCAATATGGGCAGCAGCATGGTGATGAAGTAAAACACTAACGGGGCGGTAAAAATATAGCTATCAGTGCGGTCCAAAATGCCCCCATGACCAGGAATCAGGGTACCTGAATCCTTAACCCCAGCGTCGCGTTTCATCAGGGATTCGGTCAGGTCACCCAGCAGACTAGAGACTCCAATAATGGTGCCAAAAGCGGAGCCGGTCAGCCACCACAGGGGCCACTGCATGAGCCAGGCTCCGCTACAGCCCACCATCAGGCTGCCGCTGATACCACACAGGGCTCCTTCAACGGTTTTCTTGGGGCTGATGTTAGTTAGGGGAGTGCGGCCAAAGGCCCGACCGGCCACATAGGCACCAATATCTGCCGCCCAGATACAGGCAAAGGCCAGTAGGGTATGCACCAGACCAATGGGCAAGCTATCTAAACTCCAGTCGGTGGGCCAATAGCCGCCGAGGGGTAAGTTGGTGACGTCACGTTGCCAATTGCGCAGACGAATCCAGTAGCTGGGCAAGTAGCCGCCATAAAATAGACCTAAGATTGAGGCGGCCACATCAGCAATGGTGGCAAATTTGGGCTGAAATAAAACATAAAAACAAATACACGTGCCCGCCAGGGAGAGGATTGCATCGGTGAGCGGTGGGGCGATGTGGGCCGATATCAACAACACCTGACTGACGATCAGGGTGGTTTTGACAGCGGCGTTGATACCCTTGGCCTTAGTCAGGGCAAAGACTTCTAGCTGGCCTAGATAGACAATAATGCCGAAGCCAATGGTGAAGTACCATCCCCCTAAGATAATCATCAATAGGGCAATTGCGATCGCAACTCCACCACTAGCAATACGGATCCACGGCATAAGCGAATAAACAGACAGGCCTTTATCGTTTTGGCCCAGTTAGCTAACACAAAGGTTGTGCACCAATCTCCTGATCTAAGCCAGCTGGGCACGCAACTGTCCTAATACATTAGGGCAGTTGCTACTGTCAGCATAGACCGATTATCCAGCTTGGGCTTTAGACCAGCCGCGATCGCTCACCTCAGCTAAACCAACAAGTAGTTTAGACAGGGGTCGACACCAGATTTTCCTCCCACTTGCGGGGGGCACTAGCACGGCGAATGTATCGCCAAATCTGGGTGGCCGCCAACGTGCCATCGGCAACGGCAACGGTCACCTGATTTAGACCCTGCTTGAGATCTCCCACGGCAAAAATGCGATCGTGGGTGGTTTGCCCCATATTGTTTGTGATTAGATTCTCCCCATCCCAGGTGAGTTCTTTAATCCCCTTGAGATAGTGGTTGTGATAAATCGAACCCATATTAATGAGACCGGTGGTGGCATCCACAACGGTGCCATCGGCAAGCTCTACACCACTCATTTTGTGGTTCTCTCCCAAAATCCGTGTAATGGGGGTTTCATATAGAGGATAGCCGTGGTCCGCCAGCTTTTGCCTCATGGCATCACCAACGGTAAACCCATTGGTGAGCACTGAAATATAGGGCGTAAACCAGTTTAAGACAAAGGCCACATTGATCTGAGATTCTCGGCTAACCATGACGACGGCCTTCTGGTCCCACATATCAAAGCCATCACAAATCATGCAGACATGTAGCGTGTAGCCTGCATAATCATAGACATTTTGCATGTTC
This sequence comes from Cyanobacteria bacterium J06554_1, assembly GCA_038534515.1. Classification (GTDB taxonomy): domain Bacteria; phylum Cyanobacteriota; class Cyanobacteriia; order Phormidesmidales; family Phormidesmidaceae; genus Leptothoe. The sequence continues at coordinate 71,893 of JBCAWO010000003.1, forward strand.
TCAAGCTCGGGCAGCACATCAATAACCCCCGAGGCTGCGATCACGTATTTACTGCGCAGTGTGTAATACTTACTATCTTTCTTCCCGATCTTGACGTTGACAGCAAAGGTGTCACCTTCGTCGGTGACCTCTTCCACAAAAGCTCTCAGGTGGTCAGCCCCCCATTCCAGCGCTTGCTTGGCACCGTGGGTAAGAATGCTACGCCCGGGGGTATCCGGGTCTAACCCCAGGTAGTTGCGGGTTTCCTGCATCCACAGAGAGCGGCCCTTGCCTTTTTCAATAACCAAACATTTCAGACCATAGCGTGCTAGATAAATAGCGGCTGACAGACCTCCCATACCACCCCCTACGACAATTGCGTCGTAGACGGTATCTAGATGATTTTCAATATTTACACTGGATAGTTTCATGCTCTTTTAACCCGCCTTAAGCGGTTATCAAGGTTGGGGATGGGTTAAGGGGGTATTGACGGTTGTTCACCCCAATAGTGGTTATCTCAAGAAATGACGGCATCTTGAGTAATTAGAGATACAGAAGGCAAAGAAGGATAAGGGTCTAGCCTTCTTTGCCTGGGTGAGTTTACTGGGCTAAAAGCCCACGTTAGTTGAGTGAGGGCCTAGCCAACAAACTCTTTGCGAGGCTCAGAAACACCAGGAGCTTCGGCACCCTTAAGGTAAGCCAGCATGGTGTCAGCGTCGGAAACCTCGAAGGGGTCAGTGGGGCAGTTATCACCAAAGTCAGGCTCAGAAAATAGCTTCTCAATGGTCATGTCATTAACAACCATGGAATAACGCCAGGAGCGCATACCAAAGCCCAGGTTGGACTTGTCAACCAACATGCCCATTTTGCGGCTAAATTCGCCGTTACCATCGGGCAGCAACTTAACGTTCGCAGCACCCTGCTGTTTGCCCCACTGGAACATAACAAACGCATCGTTTACGGAGATACAGTAAACGGCATCCACACCCAGAGCCTTCATTTCGTCGTAAAGCTCTTCATAGCGGGGCAGATGGTTGGAGGAGCAGGTGGGGGTAAATGCACCGGGAAGAGAGAAAACAACAATCTTCTTACCCGCGAAAATATCTTCTGTAGTGGTGTCCTGCCAACGATAGGGGTTAGGACCTTCGACGGACTCATCACGGACGCGAGTCTTAAAAACAACGCTGGGTACTTTTTCAATAACAGCCATGATAATTTCCTGTAGTTGGTCGTTAGGTGGATCAGTAGTAAGAACAGGCATTGCCTCAATATTTAGTTGAACGGCTGCCTTCCTAAACCAGAATAGTTCTTATTTGAAAAAATATCAACACCTAGAATCATTCTGACATTGAAGTGGATATCAGATAATGTGAATGCTAAGATAGTATCGCTACGATTGCACTATAAGCGCCCAAGATGCCAACGGCGTGTATCGTTGGATGCTGCCTGTGCGTTAACCCCGTTTACATCTTTAAAATCGGTGATGTCTCAGCAGACGGAAGAAATTGTCAAGCTCCTTAAATCAAAGCATCTGCGAGTCACGCCCCAGCGATTTGCGGTGTATTCTAATTTGCTTGCCCGCGAGGATCATCCCACTGCCGAGCAGATCCTGCACGACGTGAATAAGGATGTGCCCCGGTCTTCCCAGGCAACCATCTATAGTTCCTTGCAGGCACTGCGGGATGTGGGTCTAGTGCGCGAGGTACTCCTTGAAGAAGGGGTGTGCCGCTACGATGCCAATGTGGGCCGCCACCACCACTTTCGCTGCAAGGTGTGCGGTGCCATTGAAGATATTCCCTGGGAGCAGTTTCAGTGTTTGGATACGGCCCAGGTACGGTCCGGGTTGACCATCGATAACTATGAAGTGACGGTCCATGGGGTTTGCGATCGCTGCTAATGTCTACAAATAGCTATGGGGCTAACGGCTTAAACGCCTGTGGTGTAGAAAATGCCGTCCGAGTGTTTGGGGGCATGGGGCGTTCGGCTATGGGCACCAGGCTGTGCGATCGCAAAAGTTTTCATCCTAAAAATAAAACTTCAGCATAACTTCGAAGGAATTTGAAGTCCGCATCACCATACTCAAGGGCAGATTGGCATAAAACTATAGGGGTGTATCCATTTTTTGCTTGAGTTGTCCCCTAAACAGTTTTTTCTAAACTCATGACAGCCCTCAATCCTATTCTGAACTTTCTAACCCAGCCCTCTGGCTCTGAGGCTACAGAGATTTTGCCGCTAGAAATGCCAGGCCTAGACGATTGGCTAGATACAAATTCAATATTGCAAACCCTTAATTCAGCTTTCCTCATCCTCTTAGCCGGGGACAATCACCCTCGGTATGCTGAAGCCCAGACCTATCTAGATAAACTATCCGCTTCACCCGAGTGGCAAAAAAGTGCTCAGTTTTATTTACAAAGCGCTGAGCTAATCGCCCAAGAACTAGACCAAGCCTGCGCAAACGATGCTGATTTAAAGCTCACTCTAGATCAAATGGCCGCAACCCTGGAAGCAGCCGGGGATGAAGTGGCAGCAGCCAATGCAGTTTGGTCCGTACTCTTCCCAGAGGGTACCGGCATTTGGGGACAAGAAACTGAGCGTGTTGCCGAGTTACGCGCCCAGCGTACCGTCACCGTTGAGCAGCTTAATCCTAATCCGATTGAAAACCCTGCCAAGCAAGTACTATTTACCTCCAACGCTTTGCTGACCATGCCCCTAGGGTCAGCGGACCTGAGCAATTTTGATGCTGACTTTCAATCCCAGCTAGCAGAGGCAGCGGACGATCCTCAACTTTACTGGTACGACCATCCCATTCCCATTGGCATTGCCGAAGAGAGTAATGAAATTCTCTACGGTCTAAAACACCTTAACCACGCCGTCGAGTTTGAGCGTCAGCAGCAGCCCAACATCACCGACAAAGTAAACTGCGTGTTGTCTGTGTCAGTTACCCATGAGCGATTACAAACCTTAGGCAAGAGTTATCTAAAGCAGGTGCTGGCCGCCAGTGAGCCTTTAGACCAACTCAATATTTTTGCCTTTACCGAAACAGACACGAACAGTCTGATCGAAAAGGTCCTGGTCCCCATCCTAGAGCACGCCTCCCTTGGGGATGAGGCCAAAGACAGGCTCTCCGTCTTTGGTGTAGATGGTCGCTATGGCCGTCACTATAGCTTTCTCAAAGCGATTGTCCCCCTCTGGAATGTCTTAGTAGATCCTGAGATCAAAGCTACCTTCAAGATCGATCTAGACCAGGTGTTTCCCCAGGCTGAGCTGCTAGAGCAAACCGGAGCCACGGCCTTTGGTCATCTAAAGACACCTCTGTGGGGCGCTACTGGAAAAGACTCTGCCAATCACCCCATTGAGCTAGGGATGATCGCCGGGGCACTGGTCAATCAGCGCGATATCCACAAAGGAGTGTTTACCCCTGATGTAACCGTTCCAGGTAGCACGCTCAATCCTGACGAGTATGTGTTCTTTAGCAAGCTACCCCAGGCCCTATCAACAGAAGCGGAAATGATGACTCGCTACAAAGCGGGTACTGACTTTGATGGGGAGACAAAGGCCATCCAACGCATCCACGTGACCGGCGGTACCAACGGTGTTCTTGTAGACAGCCTTCGTCGCTACCAAACCTTTACCCCTAGCTTTATTGGTCGGGCAGAGGACCAGGCTTATATTTTGTCGGCCCGCGGACAGCAGCCAAACCTGGGGTATGCCCACGCTTCTGGTCTCATCATGCGCCATGACAAAGAAGGCTTTGCCCAGGAAGCGATTGCCATGGCTAAAGTAGGTAAGCAGGTGGGAGACTATCTCCGGATTTTGTTGTTCTCCAAGTACGCTGAGGCCCTGCCTGAAGCAATGGACAGCATCAAGTCTGACATTGATCCATTTACCGGCTGTTTTGTGTCTCGTCTGCCGATCACAGTGGCCATGTTGCGATTTTCGCTCAAAGTGGCAAATCTGTTTAATCAGGGCAAGACAGACGAAGCAACTGAGTTTGTCAATACGGGCGTGTTCCAATTGCAGGAAGGTCTGGACTTTATTCAAGGAGAGTCCAGTAGCTTACAACAGACCTATGGGCGTGAGAAGACTGGCTGGCAGCTGTTTTACCAGGCCTTGGAAGCCGTAGAAACAGCACTGCAATCTGGTGAAAACTGGGCAATTGAGGTGCAAAAATCAGCTCAAGAAATTGTCAAGAATTGCCGCGTCAACTAACAAACGCTAAGGCGTTTGCATCCAAATAGACTACCGCCCAGTAGGGGCATTGCATAATGCCCCTACCGGGCGGTGTTACCTGGGCCTTTGACGTTAAGTCACCTCTACAATCACAACGGGCAATGGACTTATTTCGATGACTGCCCGTGAAACGGAGCCAACCAAGACGTCTGTTAGATAGCGATGACCGCGTTTGCCCATGACAATTTCTGTTGCCCTATGGTCTTGGGCAATGCGTAAAATTTCTGTTGGAATGGATCCTGACGAGCAGATGAACCGATAACGGATATCGGCTAAATGCAATTTGGTCTGTTGTTTTAACTGGGTGGCGACTTGAGGATCGTCATTTTCTAGAACATGCAACACCACCACCTCACCATCACAGCGTCGGGCTAGATCAGCGGCTTTTGTCAGGACGTGCTCAGCCAGGGGAGACATGTCAACGGCTGCTAGGAGCATCATGGGGCGGTCGACAGAGACTTTTGTGGGATCTACCTGACCCTGTTCTAACAGCTTTGGGGCAATGGTGGGGATTGCCCAAGCCCCCAGGGGTGCTGTAACCAAAATTGATAGTGCCGCTAGTGCCAGTATAGTGTCTCCGCCCTCCACGCCCTGGGCTAGGGGAATAGCCCCAATTGCGGCCTGCACGGTGGCTTTTGCAGAGTTACCTGAAAGAAGAAACAGACGTTCTTTACGAGTCCAGTTGCTGCCTAGGGTGGCAAGATACCACCCTAGGGAACGTCCTATTAGTGTGCCAATCGCCAAAATGAATAAACCCACTAAGAGAGTGTTGCCCAAAACATTAAGCTGAATGCTAGCCCCAAGTAACACAAACAGAATAATCTCGGCGACGATCCACAGGCTATTGAACCCCTCCCTGAGTCTGCGGGCCAGTGGAGCATTAAATTCAATCAAAAAGAATCCGGTGGCCATGACGGCTAAGTAGCCGGAGAAGATAGGAATGTGCTCTGCAAGAACAACGAGTAATAGGGCAAGGCTGGCCGCAACCAGGGAATCTTGAACCGCATTCTGCGTCCAGTGTTGTTTCGCTAAAACCACCACGAGTAGACGAGCGGTGAGCCAGCCTGCAAGAATACCTAAACTAACTTGCAGGATTACCTGCAGCGGTAGAAGTTGCACAGAATTAAGACTCAGACTGCCGAACGTAACGCCTGTGGCAGCACCTTGGGTTAAAAATGCCAGCAGCAGGCTAAATACGAGCAGTAACAGCACATCTGATAAGGCACTGCCGGTAAGAATGGCATCGGGAATTCCTTTTTGCACCCCCCAACCCAGACTCTTAAGTCGCAACATGCCTGGTACAATCACGGCCGGAGATTCGGCCCCCAGGATACAGCCAAGCAGTAGCCCGGTGGCTAAATCAAATTGAAACAGCCACATGGCGGCTAGGGCAACGGCGATGGCTTCGCAGGTGGCAGGCAAGAACCCGAGGCGTAGGGCAACGGTGCCTTGCTGGGCAAGCTTGTCACGGTCTAGCCCTAATCCGGCTTTCATCAGGATCACCATGACGGCAATGCCCCGCAGAGAGTTGGCGGCGTCTAGCACTCCAGGGCTGAGCACGTTGGCGGCTTGGGGGCCGAGAAAAATACCCGCGAGGACCATACCGACCAGGGCTGGGGCCTTTAGCCGTCGGGCGATTTGTCCGGAGAAAAAGCCGGCGAGGAGAATCCAGATGATACTTTCTAGCATTGAGATGGATTATGACCAGAGCAGTCCAACCATACCGTTCTTCTAGAAAGTTCTTATCCCTTGTAATGGCCGCCTGCCATCATCAGGTCTATGAGACCGTTGACCATGCGATCGCAACTCAACGGCACAATATCCTTACCCCCCATGAGCTCCTGCACAATCAGGTAGTGAACTAACGCCCCCGAAAAGACGCGCGCAGCAATCTCTGGGTCTGAAAACTTTAACTGGGGGTGGGCTGTGAAATAAGCCGCCATCCTATCTAACATCGGTTTGCTAATCTCACGGACAAATGTTTGGGCTAGCTCAGGAAACTGTTCAGACTCACCAATAATCAGCCGCATCAGCGTTAGAAACGGTTTATTGTGAGAGGCCTCGTTAAGCATGGACGTAGCCACTGCCCGGAGGACGCCCTCAGGTGAGGATGGCGCTTTATCTCCACTCGGCAAGCTCAGTATCATGCGATTGCTTTTATGCAACAGCTGTTGCACCAGAGCAACAAATAACCCCTCTTTATCTTGAAAATAGCTGTAGAGCGTCGGTTTTGATACCCCTGCTGCCTTAGCGATACGGGTCATACTTGCCGACGCATACCCCTGGGTTGTAAACACTTTAAAGGCTCCTGCCAGAATGGCCTTAGCTTTATCAGCTTTAGGGTCTGAGTCAGCAGATGGGACAACGGGATTCACTCAAGCGGCTCCGTACACAGCACCTAATTCTACTAAATGCTACGGCCTCGACTGGCGCGAAACTGGCCACAAGGCTAAAAATATCATCATGCCTGACTATAGGGGCAGCGCATCCAGCGTTTAGTGAGATCAAGAACAAGGAGAGTTGACCTTCTTGACCCTAAGTGGAATCTTATTAGGTAAGTTGCCATTGGCCATCTAGAATGCAATCTATCAGATTACAGCTGACGCATCTATGGCAGCCATGTCAATCGGTGAAGACAAGGCGCGAACGCTGACGATGATTGTTGGCATGCGTGCCGTTTTGCCTCCAACACAAATAGTTGCCTTAGAACCTGAACCATTCGATAAGGGATAATACGATGCTACGCAGATTGATAGCTGAATGGTTAGGAACATTTACACTGCTGGCAACCGTTGTTGGTTCCGGGATCATGGCTGAGCGCCTGGCGGGAGGCAATAATGCGATCGCGCTATTGGGCAACACCATCCCGACCGGTGCAATCCTAATAGTGCTGATTCTGGTTTTTGAGTCAATCTCTGGAGCGCATTTCAATCCTGCTGTCACGCTGGTCTTTTCGCTACGTAAGGAAATCTCGGTCAGGGAATCGTTGCTATTCGTCGTGGCTCAGGTGATCGGCGGCATTACAGGTGTCTTCGTTGCCCATATCATGTTTGGGAATCCATTGATCGATCCTTCCACCACAATACGTACAGGGCTGGGGCAATGGGTGGGTGAATTTGTCGCCACCTTCGGGTTAGTCGGCACGATCTTAGGCTGTGTCAAAGCCCGCCCCGAAGCCGTGCCCTATGCTGTCGGTCTCTACATCACCGCCGCCTACTGGTTCACCTCGTCGACGTCCTTTGCAAACCCAGCCGTGACTATTGCGCGTGGATTCTCGGATACTTTTGCTGGTATACATCCGGCCAATGTAGCGCCATTTATAGCTGTGCAGCTGGTCGCTGCCATGGTAGCCACTGTTTTTTTTCGTTGGTTGCTAATGGAAAAAGAGTCAACAATTAAAGAAAAAAGGAGATAGCCTTCAGTCAAAGAACTGTTCAATTTTGACGAAGAGATTGGCCAATATGTCGCTCCTGCGCTCAAGAACCACCCCATCGTCCTCAGTACTGGCAGAGAAAAATTGAATAGGATGTCGCCGCACTCGTAGCAGACCGATACATGACAACACTCTTACCCTAAGCAACTTAGGCTATGGCTGACTTTTTAGTTGACTTTACTAAACGGTTTAGTAAAATATAGTCATGGCGAGAAGCAAAAGCCCTATGAATTTAACTGTGTTACGTCATCAACGAATCATTGAAAATCGCCGCTGGTGGATACTTCTAGTGGCAGTGGTCTTAGGCGTTATGGGGGTGGTGGCGTGGCGCGGTTTACCCTTCCCCGGACAGCAAGAAGACTCCGTAGACGTTGCGATACTGCCTGAGATTTCAACCGTGACCGCCCTGGGTCGCCTGGAGCCAGAGGGTGAAATCATCCAGCTAACAGCGCCCACTTCTGCCCAAGAAAGCCGAATTCAAGAGCTTTTAGTCAAAGAGGGTGATGTTGTAGAACAGGGGCAAGTGATTGCAATTTTAGACAACCGCGATCTGATGCAGGCGGCATTGCAAAAGGCTAAACAGCAGGTGCAAATCGCCCAATCTCAGCTGGCGCAGGTGCAGGCCGGGGCCCAGACGGGCGACCTCCAGGCCCAGCGAGCCGAGATTGCCCGCCTTGAAGCCGATCAGGCCGGAAACATTAGCACCCAGCGAGCCACCATTGCCCGATTAGAAGCGGAGGTGCAAAATGCTCAAATTGAGGCCGGGCGCTATGAATCGCTCTATCAGCAGGGTGCGGTATCTGAGTCGGAGCGGGATGCGAAACAGCTGACCTACACCACAGCTGAGCGACAGCTGCAAGAAGCCCAGGCGTCCCTCGCGCGGATTGAATCGGCAGGGCAAGAGCAAATTATCCAGGCTCGCGCCAGGTTAGACAGCCTGGCAGAGGTACGTCCGGTGGATGTGACCACGGCCGAAGCGGAGGTGCAATCTGCGATCGCAACCGTCGCCGAAGCCAACGCTAACTTGGACAAAACCTACGTCCGCGCCCCCCTGAACGGTCAGGTACTCAAAATCCACACCCGATCGGGAGAAACCATCGATAGCGAAGGCATTGCCACCCTTGGGCAAACGGCACAAATGTTTGTGGTTGCAGATGTTTACCAGGACGATATTACGAAGATTGAGCCCGGTCAGCCGGTGACCGTTACGACGCCGGTTTTAGACATTGAGCTACAGGGCACGGTTCAACGTATTGGTCTGCAGGTTGAAGCGCAAGAGGTGATCAATGAAGACCCCGCTGCCAATATTGACGCCAAAGTGATCGAAGTCCACATTCAGCTAGATGAAGCCGCCCGCAAGACCGTGGCCGGTCTGACTAATTTACAAGTAACCGCCACCATTCAAATTGACTAGATTTTTGCTCCCATCCCCCGTCACCACGTAGGGATGTTCCATGGAACGTCCCTACGCGTTGGTTCCAAATCTCCCCATTGGTCCTATGAACCCGATCAAAATTGCCAAATCTCTGCAAGAGCGAACGGCCCTGGGGCTGCTGCAGCTAAAGCACGACCCGATTCGGTTACTGACTGCGATCGCAGGTATCACCTTTGCCGATGTGCTGATCTTTATGCAGCTAGGCTTTTCCGATGCGCTCTACAAAACCAATACCCAGTATCCTCGAGCCATCCAGGCAGACATCGTTTTAATTAGCGCCCAGGCCAAGAACTTTGGCCAGCTGCGTACCTTTTCTCGACGGCGGCTGTACCAGGCCCAAGACGTGACCGGTGTGGCCTCTGCCGATGCGTTGTACGTCGGCTCTGTCGATTGGCGCAATCCTGAGACACGCAAAAAAGCCTCTATGATGATCATCGGTCAAAATCCCAGTCAACCAGCCTTTGACCTACCTGAAATCAATGCCAAAATTGCTGATACGCGGCTGCCCTATCACGTTTTGTTTGATCGCTCATCGCGGGGTGACTATCAGGAGCTGATTGACACAGTGGAGGCAGGGCAGCCCGCCGATACTGAAATTGGAGTTAACACGGTCACAGTCTCAGGCTTGTTTTCTGTTGGGGCTTCATTTGCCGATGATGGAGCACTCATCACTAGCGATCAGAACTTTTTGAGGTTGTTTCCCAGACGTGAGCCAGGAGCTGTCAGCCTAGGATTGTTAAATGTGGAACCCGGATATGACATTGAACAGGTGAGAGAACAACTGATTGCTCGGATGCCAGACGATGTTTTAGTGCTCACCCGTGACGGCTATGTTGAGTTTGAACTCAATGAGATTCAATCGAGTTCTGCCATTGGGTTTGTGTTTGGCCTGGGGACAGCCATGGGGTTTATTGTCGGCGTGGTGATTGTTTATCAGGTGCTCTCCACCGATGTGAATAGTCACCTGGCTGAGTACGCCACCTTTAAGGCCATGGGCTATCGCAACAGCTATCTTTTGGGTGTGGTGTTTGAAGAAGCTCTAATTTTGTCGCTGCTGGGCTTTTTCCCCAGTTTATTTATTGCCCTCGGGGCCTATCAGCTCACGGCGGCAGCGACGGCGTTGCCCATTGCCATGCCGGTTAGCCGCACGTTTTTGGTATTTTTCCTGACGCTGATGATGTGTAATGCGTCGGGTGCGATCGCAACTCGCCGTCTCCAGGCCGCTGACCCCGCCGATATTTTCTAATTGTTAGTCTCTTTTTTACCATTATGACTGCAGCACCATCTATTTCTGTTCATCAGCTTAACCACTACTTTGGCTCTGGCCAGCTCCGCAAACAGGCGCTGTTTGACATTAATCTAGAGATTGCTGCGGGTGAGATTGTGATCATGACCGGCCCCTCCGGTTCTGGAAAAACCACTCTGCTAACGCTCATCGGCGGACTGCGCTCGGCCCAGACCGGCAGCTTAAATGTTGTTGGTCACGAGCTATGTGACGCCAACGAACAGGCCCTGGTCAAAGCTCGCCGCAACAATGGCTATATTTTTCAGGCCCACAATCTGCACGGCAGTCTTACCGCGTTAGAAAATGTGCAAATGGGTCTTGAAGTCCAAGGAACATTTACTAAGGACGAACGCCACCGTCGCGCCACAGAGATGCTAAAGCAGGTCGGTCTAGAGGATCGAGTTGACTACTATCCAGCGGATCTGTCTGGAGGGCAGAAGCAACGGGTTGCCATTGCTCGCGCCCTGGTCAGCCATCCCAAAATTGTGCTAGCGGACGAACCCACTGCCGCCCTCGATAAAAAATCTGGCCGAGATGTCGTAGACATTATGCATAACTTAGCAAAGCAACAGGGCTGCACAATTCTGCTGGTCACCCACGACAACCGCATCTTAGACATCGCCGACCGCATTATCTACATGGAAGATGGGCGTTTGTCCAAGCAACCTGAAGAATAACAGACACGGCAATCATCGCTACCGCTCCTTTTTGTTTTGTTCTTTTTCTCGAGCTAGTCTGGCATCAAGCAGCGGTGTCGGAAATACCATGAATAAGCCAACCCAGTTTCAGGTAACATCCCTATCCTAGCTCAGGTTCAACAGGGGCAAGACGCCACAGGTTTAGTTAGGTTCAGTGTGGTCTGGCCACACTGCGGGAAAACTGATGCTGAGCTGCCCTGTCCCATAGCCGTGATCTTGAACAGGAGCATGGCTACTGGGCGGGCTACTTATGTTTTCCTTACATGCCCCAAACTCACGGCTTGATATAGGCTACAGCGATTCTCTGGCTCGGTTAGGCCAATGGACTGGGCTGACAACCGAAAATGACAGGTGAATAACTGAAGTAGATACTTGGATAGCCGCTTACCTGATGCCATGAACTCCCTTCAAGATATTTTTATCTCCTACGGACGAACGGACAGCAAGCAGTTTGCCGAACGGCTGAACGACCGTCTGGTAGCTCAGGGGTATAGCGTATGGTTTGATTTTGATGCTATTCCCCAGGGTGTAGACTATCAAAAGCAAATTAATGATGGTATCGAGAAAGCGGATAACTTCATTTTTATCATTTCCCCCCACGCGACCAAGTCTCCTTACTGCCGCAAAGAAATTGAACGGGCCGTTGCCCTTAACAAGCGACTGGTCCCCATTATGCATGTGGAGGAAATATCGCGGGAACTATGGCAGACTCGTCATCCTGACGGCACTGACGAAGATTGGACGGCATACCAAGCTAGCGGTGAACATTCCTGTTTTACCCACATGCACCCTGAAATCAGCAAAATTAATTGGAACCAGGTAAATTTTGCCGATGAAAGTAACTTTGAGTCAGCCTTCCAGGCCTTAGTTGACCTATGTGAACAAGAACGAGCCTATGTCCATCACCACACGGTACTGCTGACCAAAGCCTTAAACTGGGACCGCAACCAGCAACAAACCCGATATTTGCTAGTTGGAGAAGAGCGTCAGCAGGCAAAAACCTGGTTGCAGAAACGTTTTAGGGATAAACAGGCCCCCTGTATTCCCACCGATCTCCACTGTGAATTTATCATTGCTAGCATTAAGAATGCCAATAACCTGATGACCCAGGTGTTTCTCTGCCATGCGGAGGAGGATCAGACCCTGGCAGAACAAATTCGCCGGGGGCTGATGAGAGATGGGATTACCGCCTGGACTCACCATAGCGACATTGAGTTTGGGAGCGACTTTCAAACGGCTATGACCCGTGGCATTGAAGAGGCCGATAATGTTGTCTTTTTGCTGTCGCCCCATTCCCTAGCCTCACCCTACTGCCAAAAAGAACTAGACCATGCCCTTGCCCTAAATAAGCGGATTATACCCATGCTGGCAAAGGCCGTGACTCCAGAACAGATTCCAGCATCGCTTCAGACCCTGCAATACATTGATCTAACAGATAACCTTACTGAAGATAGCTATCAACAGGATGAGGGAAATCTGCTGCGCCTATTAAAACAGGATACCGCCTATTACAACGAACATAAAATCCTATTGACTAAAGCGCTGAAATGGGAGCGGCAGCAGCGTAATCCTTGTATTTTGCTACGGGGCTACGAGCTACAGCATGCCTTGACGTGGCTGAAGCTGGCAACACAGTACCCCGAGCATGGGCCCATACCTCTACAGCGTGAGTTCATTACTGAAAGTGAGCGACAGCCATCGGGTGTTTCGTTAGATGTGTTTGTCTCCTATTCGCGCTCCGATGCTGACTTTGCCCGTCAGCTGAACGATGGTCTACAGCGTCAGGGAAAACGTACCTGGTTTGATCAGGAGAGTATTGCCTCAGGAACAGATTTTAAAGCAGAGATCTATCGAGGTATTGAAGCATCGGACCATGTGTTGTTTATTCTGTCTCCTAGTTCGGTTAAGTCGCCCTACTGTGCTGATGAGGTGGAGTATGCGGCAACATTAAATAAGCGGATTGTAACGGTGCTCCATCGCCCAGTAGAGACAACAGACTTACATCCGCAGTTAAAAAAAGTGCAGTGGCTCGATTTTCGAGACAATGATGCTGACTTTGCGGCCAACTTTAAGGAGCTGCTTCTAACCCTGGATACGGACCCGGAGTATTTACAAGCCCATACTCGCCTGTTAATGCAGGCAATTACTTGGGAAGAAAAGGCCCGGCGGGAAAGCTTATTACTGCGGGGTGATGAACTTAAGGAAGCGGAACAGTGGTTACTCAAGGCGTCTGGAAAACAGCCTAGCCCGACAGAGTTACAGGGAATGTATGTGGCCTCGAGCCGGGCTTTGATCAACGCTGACCAAAAGAAAGAGGCAAAACGACAGAGGACGTTAGTGGGGATATTGGGCGGGCTATTGACGATGGCAATATCAGGCTTTGGCATCGCTGTCTGGCAATATGGAGTGGCAACAACACAGAAAGATAGAGCCGAAGCTGCCCAACAGCGAGCAGAGATTGGGGAGCAAGCTGCCCAGGCTCGGTTGCTCAGTTATGAAAAGCCAGTAGATGGACTGGTGATGGCCATGCAGGTAATCGGTACAAGCCAACACAGTTTGGATCGGGTGCTGCATTCTGCCCAGTTTGCGCTGGCTGATTTGTTAAAAAATCCGATGGAAATCAATCTTTTAGAGGGGCATACCAAAACTATAACTGCGATCGCAACTAGCCCAGATGGTCACCAGATTGCCAGCAGTAGTGAAGACGGGACCGTCCGCATTTGGAACCTGGAGGGTAACCTGGTGGCTCAGCCCCTGCGGGGACACACAGATTATGTCAATGCCATTGCATTTAGCCCAGATGGACAGTATCTGGTAACGGCCAGCTCAGATACTACGCTACGGCTGTGGGACTTGAATAACAGCAGTGACTCTCCCAGGATTTTTGCAGGCCATCAAGACAAAATTACGTCGGTGGCCTTTAGCCCCGACGGAGAGCAAATTGTCAGCGGCGGTTATGACGGCATGAAGCTATGGAACCGTCAGGGTAGCTTAATTAACGGGTTTGCCGAACTCGCAGGCAAGAGAGTAAATTCCGTTGCGTTTCTCCCCAATGGTCAAACGATTTTGAGTGCGTCAGGAACAACGGTACAGTTTTGGGATCGGGCGGGTAAATTATTAGGCACACCGGTCAACAAACGTGGAGAGTCCATCACAGAATTACATGCGTGGGCCGTCAATACTGTGGCGGTTAGCCCCAATGGAAAATATCTAGCAACCGCCGGCAACGACAATTTTGTTAAGCTAATCGATGTGGAAACCAGGCAGGTTAGGGAAACATTTCAGGAAAATGTAGACGCGGTGGGGAAAGTCGCCTTTGATGCCGAGAGCCAGCGAGTTGCGATCGCACTAGAAAACAGCATAAAAATCCGGAATTTAAAGGGAGCTTCGGTGAGTTCTCCAAACTTTGGCAACCATCAAGGCAACATTAGCGCAGTAGTCTGGCATCCAAGGTTGGCTAACATTCTGATCACCGGCAGCTGGGATACAACGTTACGTCTCTGGGATACCACTCAGCTCACCGAACGTTTTCCTAGGGCTAACGCTGAAACAGATTGGATTCAGGCCTTATTAGATCGGGCCTGTAACCGGCTCAAATATCATCCCAGACTGCTCTTAGAGCCTGCAAATAGTCAGATCACAGCGGGTAGCACCTGTCGACAGCAGGTCTGGGACAACGTTGGCGAGGCCGACTTTTTGGTTCTCCAGGGACGCAAACTGGCACAGCAAGACAAGATTCAGGAGGCCGTGGCCAAATTCGAAGCGGCAAATGAATTGGATCCCACATTAGAGATTGCCTCAGCAACAGAGGCTCAACGGCTGGCGGCCTTTGCTGCTATCCCCCCTGAGGAGACTCTCCTTAGGGTAAAGAATTCACGTGAGACTACTCCGCCAACCCAAGTGACCTACGGTCAGGTGCGTCTGAGTGAGTTTGCCCTCAACGGTGAGGGTAACACCATAGCCGCCGCTCCCGGTGAAGTGATTAATGTTTCAACCAACTATCGTTATGACTGTCCATCCTGTGAAGGGGGGGCAATCAATCAAATTATTGTGGGGATTGCTGGTGAGAATGCGGCTCAAACCTGTATTTATGATGGTTTTTCTGAGGCGGAGGGGGCTAGCACCTTTACGTTAACAGCTCCTGAAACACCGGGTCGCTACGACATTCGTTTTCGCTATGCCCAGGCGTTTGGTTGTGAGGAGGGTGCGTTGGGTTGGTGGCGGGTGGATGGTGAGCCAACGGCGGCGGCAACAATTGGAAGTATTGTAGTAACGAACTAACGGCAGACATATTAGACAATTAGTTTGTATAAAATTGTGGTCAGGCTCAGGGTCAGCCCGTGGATAGGTAGAAGCTTGGGCCAGGGTTGTTGAGCAATGCGTTGGGTGAGTAAAATGCTCAAGATGGCACCGACGATCAGACTGACGGCTTGTAGAAACGCAATGACGGCTGGATGGGCGACGATAACCGGTCCTGTACCGGCCAGGCCAAAGCTGGCGAAAGAGACTGGAATTATTCGACCTGCCTCGGTCAGTCCTAGGGAGAGGTAATGGGCCAGACTGCTGAGGAGAACAATGGGTAACCAGCCATAGGCAATTTGGGTGAAGGGACGGGCTTTGAGACGAGGCTGAATAAGATGGGTCAGTCGGTGGGCTAACCAGGCTAGGGGTAGCGGGGCGAACAGGAGCAGGATGGTTGCGATCGCATGTCCCCAAAACCCACTGGCTAGCCCCGATATGCCCAGCGCCGCCGTCACCGCTGGCAGCCGATGTACCAACACCGCTCCCCACAGCAGCAGCAGCAGCGCCACTTCATGGCCAACCGGCGTGTGGGTGGTCCACAGTTCAATCCCCGGCGGTCGCAAATTCAGCTCCACCGATCGATGGGGGCAGGCCTTTAAACAGGTCATGCACAGGACGCAGTTGCGATTGTCCACCAGCTGGGCCGGATGGGAATAGACCGGACAGCCCAGGGTCTCTTGCCCCTCTCCCTTTTCAGGACCGCCCTTATAGCATTGGTAAGTGGTACAGGTGGCCGAACACACGCCGCGCTGACCCCGCAGCTCGATCATGGAGAGTTTGGCAAATAGGCCATTCATACCGCCGATGGGGCACAGATAGCGACACCAAAACCGACGCTCAAACAGAGCCGAGCAAATCATTGCCCCGGCGGTAATAATCAGCAACAGCCAGGCAGAGAGATAGGCCGTATTCTCTAAATTCCATAGCTCTTCCCAGATCAAAATTGCCGCAAAGCCACCATATAAAATCCAACCACCCCAGCGCTCAGCCCACTGCCGGGGCCACTCCCCCAGCTGTCTGGGCCATAGCCATAGAGACAGTTTTTGGGTAATCTCTCCATAGATCATAAAAGGGCATACGGCACACCACAGACGTCCCACAAACGGAAATGACAACAAGATCAGCGGCCACCACCAGGCCCAAAAGACATTGAGCGCAACATTGGCATCACGGGTTTGAGGACCCAGGAATAATAAGGCGACCACCAAAACATAAAACCAGCTAGTAAAGCCAAAATTAATCCGATCTGGCCACCAGGGACTGCGTAAAAACTGCCGTAGCTGAGGATAGGTATTGAGTAAATTCCAGCGAAATCGACCCTGTTGTTCCCCCGCAGACCAGAAGACTTCTTCAGTCAGCTGCTGGGCACAGTCAGACTGTTGAATAGCTCGCTGAACAAGATTGTCCAGTTCGCGGAGATTGCCAGGGAAATCGTAGCTTTGCAGACGGCGCAGAGCCTCTGATGTCAGGGTGGGTTTGCTAAGACTACGCTTACGACAATATAGCTGGATGTAGTAGTTAATCTGGGCTACTATATCTGCTTTACGCACTCGCAGCGGCGGTACTTTGATGGTTTGGGGGGACAAATTAGCAAAGGGCGTCAGACTCTTTTCTGAGATCATCATGATCCAAGCAGAGCTCTCTTTGAGGGGCGGGGGAGCCTGGCCGGGTTGCGCACTCGGTTGGTACTGTCGTGTTTTTAGCAACCTGAGGATAGCGGGCCTGATTTCAGGGTTAAGATCCTGAATGTTGTTGAGCAAGAGAGTGCCCGTACCGAGCCAATCTAGCAGCCCTGGCCGACTGTCGCCACGACCAAACAAATCAACGACTCGCAGGGTTTCACAGTTCACTTTGATCATCGGCTCTTTTTTATACTCAGAGCCAAAGTGAATCAGAGCGGCAAGGTTGTCTTTTTCTAGACCGGGTTCGCCAAATATAAGCACCGAATCGCGCTGGTCATTGTCCTCAGGTGTGACATTCGCAGCCATCCGCACAGCCTGACGCAGCCGTTGCGCATAGCGGCTAGCACCGATAACACCCCGGCTAACCCTGGGCACCAAATAGGGGCGCAGCTCTTGCTGGCGTTCTTGCTCGTAGAGTAGTTGGGCCGATAGCTGTTCTACTTCCTCGGCCAGGAGTTCAGACAGTTCCTGGCTAAGGCTGGGGTATTGGTCGGCGATTTGCTTGAGCTGCTCGGCCGATAATTGCCATAGTTCACAGTCTTCTAGGGTGATAACCGTATGGTCCGTCGGCTGATCTAACAGGATTTCTTGCAGATGTAGAACCGCTCCTGGTATGAGGTCCGCGGTTTGGGCCATGGAGGTGCGCTGGGTGCGATAGCGCTCTAGATGACCTGTTTTGAGAATGTAGAGGGCATCGGGCTGGGTGTCTTCTAAAATCAGACGGCGGTTGGCCTGAAGCGATAGGGGCATAAGCTGGGTTGCGATCGCAACCAGCACCTCCTCAGACAGCAGCCCCAGACAGGTTGTTTGCCGTAGCCAGGCAACTCGCTCTGGTATTTGCGACCCAACGGTATCAGTTGATTTGGCCATGGTGATGTGCCCTGATTAATCGGACGGAGTAGACGATACGATCACACGCCACACAATAAATAATAAGAAACTGAGATAGGTGAGGGTAAACACCCAGTTTTGCCAACTATCCCCCGCCTGAATGAACTCAATATCAATCATGACTGCGCATTAACCTGACTGATCAAACGGTACAGCCCTGGGTGACACTTACAAAGTTTCGGTAAACCGTACGGTAACGCACCGCCGCTGCTTGAAGTAATCGCTAAGATAAAACGACCTAGCCCCCTAAACAGGAGGTTCACCATGCTTAACAAAGACCTAAAAAGCTCAAATAGCCAAGCTAGCTGGCTGCAAAAGCCGCTTAAAAAACTCAGCCGTCGTACGCTACAACGTTCCCATCCCCATTGGAGCGATAGCGAGCTAAATCAAGCTATTTTGATGCTCGATCTAAGACAAGATAACCCCTGTGGAGATTTGGGCGTTATTCTGACCTGAGGCCAGCTTTCTTTGTGGCAAAGCCCCGAGCTTTGTCTGCGAAAAAAGACATTTACATTGTTAAATCGAGCACTGAATGAGACACCGCTTACAGCAGCCAATCTAAGGGGTGCGCCGAGCGGCCAGCCAGCCATGTACCGACAGCTGACAGATAAAATCGGCTTCGGATTGGGTTTTATATCAAGCCTTCCTCACAAGTCGTCCAGACAACGATTACGGCCCAAATTTCTGTGTTAATGTGGCCCTGGATAAGTAGTAAATTCTCGCTAAGAAGCTTATCTAGAGGTATCTAGGCTAAGTTGTCTCCGGAATTACTCTTGCCAGAGTCTTATTTCAAGTGTTTGGAGAAAGTTCATGTCCATTTATGTAGGGAACATAGCCTACAACGTTTCGCAGGAAGATATTCAGGAAGTATTCGCAGATTACGGTACCGTTAAGCGAGTTACTGTTCCTATGGATCGCGAAACTGGTCGTCCTCGCGGGTTTGCGTTTGTAGAGATGTCTGCGGATTCTGAAGAAGACGCGGCAATTGAAGCGCTAGACGGTGCAGAGTGGCTAGGCCGTGAAATCCGTGTAAATAAAGCGCGTCCCCGCGAAGAACGTCCCAAGCGCTAACGTTTAGGAGCGCTGGGTTTTACACCAATGGCTCCAATTGATTGCTAACGGTGTCGCATTGTTTACATCAATGCGACCCTTTTTAGTGTCTAGATCTATCAGACACCATTCTGTTGCAGCGACTGTCTAGGCCGACTAATGTCAGACCAGACTACTGCCAGACATAGGTGCCTACAAAGACAGCCGCTGTCGTCCCAAAGAGTACGGCCCAGATAATCATTTCTGTTGGCGAAATGCTTCTTGGATCGAGGTTTAACTTAAAACTATTCTGCTTTGGCCGTTTTTGGGCCACTTTGCCATAGTTAGGGTCGGTTTCCTTGCGGCGTTTGGCTTCTCCCATGGGTTTCTCCCGTGCGGTGTACTTAGACTAGCTTTTCCTGCAACTCTGTTTCCTTGGCTCGAAAACCAACTAAAACAGCTTGTTTATCTTTTACAAACAGGGGCCGTTTGAGGAGCATGACATCGTCGGCAAAGGCCTCGATCCATTGCTCATCGCTCCAAGTTTTTTTGTCTTCCCCCAGGGCGCGATAGGACATACCTGAGGTATTGCGCATGGGTCTAGCGGTTAGGGTGGCGACCCAGTCAGCAATTTGCTCGCGGCTGGGGGGCTGTTCTTTTGTATTGATAAAGTCATAGTCGACACCGTTTGCATCTAGCCACTTCAGGGCCTTTTTGCAGGTGCCGCAGTTAGGGATGCCATAAACCTGAAGCGCCATGGTCAGAAACCGAATAATTTGTCCCCGGATGTTAGCATTTTTTCTGCGGGTGAGTTGGGCATCGGTGATGGGTAGATGTCACTTTTCTACCTGGGGTTTAGTCCTATGGCGAGTGTGCTATGAGCTTGAAACTGGTTATTGGCAATAAAAACTATTCATCCTGGTCATTGCGGGCCTGGCTATTTTTGACGGAAAGCGGTCTGTCATTTGAGGAAATTCGACTGCCGTTGTTTACAGATGCTTGGCAGCAGATTAGTCAGTACACTCCGGCCAAGCGGGTGCCGGTGCTCCTGGATGGGGATATTCGAGTTTGGGATAGTAGTGCAATTTGGGGATATGTGCGATCGCAACACCCCAGCGCCACGGGCTGGCCGACCGCTCCACAGGCCCAAGCGACGGCTCGCTCAATTGCCGCTGAAATGCACAGCGGTTTCCTCGGTATTCGAGAGCAGCTACCCCAAAACATTCGTGCCCGGATCCCGCTAATGCGAAGCACGTTAACTGCCACTACCCAGCAAGAGATCGATCGGGTAGAAAACATGTGGGCCCGAGCCTACGATACCTACGGTGGTCCCTGGCTGTTTGGGGATTTTTCCCTTGCCGATGTGGCCTATGCCCCCGTTGCCCTGCGGTTTGTGACCTATCAGATTCAGCTATCACCAGAGGCCCACCCCTTTATTGATGCCGTACAGGGTCTGCCCTCTATCCAAGCCTGGGCAGCCGACTCAGCCGCTGAAGCTGAAGGCATCAGCGTCATTGATCAGTTGCACATCCCTAAGAATAATCTATAAAATTGGAGCCATATTTGGGTTAATCCAAGGGGGATGGCTAACCCATTAGATTGATTATTCTTTACAGAATCACAATCATTATCGTGGATCAGTTTCATTCTTAAAACTGTAAGCTACGATTAGAAAATTCGTTAGATCGCTGATGTCAGGAATGACTGAGTTAGTGATAGCTAGTTACTAGTCTGCTGCTTCAAGTCATTTCCCAGCATGGCAACAGTGTCTTCTGTCCATTTATCTTTGTCGCGCTCGAAGTCAAGAGGGAAAGACTCATCGTACAGAAACATCGGATCAACCGTCAGATTAAAGCCCCCAAGGTGTTGCTCATTGACCACGAAAACAACAATCGTGGCTTGACCGATACACAGGATGCGCTCAAATTGGCTGAAGAGGCTCAGCTTGACTTGGTTCTGGTCTCTGAAAGCAAACAGGCTCCTGTAGCCAAGATACTGGACTACGGTAAGTTTCAGTATCAACAGAAAAAACGGCAGAAACAGAGCGCGCGCACCACGGTAAAAGAAGTAAAGTTTCGCCCCAATGTGGGTGAATCTGACTATCAGCTACGCATCAACCAGGCCATTCAATGGTTGGGCAAGGGTGATTCTGTTAAATTCCGTGTGCGCTTACGGGGTCGGGAACACCAGCATCGAGATCGGGCCCTGGAGCTGCTAGAACGAATTGTTAAAGACCTTAAAGAGAAAGGAAAGATTCAGTCTTTTGACCGCCGGGCGTTGGTGTTACAGCTCATGCCAGCTTAGCGACAACTCAGGTCTTAAAGGGCGGCCAGTAGGTCGACCTAATCATTTATAAGATAGAAAATCAAAATTCGGAATGCTCGAAATGCCCCAAACCTCCAATTCTGGGGAATTTGAGTCTAGCTTCCCTCAGGATATAGCCCAAGGGGCAGGCAAAAACGGGGGACGGAAGGGGGCTTCAATAACTAATAGCTAATTGGGACTGTCTATTTGGATGCAAACGTCTAAGCTTCCAGAAATAGACCAATGAGTTCTGTTGAGCCGTGACCAACCTGTTTTGTTTCCAAGGGGTCAGCCCGCTTCATACTGGCTTACCATGGTTTCAATCTCTTCTGCAGCAGTTTGAATAGTGCTCTGGTCAAGACTTGTGGTGATAGGGTAATGACGGCTGCCCAGTTGGGTGTAAACCGTTATGGAAACTTGGTCTGGCGTTTGGCTCTCAGAGATAAGATGAGGGACTAACTGGGACGAGACCTGGTTTAAAACATCTGCCAGGCTAGACCGATAGGCTTGTACAGTAAAAATGCCAGGCTCCCAGGCGGCAATATCATCGGGCCCAAGGCTATCGGCACCTGTGGTAAAGCGCTTGATTTCCTTAATAGCTGGGTGTGCCATTAAGGTGAGAAAAAGTTGGGGGGTGATATCGTCTGTATCGGTTGGTAAACAGTTGGCAAAATCAAACGTAAGCCACAGAAAACGTGATGGCTTAGACGAGCTGAGGGAGGGCTGAGGTGGGTTCACAGGTTAGAGGCTGGGGTTGCAGATAAGGATACACACGTGTTGAGGTCGCAGAAATAATATCTCAACTGATTCTAGGTCATTATCAATGGCTATAAAAAACCACTCCCATTGGCACAGGAGTGGTTAGAAAAACTGAATTAAATATCTCTCTTTCATAGAGGAGAGAAAGAGAGTTTAGACTTTAAGCAGTGGCTAGCTCGTTCTCTAGCGCTAACAACCGCTCAACTCGCTTATCTGTTGTCGGATGGGTAGAAAACAAGCCGCTAAACATTTGCTTAGGAACAGCATGCATAATCATCAGCGGCTCATAGGCTGGGTTGCCCGTCATGGGCATTTGCTTGGCACTGGCTTCGAGGCGCTGGAGGGCATTGGCTAAAGCACGGGGATTGCCGGTTAATTCAGCAGCACCCGCATCGGCCGAAAATTCCCGAGTTCGGCTAATACCTAGCTGGATAACGGTCGCTGCCATGGGTGCGAGAAACAAGGTGGCCATCAGCGCAATAGGGTTAGGGCCATTCTCGTCGCGGGAGTTGCCCATACCGCCAAACCACATGGAATATTGCAGTATCTGGGCCAAAAATGCGATCGCACCTGCAATCGTAGCCGCCACTGCCTGGGTCAGGGTGTCACGGTTCATGATGTGGCTGAGTTCATGGGCGATGACGCCTTCTAGTTCATCCGCACTCAGCATTTTCATAATGCCTTGGGTGACCGCAACGGCTGCATGTTCAGGGTCACGACCAGTCGCAAACGCGTTGGCTGACTCCGTGGGTAGAACATACACTCCAGGCACGGGGATATCGGCCTTCTTTGCCAACTTTTCCACCATGGTGTACAGCTCTGGCGCGGTCTCACGACTGACTGGCTGGGCCTTGTGGGCGGCTAGGGCAATTTTATCGGAGTAAAACCAGGACCCTAGATTGGTCGCAGCTGCAATCAGGATGCCAATGATGACACCGCCTGTACCTCCAAGTATGTAATAGCTAATGCTAATAAGCAGGGCGCTGAGCATACTCAGCAATGCGAGAGTTTTAAACTGATTCATACTATCTCAACTCTTTGATTTCGCCATTAGGCTTATAGTACTGAGAAAAGCCAAAACCCGACAGGGATGGCAATCCGAACCTATAACCGAACAGCTTTAGCTAGACCGTAATGGGCAGCATCGCCGTTGTAGATAAATTTACGATTCTGGGTATATCTACACATCTATCTTTCGTCATAGGCAAGGTGGATTAACGCATAACTCTATAACTGTTTACTTTTTGGGAGTCTTTGTTTGTGGTGAATCGATGGGGAATGGCAGTACTTGCGCTAGCAGTTTTTGCAACACCTCTGGCTGCCCAGGAGCCATCGTTAGAAAATTCAGAGTCGGTGGAGGATGTTAGCCCTGTCCTGCCAGATAGCGGCAGTCTAGATCAAGAGCCGCCTGTAGATGTGTCTGACCCCGCCGCCGAGGCCACAACTGACCCCGCACTTGATGAGCCGTTGGATGAATCTGACGACTGGTCGATTGAGCCCACCGTCGATGTGACTGAGCTGCGGGCGGCTATTGCGGAAACATTGCCGACGACCGCGCCACCACCGCCGATTATTACCAACATTCTGCCGGCGAATACGCCAGCGGCGATGATTGTTAATACCCGTGATGAGGCCTGGGCAGAGCTGAATCGGTATGCGCTATTTGCCCAGTTAAGCGAGTCCTTTGGAATAGGGCCAAACCCCCAGGCGCTACCGCTGCTGCCCTACAACATGGACTATGGTGAGGACATACAGCCATGGATTGGAGATGGGGTTGCGATCGCACTTCTCCCCGTTCCCAGTATCCGCACCATCAACCCCGTAGAGCGCTCCGTCACCATCGTGCCCATCAGCAACGCTGAAGCATTTGTCGACTTTATCCCCACCCTGGCCGAGTCCCGCGCGGCCCTCCCCGAGCAAATCTCCTATCGCACCTTTCCCATCTGGAACTGGCCCTCAGAGTTTGTTCCCTACGACTACGCCTGGGATGAGTATCCTGACGATATTGAGTTAGAAGAGCTGCCGGAAGTACCACCACCGAGCAGCCTGAACAAAACGTCGGGTGATGCACCTAACGCCAATGGTCTAACAAGTGGTCTCACCCCGACCCAAATTGCCCATTTGCGCGCCTATCGGCAGCCAGAATTTCCCTACATCTATATTCCTGACGGTAACTACTCCCCAGACGGCTATACCATCCCTGGCTATGCTGTTGCCCACCTGGGCAGCTACATTGTCATGTCGGAGAATGTTGACAGTCTGCGTCAGTGGATCGAATATCAGACCCAGGGGGCTCCCACCTTAACTAGCAGCCCCAGCTTTGAAAAAACCCAAAGCCACCCCGAATCCGCCAATAGTCTAGCCACCGTATATGGTAATGTCGGCGAGCTCATCAACTTTGAATTTAGTAATCCGTTTCAGAGTTTTGGCCTACCCCCCATTCCCCAGCCAAGCCTGAGTGAGCGAGCCGCCATGTCCGCGTTGCTCAGTAATGTCACCTTTGATGCCCTAGTTTATCCCCAAGAAAAAGGACTGCACCTGGAAGCCCACCTATATACCGAAGGGGCACTGCCAGCGTTGCCGCCCTCGCCCAACGCCGATCATTCAATTTTTGGACTGATACCGGCCGCCACCTATTTTATGGGCAGCGGCTATGACATCAGCGGTTTTTGGAATGATGTATCGTCAGCCTTTTCCCTCAGTGAGGTGACCGGCGGTTTGCTAGAGACAGCCCGCTCCGTTGTCGCCCTGGCCACAGGGTTAGATCTCGACACCGATATTTTGAGTTGGATGGATGGAGAGTACAGCCTGTTTCTCTTTCCTAGCCAGTCGGGGTTGCTAAATTCGTTTTTTCCAGGGGTGGGAATGGAAGGGGGCGTTCTGCTAGAGACCAGCAACCGTCCAGCTGCTGAAACAGCCCTGGAAGCCTTAGATGGAGTGGTGGGTGAAGAGGTAGCTTTACCTAGTTCCATCGGTGACTACCCGGTGGTTAATTGGCAGTATGACGTCAATACCGATGGCCTGATGGATAGTGTGCTGACCCACGCCTGGGTTACGGACGACACGCTGGCATTTACCAGTGGGACAGGGGCCATGGAGCGTTTAGTGGTGCCCGCTGGCTTTAACCCATTGGATGGCCACAGCACGTTTCGCAATGCAACCGCCAGCTTTCCCTCCCCCAACAATGGCTATTTCTATGTGAATATGGGCTCCACCCTATCGTTTTTCTACAACTTGTTTGGGTTCAATACGTCGAACGATCCTTGGGCAGCGGATATCAGAAAGTACTTTGGGACAGTACGCAGCCTGAGCCTGAGTACGTCTAGTAGCGCCCAAGAGTTTCAGCTTGATGCGCTATTGGGTTTGGCAGCAAGCGAACCCATAGAAGATGAGCTAGCGCAAGACGCAACAGAAGAACAAGAGACGACAGAGGAACAAGAGATAACAGAAGAGGACACGTCTCAGGGTGCGGCTGAAGAGTAGGTCAACGCGCATAAGGGAGCTGCCATCCCGCTTATGCACCATCTTTCACCTAATAACTCTCATCACCCTCAACGCTCTTTATGGCCAGCAGATGATTGGCCTGCTCTAAACGCTCTGCAATATTTTGACGCAGGGTTTCACTGACCGTAGGATCCGCCAGGATGGCCTGGGCTAACTGTCGATAGCGAGCGCTGGTGACGACATCAACTTTCTCCAACTCATTTAAGTTCTCATAGACGGTTTTAGGTGAAGGCTTTTCCATGAGACTCCTTTAGGTTAACTGTCGCTGACCTTGTAGCCAGCGATACTATTGTGTTCTAGCAGCCTGGGTTCAAAAGAAGAACGTCGTTAGACCACAGAAAACAATATGAATCGGATCATTCCGTATTAAAACTTAAATCTTTTACCAGTGCCGCTTAGCGTACGACAACAATCCTAAAGAAAGCCCAAAAGTTTATGAATTCAGGGATTGATGGCATAGCTGCCGCTGTAGTTGTGTTGTGTGTAACAATTTGACGATTTTATTAAGGACTTTATTAAGATCTGTGCCAAAAAGCTTTTGTCGTTAGAGAATTAAAATTCAGATTAAATTGTCTTGGGTAATTGTAAATAAGCAGTTTGTGCTATTGTGCGGTTCCTGCAGGCTAAGTGCTGCTGGCTGCCCTTGACAAATCTGGTCAACAACCGCGTTATCGCCAAAATACTTCTATGACTAGTCACCAGTTTCCTCCCAAGCAGGGTCTGTACGATCCCCAATTTGAGCACGATGCGTGCGGTGTTGGGTTTGTTGTGCAAATGAAGGGGCTAGCCTCCCACGATATTGTGCAGCAGGGTCTCCAGATCCTCTGTAACTTAGAACATCGGGGTGCCTGCGGCAGTGAGGTCAATACGGGTGATGGTGCCGGTATTTTGGTGCAGCTTCCCCATCGTTTTTTGGTTAAGGCCGCCGCAGCTGAAGGGATCGCTCTGCCGGATGCGGGTGAATATGGTGTGGGGCTAATTTTCACCTCACCCGACGCGACCGTGCGGGCTGAGAGTCGGCGACGGTTTGAATCAGTGACCGCCCAGATGGGTCAAAAGGTGCTGGGATGGCGCGATGTGCCGACGGACGATAGCACTCTGGGGGCGACAGCCCAATTGAGTGAACCGTTTATGCAGCAGGTGTTTATTGCCCGTGGGGCAGATCTGGCCGATGATTTAGCCTTTGAGCGCAAGCTGTACGTTATTCGCAAGCTGGCCTACAACGCCATTGGCAAGACCGGCCATGATACTTACTGGTATCCGGCCAGTTTGTCGTGCCGCACAATGGTATACAAAGGGATGCTCACGCCTCCCCAGGTGAAAAGTTTTTTCCCTGACCTGAGCGATCCTGATTTTGAAAGCGCCCTGGCACTGGTGCATTCTCGTTTTAGTACCAACACATTTCCCAGCTGGGAGCGGTCTCACCCCTATCGCTACATTGCTCACAACGGTGAGATCAATACGCTGCGCGGCAACACCAACTGGATGATTGCTAGACAGTCGATGTTTGAGTCGGCACTGTTTGGTGACGACATGGCTAAGGTCAAACCGGTGATTAATATCAACGGTAGTGACTCAACCATTTTTGACAATGCCCTAGAGTTGCTGGTGTTGGCAGGCAGATCGCTGCCCCATGCGGTGATGATGATGGTGCCTGAACCGTGGACCGGTCATGAATCTATGGATGATGCCAGCAAAGCATTCTATGAGTACCATGCCTGCTTGATGGAGCCCTGGGATGGTCCAGCCTCAGTGGCATTTACCGATGGTTCTATGATCGGAGCGGTGCTAGACCGTAACGGGTTACGCCCTTCTCGCTACTACGTCACTAAGGATGACCGGGTGATTATGGCATCAGAAGCCGGGGTGCTGCCCGTCGAACCGGATCAGGTCTTAGAAAAGGGTCGCCTACAGCCGGGGCGCATGTTCTTAGTTGATATGGCCGCCGGTCGCATCGTCGGTGATGAAGAGGTCAAGTCAGAAATCGTTAATGCCCAGCCCTATCGCCAGTGGCTTGATCAGCATCAGCTCACCCTCTCGACGTTAGCGCCTAAAACGCCACGGGCCGAGGTATCGGGCGGCAGCCTAAGGCAGCGACAGATGGCCTTTGGCTATACCTTTGAAGAACTGCGAATGTTGCTGACGCCAATGGCACAAAACGGTGTGGAAGCCATTGGTTCGATGGGGACCGACACACCGTTGGCTGTGCTATCGGACAAACCCAAGCTGCTGTATGACTATTTTCAACAGCTGTTTGCCCAGGTGACCAACCCTCCCATTGATTCTATTCGTGAGGCGATTATCACCTCGGCGGTGACTACGGTGGGCTCTGAGCGCAATTTGTTGGACCCTCAGCCTGAGAGCTGCCGGTTGATTCAGCTCAAAACTCCGGTCATTGGTAACGATGAGCTGGCAAAACTACAGCATATTGACGAGTCCGGATTTGCAGCATTAACGCTGCCGATTTTGTTTGATCCCAAGGCTGGAGTGCAGGGTTTGGAATCGGCGATGGAGTCGATTTTTGAGCGGGTGGATGGTGCTATATCAACCGGCACAAACCTGATTGTCCTTTCCGACCGCGGCATGGATGCCACCCAGGCACCAATTCCCGCCCTACTGGCCGTTGCCGGACTGCACCATCATCTGATCCGCACAGGCACCCGCACCCACGTCGGTATCATTCTCGAATCGGGCGAGCCCCGCGAAGTCCATCACTTTGCCGTCTTGCTAGGCTATGGCTGTAATGTCATCAACCCCTACCTGGCCTTTGAAACCCTCGATGACATGGTGGCCGATGGCATGCTGGTGGATATTATCCCTGAGGACGCCCACAAAAATTACATCAAAGCCGTTACCAAAGGCACCATCAAGATCGCCTCAAAGATTGGTATCTCAACGCTACAGAGCTATCGCGGAGCCCAAATATTTGAAGCCATTGGTCTCAACCACAGCGTCATCGATAAGTACTTTACCTGGACTGCCTCACGCATTGAGGGCATCGACTTAGATGTCATTGCCCAAGAAGCCATCATGCGCCACGGCCATGGATTTGCTGAACGGGGGGATATCCCGGTCCTGGATGTGGGGGGCAATTATCAATGGCGTAAAGATGGAGAAGCTCACCTGTTTAACCCCGATACTATCCACACCCTGCAGCAAGCAGTGCGGGCAGGTGACTACAAGGCCTATCAGCACTATGCCAATCTGGTTAATGACCAAAGCAAGCAGCACTTCACCCTGCGGGGATTGCTAGACTTCAAGGCGCGTCAGCCCATCCCCATTGATGAAGTGGAGCCCGTCGAGGCCATTACCCGTCGATTTAAAACTGGGGCCATGAGCTACGGGTCCATTTCCAAAGAAGCCCATGAATCTTTGGCTATTGCCATGAACCGCATAGGGGGTAAATCCAATACCGGTGAAGGTGGCGAAGACCCCGAACGGTTTACCTGGACCAACGAGCGCGGCGACTCCAAAAACAGCGCTATCAAACAGGTCGCCTCTGGCCGATTTGGTGTGACCAGTCTCTATCTCTCCCAAGCTAAAGAGATCCAGATCAAAATGGCCCAGGGTGCTAAGCCCGGTGAAGGGGGCCAGCTTCCCGGCAAAAAGGTCTATCCCTGGATTGCTAAGGTGCGTCACTCCACCCCTGGTGTCGGTTTGATTTCCCCCCCGCCCCATCACGACATTTACTCCATTGAAGACCTGGCCGAGCTAATTCATGACTTGAAAAACGCTAACCGCAGTGCCCGCATCAACGTCAAGCTGGTATCAGAGGTGGGTGTGGGCACCATCGCTGCTGGCGTGGCCAAAGCCCATGCCGATGTGGTTCTAGTTTCTGGCTTTGACGGTGGTACTGGCGCATCTCCCCAAACCTCCATCAAACATGCCGGTCTTCCTTGGGAGCTAGGTCTAGCAGAAACCCACCAAACCCTAGTGCTCAACAACTTGCGCAGCCGCATCGTGGTTGAAACCGATGGTCAAATGAAAACTGGCCGTGATGTGGTGATGGCGGCACTGCTGGGGGCAGAAGAGTTTGGATTCTCCACCGCACCGTTGGTCTCCCTTGGCTGCATCATGATGCGTGTCTGCCAAAAGAACACCTGCCCGGCGGGTATTGCCACCCAAGACCCGCAACTACGCAAGAGCTTTGTGGGAGATCCTGAACACGTGGTGAACTTTATGCAGTTCATTGCCCAGGATGTGCGAGAGATTATGGCCCAGCTGGGGGTGCGAACCTTTGACGAACTGGTGGGCCATACCGACTGGTTAGAAGTTCAGTCCGCTGTTGATCACTGGAAAGCAAAGGGTGTGGATCTCTCTAAGATTCTGGCCCAACCCCAGGTGGATGACAGCGTAGGACGCTATTGCCAGATTCCTCAGGATCACGGTCTGGATAAAGCCCTGGATATGACCACCCTGTTGGATCTGTGTGAGCCAGCCATTGAGCGCGGTGAGACAGTGAGTGCCACACTGCCCATCTGCAACATCAACCGAGTGGTGGGAACAATCCTTGGCAATGAGATCACCAAGAAACACTGGGATGGGCTGCCAGATGATACCGTCAACCTTATATTCCAAGGTAGCGCTGGTCAAAGCTTTGGTGCCTTTGTCCCGGCAGGTGTCACCCTTAGATTAGAAGGGGATGGTAACGATTATGTGGGTAAGGGTCTCAGCGGCGGCAAGATTGTTGTCTACCCGTCTAAAGCGGCCACCTTTGTCCCCCAAGACAACATTATTATCGGTAATGTGGCCTTCTACGGTGCCACCGGCGGTGAAGCCTATATCTATGGCATGGCTGGCGAACGCTTCTGTGTGCGTAACTCCGGTGTTAACGCCGTGGTAGAAGCGGTGGGTGACCATGGTTGTGAGTACATGACCGGCGGCAAGGTGGCTGTTCTCGGTACCACCGGTCGTAACTTCGCTGCAGGCATGAGCGGTGGTATTGCCTATGTGTTCGACGAGGCCGGAGATTTTATCACCCGCTGTAATACTGAAATGGTAGACCTTGAGCGGTTAACCGATCCAGAAGAGATTGCTGACCTGCGCGAGATGTTAACCAAACATCAGGACTATACGGGCAGCCAAAAAGCCAGCCAGATTTTAGGTGATTGGGATGCCCTCTTACCCACATTTGTCAAAGTGATTCCGCGCGATTATAAGCGTGTTATCCAGGCCCTAAAGCAGGCACTGGAAGATGGTCTGAGCGGTGACGATGCTCTGTCAGCGGCATTTGAGGCAAATATTAAAGATGTCGCCCGAGTAGCGGGGAACTAACCTCTAAACCTGTCATTTTTCTCCGGTGGGCCGCGCCCACTCTCCGAGTCAACAACAACTCTATTCTTTAATCTCCAAGACTTCTCCCATGGGTAAACCAACCGGCTTTCTTGAATACACCCGCGAAATTGCACCCGATGTCTCACCGCTAATGCGAATTCATCACTGGCAAGAGTTTCACACTCCACTGCCAGATGCGAAACTGCGTAACCAGACGGCTCGCTGCATGGACTGCGGCACGCCCTTCTGCCATACGGGCAACACCATTAACCGCATGGCCAGCGGCTGCCCCATCAACAATCTCATTCCTGAGTGGAATGACCTGGTCTATCGCGGGCTATGGAAAGAGGCCCTAGATCGTCTCCATAAGACCAACAACTTTCCTGAATTTACCGGTCGAGTTTGCCCAGCCCCGTGCGAAGGAGCCTGTGTACTGGGAATTCATAACCCACCGGTCACCATCAAAAATATTGAGCATGCCATTATCGACAAAGGCTGGGAAGAAGGCTGGATTGTCGCCGAACCACCAGCAACACGCACGGGTAAGACGGTTGCCATTGTGGGCTCTGGTCCAGCTGGTTTGTCAGCGGCAGCTCAGCTAAATAAAGCGGGCCATTTAGTCACCGTATATGAGCGGGCCGATCGCCCAGGCGGCCTACTAATGTACGGCATTCCCAATATGAAGTTGGAAAAAGAAGCCGTGGTGCTACGTCGTCTCAAGCTGCTAGAGCAAGAGGGCGTACGGTTTATTTGCAATACCGAGATTGGCAAAGATCTGCCAGCTGACACCTTGGTCAAAGAATACGATGCGGTAGTGTTGTGTACCGGGTCCACTCGTCCTCGAGATCTGTCCATTGAGGGCCGTGATTCTAATGGCATTCACTTTGCCATGGAGTTTTTGACCAAGAACACCCAGGCAGTGATTGACCCCACCCAGAATGACCAGGTGATTTCTGCGGCGGGTAAGGATGTGGTGATCATCGGCGGCGGGGATACGGGCACCGACTGTGTGGGCACCTCAATTCGCCATGGGTGCAACAGTCTGACCCAGCTAGAGATTATGCCCAAGCCCCCTGAAAAGCGGGCAGCCAATAACCCCTGGCCCGAATGGCCCAAGGTTTATCGGATGGACTATGGCCAAGAGGAGGCGGCGGCTAAATTTGGTGGCGATCCTCGGGCCTATCTATCCACAGCGACCAAGTTTGAATCTGATGAGACTGGCCATGTCAAGGCCGTGCACGTGGTGGATGTGGCCTGGGAAAAGGACGAAAATGGCCGCTTTCAACTACAGCATGTGGCGGGATCTGAGCGGGTGATCCCGACGCAGCTGGTGCTATTGGCCATGGGCTTCCTGGGACCAGAGCAGCCGCTGATTGATGCCTTAGGGTTAGAGCAGGATGGTCGCAGCAATATCCAAGCGGAATTTGAGCAGTACACAACCAGCATTCCTGGGGTGTTTGCAGCAGGGGACTGCCGTCGGGGTCAAAGCCTTGTGGTGTGGGCCTTTAATGAAGGTCGGGGGGTGGCTCGAGAATGCGATCGCTACCTCATGGGTCACACCGATTTGCCATAGAAATAAGCAACTAGCGAGAGGGTATACAATCTTAAGGGCAACCTTGGTAAGTAGGCTTTTAAGATTCAATGACATTGCAAGTTGGCGATCCGGCTCCTGACTTTAGCTTGGCTGATGCTGATGGAAATACCGTCAGTTTGGCCGAGCTAAAGGGCAAACGTGTGGTGCTATATTTCTACCCCCGTGATAACACCCCTGGGTGCACCAAAGAGGCCTGTGCATTTCGAGATAACTACGCAGCCTATCAGGCGAAGGATGTGGTAGTCCTTGGCGTCAGCGCAGACGATGCCAAATCCCACCAAAAATTTATTACTAAGCACGATTTACCCTTTCCACTGCTGGTGGATGAAGAGGCTAAAGTAGCAACCGCCTATGGCAGCTATGGTCTCAAAAAATTTATGGGTAAAGAATATATGGGGATTAGCCGCAGCACCTTTGTGATCGGTCCAGATGGAAATCTGGAGAAGATCTACCGCAAGGTCAAGGCTGAGAAGCATCCGGTTGAACTTCTTGCTGAACTAGACGAGCGTTAGCCCATGCCGCAATTTTGGCGACCGGTACGTACCCTATTGGGTCTGCTGTTACGACGACCCCTGATCGGCACAAGCGTGATTCCCATTCTGCCCGATGGTCGTATTGTTTTGATCCAGCGCCGTGACAGCGGTCGTTGGGGCTTGCCCGGTGGCCTAGTGGACTGGGGAGAGGATATTGCCACCTCTGCCAGGCGAGAACTATTAGAAGAAACAGGGTTAGATTTACTCAACGTGGGTCGTTTAGTCGGGGTGTATTCCCATCCGGAGCGCGACCCGCGTTTTCATTCCACCTGCGTTGCCCTTGAGGCCCATGTGGATGGTAAATTCTTTATTCGAGATAAAGCTGAGGTCATGAGAATTGAGGCTTTTGCCGTGGATGCTATCCCCCGTGGTAACCTAGCCCACGATCACGATCAGCAGCTACAGGACTATTTTAATGGAGCCACTGTTTTGGCCTAAAGCCAGTCTGCCCGTACGCAACCTGCGCCGTCAGCTAAAGCATGGGCAGCTGTTTTGGCGAGAGGTGGGCCGAGGTCAAACTGTGGTTTTTCTCCATGGTTCATGGCATGACGGCGATCAGTGGAGCAATGTGCTATCGCAGCTGGGGCAGCAGTATCACTGCCTGGCTCCTGACCTGATGGGGTTTGGTGAATCTCAACGGCTAAAAGACAAATCTGCTGACTCAATTGCTATGCAGGTTAATACCCTGGCAGAGCTATTGGAATCCCTACGGTTAGATTCTGTTGTTTTAGTGGGCCAATCGCTGGGGGCTTGGGTGGCCGCTCGTTATGCCCTCAGCTATCCAGAACGGGTAAAAGCTCTCTGTGTGCTAGAGCCTGAGGGGTTAAGCTATGATCCAAAACGCTGGCGACAGGCCCGCTGGCTTGTTGGCCTATGGGCAGGCCTGTGGTTATCTGTTGCTAAACTCTTTGCTCGCAAGCCTAAACCGGGACAAGTACCGGCATGGTTGCAGAAGACTCGCCTACGGCAGCTTTTTAAGCGTTATCCTGTAGCTTGTCGTCTTTTATTTCAGCGACGTCGAAAGGTTTTAGAACCGGAAATTGTCGGCACCCAGTTAGCTGCCTTGTCTATGCCCATGGCTGTCTTGCAAGGAGAAGGGGCAGGGGAGACTAGCCGACAGCTGACTCAACTGTTTACGATGGCGGCTCCTGGTGCCATCGTAAACGTTTTACCAGGAAATGATGAGTTACCTAGCTATGAAGCGGATGCGATCGCAAAATTCTTAACGCACTGGATTTCATAAAATCAATTCTTACTAACTCATATCAAGAGTCTTTGACAAGCTCTCATAGAGATGACCAAAGCAACGCCTACCCCCTAGATTCATTCATAGCATCTGTCAGGTTAGTCAAGACAATGGGTGTCCCTGAAAGCCTTTAGTTTCAACGGCTAACCTGATGCGCAAATGTCCTAATGCATCAGGGCATTTACTATACCATGCCCAATAAGATTTAATCTTGCTATCCTGTAGGGGACTTCAGTTATTTACGTTGTAGAGAAAGGAGACACTGAAGTTGAGCGAGCACCCTCCCACCAAAATATATCGTAGAAAGACTCGGCGACAGTTTCTTGCGACTAGCGTCACGACTGCACTGGGTCTGATTGGATGTTCCTCTAGCCAACAAGCGTCAACGTCTGCATCACTGAGCCACTCAACTTCGTCTGATGGGCCGTTGTCTGCTGAGCCGTCGTTGTCATCAACAACAACACTGGCCACCCCCGTGATGCCACAACGTCAGTTAGGACGTACTCAGGTAGAATTGCCTATTTTAGGCTTAGGTGGAGCGGGGCGCACACCATTATCAAGCCCCAATCAAGAACAAGCGGCCATAGAACAGATTCAACGAGCATTTACCCTGGGTATTCGTTATTTTGACACCGCAGCGAGCTATGGCCCCAGTGAACAGTATTTAGGTAAAGTTTTGCCCCAATATCGGAGCGAGATTTTTTTGGCGAGCAAGACAGCAGCTCGTGATTATGATGGTGCCTGGCATGACCTGGAACGATCATTACGTAGACTAAATACTGATTATCTTGACCTTTGGCAGTTTCACCATGTTTCCTTTGAGTCTGAGCTCGATACGTTATTGAGCAACAATGGCGCGGTCAAAACACTAGAAGAAGCAAAAGCGCAAGGATTGGTTCGCTTTAGTGGTATTACAGGCCACCATGAACCTGAAATTATTGCAGTCGGCCTACAGCGCTATCCATTCGACCATACGCTGATTCCAATCAATGCAGCCGATATCCACCATCCTCGACCGTTTATTCCAACGGTGCTGCCATTAGCTCAAGCACAAAACATTGGCGTAACAGCGATGAAAGTACCCGCCTATGGTCGATTATTAAAACCAGGGGTGCTAGATGGTATGCACCAAGCGCTAGGGTACACAATGTCGCAGCCGGGAGTTCACTGTACAATTATTGCTGCCGAAACAATTTCACAATTAGAAGAGAATGTAAGAGTCGCCGCAGAATTTCAAGTTTTAGATGAGATTAAGCTGGCTAACATTGAACAAAAAACTACTGCTGTTTGGCAAGATAATACATTTTTCCGAGCCTGGACTTAAAATAAGCGAAAAATGTATGGCACACCCAGACGGTCATACAAGAGCACTACCCAGAGGCTGATATTTGCGTTTGGGCTGAAGATGCACGCACTGACCTGCATCCGGTCAACAGCATTTTGAATTCGGGCCAACCATTAGAAGATACACGCGCGAACTGCTGTCGGGGCTTGATTGACCGCCCTGGCCTTTTGGGCGGTTTGACTAATGTCTACTGATGGTCGAATGTTGCAGCTGAAGTGGGCTGATTTAACCGGATTTGATATTACGAGAACATATCAAACATTCTTGATATGTTCTCGTAGTGATGGTCAAATCATACAATATTAAGGTTTTCCGGCAAGGAAAACACTCTTTTAAGCAATCTCCAAAATTTGTCTCTTGACTGGGTTCTAAAAGAGATTTATAGTTTCCTGCAAGTCGCAAAGCGACCCTACTACAGAACTGAATATCTGGCACTGTCGGCAGGTGCGTCACCACCTAACCGACAGCTGACCCACAGCTGATCTAGCCAACTGCGGGCTTTGGTTATTATGCCTTAGCATCCCCGGTGTGCATACATCTCGTGCGGTTTGCTCAGGCATTCGGTTCTGGTTTCCTTCGCAACCTCTACGTTTTGGAGATCAGAATCCATGTTTCAATATCCACCTGACGGCACGTCAAAATCTCAGCCTGCGCCCTTGCCAGAGCACCAATTTGAGATAGTCCGGCACACACTGTTTGGTAGTCTGACCGCTGTGCGCAACACTATTGCGCTACTGCACAAACTCAACTACGCCGAACCCAATGATTGGAGTAAGCTCCTACCCACCGGGCGACCCAATGAGGTCATGGCCATCTTGACCAAGCGCGTCCGAGTCGATTAGCGGTTGGCTCTGAAATAGTTTTCATAGGGTGGATTAACGAACATTCGCGTAATCCACCGAAAGTCAGCTATGCATGTCATGACACATCCCAACCTGATTGGGTTGATTGAGCTTCGTCTGTCAGGTCTGAATTGATAACAGCTACCATAATGGAATGTAAGCAGACCACTGGATGTTAGCGATGTCTCAGGCAACTCAAAACCGAAAGAAAAGCTTCTCTAGCTTTAATTACAAAGATGCTTTTAAGTATTTGGGGGTAACTGAGCTAAAACGCTGGACGATTGAGGCTGAACCAGTACCGGTCAGTGACTTTTTTCAACAGCGGCTAGAACGTCTACAGCGGTTTGATCTAGAGAGTTTAGAGGTATCCAAAACCCTCTTAATCGATGCGATTTGCGAAGA
Source organism: Cyanobacteria bacterium J06554_1 (assembly GCA_038534515.1). Classification (GTDB taxonomy): domain Bacteria; phylum Cyanobacteriota; class Cyanobacteriia; order Phormidesmidales; family Phormidesmidaceae; genus Leptothoe. The sequence goes on from JBCAWO010000003.1 coordinate 108,660, forward strand.
AGGCTTAGAGACATCTCAACGACTGAAAATTTGGAAAGGTCCCTATTTAGAGGGTGAAGATGTTTGTGGTAATGCCGATTATTTAGTTGCAGAACGGCGAGCGTATTTAGAGCTGCCTTATGTTTGCGTCATCGAAGCAAAGAAGGATGACTTTGAGCAAGGCGCGGCTCAGTGTTTAGTAGAGATGAAAGCTTGCCAGTGGCTGCATCAACAACAGGGAAAAGAGATTAATAGCTACGGCATTGTCACCAACGGTGAAGGCTGGAAATTTTATCGATTAGCGATCAATGGTGAGGTGAGTGAAACGTTGTTGACAGGTGTGGGAGATATGCCAATGCTATTAGGCAGATTACGAGTCTTTTTTAGACTATGTGAACAAAATCTTAGTTGAGGTTCTCTCGGATGCGCGCATTACAACGCATCCTACCCGGCTATCTTTAATTTTCCTTAATGTAAGAGCCATAGTGCATCTTACTAGTTGGTCATCCGTATAGCCTAAATAAGTGGGAATTTTCTTTACATAGCAGATTCTGAGTTTTAGTCTTACTTTTTGCTCCAGTCAGCCCTTTTATGTTTAGACATTTCACTGTCAGGGTGATAAGAGTGCCTCTTTTAGAGACCACTTCTTTGTTGAAAGCGAATTGCTCAAAATAGATACGGTGATAATGTGGAATTAGAGATCAGCCATTGTAATAACCTCGACTTTGCGAAAGTAATACTGCATGAGAATAAATTGAATATAAAGTTCGCACCTAACGGCACAGGAAAGAGCACTCTAGCGAAAGCAATCCAATACAGTTTGGGAGACAGCAATATTTCTCTTTCAGAGCTAATACCGTTCAAACTTAGAGAGTCTAATCCTGATAACGTTAGTCCAACAGTTATAGGGATCGATAGCATCACAGGCGTGATGTGCTTCAATGAGGATTATGTGAGCCAGATTACATTTCAACCAGATGAGCTCGTAAGCAACAGCTTTGATATTTTTATTAGAAACGAAAAGTATAGGGCGCTAGAGCAAGAAATTGAAAATATCATGCTCAAGATCAAGACCTTATTTACAGATAATCCTGAGCTAGAAACATTAATATCGAACTTACAGGAGCTTGGTGGAGCCTTTAAGCTCACAAAGACAGGACTATCAAAAGCGTCCACAGGCATGAAGGGATTGTCAAAGGGAAATAAAATTCGGCATATTCCGCCTGGCCTAGAACAATTTTCTCCTTTTATTCAAAGTGAAAAAAATGTGATTTGGATTGATTGGCAAGTTAAAGGGAATGATTTTTTAGAGTTAACAGATGACTGTCCTTTTTGTGCTTCTACCATAGATGATAAAGAGAAGATCAAGAAGGTAGGTCAAGAATATAATAAAAGCGTAATTAAGAATCTTATTGGTTTGATCAATATTACTGAGAAACTAGGAGATTACTTTTCTGATGAGGCAAAATCAAGGTTAGCTACAATCACTACTCTTGAAGATGGTCCAGAGAGTGAGCATGAACTGTTTCTTGTTAATATTAAGAAACAAATTGATAATTTTGTTGAAAAACTTGAAAAGCTTAAAACATTGTCCAGTTTTGAGTTCAAGGATGGAGAGAGGGTTTCTCAAAAGTTACCGTCGTATAAGCTTGACCTACAATTCTTCTCTGAATTGGACTCTATCAAAACTCAAGATGCAGTAGCATCAATTAATGCGTCTATAGATGAATTGACACAACAAGCTGGAGTTCTACAAGGTAAGATAAATAGCCAGCGTAGTGAGATGCAGAAGGTTGTTGCGAAACACCAGGATGATATTAATGGATTCCTGGCATATGCCGGTTATAGATACAAGGTAGAAATAGCGGGAGATAGCGACCATCCTCAACTAAAACTGCTGCACTCTGATTACAGCGAGCATCTTAGTGGTGGTAGTCAGCATCTCAGCTTTGGCGAACGTAATGCGTTCGCCATTGTTCTTTTTATGTATGAGTGTCTAGCTAAAAAGCCCGATTTAATAATTTTAGATGATCCAATCTCATCCTTTGACAAAAATAAAAAGTATGCAATGCTCGAAATGCTCTTTCGACGGAATTCTACATCATGCCTTAAGAGCAAGACAGTTCTAATGTTGACTCATGATGTGGAACCCATAATCGATACTCTCAAGTCAGTAGCAAAACAATTTCAGAATCAAATATCAGCATCTTACTTGAATTATTCCCGTGGGCATCTTGCTGAGCTGCCTATCACAAAAGATGACATTCAAACGTTCTCTCAAATATGTAAAAGCACACTTGCATCTAACAAAGACGATATTATCAAGCTGATTTACCTAAGGCGGTACTGTGAAATCACAGATGACAGAGGTGATGCTTACCAGGTGCTGTCAAATTTGTTTCATAAAAGAGGGCGAGCCAATGATTCTAGAGAGCCAAGGGGAAACGATGGAGCACATCCAGAAATGGAAGAATGTAAATTTGAAAGAGGATGCATGGACATACAAACTCATATAGAAGGTTTTGAGTATCAAGCCATTCTCAATCAAATTTTAGATCAGACTACATTGCGCTCATTGTATGATAGTTGCCAAAACAGATACGAAAAGCTTCAATTATTTAGGCTCTTTGGTTTAGATGTTGACAATTCTGTAATTCAAAAATTTATAAATGAAACTTACCATATAGAGAATGAATTTATATGCCAGCTTAATCCAGAGAAGTTTGACATGATCCCGGAGTACGTGATCGACGAGTGTAATCGATACATAACATGCAGGTCAGTCGGAGTCAGTTAGTCTTAAAGTGAAACAGGTTCCTGCGATAACCATTACGCTCAGCAACCTTTATGCTTACCCACCTTCACTTATAAAGTCTCGTACCCAGCTTCGCAGATTAATTTCCGCTTCAACCTCATCTTGCTGAGCTTCTTCTAAAAAGCGATAGAGGTTTTCCTTCTCCACAAAGCGAAATGTTGGGCTCGTTTCAGTCTCTTCATATACATTGTTCACCAGACAATAAATACGCCATACCTCACCATCAAACCGCCAAAACTCCGGCACACCCAGACTCGCATACAGGCGATTTTTATCAATATCCGTATGAGTAATATCTACCTCCACCACAATATCCGGCGGCGGATCGATTTTCAGATCAACCGTCTTACCAGCCACCTTAGGCTGATTCTGAATGTAGTACGCATTATCCGGCTCTGCCCCCTTATCCAGGTCAGCCCGATCCAGTGTTGTCGATCGCATCGATTTAAGTCGTAAACCCAATTCCACCACCAAAATACGAATAAAAAGGCCGATTAGTTCACTGGCCCGTTCATGTTCTTCTAATGGCATGGAGATTTCTAAAACACCACAGTCATACGTAAGTCGAGCCGCACGAGTCTCAGGTAAAGCCTGCAAAACCTTTTGGTAGCCGTGCCAGGTAACGTTTGGCAAGACAACTCGTTTCTCTCCAATCGATGGGGCAAGTGTTCTAAACATGATGTAAGGCGCGGAAACTTATAAACAATAATAGTTTCAAGGATATTGAGAATGGTTTCGGTGGATAGGTTGGGTAGAGGTTGCTCCCGTGCTTGCTGGATTAACTGCTTGCCTAGAGCAACAGCCGTGCTGGCAGGCTTTACTATCAGTTTAACTAACCCCAGAGTTACCGATTGACTTGGGTCTAGCTCATCTAGGAAAACCCCGTTGGCATTGGTTGCTTTGGAACAAACAGTCATAGGCGTTATGGTCATTCGGTTCTAAACTAACCCGTGGGTAAATGCAGAATCCGCATTCATTATCCCCGCTTCAAAATAGATAATCCCGCAGGGGTTGGATGGCAGGTCTCAGGTATATTGAGAAATGACCCTTCCCAATTAACCCATTTCCCTATGCTTTACTCTATCGGTGTAATCGAAACCCACGGGTATCCGGCTTCGCTAGCAGCGGCAGATGCCATGGTTAAAGCAGGTAATGTCTCCCTTTTAGGGATTAATCAGGCCGATAGCGGACGTCAGTTTGTAACCGTGCGAGGTCGCGTGGCTGAGGTTAACAGGGCCATGGAAGCAGGGATCAAAGCTGCTAACGCCTGCCCTAATAATGGAAAAGTTACGTCCCATTACACGGTGCCCCACCCAACTGAAAATATTGAAAGTGTTCTACCCTTGCACTTCGATGAAAAATCAGAGCCGTTCAGGGTTTGACCGACTGCTGTTTCTGTTTTTTGCGGACTATCTAGCAGGCTTAGTCAGGAATAAGGGTGTTAGCTTGCGATCGCATAGTCCACCAACTGCACCAACCGCTGCCGCAACGTCTCCAACCCCAGCTTCTGTGACGCCGAAATAAACAGCGCCTGGGGATACTCATCTTTGGCCACAGCGAGCGTGTCACTATCCACCGCATCCAATTTGTTAAAAACCAACAAAATTGGCCCTGGAGTAGTTGGCATTTGTCCCAAAATCCCCATCACCGAGCGAATGTGCTCCTGCCAAGACCCATGGGACAAATCCACCACATGCATGAGGGCATCCGCTTCAGTCACTTCTTCTAAGGTGGCTCGAAACGCATCCATTAATGAAGGCGGCAGATCTTGAATAAATCCCACCGTATCGGTTAGCACCATGGACCGTTTCTCATGGGTCTCAGGATCAACGACCGCTAGCCGCTTTGTTGTCGGGTCCAAAGTGGCAAATAGCTGATCCGCCGCATAAATATCCGCATTCGTCAGCGTATTTAACAATGTGGACTTGCCTGCATTGGTATACCCTACCACCGCCACCGACGGTACCTGATGGTGCTGACGATTTTGCCTTAGCCGTGAGCGATGTGCCTGGAGTTGATTCACCTCCCGCTGCAGACGCGTAATCCGCTTTTGGATTGCCCGTCGCTCAGTTTCCAGTTTTGTCTCACCTGGACCACGGGTTCCAATGCCACCCCCCAATCGAGACATGGCCTGACCGCGCCCCGTCAGCTTGGGTAGCTGATACTCCAGCTGGGCCAGCTCCACTTGCAATTTACCCTCACCCGTGCGGGCACGCTGGGCAAAAATATCCAAAATCAGCTCCGTGCGGTCCACCACCCGTACGCCGATGCGCTGCTCCAGACTACGCACCTGAGCCGGGGACAGATCCCGATCAAACACCACTAAGCTCGCACCCAGGGTTTGGGCTTCTAGGGCGACTTCATCCACCTTACCCGCACCCAGAACAGTCTGGGGATGGGGCTTAGATCGCTTTTGCTTAAGCGTTTCTAACACTTCTCCCCCCGCAGTTTCCACCAAGCGCACAATTTCTTCGAGACCGCTCTTAAAGCGCCGCGTCGAGATGCGCTCGGTTTGTAGCCCCACCAATAGCACCCGGTCATGGCTAGCATCGACCTGCTGGGCTATGAATAAACGACGAAATTCTTCTTCTAGGCCCTCCGTCAAGGCCACAAAGTCTTCCAGCTCTAGGGTGTCTAAATCTATGGGCTCAGACACCGACCAGCGCTCAGCCTCATTCGGCACCAGATGGGCCAGGTAAACCTCACGAATATAGCCAGTGGCTCCACCGCCCTTACGCTGAAAACCGCTACCTGTGAGGGTCAGCATTACCAAGGCATCTAATCGCTGTAGGGCCATGGCCGTTAGAGCAGCATTATCAGGTTTTTCCAGCTTGAGCTGAGTGGCAACACAGCGAATACCACTCAGACGCTCAGCACCGTAGCGGGGTAGTTCTAAAGTAGGAATCTGGGTCTGTCGTGGTGAGCCCACCCCTACGCGAATAACATGTCCCCGTCGGTCAATGTAGGCACATACCGACTGATTGATATCTGTGCTGATGGCCGCCAGGCGCTGGGCAAATTCGCGGTTAGTGATTTGACTGCCCGGAATTCGCTGGTGATAGAGACGACGTAGTTGCTTGAGCTGACTGGGTTTAAGCCCCTTTAGCTCGCCGTGGATGGTTTCGATAGGCCCTTGGAGAATGCAGTAGACCCCATTTTAACGATCACCTCAATTGCAACGACAAAGCAGTCTCAAATTGAAACGTTTTGGATTAATTCGTCAGGGGTAATGATTGAAATTGACTATATTGTCGATGCGAGACATTATTTTTCTATGAACTCAGAATAAACTATTTATAGTGTGCTGGCTAAAATCAGCCTCTAATCAGGTAATGCCTGTTGGCACGACCCATGAGTGAATGGTTGGTAGCTTGCATTTGTGCCAACTCTAGTCTAGCTTCAGAAACTGACAGCTAAGGCTGATCCACTAGCCATCCCCTGACATGGTAGGCGAGCGTAGGAAATCCGCTCCTAGGTTGTTAATTCCCCATATAAATATGAGCACCGATATCAATTCCCCCGAAGAGAACGCGACGACTGAAAGCACTACTGATACTGCTGAGCAGGCCAAAGAGATTTTGGCCAAAGTGGCCAGCGTACTAGGGGATGCTCCAGAATACGTGGTTCAGACATTTAATGAGTACAAGCGGCCAATTACCGTTATTGGTCTTGTACTTGGTGTCTTGATCGCGATTAAGATGACCTTTGCTATCTTGAGTGCCATTAACGATATTCCAGTCCTGGCTCCCACAATGGAGCTAATTGGCCTGATTTATACCGGCTGGTTTCTATATCGCTACTTACTCAAGGCCACCAATCGCAGTGAGTTGCTGAGCAACCTGGGTGAAGTAAAGGACCAAATTACGGGTAATAAGTAGCTAGCTGATGGGCTAACTGCCTGTGGGCGCTAATCAATCAGCGCTAATTCAAATATGTTGCAAATAGCTGGGCAGCTTGGTGTCCAGCTATTTTTTATTGTCTGTGATTAAGCCGATAGCAACTATCTTGATGCTGGAAACCCGCACCTGTACCGTCATGGCAGATGTCGGATGGGGGTTTCTATACTAATAGGCAGAATTACAGCCGTCTGAGGGACCCATGGAGCTAAGTCAGGACGTCATGAAAGCAGTCGAAAGCCTGGAATATCGGGTGACTGCGGGTGATGTGGCCGCTAAAACTGGATTGAACCTTTCCCAAGCAGAAGCAGGGGTGCTGGCCTTGGCGTCTGCCACCCAGGCCCACATGCAGGTGGCTGAGACGGGAGATATTGCCTATGAGTTTCCCCGACAGTTTCGGTCAATTCTGCGTAACCAGTACTGGCAGCTGCGCTGGCAGGAGACGTGGGCAAAGATTTGGGCGGTGCTGTTTTACCTGATTCGGATTTCGTTTGGCATCATGCTAATTGCAGCGGTGGTGCTGGTATTTGTGGCGATTATTGCCATTCAAATTGGTATGCAGTCCCAGCGGGATGATGATAATGGTGGCGGCTACAGGGGCGGTGGTGGGTTTGGGTTTAACCCATGGCTGTGGATTGGTCGGGATTGGTTTTATTGGTTTAGCTATGGTCCCCGACGGCAGTATGGCCGGTATGATTCGTCGCCGCGCCGTCACTCTACCAGGTCCAGTAGCGAACTGAATTTTTTGGAGGGGATCTATTCGTTTTTGTTTGGCGATGGTGATCCTAATAAAAATTTGGATGAGCGGCGGTGGGGTGCGATCGCAACCGTCATTCGCAACAATCGCGGTGCCGTCTCTGCTGAGCAGTTGGCCCCATATCTAGATAACGCCAACCTTGACGACGACCTTGAAGACTACGTCATTCCCGCCCTCAGCCGCTTTGACGGTCGTCCCAAGGTGAGTCCCCAGGGCGATTTGGTCTATTACTTCCCCGAGCTACAGGTCACCGCAAAAAATCAGAAACCCCAGTCAGTCCCTGCCTTTCTAAAAGAAACCAAACGCCGCTTTACCAGTGCCAGCTCTGACCAAGTCACCATTGCCATCGGTCTTGGCACCTTGCTAGTGGCTGGGTCCATATACCTCAGCTACATCGCCGCTGGTTGGACCACAGGCTTTATCGGTCTGATCTATTCCCTCTGCGACCTTTTTCTAGCCTATGGTCTGGCTTTTCTTGGCATTCCCGCCGTTCGCTATTTTTGGATGAAGCAACAAAACCAAAAAATCGAAGACCGCAACAGCCAGCGGCAGCGGCTGGTGGGCAAAACAGTCGCGCGCAAGCTGGACTACGCTAAACAGTTCGCCACCGAAACCATCGTGGTCAAAGACAACCTGGCTTACACCACTGAAACCGACCTGATCGATCAAGACATCGCCAACCGAGACAAAATTGACGAAGAGTGGCGCAAACGCCTCGAATCGTCCTGAGGAACCCCTAAAAAAAGCCCTGTCTCCTATGGCCATAGGAGACAGGGCTTTTTGCCGTTGCTGATTTAGAGGATGAACCAATCGGTTAGATATGCCGTAGTACAGCATCTTTCAGATAAAATCCTACCGAGGATCAGCAACGCTGGCTTTTTATGCTCAAACTTGCTACTGCACTCTATTGACTTAGTCACCCAGAATGTTAATCAGTGCCCCGGCAGCACCACCCTGGATAGCATTCTCAACAAAGGAATCATCGTTGGTAATAACGCCAACGACGCCGCTGGCCGCAGCTCCGACAGCGGCATCTTGGGCCAGGCTGGAGTCACCGTCACCGCGCACAGCCTCAACAGCTGCACCGGCAGCAGCGCCATTAACAATGTCATCAACGCCAGCATTGTCACCAACAACGGTGCCCGTGACGATACCGGTACCGGCACCAATACCAATGCTTTCTAACAGATCAGCTGAACTGGGGGTGGCGAGGACTGAACCCAAGATGCCGGTCGTCAATCCTGCGACAACTAATGCAGTAAGTGCTTTTTTCATGGTGATAGCTCCCAAAGGGACATGAACAATTGATTGATTGCTCTAACTATCTCAATGGTAGCTAATGGGTCTCTGAAACGTCCCTGAATGGGAGATAAGAGTGACTTAAGTCATGCTGAGTCTTTGGCGTGATCGCCATCACCCACTGATTCTGTCAAATTGTCTAAGGCCGGTCATGTCTCCCAAAACTTCGATGCCAGGAACGATCAGCCAGGATTTCGGATCCGATGACCCAGGTGACGGTTGGACTGTGGTCATTCAGCGATGACGGCTCAATTTTCTTTGCGTACCAGCGGATTTACCAGATCGTTTAAGCCTTCACCAATCAGAGACAGCCCGGTCACCATGCCAGTAATTGCTAACCCAGGAAACAGGGCCGTCCACCAAATTCCCGTCGGTAGAGCGTCCAGGGCCTGTCGCAGCGAACTGCCCCACTCCGGCACCTCGTCAGGTAGTCCCAACCCCAAAAAGCCCAAGCCCCCTAATATTAGGACCGCATCCGCCGTATTCAGGGTAAACAGCACCGGCACACTCTGCACCACGTTCAAAAATAGATAGCGCGACAGCACCGCCCAGGTGGACGCCCCCATGGCCTGGGCCGCTTCCACAAACAGCTCTGTTTTTAAGCTCACGGTGTGGTTACGCACCACCCGGTAATACTGGGGCACATAGGCAATGCTCAAGGCCGCAGCCGCATTCACCACCCCCTTGCCAAGAATAAATGCCAGGGTCACCGCCAATAGCAGCACCGGCAGAGTATAGATCGTATCCATAAAAAACAGCAGACCCCGGTCCAGTTTTCCGCCCAGGTAGCCGCTTACCATACCCAGCGGCACCCCAACCACCACACTCATGGCGGTCGCGAGCAGCACTACCTGCCAGGCAGCCCTGGCCCCAAACAACGTCCGAGAGAATACGTCATAGCCCTGACGGCTGGTGCCAAACCAGTATTTTCCAGACGGCGGCACATGCACAGGATTTTCTAACGTCACCAGCGGATCTTGAATCCAACCCCAGCTTTGTAGCAACGGCGCACACAACGCCACCACAATAAACAGCAGGGTGATGACAATCCCCATCCACATCAGGGTTTTAGAAATGGTCCAGCGTTGCGATCGCAGCGTATCTGCCATAGCCATCCGAATAAAGTCAGGCTCCATTGTCTAATGGCAAGGGCCCATGGGAAAGAAAAATATTGGGGGCCATCGATGTAGGGGCGTTCCATGGAACGCCCCTACATCGATGGCGGATTAATGGACCGATGGTGGATTAATGGAACGCCCCTACACGGCGGGTAAATTGGTGGCGTCAAATAATGCCGTCACCAATTCTTGAAACCCTTCACCTTCCTCGGCTTGGGTAACAAAGGCCGGGTGGTGAGCCAGGGCATCCAGGTAGTGGCGCACATTGGCCACCCCCACCGAATGGGGAAACTGAGCCGGGTCAAACATGCTTTCGTCATTGGGGCTGTCACCAACGGTAAGCACCTGGGGGTGCGTCAACTCTGGGAACTGCTGCGCCACCACCTGGGTAAGGCCGCTGGCTTTGTCCTGGGGTAGGGGTTTGATGTGACACTGCACCGTGCTGTAGGTAAAGCCCCAACCGTTGTCATGGCAGCTATCGGTCATCCATTGCAGGTCGCCCAGAGTCAGCCCAGTGACCTCAAAGGTCCAGTCAGTGAGCCGAAAGGCATTATCGCTAGATTCCTTGAGCTGGGGGTATTTTTGACGCAGCCGCTCAAACTGTTGTAACAGCAACTGTCTGTGGTTATCGGCCAGGGGCTGTAAAAATGTGGGGTACGGGTTGGTTTTAGTGAAATAAAGGCCACCGTTTTCTGCGATCGCAAGCCCCACTGGCAAATAGTGCAGTAGCCCACTCACCCAGCCCGCCGATCGTCCGGTAGTAATCAACACCGGCATACCGGACTGCCTAAGTTTTTCTAACGTCCCCAGCAAGGCATCATTAAACCCACCATTCTGCGTCAGGGTACCGTCCATATCCGTTGCCAATAGACGAATCTGAGCCAATGCCTGACGCCCGAGCGGTGTTGCCAGTGGCTGTAATCGTTTTTTTACCATTGCTGTGCGGGTCTCTACTGCTGGGCGACTCTTGTCCAAGGCCATAGTGCCAGACAAGCACTAGAGTTTAATTAAGGAATTCCCCAGTTATCACAAAACTGATATACGTTAGATGCCATCTCCTGACAACGATTCATAGAGATCGCAGGTCCTATGGACACAGACGTCCTATAATCAGGCCTTTATCCCCGTCAAGGAGCAACTGTCCTGATGCATTAGGACAGTTGCGCGTCCCATTGGCGTTGTAGCTTAACGCTTTCAGGGACGATAACCTGTCCTAACCAATGTGACTAACGCTACAAACCGTTTTAGCCCAGCTAACCATGGCAGAACTCGTACCCGACCAGCGCAACTACTACTACCTTCTAGAAGCTGAACGAGCCGGGATCCATAAGCCAATTCTGGCAGGTCTCTACTCAGTGCATCAATCCCCTCGCTTAATGGATGGTGAAACCGGACTTGGCATCGCCGCAGCCAATAAAGTACCTGTAGACCAGGTCAACACATTTCCTGAACAGGTGCAGTACGCCGCTAACACCCTACGAGGATTGACCAGCACCCTCACCGCTGACGGTTGGAGTGGTAACGACCTCTGGGATGCCGCCAAAGGTCGCTATAGCGATCGCTTTATTGAGCGCATTGCCGAAGGATATATGCCCGCTGGGTCTGAAGAAAACTCCGCCCGCCTAGAAAGCTGTAATGCCGAGAAGCTGCTGGCGGCCTATCTCGAAGATATTGACTATGACTACGGTGCCCAGGAGCTGCCCCATAACCTGTCCGAGCTAGACGATGAACTCCTGGCCCTGGCCGACCGCATTGCACCTAACTATAGCCGCCTGGACTTTCAGCGCGAGGCCCTGCTAGAGGTGGCCCGCATCTGGCGAAAGCTCGACTCCCACCAAAGCACCATCAAGGCAATGGATGTGCCCATCAACAATGATGTGGCCGACGAAGCTGCCCTAGATAAGGCGCTGACTGAATTTATGCGGCAGGTCTCCCGGTTTTACTCCGGCTATCCGCACCAGCGCGAAGCGCTGCTACGGCTGACCCAGCTATGGAGACAGCTCGACTCGCGAGAAGAGGCCATTGACTGGCTACAAACCAGCGACCCAAGGGCCGGAGAAACCAATCTAGAAATCGTAGACCCGGCCCTAGTTGCTTTTGTCCAGCGCGTTCCCGACTTTTATAAGGGCGATGGCTATCAACGATTTGCCCTCACCGAAGCCTATCGCATGTGGAAGGGTCTGGACTCGCGGGCTACAGCCCTGGGCGAGCTAGGGGCCACCCCCCAGTTTCTGAGCGCCAACAAGGATAACCCAACGGCCCTGGCCGCAGCCGCTAAGCGGGTGGATCAGTCCCTGCTCACCTTTATGGACGAGATTCCAAAAGGCTACAAAGAAATTGAGGAGCAGCGAGAGGCGCTTATTCGTCTCGTCCAAATCTGGCGCAAGCTGGATCGACGCGTCGATGCAATTCAGTCCCTGTTTGACGATGTCCGCAGTATGACTCGGGCAAATCGGGACTCAGTTGATGCGGTCCCAGCCCCCAAACCAGCACCGCTACCAACCCGCCCAGCCCGCTGGACGCCTTACAACATTCAGCTCAGTGCTTCTATCATTGTCAATGGCAACTTTACCTGGTCCGAAGCTACCCGAGGTGGCACCCGTATGCCCCCAAACCAGGCTACGGTAGATGGGATGGTACGAATTGCTACATTGGCTCAGCAGGCTCGCGATCGCATCGGTCGCCCCTTCCATATCACCAGCTGGTATCGGCCCGCTGACATCAATCGCCAGGTTGGGGGAGCCTCCAACAGCCGCCATATTGTCGGCGATGCCATCGACTTTTATGTCGATGGTCTATCGGGGGATCAGATTTATTGGGCATTAGATCCTTGGTGGCCCGGCGGTTTGGGCCGCTACACTAGATTTGCTCGCTTGAGTCATTTGGATGCTCGGGGATATCGCGCACGCTGGCGTCACTAATTGCACTCAGACCTATCGAAATTTCACATAGGTTTTACACAGCTTTAGATATATCCTCTTAGTCCGGAAACCACCGCCCAGGGCATGCTAAATGTAATCGGATAGCACCCACGCTTAGCTATGTCTAATCCCGTTATTGAGCTCAATCCCTCGGTGGCTCAGGCCCCGACCATTGTCGCCCAGCCCAAAAACCCTTGGATGTATACATCGATTGGTCTGGCCGTACTTTTACTGATTTTGGGTGTTGTCTCTCAGCTGCAGTTTGCTCGGATACGTAAGCAGCTCAAGTTTGAGGCCTATAAGAATAAGGAGCTCCATAAGCGGGTGAAGCTAGCGCTGACCACCATCAGCAAAATGGAGAAAAACCCCGACCTAGTACACTCCCGAGACTTTAACCTTGACTATCTCAGGATGCGCATGGAAGAAAAGCTCTTTCATGCATCCGTGGTCAATCAGCTCAAGGTCAAAGTCAAACAGCGGGTTACTCTGGCGTTACGTCCTCAGCAGGCCCAGCAAGGGGTGGTGGGTATTGCTTCTTCCAAACCACGGGCGGTGGATCAAATCTTTGATGTGGAATATCAGACCATCCAAGATTCACAAAAGAAAAAGCGAGTACTTTTCCGTATTCAAATCAAACTGGTTAAACTGCCCACCCAAGCTACATCCATTACCGTCCAAGAAATCATTGACTGTATTGAGAACTTCTTGAGCCCAGAGCGGGACGAAAAGTTCTGGCAGCCTACACTGCTGGGGCGTCTGGCCACCATGCACTGGGATCAAAAAGCAAAACCCACACCGCTGTTGGTATTAGAGCAAACCAGCGAAGGGGTGAATGTCACGTTTCGCAGCGCGACAAATCGGGTAGCTCTGTAATAGCAAATCCGAATTCAGTAAACCCGATTAAAAATGAGCAATTCTGTGGGAGCAATTCCTTATCGGGGACAAGCAGCCAGGATCTCGTATAAGATTGCCTCCAGATATCTTCAAAACGCACACGTAGGGACGTTCCATGGAACGTCCCTACGTGCGTTTTGGCAAAGGGGCAAGTTGACTAAGTTAGTACCACCAGATCCTCGGTACTAGCAGCCACGCCACAATCATCCGCCGTTACAAAAGCAGGGGCCAGCTGGCTCAGGACATCCTGCATGTCGTCGCTAACGGCCTGCCCTAAGCGCTGCCGCAAATCGGGCATCACCGCCAGAGCCCGAGTCCAGTCCGGAATTTCAGTCCCCGTGGGATCTTCCAGGTATTCTTCCCCAGCTTTTATAATCACTTCCTCAAACTTTTCGAGGGTGTTTTCCTCTTTGTGTCGGTCGTACTGTAGATCGTTAAATCGGGCATCAACAAAGTACTGACGGGCCAGGTCCTGGGCCTCACGACGGAATTTAATCCGTAGCGATCGCAACTGGTCTTTACCGATCACCACCTGCTCAGTTTCCGTCAGGGTGCGTAGCAAAGATTGCAAAATATCGCGGCACATTTTTTGCAGCCCTTCGCTGGGGGACGTCCCTACCCTCTGATGCTTATGGTCAAAGGTGCCCAGATCCACCTGGGCAATCCGCTTGCGGGCCACATTGCGATACACCTCCGCCAGCAGCCCCACCTCCAGACCCCAGTTGGCGGGAATACGAATGGTCAAGGCAAGATCGCTGGTCAGGGCAAACTCACCGGAGAGGGGATATCGATAGGCCGACAAATAGGAGATGTAATCTCGATGACCCCAGACATCCATAAGGGAATGGAGCAGCGGCGCGACAAACAATCGCGTGACCCGACCATTAATCTGACGAGGCTCATTACTGATGCGGGCATAGTAGGCCTTGGTAAAGGCAATACCGAACTCAGGCTCCAGCAGAGGAAAAAGCAGCTTCAGGGGGTAGGAACGGTCATAGGTGATAATATCGGCGTCGTGCAGTGCGATCGCACCCGCATGGAGCGTTGCCAGCCCCAGACCAAGCCAAACAGCCCGCCCCTTACCCCGATGCATTAGTATGTCCAGGCCTTTCTCCTGCATCTCCTTTAGCAGGGAAATCACCCGGGGACCATTTTCCCAGATGATGTGGGTTTTCTGGGGCAACGGTCGGAAAAACTCGACCGCTTTGGCATACTGCTCCGCCGTGTCCGCATAAAGGCTGACAACAACGGTGTTGACAAAGGCACAGTCCTTGAGGTGATCGCGAATACAGGTAAGGGCAGGTCGTTCTAGCTCTTCATATAGGGAAGGAATCAAAACAGCAGTGGGCGTATCGTGGGTCAGCTCGTATGACCGCTCCTCCAGTCGCGACAAGTCGCCACCAAAGTCGTGGATTGTAGTGATTCGTTCCTGCTTATAATCCATTAGATCCCAGACACCCACTAGCGTTCAGTCACATCATAGGGAAAATTCTAGGGAAATAGTGTCCTCAACGCTACAGCGGTTCTCGGTATTCCTGTATACATCCCCCAAACACCCCTACACCATCTGCGCAAGATGATTTGTACAAGCAGAGGAGGCCCATAGACACAGGGGCCCAATGGTCAGGAGTGGCGCTAAGCTTTAGTCTCGCAAGCGTCGCTTCGACGGACTAACGTAGCCAGTTCTTTAGACGGGAGGCCACCTGGGGACGACGCAGCTTACGCATGGCCTTGGTTTGAATCTGACGAACCCGCTCTCGAGACAGATTAAAAATGCCACCAACTTCCTCTAAGGTATGGGGTTCACCGGTAGTCAGCCCGTAGCGGAGGGAGATAATATCTTTCTCACGCTCAGTCAGCACCTCAGTGAGGACATCAGAAATCTCCTGGCGCATCATGGACTCATTCATCCGGGACTCAGGCGACAGGGTACTGCCATCTTCCAGCAGTTCCATTAGCTCTGTATCTTCCCCCTTACCCACTCGATGATTCAGGGAAAGCGACTTACGCCGCACCTGCTGCAGGCTCCGCAGCTGCTCGGGAGTTAGGTCCAATTCTCCGGCTAGCTCGGCCTCAGTAGGCGCGCGGTTAAGCTGCTTGCGCAGCTCCCTCTGGGTCTTTTTGAGCTTATTGAGCTTCTCTACAATATGAATCGGCAGACGAATGGTGCGGGCATCGTTGGCAATAGTCCGGGTAATTCCCTGGCGAATCCACCAGTAGGCATAGGTGGAAAACTTATACCCCTTATCGGGATCAAATTTTTCGGCGGCCCGGTTTAACCCCAGGGCCCCCTCTTGGATCAGATCTAGAAACGGCACCCCCCGGTTTAGATAGCGCTTGGCAATGGAAACCACCAGCCGCAGGTTAGAGCGAATCATTTTGCGCTTTGCACTGCGGGCATATTGCAAACGATGCTGAAAATCAGCTTCGCTACAGTCGAGGGCGTTGGCCATTTCCAAACCACTGGGCGTACGCTTTAACTGCTCACCCAGCTGCTTGGAAAGCGCTTCCACATCTGCTAGAAACTTAACCTGACGGGCCAGCTCAATTTCTTCATCTGCCTTGAGCAGCGGATAGCGGGCCATCTCTTTAAAGAAAGCTCCGACGGCATCGTCAGCAAGGGTTTTCTTGTAGGCAGAGGCTACTTCAGCAGTTAGCTCAGCGGTCGGATCAGCATTGATCTCATCGTCGGGCTCACCACCGGCTGAACGATCCCAGCCAGGAGGATTCGCATCTTCGCTCAACTTGCTGCCCTGATGTTTTGTGCTCTGATTTTTAGATGCCTGGTCCGAATCAGACCAAGGTTCAATTACTGCTGTTTCTGGGGAATTAACAGAAGGAGCCATAGTTCCGCAAGAAAATTCTTTGCCTGAAGGGTTTTAAAACGTAACCAAGGGATGCCGCTATCGATAAATTTAAAAGAGACTGTGTGCAGCTCCAATTACACTATACCAATCTCATTCTGAAGCACTGTCCACCGTGATATTTTTTGAACGATGAAAACTCTTACTTATCAAGGTTCTTGTAGCTTTTGTAACGATTGGTTCCATTCATTGCAACTTGTAAAGTTTTCATGACATTCATCGCTAAAAGCAGATTCAAAATCTTCCTATCTTTTTATCTTTCAACTATCAGTTTGATGTGTCTATTTCTTGTTTGATAGACGTCTATAGACGTCTATAGACGTCTATATTTATTGCTAATTTAGATTACATGTCTCAGCCTAAATCCCTTGCCCCGACAAACATTGAGTCTGTTGAGGTGTTAGTGGACTGCCCCGGTGTACAGGGGCTTTATACCTATAGAATTCCTAGCGATTTCAGGGTTGAACCTGGCGATATTGTCAGTGTTCCATTTGGGGGCCGTCAGCTGGGTGCGATCGCAATTCGATTGGGAGCGATAGCATCAATGTCCTGCCTTGATTACAAACTTCGCAATATTGATAGTGTCGTCAGTCGAGGCTTTTTTTCTAAAGATTATTGGAAGTTACTAGAACAGGTTGCTAACTATTACCAGACATCCCTAATTCAGGTGATCCGAACGGCGTTACCACCGGGTTTATTAGGACGTTCTCAACGCAGAATTCGGCTCACATCCCCCAGTCACGTACCCCCGTTATCGCCAGCGCCACTCACCCCCCCGGCCCAGACGTTGCTAGACATCCTGCATCGGTCTCCCCATGGGGATTACACCTGGCGCTACTTACAACGTCAGCATAAGCAGGCCCAGGCCGGTCTAGGGCAGTTGATCAGTCAGGGATGGGTCGAAAGCTATTTGGCCATGGCCTCACCCCCGCGCCCTCAGCAGCGTCAGGCTGTGAGCCTACTCAACCCCAGCCCCTCCTCCACGGATACCCTGACTAACCGCCAGCAAGAAATTCTAATTACGCTGCAGCGATACGGTGGCGACCTATGGCTCAGCGATGCCCTCCAGAGGTTGCGGACTACTAGCACCACCCTGCAGCGTCTGGCCACCAAAGGCTATCTCACCATTGAACCGCGCGAGCAGTTGCGGGTAGGTAGCCACTCCCAAGCCCGGGCCGACAGCCCCAAGCCCCTCACCCCCGACCAACGCCGTGTGGTCACCGTGCTAAATGGTCTGACCAGCTATGGCCAGATCCTGCTCCATGGGGTGACCGGCTCTGGCAAAACCGAGGTTTATTTACAGACCATTGGGCAGCGGCTACGGGCGGGGGCGTCTGTTTTAGTGCTCGTACCTGAAATCGGTCTAACACCGCAACTGACCGACCGGTTTCGTGCCCGCTTTGGTGCTCAGGTGTGTGTGTACCACAGTGGCCTGTCTGAGGGCGAACGTTATGACACTTGGCGACAGATGCTCAACGGCCCGCCCCAGGTAGTCATTGGCACCCGCTCGGCTATTTTTTTGCCCTTGCCCAAACTAGGAATGATTGTGCTCGACGAAGAGCATGACAGCAGTTTTAAGCAAGACCAGCCAGCACCCTGTTATCACGTTCGGACGGTGGCTAGGTGGCGCGCACAGATGTCGGAGTGTCCGCTGGTGTTGGGGTCGGCGACACCGGCGCTGGATACATGGGTGGGGGTTAAAGGGACCAGTAATATCGGGTCTGGCGGTGGGATGTTCCATGAAAGGCCTTACCACCATTATTTGACATTGCCCAATCGAGTGCATCAACGCCCTCTCCCACCCGTTACCGTGGTCGACATGCGCCTTGAGCTGCAGGCAGGGAATCGGTCTATCTTTAGTCGTCCGCTACAAACCGCCCTTGGGCAGATGCAGGCCAGGGGAGAACAGGGACTGCTATTTATTCATCGGCGGGGGCACAGCCGATTTGTTTCCTGTCGTGAATGTGGATATGTCATGGAATGCCCGGACTGTGATGTATCCCTGGCCTATCATCAGCCCCAGGATGACGGTCCGGCACATCTGCGATGCCACTACTGCGGCTATGGGCAGCGCCATCCCGAACAGTGCCCCAGCTGTAAATCGCCCTATCTAAAGTACTTTGGTAGCGGCACCCAACGGATTGTGCAGGAGTTGCAGAGCCAGTTTCCGGGGCTGCGGTGTCTGCGATTTGATAGCGATACCACACGGGCTAAGGGTGCCCACCGAGCCTTGTTAGAAAGGTTTGCAGCTGGAGAAGCAGATATTTTAGTGGGTACACAAATGCTCACCAAAGGAATTGATCTGCCGCAAATTACGGTGGTGGGCGTAGTGGCTGCCGATGGGCTATTGCATATGCCCGATTACTGGTCGGGGGAACGGGCGTTTCAAACGCTGACCCAGGTGGCGGGGCGCGCCGGACGGGGGGATCGCCCTGGTCAGGTGATTTTGCAGACCTATACACCGGAGCATCCGGTCATTGAAGCGGCCAAAGATCACAGCTATAGGGCGTTTATTGACCATGAGGTCGAACATCGACAGCTGCTGGGCTATCCGCCCTACGGTCGGCTGGTGCTGTTGCGGCTCACTAGCCCCACGGAAACTGAGGCAGAAACAGCCGCCCAGCTCTGTGCTGAAAAGCTACAGATACTCATCGCATCTCAAGAAAATGAAACAGACAGGGCCCCCGTCACCGAGGCATTAGATACATCGGTGGATAGTTTGGCCGGACCGACTATTCTTGGACCGACCCCGGCCCCCATTCTGCGGGTGGCGCGTCGCTACCGCTGGCATGTGTTGTTAAAACTACCGCTGGATATGGCTGTACCGGATTTGACACCGCTGCGATCGCAGCTCCCCAAATCCGTCCGGCTCACCATCGACATCGACCCTTTGAACCTGAGCTAACCTGAGCTAAACCCGGTTCCAACTCTGTCGCTTGCCCTTAGCCACAGCCGCTCAACAGACACATCAAAAAGTCATGTTGCGCCAGTGCCATTCTTCAATCACTGTTTGAACCGGGATGTCGGTTTCAAACTGGGAAACAACGGTAGCAGCTGTCGCCTCGGCTGGAATGGTCAGTAGGGTAGCGGTCAGGAACCCGCTCGAAAGCCCACGTACAGCGTTAAAGCGTTTCATAGGGACCTCCTAGTACGAAACTAAACTGTTCTAACTACCAGGGTGAAAACTAACGCTGAGATTTCACTGAGGCACACCTAAACCAGCACTAAGTTTTTGTAGCTTTCGATACATACTGACCGATTAAATCGTTCCGGTGAGCACAGCTTCGCCCGTGGGTACCTGCGGATCAACAACAGCATCAACGGTAATAATTACCTGGACCGGTGTAGCGTTACAGGTGGCATTCGGGACAGTCCACTGAACATTACCAATATCAGTATTATTAAACTGACCACAAAACATTGGAGTGGCCCCCACCGTCGCCACCGACCAGAGACGATAGACCTGCCCCTCTGGCAGAACGGGCAAATTGTGGGACACCAGCTGCACTTCTGAATGATTTGGCAGGGTGAGCAGACTGCCGGATGAGGTAACGGCATTATCCGTCCCCTGTAAGGAGTAAATCAAGGCGTTGGGCTGCCGTAGAATCTCAACGACGTCTTCAAAGTCAGGTTTGGTCTCTACGGCTGCCAACAGATCGGCTTTTAAGGTTTCGATTTCAGCCTGACGACTGGCCAACTGAGCCTCAAAGGTTATTTGCTGTTGCCGCAGGCGATAGTTATCTGCGCCAACAATGGCAATTAATAGTCCAGCGGCGGCCAGGGCAGCACTATACCAGCGGGGTCGAAGCAAACGACGTCCTCTGGACGGGCTCGGGGTAGTCCTATGCCCCCCAGCGGCGGCCATGATGCTGTCTTCTAGGGCTGCCGGTAAAGACTGTGGCTCTAGGGCATAGGGCACCATTGCCAGGGTTTCTTGATAGGCCAACACCTCTGCCTTCAGCTCAGGCCGCTGGGTCAAGATTGTTTGTAATGTTGCCCGCTCTTCCGGTGACAGGTTACCTAAGGCATAGCCCGCCAGGAGGTCGTGCCAGTCAGGATGAGGGTCTGAAGTGGATGGCGAATCGAACGGCATAATAATCTGGAAAAGATAATCTGAAAAAAGAATGGACGGTAGCTGGGGCTAGAGCCGCGCTTGTAAGGATTGTCGAAGCTTACGCAGGGCCTGACGGGAACGGGATTTGACTGTACCTAAGGGAATGTTTAAGCGCTTGGCAATTTCTGATTGACTCAGACCTTCGTAATAGGCAATTTCGATCACCTGGCGCTCGTTGTCGGACAGGTTGGCTAGGGCCTGGCGGGTACGCTCTCCTCGTTCATTCAGGGTAGCCACATCCAGCGGGGTAGGGGACACGTCGGCCATCATTAGATGCCACTTGTGCAATCGCTGACGATGGGAGGTTTGCGATCGCAGCTTATCAATCGAGCGCGACCGGGCCAGCACCACCAAATAACGGCTCAGGGACCCCCGCTCGGCCTGATACGCATCTTTGTTCCACAACGTCAGAAACACATCCTGGGTAATTTCTTCCGCCTCTTCATCACTGTGGAGAATACGACGCGACAGGGTGTACACCAATCGTCCATAGCGCTGATAAAGGGTGCGCAACGATTCCACCTGGCCAGCTCGCAGGGATGCCAGCAGAGCTGCATCAGAGGAGACGGTGTCGTCCGTGGCCTCCCAAGATTCAATTGGCCCCATAGGTTTAATCAGACACTCCAAAGCTTGAATAGCCATCATTAAACAACATCGGCGCGGGCCGACTTAGCTAATTTATTGCATCTGTCGGGCTGGTTGGGACAGTGCGTCGCCCTAAACGCCCCCAGCCACACCAGCTCACCTGACTCGCAATCGGCGTCACCCCTCCTTTGGAGATAGGCGTCCGGCGATTGCCATAGACGTTACGCGTTATTGGCCCCTACTACAAAAAGTACGGAACCATTGTGAAATTGGATGTTTGAAACAGAGCCTCTACCTACCCATAAAAGCGGACATAGACTACCCCCATGAGACCGTTGCTGAGGATTAACAGAGCCCTCAGCCAGTGCGATCGCAACAGCTTCCACACCCGCCAGCTGGCAAACAGCACCAGGACATACTCCACCCCGGCAACAGCGGCCCCATGATGATCGGGGTCCCAATAAGAAATAGGGCTCTCAAACCGAAAATTGCTCAACGGCCAAAAGTGACGGTGACCATCATCCACATGGACCGGTAAATCGGCCAGACAGTGCAAAATGACACTGGCGGATAAAAAGAGAACGCTATCGGTCAGGGGCTGCCACCCCGGTCGCCGACTCCTCACACCCAGGGCAATGGCAATGGCCAGGAGCGCCAGGGGAATTGAATTACCCGCATCAAAGATATTTTGCCAAAATGGCTCATAGTAAGCCTCGCGCCAGATGGTGGCTTCGTCCATCTGGGCAATGAGCTTAGCCCAGGCGTAGAAGCCAAACATGGCCAAATCTGGCAGCATGGCCCCCCAAAAGATGGGTTTGTTGAGCTGCGATCGCGAGCGACGGCCCAAAAGCGCCAGATTGAGAATGACATGGCTGGGGGTATTCATGGGGTGTCTTGAGCTAAAAACCAATCAATTAGCTTTCTGGCAATACTCAGCTTGCCGGGCACGGGGGGCAACGAGTCTTTGGTAAACCAGTCGGCCGCTTCGATTTCAACCGGGTCAATGACAATGTCACCGCTGGCGTAACGGGCCGTAAACCCAATCATCAGAGAATTAGGAAATGGCCAGGGCTGGGAGCCAAAGTAACGAATATCGGTTATTTCCACCCCCACTTCCTCCCGCACTTCCCGGGCCACAGTTTCTTCTAACGATTCACCAGGTTCTACAAATCCGGCCAGGACGCTGTACAGACCCTCTCGAAAGCGGGGGGCACGGGCCAAAAGCACCTCTGACCCACGAAACACCAGCATGATCACAGCGGGGGACAGCCGGGGATACTGGCGGAGATTGCACTGGGGGCAGCGTTTGACCCGCTCATGCAGCGACTGCTTCATCGGGGTGGCACAGCAGCCACAGTATTGGTGGGTGCGATCCCAATCCACCAGCTGTACGGCCCGACCGGCAATGGCAAAGAAAGTATCGTCTAACTGACCGTACAGGCTCCGCAAAGGCTTGAGGGCTAGACCAGGCGGTAAGTCTAGCTCTGAGGGCAGTTGTGCTGCGTAGCAGGGGTGGTTGTTGAGGTGCCCCAGATATTGCGATCGCACCACCTCAATCGCCATCTCCGCCAAATTATTGACCTGAGGCACACCGACTTCTATTGCATCTGGGTCCTCGGACTCCGTCATCGTCACCAAAATCCGAGCACCACAAAATCCAAACCACCACCCCGGCCCTTCAGGTGCCGCTGCCGGATCTACACCCGCCACAAATTCTGGAGACACCGCAAATGGATTCATATCAGGAACTATCAATTTACTCATGCTGCCTAGCGAGTCCACACTGCCTGCGCTATCTTACGCTAACGCTCGATTGCTCCCCGTCAACCCTGGCATCGCCACTTATTCAATGACCTCAATTTCAATGACCTCAATGACAATTTTTTCCACAATACAGTCAGGTCAAGCCCTCGTTATCGGTGGCAACCGAGGCATTGGCCTAGGCTTTGTGAAACAGCTCCTTAACCACGAGCAGTTTGACCGCATATTTGCCACCTACCGCACAGAACGCTCAGCCACCGAGCTATTGCACCTGGCCCAGCACCACGACAGACTCCATTGCATCGCCATGGATCTGACCGACGAAGCCCAAATTGAACAGGGACTGTCTCAGGTGCAAGCCATCACCCCCCAGCTGCACTTCGTGATGAACTGCGTTGGTTTTCTACATGATGGGGCCATTACCCCTGAAAAAGCTCTACGACAGCTCAACGCAGACAACCTGATGCGCTACTTCCAGGTCAACAGCATCAGTGCGGCCCTACTCGCCAAACATCTACTTCCTTTGCTTAACCACAAACAGCCCAACATTTTTGCCACCATCTCCGCCAAAATCGGCAGCATAGAAGACAATCGCCTGGGCGGATGGTACGGCTATCGAGCCTCTAAAGCCGCCTTGAATATGTTTCTCAAAACCGCAGCCATTGAATATAGCCGTCGCAGCAAGCAGACGGCTATCGTCATGCTCCATCCTGGGACTACAGATACCCGCTTATCAGAACCCTTTCAACGGGGTGTCCCCCCCGAAAAACTGTTCCCAGTCGAAAAAACCGTCCGTTTATTAATGATGGTTCTCAACCAGGTCACCCCAACCGACAACGGTTCGTTTTTCTCCTGGGACGGCAGCCGCTTACCCTGGTAAACACATGCCCACAGACAGCATTCAGAGTAAGCTTCAAGAGCAGTATCTAAGCGATTTACCAGACCAGCGGATCCTTAGCCTATCTTTGTGACTTTAAGCTCGGTTTTTTGAAGTTTTGCAAGAGACATTGGCGTTTTATTACCACAGACCCGACTCTATTCCACGACTCCGATAAACTACGGTCAGTCTTCAGAGTTTAGGACCCTCTGAAGTTCAATACCGAACCGGTTCATTTAAAAGCGCCTTTACTAGGACCACTCCAGACCATAGCTGCTCTGCTAGCTGGAGTGGTCCTAGCATTTTCAAGTCTTTATTTTTTCTTAACCTTTTTCCTAAGGTTTTCTTAGTGAATGCCTAGTAGTCTGACCCTGGTTGGTCAACGTTAAGAAAGGAAGGAGCCCCCGGATGGAAGCTTGTGATTTAACGGTTTCTCCCAAGGCTCAGTCACGACTATCACCACTGCACCGAATCTGGGGAAAAATACTGATTGGTGCCGGTATACTTTCAGCATTTGGCGGCGGATTGCTATACGGAGCAGCCGGTGCAGAAGACGCAACCGTTACGCCCCAGCTAACGTTTAATCATCAGCTTCAAGGCAGCGTTGGTAGAGCTATGGCGAGTTTGCCTGCCCCTGACCTGGCGGCAATTGTTTTTAACCTTCAGCCTGAGGATGACCCATTTCAGGCCAAGGCTGAACTGGGTGACATTAACCAGGAGGTGTTCTCTGAGGCTGACTATTATTGTTTGCCTGCCCCCCAGGAGTTTGATGCAGCCAACAATGTTGGGCAAAATCTCTCTACCTGGGGAACCCAAGTAAACCAAAGCAGTCAGAGTCAGGTTTCAAACTGGGTCGCCAATATTACAGCACAGTTAGAGGCAGCCCAATGGCCCCAGGTCCATGAGCGGGCTCAGCTAGCTCGGGTGCCCGTGGTGATGTACCACGATGTCCTAGCTGAAAAAGAAGTCTTCTTTGACATTACCCCTGAGCGTTTAAATGCTGATTTTCGAGCCCTCAAAGAGAAAAATCTTACCCCCATTAGCCTAGATCAACTGGTAAATCATTTGAGGGCTGGGGTGCCTCTACCTGACAAACCTGTTGTCTTAACCTTTGATGATGGCTATGTCGGTCACTATGACTATGTCTATCGCCTAGCCAAGTACTACAACTATCCAGTCGCCTTTTCTATTTTTACAGACAAGGTTGATGGCAAAATTGTAGGTCGTTCTACCGTAGATTGGGAACAGGTAGAAGAAATGGCCCAAGATCCGCTGGTTACCATTGTCTCCCACAGTGTGACCCACCCCCGTGACCTGAGAGACCTTTCAGACAGCGACCTGCGTTACGAGTTAGAAGAGTCGAAGGAGCGCCTTGAGAAAAGGCTAGGTATTGCGATTGATTACTTTACCTATCCAGAAGGTAACCACGACGAACGCGTAGTGGAAGCAACAGCAGCGGCAGGTTACACGGCAGCCCTGATCATGCGTAATGACTCAGGAAAGTTTGCGGGCGAGTCAGAGGACTTACTAACCATTGAGCGCTTTGGAGAGTCTCGCTTTGCCGAAGTAACTGAGTCAGCGTGGGGGGGTCCACCGTTGCCAGGTGTTAAAACAGCGTTGAACTTTCAAGCGCCTGTACAGCGTCTAGATGTGGAAATTGATGAGATTCCCATGACGTTGATTAGCGGCGGACAGCCTAAAACCATCCATGCCGACACCCGCTATCCTCTAGCTGAACTGGTGGCTAACTCTGAAGCAGTTGCTGCGGTAGATGGGACATTTTTCTCGCTAGAGTTTCTAGATTCCAATACAATGATTGGCCCAGTGATGGGTCAAAACACGGGGAAGTTTATCCCTGGTAGTGAGGGTGATATTTATAAACTCAAAGATCGTCCCTTGGTGCTGATGAATCCTCAAGAAGTGAAGTTTCTCTCTTTTGATCCAGAGAAACACAACACATTGGAGGGTATCCAGTCAGAGATGCCCGATGTGACCGATGCTTTTGTAGGAGCAGGTTGGTTGGTGCGAGACCAAGAGCCTCAGTCTGCTGCCACATTCAAAAACCTGTTTGCCTATGAGGAGCATCGGTTTAGGGCCTTTTGGGGCATTAATCTAGAGGGGCAGCCTGTTGTAGGAGCCACCCACGCCCAGATAGATTCGGTTGGATTAGGAGAACTTCTTAGGAAGGCCGGATTTCAAAATGCTGTCATGCTAGATTCCGGTGCAAGCACCTCGCTAGTATACAAGGGAGAGTCGCTGATCGGGTTTGAGTCTCGCACCGTTCCCCATGCGGTCGTCCTAGTGCCGAGAGGCGACAGTTGCGGTCCCGCTTATTAACCAGAATTTCAAACAAAATTTTCTGCATTGATATCAGCGTTACTATTTGCCACCGTTATTTGTCATAGTGAGACAGGATCTGACTAGCAGCGCGGGAGCAATATGGGGCAAACAGAAATAGTTGTGGTCGGCAGCGGCATTGGCGGTCTGTGCTGCGCAGCATTACTGGCACGCTACGGTTATGACGTCGTGGTGTGTGAAAGCCACAGTATTGCTGGCGGTGCCGCCCATGGGTTTGAACGAGAAGGTTTTTTATTCGATTCTGGTCCCTCCTTATATTCGGGGCTATCCTGTAGTCCGTCGCCCAACCCCCTGCGGCAGGTTCTAGATGCCATTGGTGAAGATGCTACCTGGCTTAACTACGACACCTGGGGATGTTGTTTACCAGAAGGAGACTTTGATACGACGGTTGGTGCCGAACAGTTTTGTCAGGTGTTGCAAAACCTTAGAGGGGCAGACGCTGTCCAGGAATGGCGACACCTACAACAGATCATGCAGCCCTTGGGCGCAGCTGCTGTTGCCCTGCCTCCTGCCGCGATGCGTTTTGACTTGGGCGCGCTGCAAACAGTGGGGCCCTTTTTGTCATCGTTACTCAAACAGACACCTCGGGTCGCAAAACTCACCGGTCCCTTTAGCCGCATTATGGATGGTGTGGTGCGTGATGACTTTGCCCGGCACTGGTTAGATATGCTGTGCTTTCTGTTGTCGGGGTTGCCCGCTGAAGGGACCATCGCCGCTGAAGTCGCCTTTATGTTTGCCGACTGGTATCGCCCAGGGGTGCAGCTTGATTATCCCCAGGGGGGGAGTGCGGCCTTGGTGGCGGCGTTAGTTCGTGGTTTGCAAAACCATGGGGGTGACTTGAGATTAAATGCCCACATTGAAGAAATTTTGTTAGATGGCGATTGCGCGATCGGCGTACGCTTACGCAATGGCAAAGAGATAACGGCGAGTAAAGCGGTCATTTCCAATGCATCAATTTGGGACACTCTGACGCTGTTACCAAGGTTGTCACCTAAGCTGCAAAAATTTGTCAAAAAGCGTCAGGCCACCCCCGAATGTGACAGCTTTATGCACCTACACCTGGGCATTGACGCGGCTGGTCTTGATGATCTTGCCTGTCATTATATTGTGGTCAATGATTGGGGTCGCGGCATAGACGCACCGCAAAACCTGGTGTTGATATCGATTCCATCGGTGCTAGACCCGGGGTTAGCGCCACCGGGCAAGCATACGGTCCATGTCTACACCCCGGGGAATGAGCCCTATGCGCCATGGGCCGGGCTAAATCGCTATAGTCCTGACTATGCGGCGTTAAAACAAAAACGCGCTGAGGTGATGTGGCGGGCGTTAGAGCGTATTATTCCCGATGTGCGATCGCGTTGTGCTGTCACCTTAGTAGGTACCCCCTTAACCCATGGGCGGTTTTTGCGTCGCCACCATGGCTCCTATGGTCCTGCTATCCGTGCAGGACAAGGTATTTTCCCTGGACCGCGTACCCCCATCAAAAATCTATGGTGCTGTGGTGATTCCACATTTCCAGGCATTGGCCTGCCTGCCGTAGCTGCGAGCGGTATGGTCCTGGCCAATACCCTAGCTCCCGTCCAAAAGCACAAAAGCATGCTGCAAGAAATTGGCCTATTGCATGCTTAACTCTTCACGACGCAACTCAACTGTGAAATACTCTGTGCAGTGATTGGAGTTGAGTGGAGTTAAATCCGTGTCCCTACGTTTTTACCTAGATACTGCAGACACTAGCGAATGGGAAAGTTGGTTCCCGACGGGAATATTTTATGGAGTAACCTCAAATCCACTATTACTCGAGCGTGCGCAGGTGCCCTGCACTATAGCGACTCTGACTCATTTAACCCAAAAAGCGATTAGTCTGGGCGCTAAAGAAGTTCAGCTACAGACTTGGGGTAACACCAAACAGCAGCTAATTGCCACCGGGCAATCATTAGCCAGTATTGACTCGCAAGTTGTTGTTAAAGTTCCCATTACCCAGACAGGAGTCGAGGCTGCGGCCAGGCTAGTCGCAGAGGGGATCCGGGTAACCATGACTGTAGTCTACGAAATTCCACAGATTCTGATCGCAGCCGCGCTGGGCGCAGACTACGCAGCTCCCTACTTAGGACGTATTAACGATACAGGACGCAATGGGCGAGAAAACTTAACCAAAATGCAGCAAGCATTAAACGGTGTAAACAGTAAAACCCGTATTCTTACAGCCAGCATTCGCGAACCAGAAGATATTGTTTATCTTGCAACTCAAGGACTAAACACCTTTACCTTTGCCCCTCACATTGCCGCCGCCTTACTCAGTAGCCCAGCAACCTCATCAGCGACTGCAGCTTTTGAAGCAGCTGTAGCAAAAATGAGTACAACAGATATTTAAGTTGACACTACTTGAATTGAGACAATTGACGAGTCTAACTGGTCAACACATCCGTGAAATTAGTAGTGGCAATAGACTTAACCTGGACAATAGGGTTAATATTTATAGGCTAAACTATCGTCTGAGACGATTCACCAACTGGCTCTGAAGGTTCGCGTTCAGTTCTTACCCACTTGTTCTCAGGGCTCAACAAAAACTTAAAATACAGAGGTACTTTCCAGAGAACATATAAAGGGATATACAGTAGTTTCCTAGCAGGAATCTCACTGCGTGAAAATCCATACCACGCAAGGCTAATCGCTAACATTAAATTAAGACCCGCTCCATAAACTATAACTGGGGGCAACCATGATCCACCTGTAAACAAGGTTAATCCTGTTTCTGATACTGAAATTATGGTCCAAAGCGTTACCAACAAAGCTAGGGGAGGAATACTAACGTCTAACGCTAATGCGACTAAATCTAGGCGTCTTTGTTGTAGGCCTTCCCACAGTAAACGGGGAACAGAGCTAAACAAAATCTTTAAGTGGCCATGTTCCCAACGGGTACGCTGCACAATGGCGGCAGCAGACTGCTTGGGCTGCTTTCCGATCACAATGCCATCAGAGCACATCGTCGGTACATGCCCATCAATAGCAAGGTCCAACCCTAGTTTCATATCCTCAACAATATTGTCATTAGCTAAATTCATTTTTTGAATAATAGACCATGGAAATGCCATCCCACTTCCAGTCAGCAAGCAAGGATACCCTAGTCTGTGCATACCTAGAGGACGAACAAGATTTTTAACCTTAAATGCAAATGTAGATATCATCTCCTTAGGAGAAGGATTTTCTCCTTGCTCTAGGAGATATGTTGCTTGTACAGGAGAATTAGTTTTTTGCACTGTGTGCGAGATCGCATCAATTGCACCTGGCTGAACCCGACAATCAGCATCCACCATGATGACAACATCAGGCGGATCTTGGCACAAATATTGCAGTCCAAAATCAAGTGCATATCCTTTTCCACGTTGCTGCTCATTATGGCGAAAGATAACAGTTGCACCAGCTTTCTGAGCTATAGCCGCTGTACTATCAGTACAATTATCAGCAACAACAACTAAGCGATCCGTTGGCCACATTTGTGATTGAACTGTTGATAAAGCAGTCCCAATCACTAAAGCCTCATTATGGGCAGGCATCAAAATGACACGCTTATACCTATCATCTAAGGGCTCTGAAAGCTTATTCGACTTTTGGTGACGGCTCAAGAATGCCAGAGCAACTTCTAGAAACAAGACTGCACATGGCAATAATAAAACTATAGCCAGTATAATCTCTGAAACTTGAATGATTGCGGTTACGGATATATCGCAAAAATCACCAAGATTTCTCGTATCTGTTATTTCAAGCAACCGTAACCATGCCGATACACAAACAGTCTCAGCCATGTCAACGTAAATAGATAGCATTATTTAACGAAATGCACTGTCGGCAGTTACTGTTACAGACAACTCCCTGAAGAGTCTTTCTTTAAGACATGGAAGACACACTGAAGAAATTCAGTCTAAGAGTTTTCAAGATTTAAAGCAGCCGTAGACATGCTTCTAAAAAAGCTTGTAGATATTTGGTCTAGATAAATAGAGCTCTTATTGGCAAGATGCGTTATGGATAAGGATGCTACTGATAGACCTTGAAAAGTCTCTATCTGAACATAGGTAATTAGGATAGCAACACATAGCTGTAATAGACTTACTATCAGAATATTTACCCTATTAAATACTTCACATTAATTAGCGTGTTACAGGAAAATTTTGACTCACACAACAATAAAGTTCAAATATTATTGAGATGTTATTTAAGAAGTGACGCATCAGCCATCAGTAACAGAGAATTAATCACTATATCGCGTTTGTTTTACCTGCTGATTCTTTATCACATATTTTTGCTGAGTCAGATGCTGCAGTCGACTTAATCTACCCATCCGTCGCGCAAGTAACATATTAATAGTTATACTAGGGTTCTGTAATAACCTGCGCATAAATCTTGTGAAACGACTGTGAAAGTTTAACCAGGTTTTTGTAATAAGTCCAGGTGAGATCGTTGAGAACTCACTCAAGGAATAATTTCGAGCACTGCAAAGTTTGCCAACACGAGCTTCGATTAGCTGCACGTCTCTCTTAGACATTTTCTTACGCCAGCGTGTTGCAGCATTAGCATTTGGTAAGTCATAGTCGGAAGTAGATGGATATGAAAGCATCTGCTCTTCGAAAGAAAGGCCAAGAAAGCCGCACACCACTGACAATTCGTTTTTTGGATTAGCCATCAGAGCTTCAAAACGCACCTCCATACGATGAGATTCAGGGATTTTCTTACAAAGATTGTCCCAAGTACGCTCTGCTTCAATCCATCGATTAACTGCTACCCAAACGTTACCTGCCCATCCCATCTGTACAACAGAATTGGCAACATCTCGAGGATCTCTAAGAATATGAATATATCTTGCTTCAGGCCAAAAGTAACGAAGTCGCTCAAAGTTTTCATGACAAGTCATACCAATGACTGGCTTACCATTACGTCGCTGCTCAAGAAAGCTGTTGATGAGTTCTTCAAAAGGTAGTGAACGATCGATATGAAAACCGGAGCGGCTAAAGCTGCTATTCAAAGCTAAGTGTTGGTAAAATTTCTCAAGTTCCGGAGGTTCGCCATCATCCCCAACAAGATGCATTGTAAACTCAAACTCGTGGGGCAGAGAAATTTGGGGATGATGATCAAGCATCACTCGAAGTAGTGTGGATCCACTTCGGTGAGCACCGACAATAAAGATTGGGTCAGCAATTAGCTGGGACATCATTTTGGAAACTCCGAAATTAGTAGGACTTAATCTAAATAGTGTGCATAGCGAGTAGACGTTAATGCTTCACGCAACTCATCATGATTTTCAACAATATCCTCAAGTTTTCTTGATAGAATCTTTCGATGATGACTAACATAGTCAATGGGAGAAACATCAAGGAACTCAAATACTTGCCTTGTCATTTTCCTGAGCGTCTGATCATCTCTATATGTATCTTCATAGCGGAGTTCTAAAACAGGGTTTCCCTTTAAACTACCTATCAAACGACATTCATCTTCGCTCTCTTGATGTAACGTATCAAGCGTTTTTAACATGCCTGCAACGTCAATTTTCATTTTCCCCAGAGAAAGCGCCTCTGTTTTAGTACTCACAATCTTACGGCGATGGAGTGATTCAAGTGATAGATATCGCTGCGATAAATTCTCGCGGGTCAAATGAATCACAGCAATATCTGGATTTTTCACTAAAAAGTCTCCGACTTGAAAA